>JAFNAR010000003.1 GCA_017860255.1 Bacteroidota bacterium | reverse complement strand
CTTTGTAGCGAAATGCATCGGTAATGGGTTCTTTTCTTAAATTTTTGTCCATGTTGATTTGGGTTTTTGTGTCAACTTTTTTCAGGACAAGTCAGTTTTATATCTCTTCTTTTTGGAGGGAAACCTTGTTTATTTTTTCTAAAAAACTCCCACATAATCATTTTTTGTTATTTTTGTTTTTAATAAACAAGTTTTATTTGTCTTCCTGTAAGACTTATGAATATTGTTGAAACGTTCTCATTTATCAGATTTACTTAAATAAGTGTGGACAATTTATAAACCAAAAAACGAAAAGGAATATGAAACTTTTACAAGAATTTAAAACCTTTGCAATTAAAGGAAATGCCATTGATATGGCTGTGGGTATCATTATTGGTGCTGCCTTTGGTAAAATTATTACTTCTATTGTAAGTGATATAATTATGCCTCCTCTTGGACTATTGGTTGGAGGAGTGAATTTCACTGACCTTAAATTTGTTTTGAAAGATGCTGTTGGCGATGTGCCTGCAGTTACCTTAAACTATGGAAACTTTATTCAGGTTGCTTTTGACTTTCTAATAATTGCTTTTTCAATTTTTATGGTTATTAAATTACTTAATGCTGCAAAGAAAAAAGAAGAAAAGAAAGAGGAAGTAAAACCTGCTCCTGAACCTTCAAAAGAAGAGAAATTATTAACCGAAATAAGAGATTTACTTAAGAACAAATAGACTTTTCCTCTTATTTCTCATCCTTAAAATAAGGTTAAATTTCAACTTAACCTTATTTTTTTGATGCTTAAAAAACACCACTTTAGAACTATGATTAAAAAACTTATAAGAATACAATTATTAATCCTTTGTTTTTCTTTTATTGCCTTTTCTTCCTTTTCACAAAACAGACAAGATGCAAAACTTATTGGAGGAATGTATTTGAATTCTGGTTATTTGAATAGTATTGACGATATAGCCTTAGGAATTGGGGGTAAGATGTCATTTAAAGTTTGTAATAATTTTAGAATAGGTTGTGAAGGATATGGAAGCAGTGCCACTTACAAAAAGGATGGCAGTTTTTATTCCATTGGTTGGGGTGGAGTTTTGGGAGAGTTTATTTTTCCATATAAGAAATCATTATTTATTGTTGGTCTAACAATTGGAGGAGGAAGCAATAAGCAAATGGAGATTGTTGTAGATAATAATTCTTCGGATGCTTTTGATTATGTGAAATGGGATAAAAAAGGAAGTTTCATTACTTCTCCATTTATTTCTTATGAGTATAAAATTTCTTCAAAAGCTAACCTAAGTGCAAAATTAGATTACGTTACTTCTCCTTCAGGAGATATTTTTCACAAAGGAATTAGGCTTTATGTGGGATGTCTTTTTAATATGATAAACTAAAAACGAAAAGGGATTTCAATAATTGAAATCCCTTTGTACATCAGGCCGGAATCGAACCGGCACGAGTGTTACCTCACTAGATTTTGAGTCTAGCGCGTCTACCAGTTCCGCCACTGATGCGACTATTCGATTAACTCAAATAAGAGTGCAAAGGTACAAAGATTTTCTTTTTATACAAATAAACCTTCGTTTTTTTTCATATTCCAATTTTCTTCACTAATTTTGCACTTTCAAAAAAACATCACTATTCATTATAATTATCAACTATGCAAACAAATAACCCTAAAGACAGTGTTGCAATCTTTACTGGAAGAGCAACTTCTTATTTAGCAAAAGACATTGCAAACATTTATGGTAAACCTATTGGAGACTCACAAGTTCTTCAATATGCAGACGGAGAATTTCAACCTTCTTTTGAAGAAAACATTAGAGGAAGAGATGTATTTATTATTCAATCTACCTTTGCTCCAGCAGATAATTTAATGGAGTTGTTAATGTATGTTGATGCTGCAAAGCGTGCTTCAGCAAAAAGAATAATTGCAGTTATCCCTTATTTTGGATTTGCACGTCAAGACCGTAAGGACAAACCACGTGTTCCAATTACAGCTAAACTTGTAGCTGACATATTAACTGCTGTTGGAGTAACTCGTGTTATAACTATTGACCTTCACGCAGATCAAATTCAAGGATTCTTCGATGTTCCTGTTGACCACCTTTATGCTTCTTCAATATTTATTCCTTATTTAAGAGGCTTGGCAAGTGATAGCTTTAATTTAGATGATGTATTGTTTGCATCTCCAGATGTTGGAGGCACAAAAAGAGCAAGTGAATATGCTAAGAAATTAGGTTGTGGATTTGTTATGTGCTACAAACAAAGAAACAAACCAAATGAAATTGGAACAATGCAATTGATTGGAGATGTTGCAGGAAAACATGTTATTTTGGTTGATGATATTGTTGATACTGGCAACACCCTTTGCAAAGCTGCAGAAGTTATTAAAACAAAAGGAGCAAAAAGCGTTAGAGCAATGATTACTCACCCTGTTTTGAGTGGAGATGCAGTTGAAAAAATTGAAAATTCTCAAATGGAAGAATTAATTGTTACTGACACAATTCCTTTAAAACAAATTTCTTCTAAGATAAGAGCCCTTTCTGTTGCACCAATTTTTGCAGAAGCAATCCGCAGAGTTGAATTTAATGAATCAATTGCTGACTTCTATGAAATGGCAATTAGCAAAAAAGGTTTAACAATTAAGTTTTAAAAAATAAAGCCCTAACTAAATAGGGTAAATTAATAAATAAAAATAAATAAGAAAGATGAAAACAGTATCTATGAGCGGTTCTCTAAGAGAGAACGTAGGGAAAAAAGATGCAAAATCTCTTCGCAGAAAAGGATTAGTTCCTTGCGTAATGTATGGTGGAGAAGAACAAGTAAGATTTTCTGTTGACTTAACAGAATTTAAACCATTATTGTTTACTCCAGACACAAATTATGTTGAATTGAACATTGATGGAAAGAAAACTCTTACCATTCTTCAAGACATTCAATATCACCCAGTAAGTGATGAAGTTATTCACGCAGACTTCTTACGTTTGTATGATGACAAACCAATTACAATTTCAGTTCCAATTAAAGCAGTTGGAGTTGCTCCTGGAGTTCTTCAAGGGGGAAAACTTGAAACTAAGATTCGTAAAATGAAACTTAAAGGTCTTCCTAACGCTATTCCTCAATTTGTTGAAGTTAATATTTCTGAACTTAACATTGGTCAAGGAGTAAAGGTTGAAGAAATTAATATTCCAAATGTTGATATTTTAAATGTTAAATCTTCAGTTGTTATTTGGGTTAAATCAACTCGTCAATCAGCAGCTGCAGCTAAATAAAAAGACTTTATAACATTAAGTAGATATGGCGAGCAGAAATTGTTCGCCATTTTACTTTAAAAACTAAATAAGATGAAATACCTAATCATTGGTTTGGGCAATATTGGAAAGGAATATGAGAATACACGTCATAATATTGGATTTATGGCTTTGGATTACTTTGCAAAAAGTCAAACCGATTGTGCATTTTCATTAGAAAGACATGCCTATATTGCAAAAACCAAGTTTAAAGGCAGAACAATTATTTTAGCAAAGCCTACAACTTATATGAATCTTAGCGGTAAGGCAGTTAAATATTGGATGGACAAGGAGGATATTCCTCTTGAAAACATTTTAATAATACTTGACGATATTGCTCTTCCACTTGGAACCATTAGAATGAGAATGACAGGAAGCGATGGGGGACATAACGGATTAAGTCATATAATTGAAACCTTGGGACATAATAAATTCAACAGACTACGTTTTGGTATTGGAGACAATTTCTCAAAAGGAAGACAGGTTGATTATGTTTTGGGGAAATGGGATGAAGGCGAATTGGCAACAATAAATCAAAAACTTGACACAATAGTAGAAATCATTAAATCCTTTTCAACAATTGGAATGGATAGAACAATGAACGCCTACAATAAGAAACCATAAAAATCATTTTATTGTCCCAATTGTGAATATATCTTTACGTATTCATATCTTTGCAAAGTTTTGGGGCGTTAGCTCAGTTGGCTAGAGCGTTAGACTGGCAGTCTAAAGGTCAGGGGTTCGACTCCCCTACGCTCCACTTTAATTAATTTATCCTCTTTTTGATTTGTGGTATTTGCAATATCAAACCTTGTTATAGGATATGTTGAGATAGATATTATAAAATGAAAGTAGAAATTCCAAAAGGGGAAAAACCTTTAAATATAGCTACAGAAGAGTCAAGATTAAACATTCCAGAGTGGTCTAACATTCTTTTAGACAACGAACTTACAAATGAACTTGATTTATCAATTTTTCAAACCTTATATTCTTTTGAAAACCATAAAGCGTATGCAAGTCAAATTGCACTAATTTTAGATACTACTCATCCCCCATTAAATCTTGAAATTGGAAGATATGCAAAAAGAATTGCTACCAAGTATGATATTAATTTTACTAAGAGAAATGAAAAACAATACAAGTTTTGGGATTTATTTTTTAATGGTTGGGATGAAGGGAAGAAATTTGTTTGGCAATTAAAACCTGAGCTAAAAAAAGCATTAGAAAAGACCTGCTTAACAAAAGAAATCTCTTATGCTGAAGAGCTTCCTAAAGACATCAATTCTGAATTTTACGAAGGCTTAAAAAAGACAATAACAGTAAACTCTTACGAAAGAAATTCAAAGGCACGAGAATTGTGTATTAAACATTGGGGGACAAAATGTGTGATTTGTAATTTTGATTTTGTAAAGATTTATGGTGATATTGGGAAAGGATTTATTCACATTCATCATTTGATCCCAGTATCACAAATTGGAAAAACTTATCAAATTGACCCTATAAAAGATTTAGTACCAGTTTGTCCAAATTGTCATTCAATAATTCACAAAAAAGATCCTCCTTTTTCAATAAAAGAAATGAAGGAGATGCTAAAAGACTAAACTCTTTTTATATTAATAGAACTGATATCATCTAATTTATTATTAGAAAAAAAATCTTGTAAAATAAAATTCAATATTCTTAGACTATCTAAAATCTATAATTTTAAGTACTGCATTTTTAGCTTTAACGGAAACTAAATAAGGATTTTACGACACTTAATCTTTGTTTTGATAAAATGAGATGACATTTCACCAATTCTATTTGGTGTTATTCAACGTGTTTTTTGAGGGTAAACCCAAAGACTGTTCCTTGTCCTATGGTGCTCCTTACGTTGATTGTTTGATTATGTGCTTCTATTATATGTTTTACTATTGCTAAGCCCAATCCTGTGCCTCCATATTCTCTGGAGCGTGCTTTATCTGTTCTATAGAATCGTTCAAAGACTCTTTCTATATCTTTTTCTTCAATGCCTATGCCCTTATCTGATATTTCAACAAGATATAGATCATCCATATCAAATATTTTAATCCTTACTTCCCCATTCTCGTCCTTACTATATTTTATAGCATTCTCTATCAAATTAACCAAAACCTGTCTTATTCTGCCTTTATCGGCTTCCACAATCACAGGGTCAAGATTATGAAATACCAATGCTACTTTTCTATCTAAGGCTTTCAATTCAAAACTATCTATAACCTCATCTATAAGCTGTGTTATATTGAAATGAGTAATTTGAAGCTGCACTTCATCAAGTTCCAATTGGGCTATGGTGTCAAGGTCTTGAACAATGGCTATTAATCTATCTATGCCTGCCTCTGCTCTTATAAGATATTTCTTGGTTAAATGAGGATCTTCCATTGCTCCATCAAGAAGTGTGGAGACATATCCTTGAATATTGAATATTGGAGTTTTAAGTTCGTGAGCAACATCACCAATATATTCCTTTCTATACTTTTCAAGGGCAATCATATTGCTTATTTGCTTATCATTCTCATCCATCCAATCGGACACTTCTTTTTTTACTTCATCAAGCCCAATTTTTGAAGATTTTATTCTATGCTTAAGGTCTATTTTAGATACTTTATAGTTGTAGATATTCTTGTATATTGTTCTTACCTTATCGTAAAACTCTCTATCTATTGTGTATTTAACATAGAAATAGTTGGAAAGGATAAAAACTATGGCTGATATAATTGTTGGTAAAAATAAATTGTCCTTAAACCAAACAAGTATTCCTGTCAAAAGGGCTAAAAACAGGATTGAGGAAAAGATAATAATCCTTAATGTTAAAGACTTTATTTTCATTTTCTTTATTCTTCGTATTTATAACCAACGCCTTTATATGTTTTGATATTATCTATCTTTAGTTTATCTCTTAGTTTGCGGATATGAACATCAATTGTTCTTTCTCCAACAATTATTCCATCTTCCCAAACGGCAGAATAAATTTCATCTCTTGAGAAAACCTTGTTGGGTTTGGAGGCTAAGAAATATAGAAGTTCAAATTCTTTTTTTGAAAGGAGTATTTCTCGGTCTTGAACAAATACAATATATTTTTCTCTATCTATTGTTAAATCATTTCTAACAAGAATATTATCACTTGTTTCTTGCTTTGAATAAGTTCCTGGCTTTCTTCTCAGAAGAGCTTTAAGTCGAGAGGATAATACTTTGGGTTTGATTGGTTTTGAAACATAATCATCGGCTCCAGCATCAAATCCTGCAATTTGCGAATAGTCTTCGTTTCTGGCAGTAAGGAAAATTATCATAGTGTTATGCAATTCTTCAATTGCTCTAAGCTCTGTGCATGTTTCAATTCCATCAATGCCTGGCATCATAACATCCAACACAATTACATCAGGGATAAAGTCCTTTGCAATGTTTATAGCTTCATAACCCGTTTTGGCTGTTTTGGTAATGAAACCATCTTTAGTTAATGAGTAAGAAAGGAATTCTAAAATATCTTCTTCGTCATCAACTATCAATACTTTGTAATTTTCGTTTGCCATACTTATTTTGTATTTATTATATGGTTAATTTGATTGAAAATCTCTTGTGTTGGAAGTCCCATTACATTATAGTAGCACCCTTGAATCTTTTCTACTCCAATTAGACCTATCCATTCTTGAATGCCATAAGAACCTGCCTTATCGTAGGGTTTGTAGTTTTCTACATAATAGATTATTTCCTCATTGGTTAATTGCTTAAAACTAACCTCTGTTTTAACAGAAAATGATTTTGTTTTGAATTTTGTTTTGAGAGAACAGCCAGTAATTACTTGGTGAGTTTGATTTGATAACTTTTTTAATAAAGATATTGCATCTTCTTTGTCTTTTGGCTTATCAACTGTTTGAGTGTTTAAGAAAACCATGGTATCTGCTGTTAGCAAAATATCCTTTTCTTCAAGCTTATTTATATCAAATGCTTTTGCTTTCTTTTCAGCTAAATATTCAGGAATAGAGGAATATTCTATATTGAGGGGATAATCTTCGTTAACATCAAATCTTACAACCTCAACCTTAAATCCCATTTGTTTTAATAAACTTAACCGTCTTGGCGATTTTGATGCAAGAATAATTCTATACTCCAATAATTCATTAAGACTTAGCATTTGTTTTATTTATTAAACCATTAAAATGTTTTCGATTTTGATTTCTGTTCTTGGTCTTTTTTGAGAATTTCTTGAGATACTCTTCTTCCGTTTTTATATATTACAATTGAAGACTTATTTCCATATCTGTCATAACTAACCCACTTCCCTACTTGTTTGCCATTAGAATAAGTTCCTTCAGATGCTTTGTTGCCATTTTCATGATATTCTGCCCATTTACCATCAGGTTTTCCTGCCTTAAAAGATTGTTCTCTTTGTTTGGCTCCTTGCAAATAATAGAAAGTTGAAAGACCTTCTTTTAATCCGTCTTTATAGTTTGTGCTTTCTATCAAAACCTTTCTATCAGAATATCTTTCAACCTTTCCATGAAACTTACCTTGCTTATATTCTGAAAAACGAAATAAAACTCCTCTTTCATCATATAGCTTTTCTTGACCATCTTTTAGTCCATCCTTATATGATACTTCTGTTTTTAAAGTTCCATCTTCATACCAATGACTCCAAAGACCAGATAGATTTCCATTTACAAATGAACCCTTATCTTTAGTTTTACCATTCTCATACCAACTTTCCCAAACTCCATTTTCTAAACCTTTTAAATAACTTCCTTTATGAAGGACATCTCCATTTTCATAATAAGTTATCCATTCTCCTTCTCTTAAACCATTTTCATAATTACCTTCTCTCCATTTCTCTTTGGTTTCATAATAATAAGTCCACTTTCCAGTTTCTTTATCATTTATATAATTACCTTCACTTCCCAAAACTCCATTTGAATAGTAGTAGTATTTCCAATTTCCTTCTCTCTTTCCTTTGCTTAAACTACCTTCCATTTCCTTATAACCATTCTCATACCACCAAACAACATCTCCATCTAACTCGTCCTCAACATAATTACCAATCATTTTCACCTTTCCGTCTTTGTGGTACTCCTTGTATTCTCCTATTTTCTTTCCGTCTTTAATTTCTACAGAATAATACAATTGTCCATTATTATAGTAAGCTTTTTCAAATCCATTCTCTGAATAACATTCTTGCTTTTTAATTTTTCCATTACTATAGTAATATGTCCAAGTGTCAATCTTTTTTCCTCTTTCATCATAAGTGCCTTCATGGTCTTTTGTTCCATCTTCATAAAACCAAGTCCAATTACCAACTCTTACTCCTTTGTCGGATTTATATCCTTTGGTTGAAATATTATTATTATTCCAATACTCCAAGTATTCCTTTTGAGAAAAAGATGTGAAAAAGAATGTATTTAGGAAAATCAGTGTGAAGAAAAGTTTTTTCATCTTGTGTAAATGATTTCTATTTTTGCTGGTTTAGTAGAATGCTTAGGTCCATTAAGAACAACTCTATTGGCTGTTGATGTTCTGGAGTCAGGCATTAGATATATATCTGAAGATTTCACATTACCATTCAAATAGTTTTGAAGGTGTGATGTTATACGCATTTTATAAGAATTGGAAGCTTTGTCATAAGTTCCCATAAACTGTTCTGCAGTAAATAATGCATCGTGTATATAAACTAAATTACCACTATCATCTTTACGATAACAAATAATTTTAGAAGGAATGTTTTGTGTCCCTCCAACGCTGGTAATATAATCTTCATTAACTGGTAATATAAGCATAGCTTGATTAAAACCTCCTAAGGATTGAGTTGAATCAGTATACCATTGCAAAAGGTCATTAATATTCAATTTTGCTGCACTTATACCTAAGGTTGCTAAATGTATTTTCCCTGTTGCAGAATTACAATCTAAAGTATCTGTTATTGATTTTCTTTTTGAAGCAAATTGTGTAAGCTCTGATGAAGAGAAATTATAATCTATATGTGTAAAGCGACGTGAAGTTTGGTCAAATACAAAATTATATTTTTGAGTTCTTCCAGCATTATCTTTATAGTAAAGCATCATTCCTGAATTGGAAGAATACATATCAAAATAAGCAATTATTCCATTTGCATCGGTATTAGATGTTGGAGTTAGCTTAATGTAAAATCCTTTAAAGAATTCTAAGAAACTATTGTTGCTTGAGAAACTTCCTGAATTAATAATCTTTTGAAGAAAATCATTACCCAAATTTACTCTAAGATGTGCTGGTAATTTGCCTCCATTAATCAATACACTATCTTTTGGAGAAATGGTTATGGTTTTAGATGCAATAGGTGTTGAATTATATTGCAATGAAGATTTTTTGTAGTAAGAAGCAGAATCATCAAATGATTCTGTTATCTCAAATACTTCAACCTTCATTTCCATAGATTTTATTGATGTATCTTTTGTAAATGCGCCAACGTAAGATAAAGCAAGAACTATTGAGTCTGATTTATCCTTATAATAATTAAAGTCAATTGTGGATGAAGATAAACTTACTTGAGAATAAATTGATGTTTTAACCAATCCAAACTGATTATCATAATATGAACCTAAAGTCATATAACGGTAATCACTTGTTTTCAATGAGTCTTCATGAAAAACAAAAGCATTAATATCAAAATTATCGTATTTGTTTGCGTTTAATTTGTCTGTATCATCAACCAAACCCATTCCTAACATTGGGTCTTCATCAACACATGAAACTAAAAAAAGAGGAATTAGAAATAATAAATATTTTAATCTAAACATAATATTGAAATAAATTTGTTTATATAAACGTGCGTATGTTTGATATGTTGTATTCGATAAGATTAATCTTCATCAAAAATCATAATCTTATCGTATAGTTCATTTATTAATGGGTATTGCTCTTCAACTGGAGCATATTCAATAATATGTTTTTTGTTTTGTTTTGCAAACTCAATTAGCTTTGGATTAACTTTGTCAGATGCCAAAACTACTCCATCGGAATAAGAAATTGCAGCCATCATATAATTCAAATAATTTGGCTCCTTATATAAATTCCAATCCTTTAAAGTTCCTCCATCTGATTTAAGTTTCTTATGGAAATTCTCATTCAATTGTTCGGTGAACTCATCATCAATAAGAGTTAATATTATTTTTGATGTTCCAAACAATGGATTATTTTTATAATCTGTACGTTTAATGTAGAAAGGTAACAAAGAAGAGAACCAGCCACTACAATGAACAACATTAGGTCTCCAATTCAATTTCTTTATTGTTTCCAAAACTCCACGTGAGAAGAAAATTGTTCTTTCATCATTATCTTCAAAAGCCTTCTTATTGTCATCAAAAACATCGAATTTACGTTGGAAGAAATCTTCGTTATCTATAAAGTAAACCTGCATTCTTGCTTGTTGGATTGAAGCAACTTTTATTATTAATGGATGATCAGAATTATCAATAATTAAATTCATTCCTGAAAGCCTAATCACCTCATGTAGTTGATTTTTTCTTTCATTAACATTACCGAATCGTGGCATAAAAGTTCTGATTTCTTTACCACTTTCTTGAATAAATTGAGGAAGTTTCCTACTAAAAATAGACAATGGAGTCTCTTCCAAATATGGAGTTATTTCCTGATTTACAAATAATACTTTTCCTTTTCCCATATATAAAAATATAAATATTATGCAAAGGTAGTAAAAATAAAAGACATAGTAAAATTGTTGATTTAAAATTAACTTTCCTTGTCCTGAAGCATTGGAACAAATTTGAAATTGCCAAACTCTTGGGTTGTCAATTCTACTTCTTTATTCTTTGTTATCTTATACATTATTTGACTGTCAAGACCTATTGGAACGACCAAAATACCTCCTACTTTGAGTTGAGAGACTAATTCCCCTGGAATAGTTTCTGCTCCACATGTTATTATTATTTTGTCAAATGGAGCATAGGCAGGTAAGCCCTTATATCCATCTCCAAAATAACATTTAGGTTTATATTTCATAAGCTCCAAGACTGACTTTGCCCTAACATATAAAGGTTTGTGCCTTTCGATGGTAAAAACTCTTACTCCCATTTCACACAAAACAGAAGTTTGATAACCAGAGCCTGTGCCTATTTCTAAAACTTTTTCATTGGGTTTGAGCTCTAAAAGCTGGGTTTGAAAAGCTACAGTGTAGGGTTGAGAGATTGTTTGAGCGCAACCTATTGGAAGAGCTTTGTCTTGATATGCAATATTGTCTAATGAAGAATCTAAAAATATATGTCTTGGAATGTTTCCAATTGCTTCTAAAACTTTTTTGTCAGTTATTCCTTTAGATTTTAATTCTTCTACAAGTGATTTTCTTAGTCCTTTGTGTTTAAAGCTATCTGTTATCATTTCTCCATATTTTAACAATGCGAATTTACAAAGAAGTTCTGATTTAAAAGGGATAATTCAAAAAAAACTTCTATTTTTGTTCTTTATTATTATACTAAAGCACTTTTTTCGTGCGTTAAGTTTGAAATCTTATTTTGTTTGTAATGAGTAAAAAATTATTATCTAATAGTTATTTAACTATTATCTTATCGGTATTTGTATTTTCTATATTTTTAGTTAGTTGTAATGAATTTGAAGGCGACCAACAAACTCCTTCTTTTATATACATTAAAGGATTTAATGTAGTTGAAAATCCAGCAATAGAACAAAGTTCAACTGAAGGTTTTCAAACTTCTGCAATTACTGATGCTTGGGTTTTTGTAGATAATATATATATCGGAACTTATTCTCTACCTTGCAAAGTTCCTATCTTAAAGAAAGGGAATCATAAGATTGAAATTAAACCTGGTATTAAGTTAAATGGTATTTCTCTAACAAGGTCTGATTATCCTTTTTACACTACCTACACAAACACTATTAACTTAAAAGAGGAAGAAACAGATACAATTGAAACTATGGATATCTCTTATAGAGATGATTGGTCTGTATTTGCAATTTCTGAATTGTTTGAAAACTCATTTCTTTCCTTTAAGACTGAAGGACTATTACAAGACACAAATAGGTTAATAAAATGTAATAATCCCGACACTGTTGAATGGGGAACTTATTGTGGAGCTATGTATTTAGGATCAGATGAAACAACTTACAGGGTTATTTCTGACTCCATTTACTGCAACAATAAATCAACTGTTATTATGGAAATTGATTATTGGTGTAATATACCTTTTGGAATTGGAATGGCTGGAAAGACTTCTGCTGCTGCACAAACACAATATTTGAATGTTATGACACTTAATCCAAATGCTACGAAAGGATGGCAAAAAGTTTATATAGTTTTGGGGAAAGTGTGGTCTCAGCTTTCATATCCAGAATATTTTAGAGTCTTTCTCACTCCTTTAAAGAAGGATGGAGTTCAAAATGGCTGGATTTATGTTGATAACATTAAAATTATTCACTACCCAAATAAATAACAAAACCTTCTCCTTACAATAACAATGAATAGAAAAATTCAGGGTGCAAAATACCTTATCTCAGATTTATTATCAGCTCTAATTGCTTGGACTTTATTTTTTATATTTCGCAAAACCACAATTGATGCTGGGAGTTTTGATGATATTAATTCCGTTTTCAGTGATTCAAATTTATATAAGGGATTAGTATTCGTACCTCTGTTTTGGATTTTTCTTTATTTTTGTCAAGGAACTTACACCGACTCTTATCGCAAGTCAAGATTAAAAGAATTAGAACAAACTTTCTTTATAAGTGTTGTTGGAATTATAGTTATATTCTTTGTACTATTGCTTGACGACCAAATATTATCATACAAAAACTACTATTTTTCTTTCTTTATCCTCCTAATTACTCATTTCTTCTTAACCTATATACCAAGGCTATTAATTACAACAAATGCAGCCAAGAAAATTCATAAAAAAATTATTGGCTTCCCTACAATAATTATTGGCAATAACTCAAAAGCAATTAAACTTTTTCACGATATTGAAAATCAAGAAATCTCTTCAGGAAATAAGATAATTGGATACGTTAATCTTGATAAAAAAAATAATGGACTTTCAGCTTATCTAAACTGCCTTGGAGACTATAAGGATATTGACAAGATAATTGCAGATAACAATGTTGAAGAAATAATTATTGCAGTTGAAAAAGAAAATGAGGCCAACCTTCATAAGATAATAACTCAAATTGAATCGAATAATAACGTTTTAATTAAAGTTCCTGCTGACACAACAGACATTCTTTTAGGAAGAGTTAAGATGTCTTCAATCTTTCAAACTCCTTTGGTGTTGGTTTCAAATGAAATTCTTTCAAATTGGCAAAAGTTCATAAAAAGACTTATGGATATTTTGTTTGCATCTATTGCAATTATAATTCTTATCCCTATTTATTTAATTACTGGAGCAATTGTATATTTCACATCTAAAGGACCAATTTTTTATAAGCAAGAAAGAATAGGTTATAAAGGCAAGCCTTTTTATATGCATAAATTTCGCTCAATGTATTTGAATGCTGAAAGCGATGGAGTGCCTAAACTTTCAAGCGATAATGATAGTCGTATAACTCCATTTGGGAAATTTATGCGTAAGGTTAGATTAGACGAAATTCCTCAATTCTATAATGTTTTGATAGGGACTATGAGCTTGGTTGGACCAAGACCTGAAAGAAGATATTTTATTAATCAAATTGTTGAAAGAAATCCTGAATATACCCTTTTGCTTAAGGTAAAACCAGGCATCACTTCATGGGGACAAGTTAAGTATGGATATGCTGAAAATGTTGATGAAATGATAGAACGTTTGCAATATGACCTTTTATATATTGAAAACCTTTCTATCGCCACAGATATAAAGATTCTACTTTATACCTTTATTATAATCTTCCAAGGAAGAGGTAAATAAATCTACTTAAAAATATATCAAGTATAATTGAAAATATATCAGTCATATTTCAATTTATATCAGTCATATTTTTATTTTTGACTGATATATTTTTGATTATGATTGATGCTTTTTGAAAGTAAAGAAGGTTTAGTTGTTGAGAGGTTTTGCTGTTTAGGAGTTTAAGGACACTAATATCCTTAATGACTTTATAGTCTTTAATCTCCTTATTCATTTAAATGAAACGCTATTTTAAGTTACTAACTCTTTGTTTTAATTTTTTCTTTCTTCGTTTTATTTTACTGGAATAAGGTTTTATTTTACCCTCTTCTTAAATGCTTTTAAGTAAATATTCTTTATACTATTCTTCTCCTCTTTATCGCAAATTTCTACTAATTGATCATATAATTTACTATTTGCATATTCTGGCAAAATCACAATTCTTGAAAGTGCATAGGCAGCACTCCAACGAACTACTATACCATTATCATTTGTATTATTCAAAAGAGATTTAATAGGTTTGTCCAAGTCTTTGGGATATAACATTGCTATATTCCCTATTACTCTTGCTGATTCTCTTTTTAGGCTATTTGATTTTGAATCAATATAAGAAGATGCGAATTTGAAATATTCAATATTTGAAATTTCTGGATTTGAAATAGTAACTGCTTCAATTGCTTCCATACAATAAGCAATTTCAGAGTCTTTTAGTGTCTTACAAATCTCTTTTATATCTTCAATTAGAATTTCATTATTTGAGATTGCTAAAGTTAATTGTCTAACTTTCTCAATTCCTTTTATTGATTTATTATTAAATAATTCTTTTATATCCATAACTTATTTTAATGAAAAACGCACAACTCAAAATAGTCATGCAAAATTATAAATTCAATTCATATAAAACTATTGTATAAAAAAATACAGCAGAAGATTTTCTCCTGCCGTATTTTTTATCTTTGACTATTTAAAAGCAATATGTTAGTATTCCCACATATCTTCTTCGTAATCGAAGATTTTATCTTTTAAATTATCTGATTCTCTCAAAGCTTCGTCTCCAGTTGTATATTGACTAATTGTACGAAGTCCATATACGTTAGATTCTTTAATTATATAGCTACTAAACATTCTTTTTAGGAATATATCATCATAGCTTCTTCTTTGAGCATCATTTTTAAAGTTGAATACCTCAGTGTTTGCTAATAATTCTCTAACTTCTGGGTCATCATATCTTACCCAAAACAATGGAATTGTAATTGGAGGTGCTCCTTCTTCTTTTACTTGATAGTAAATTGGAGAGAAACCAGCTATTCTAACATCTTGAACAGTTCTTTGTTTATCAATAAACCAATTTTCCTTAATACGAAGAGTTTTAATATCATCAGTATTTAGAGGAATTAGAACTTTTTTTGTTACCTGAAATTCTGTTCCGTCAATGTCTACAGAGTCAATTTGTTCTTCTATCTTTTTGGAGTATAATTCTTTTTGAGTAGGCCAATCAATTTCATTTTTAAATTCATCATCAGAATATACTTTAATCTTTCCTTCATTAATTGCTTGTTCTAAAGCATAGAAAAGATTAACTCTTCCTTGGTCAGGTTGTGTTGGATAATAGAAAACTTGATTTTGTTTTTCACGGAAATCAATAACTCTCCATATTCTCCATTGCCAAACAACATCAGCTTCTCTTACATATGGAAAACTAAATGGTTTTCTTTTATTAAAAGATATTTTTTCGTAAAAACTATCTCTTGGTCCTTCATCTGGTGCATCCAATACTTGAGCAAATAGATTTGCACTAAATAATGAAATAACTACTAATAATATTAAAGATATCTTTTTCATAATCTAATATTTTATTGCATTGTAAATATCATTTGAGGGTTTTGAACGGATTTGTCTCCGTCAGGTCCTTTGGCTCTAATACCTTCTATGTAAACCTTATTTCCTCTTCTAAGTCTTTGAATTTGGCTAATCATTTCTGGAGTAAATCTTGCTCCTCTTGAAACAAGTGGTGCTTGTCCATCTCCTCCAGTATTGAATGTCATTTGAAATTCTGTAACATTATATTTAACAGGGAAATCAAATCCATCCATAACAACTTTTAATTGTCCTTGTGCAACAAGAATTTCTTTTGCAATTCTTCCACCATCTGATGAGCCAACCATTGCTTTTGGAGCTGGAATTTTCTTAACACGGAACTTCATATCTCCTTGTTTTACAACCTTACCTCCAATATTTGCTGTTACAACAACTTGAGCTTCTTGTTGAGTTTTTACATTAACAATATATTTTCCAGCAGACACTTTACTAATGGTAGCTCCACCTCCACCAGTTATACTAACATTTAACTGGTCTGCACTAACTCCTGGTGCTGAAATTGAAACAGGATTATCAACTCCAATATAAAATACGTTCATATTGGTTGGAGAAATTGTAACAGCAGGGGCAGCAACAAAGTATTCGCCTGAAAATGGATAAGCTTCTTCACCACTTTCTCCTTTTACATATACAACACCTTCATATTTTTGCATACCTACAGCTGTTGCTGGGAACTTTAGTTTAATAACTCCAGAATCACTAACTAAATTTGCTCCTCTAACATCAGCTCTTAATTGTGTTTTTGAATCATAAGCAGCAACAAATACGTCTGCTAAATAAGAGTCTCCCTGCATAACATAAGTTGCAGTTGGAACAACTTTTGCTCTAACATTATCAAATTTATAGTCATCTGCACTAACAGACACCAAAAGGTCATTTACAACATCAAACTCTGCATTTTGAACTTCAGACTTTAACTTTTTTAAGATAACTAAATCGGCTAATGTAATTGTATTATTAAAATTATACATTTGCCAATTAAGATTTTGACCAGCTTTATTTTTAAACTTTCCTTTAGTGTTTATTTGCATTTTTTTCAGTCTCTCAACGAATCTTGGATCGGCAAGAGTTAACATTTTTGCTTGGTAAGCTTCAATCTTCTTTCTTAACTCCATACCTTTTGCTCCAGATCCATCTTCACTTCCTCCCATAAAATATCTTGTAGGAGAAGTCGCATTATCTTTTGCCTTTACTCCTTCAAATCCTTTTTCTGACAATATTTTCTTTGCTTCTTCTTTTCCTCCTTTTAATCCATCAACATAAACAATTAAATCATATTGCATATCATCAATATATTTTATCATCTCTTTGGTAGATTTTCTAACTTCTTGTGCTTTTATCCAATTAGGGCCTACTTTTTCTTTATTAGCATTATAAGCTCTTTCAAAATTATAGTAAGAGTTTTCTATCTTTGAAGAAAATAGCTTATTAGTAGTTTCCATGTTGTCACCAACAGTTACAAAGGCTTGAAGAATTTCAACAGACACATTTAGTGCTAACATCGCTGTTAGAACCAAATACATCATTGAAATCATCTTCTGTCTGGGGGTTTCCGGACAATTTGTTGCACCCATAGTATTCTATTATTTTGCGTTAATAAATTATTTAGTCTTAATCAATTTATGATTTTGATTGCATTGCAGAAAGCATATTTCCATAGATATCGTTTAATGCAGTAACTTTCTTAGAAAGAGCATTAACTTGTTCTTTATATCTTAGGACATTCTCTGCTGTATCAGCAAAATTAACAACTAAACTATCTATTTTTTCTTGCACTTGTTTGGTTGATTCTAATTGGGCAGTAGAGTTTTGAATTTGTAATTCATATAAAGCATTTATTGAAGATAAGCTTGAAGCCATAGTTTTCAATTCATTTAAGTATGATGAATCTCCACTTGTTAGAGCTACAGCTGTTTCTTTATAAATGTTTGATAGTGTAGAAACTGCTGTTGCAGCATCTTGAACACTTGCTAAATATTCTCCAGAAACCATCAAATCTTTATTCAAATAATCTGATGTTTTCTTATAAGAAGATGATAATTCTGCAGCAGATTCTGTAGCATCTTCAATATTCTTAACAAATTTTTCAGTTGAAAGAGATGCATTAGTAATTGAACCTAACTGAGAAGCTGTTTCACTAAGATTTTGCAATCCTTTTCCTAAACTTTCTATTAATTCAGGTCCAATTTTTGCTTGAGAAAGCATATTGTCTAAAGCTTGAGTTTCTGTTAATCCACCTACAACATTTAATCCACTTAATCCGCTTAACCCACTTAAGTCTACATCTTGATTTTCTCTTCTCTTTTTTCCTTTTTTCTTTTCTTCCTTCTTATCCTTATCTTCATCCATTCCTGCTAGTTCAGGATATGCCAAACTCCAATCATATTCAACATGTAGCGGTTCAAAAGCTGATACAAAAAATATTAAAGCCTCTGTTCCCATTCCAATTGTTAATAGTGCACCAGCTCCAACCCAGTGTTGAATTTTAAATAATGCTCCAACAATAACAGCAGATGCTCCAATACCATATAGCTTAGCTGTCATATTTTTATAGGACTTACTTCTTACAAAACTATCTAAACCCATAATAAATTTATTTTTACGTTTTAATATTAAATGATTAATTAATTTTCTAAATTAATGTTTATAAACATTTGAAGATGTTTTTGGATTATCTCCACGAACTCTACCAAGATATGATTGGACACAACGGAAACCTAAATAACTCTTTCCTGAATCTTGATATTCATATGCACGAGTTGCAGTTTGAATAAAATGTTTTTGATCTTTCCAACTTCCTCCACGAATTACTTTTCTTTTCATTTGTGGACTATCTTCATCAGTAGCTTGGTAACCTGCAAATTGATTTAAATCGTGAGCAAAATTATATGAAGATTCATTAAAGGAGTCTTCACACCATTCTGAAACGTTTCCTGCCATATCATATAGACCAAAATCATTAGGAGCATAGTGAGCAACAATAACTGGTAAAACACCTCCATCAACATCATAATTTCCTCTCATTGGTTTGTAATTAGCAATGAAACATCCTTTTCCATTTCTAACATAAGGTCCTCCCCAAGGATAAGCAGCTCCTGGCGCACCTCCTTTAGCAGCATATTCCCATTCTGCTTCTGTTGGTAAACGGAATTCTTCCATTCTTGAATAACCTTGTCCTTCTAAGTAATTATTCATCATAAATGTTCTCCAAATCGAGAATGCTTTTGCTTGACGATAAGTAATTCCAACAACAGGATAATCATCATAAGCTGGATGAGAGAAATAATTACGAGTCAAATTATCATTATATGAATATGCGTAATCATGCATCCAAGCTAATGTGTCAGGGTATACATTTATTACTTCTCTCTTTACAAGTTCTTTTCTATTTTTTAATCCATTAGGTCTTCCTGCAAATGAAGAACCTTTTAATTCAGGACTTAATTCTATTCCAGAATAATGTTCTTTCTTCGCTGCTGTTACATAATCAATCCAAAAATACTCATAATTTAATTTTCTTGCATCTAATTGCTTTTTATTGTAAAATCTTTCTTCTGAAGGAATAAACAAAGGATTCAAAGCATCTCTTTCGTCTGCATTTTTCAACTCCCAATCAATCTTTTCACTCCAATTAATTATCGGATTTGGAAGCTCTTCACCATATTGATCAACTTCTATTAAATATTTTTGAGGATTAACATCTCCTAATAATTTATATGCAATTGAGTCTCTTACCCAATAAACAAATTGACGATATTCATTATTAGTAATCTCTGTCTCGTCCATCCAAAAAGAATTTATTTGTATTGTTTTTGGCTGTAAATTATAGGTAGAGTAAATATCTTCATCTGAAGATCCCATTGTATAACTTCCTTGTTGAACTTCAACCATTCCATAAGGCTGCATATCTTCAAATGGTTGTCTTCCTTGAACACCTATCAGTTCACCATTGTCTGTCGATCCACATCCTACTGCTAATATAGCTAATGATGCTAATAAAATCAATCTTTTCATATTCTTCTAATTTTATTTTTCTGTCTATTTCTGTTCTAAACGTAAATTATTATGTTTAGTTACATTTTCTAATTCATTCTTGTGTTTCTATAACTTGTTGGAGGCTTAGGTTGGTTTTCAACTTTAAAGCAATATCTAACAAATAACTCAAATGAACCATAAGGTCTTAAATATGTTATTGGAATATCATAAGACATTCCTAACTTGAATCCTCCTAAGGTTAATCCTCCTAAAACACTTATTGCATCTTGGATACGATAGTTAATCCCTCCCCAAAACATATAGTTATATTCTACTAATGCACTTGCATTAATTTGATAGTTTGCGTTGATTTGATATTTGTTTATATCTCCACTTGGCTCAATAAATTTTGCTAAAGCAGAAGGAAGAATTCTAAATTCAGGATAAGCAGGAATTGTCCATTCATATCCTGCTAATAAATAATAATGTCTTTTATCTTCCCATTTAAGCTTGTCACTCTTAGTTTCCATTAGTTTTGATGAAGAAAAACCTGCATAAAACTTTCCTGGAATTTGATAATATGCTCCAAAACCTAAATCAAATAAAAAATCATTTTGTTGAGAAGCATCTTTCAAAACGGGATCCCTTGAAGTTGCCAATATTTCATCCAATTCATTTATCTGATCACTTCCAACTAAATTTGCAAAATCAATCGCAGAACTAAATAATTGAGCCTCTAATCCTAAAGCTAAATTCCCTGTTGGCAATTCAAATCTATAAGCATAATCAATTTTTACAAAAGTTTGATTCCAATACCCTATCTTATCAGAAATTATTGTTGCACCTAAGCCTCCATGAAGGAATTTAACAGGAAAATCAAAAGAAAAGTTTAATGTTTGCGGAGTTGAGGGTTTACCACCTTTTATATCAGTTAATTTTAAGCCCATCCATTGGTTTCTATAAAATCCAGTCAAACACATAGCGCCATTACTTCCTGCATAAGCTGGGTTATATGATAAACGATTATACATATATTGAGTAAATTCTGGCTCTTGTTGTGAAAAACCAATCAATGGAGCAAAAATAACAATAACAACTAACAAATAAGATTTTGTTGTCTTAATGAGTGGAAATAAGATATTTCGTTTATACATGATGTAATAAATGTATGTAAATATTACTATTATTTAAATAGCTCCTTAACTCTTTTTCTTTAATTATTAGTAGCTTAGCATTTTCACAATAAGCTTATTTATAAAAATGCGTCTTGCAAAAGTAAAAATAAATTTTATATTAAAAAACTATATCTGCATTTTTATTTTCAACTATACCAATTTATAGCTACTTTTCATAAAATTTTCGAATACCTTATATAAAGTATGTATTGAAACAAAGTAACCTATTTTCAAATTATCTCCTTTATTATTCAGTTCCATCAAACAAATTAAAAATTTCATCTTGTTTTAACCAAATATCAATGTAATCATTACTTAGAATCTCTACTTTAACAGGTGCTACTCCTTCTTTTATCATTTTAAGTTTCTTCGCTGCAATAAGAGATAAGTCAATAACTCCTTTCTTAGGGCACCTATCATTTACTCTTACAATTACTGAACGTCCATTATTGGTATTTGTTACTCTAACTAAAGTATTTAAAGGAATTGTTTTATGTGCTGCAGTATATTTTTTTTGATCAAATTTCTCTCCAGTAGATGTTTTTCTATTAACAAATTTATTATGATAAAAAGTAGCCTTTTTATCCATTACCTTTCCTTTTTTTACTCCTTGATTAAAAGCAAAAAAAGGGATAATTAATATAATTAAAATTATGAGGTTTTTTACCATTCTTTAGCTTCTTGGTGAAACCATTTGTTATGCAAACGCATAACCTGCTCTATAACATCTCTAACGCAGCCCTCTCCTCCATTTTTATTGGAAATATAATCTGCGATCGATTTAATTTCTTCAACTGCATCTGATGGACAAGTGGAAACTCCTGCTTCAAGCATTAAATCATAATCTGGAATATCATCACCCATATAAAGCACTTGTTGAGAAGTTAGTCTTTTGTCCTTTAAAAATTTAAAAAAAATCTCTCTCTTATTTGCTGATTCTGTAAATACATCTTCAACCCCTAACATTTTCATTCTTTTGTATATACTATCTCCTTTTCCCCCTGAAATTATTGCTATTAAATAGCCTTTTTTAATTGCATATTGTAACGCAAAACCATCTTTAACATTCCCTACTCTAAATATGTTATTATCATCTCCTATCCACAATTTGCCATCTGTCATTACTCCATCATAATCAAATATAAAAGCTTTTATAGGTTGAAGTTTTTCTTTATAATTCATTATTAATAATATAAATTCGTCAATAAATAATTTTGAACATAATCCTTTATCCCTTCTTCCAAAGTATAAAAATCTTCAGTATACCCAACATTTCTTAATTTCTTCATTTTTGCTTCTGTAAAGTATTGGTACTTATCTCTAATATCTTCTGGAATATCAATATATTCAATATTTGGAGTTTTACCCATTGCATCAAATGTTGCTTTTGCTAAATCATAGAAGCTCCTTGCTTTTCCTGTACCTAAATTATAAATACCTGATTCAGGTTGATTTTTCATAATAAAATCTAATACTGATACTAAATCCTTAACATATATAAAATCTCTCAATTGCATTCCATCTGCATAATCTGGACGATGAGAACGAAATAGTTTTACATGTCCTGTATTTTTAATTTGATGATAAGAATGGAATATCACAGAAGCCATTCTTTGTTTATGATATTCATTAGGTCCATATACATTAAAAAATTTCATTCCTGCCCAAAATGGAGGTTTGGTCTCTTGCCTTAGAACCCAAAGATCAAAATCTTGCTTTGAACGTCCATAAGGATTTAATGGTTTAAGTTTTGGAAGTTTATTATGATCATCATCATATCCATTTTCTCCACCTCCATATGTTGCTGCAGAAGAAGCATAAACTAAAGGGATGGAATTAAATGCACAGATTCTCCATATATTCTTAGAATAATTAAGATTTAAGTCTAAAAAGATTTTCCAATCAAACTCTGTTGTGTCAGTCCTTGCCCCTAAATGATAAACTCCATCTATCTTAGTGGCATTTCTCTCAAACCAGCTAATAAATTCCTTCCTATCAATTTTTTTTGCAAATTGAAGATTTGAATAGTTCGCTTTTTTAACATTTGCATTCTTCTTGAAATCATCAACAATAATAATATCATTTCTTCCAAGTTTATTCAACTTGCTAACCATACAACTTCCTATAAAACCTGCTGCACCTGTAATAACTATCATATTTCTAAATTATTGAGTATTTATACGATTGATTAAAATTTATGTTCCATTCTACTGTTCAAATGGAGTTCTATCTACTGCAGAAACATATTCTATCATCTTTTCATAAACCTCTCTCCATCCTACCCATTGATACCTTCCACTTAAAGATTGGTTATGCCAGACACTAATAAAATCTCCCTTTACAGTAATTATTTCATTTACAATTTGTTTAATTTTAATTAGAGCCTCTTCCCTATTTAATCCCAATCCATCTTTGAGAGCAACATCCATAATTGCAAAAGGATGAACTCTTAATTTTGTTTCTCCATCAATTTCTAAATCAAAAAAATTATATCCAGAACATATTCCTGCTCTAAATCCAATTGTTTTAGAATATCCCATAGAATAATCATCACTAATCATATTATCCAAAAGCCTTCTGTATGAAACAGGAAGTCGAAATCGTAAAAAATGGAATCTACTTCTTAATATTGGTTTATGAATAACTTGCTCTAATTCTTTAATTTGAATAGATAATTCCTCTTCTTGTTCATATGACGAGTAAGATGGATGTATTCCTACCTTTGCATAATCACATAAATATTTTATTAAACGATGAAAGCGCTTGTTGTATGGAGAAATGTTTTTATCATATTTCCCGTATCTTCCAAATAAAATAAAATAAAATGTTTTGAGCTTATATTTCTTAATTAACGATATTTGATAATCAAAATTATCATAAGGGTCAGTTTTATCTCTAAATATTACATTGAATCTATATGCGCATTCTGAGAAATTTCCCATAAAGAAGTCCTTAGCAAACCCATATAGTTTTCTAAACACTCCCTTCTCTTTAAAAGAATATGCAGAATCAATATCTATTGTATTATAGAATCTAAAATAATGCTTGGCAAACTCTAAATCAGGATATATACTTTTAATTTTTTCGCCCAAATTCTTCGCCCAGATATTAACAATTGGTTTATGTAAAAAACAATTTTGAAAAGCGATGCTTTCCTCATATCTATACCTCCCATGATTGTCTTGAATAAAAGGAAGGTATTCCTCATATCGAGAAACAAAATAGAATGAAGCTGCCAAAACGTCAAAAGGCATAATGGTTTCTTTTACGTATGTTCTAAAAATTGCAGGATTTTCTTCAAAATAAAAAACTTCTATGTCTTTTATTTCAATTGTAGTTTCAAATAACAAATTAGTTGAATAAATAAATGGCTCATCTGTAACCCTATTTTTGCAATATGAAAACTTAGCTCCTATATGCTTAGCAAAATTCTCTCTATTGGTTGTAATAGTGTACTCAACACCCAATATATCTTTAAAAATTAGGTTAATAGTATAACCAAGACGATTTGTAATTTTATCTACATAAACTAAAATCATAGTCTAACGCAATTCAAAGTTTTCCCCAAGATACTTCTTTCTAACTTGTTTATCTTCAGCAAGTTCTTTCGGAGTCCCTGATTTGAGAACGCTTCCCTCAAAAAGAAGGTATGCTCTATCAGTTATGGTTAAAGTTTCGTGAACGTTATGATCTGTTATTAAAACTCCAATATTCCTATTCTTTAATTTTGCAACAATATTTTGAATATCCTGTACTGCGATTGGATCAACTCCAGCAAAAGGTTCATCTAAGAGTATGAATTTTGGATCTGCAGCCAAAGCACGTGCTATTTCTGTTCTCCTCCTTTCTCCTCCAGAAAGTTGATTACCTTTACTCTTACGAATATGCATTAGGCCAAACTCTTCCAAAAGGCCAACCATAATCTTAACTCTTTCCTTTGATGACAAGTCTCTAAACTCCAGAACAGACATTATATTATCTTCTACAGACATAGTTCTAAATACTGAAGCCTCTTGTGCCAAATATCCAACACCTCTTTGTGCTCTTTTATACATTGGCATATCAGAAATATCCATATCATCAAGATAAACTTTCCCGCTAAAAGGCTTAATTAAACCTACCATCATATAGAAAGTAGTAGTCTTTCCAGCACCATTTGGACCAAGCAAACCCACAATTTCTCCTTGATTAACTTTTATAGAAACACCCTTAACAACAGTTCTCTTCCCGTATTTCTTTATTACATCTTCAGTATATAATTTCATAATAAAAATTATCTTTTTTACACCCTCCTATTCACCCAATTTAAAACTATCAATCAGCAAAGATAAGTAAATTTTTGAGAAATGAATTATCTTTGCATCTATAAATTACATTACTAAATTAAAAATATATGAATATTTTCACTCAAAAAAACAAACTCTTACATAATTTTAAAAAGAAGAATGAGTATTCTATCCACTCTCCATATATGTTTGATTTATACAATAGAATTATAAAAAAACACAAAAGAAATCCATTAAAATTAATACATTTATTTCAAGAAGAATTTGGCAAAGAGGACATAATTATAATTTCTTCTTCCTACGATGAATTTAAAACCATACAAACAATTGTTAAAGATAGCTCAATAATAATTATTGACAAACCTTATCAAAGTAAATATTCATATAACGAATTTCTCAAAATAATTAGCGACCCAAGAAGAATTGTAAGTATTGACCTATTCAAAATTGGAATAATTTTTCAAAACTCTAAATTAAGCCCTCAAGAATATAGATTTTAATCTATCTATGTTTTTGAGGAAGTAATGCTAAAAATTATAAGATTTAAATCTAAAGAAGATTAAATTTATTTTTTAGATTTTTAGATTTAAATCATTACAGAATATCGCTTCTTCTTTTTTAAAGGGTTTTACATTGAAAACCTTTGTTATCAAATCAGATGTCACGTCCTCCAATATTATTAATTTTTGTGTAACAATATGTTATGAGGTGAAAGAAAGAGGTTTTTAATTTTTATTTGATAATAAAGATTATTTTTGATTGAATAGTAACTTCTTAAGTAGTTTGAATTTATACTTTTTTTAGATTTTAATTTATCAAAAGTCATCTTTATGGAACTGGATCATATCCACTCCCTCCCCAAGGATGACAACTCAAAATTCTTTTTAGAGTTAAAAAGCCCCCTTTAAAAGGTCCATATTTTTTTATAGCTTCTAATCCATATTGAGAACAAGTAGGAGTATATCTACATGATGCAGGCAAATGTGGAGAAATTGCCATTTGATAGAAACGTATAATTCCAATAAAAATACAGTAAAATAGCTTACTTATTAAATTAACTATTGTTTTCAATTTTCTGCTTTAATTCGTGAATAATCCGTGTTAAAGACTTGTTTACAACAGAATTTATTTTATCAAATTCAACCATTTGTTGACTTACAAAAGAAAATGAAAAAGAAATATCTATTTTATTTTCTATAGCAAAACTTTTAATTTCATAATTATTTAACCTATAAGCCTCTCTAATCAATCTTTTAATTCTGTTCCTATTAACAGAAAGCTTTTGATATTTCTTTGGAGAAACAATAACTAATTTAACTTGAGGAGATATACTTTCTTTTATCTTAAATTTTACACTTATTGGATAATGTAAAAATCCATCTTTACAAGCAAATAATTTAGCTATTTCTATTTTACTACAAAGTCTTTCACTTTTTGCAAACTTATACATTTAGCCAAGATTTATTTTGACTTTGGCTTTTCAGCTTGAGTTTTGGCAGTTTTTTTTGTAGTAATTTTTAATGATGCTGGAGCTTTCTTCTCTGGTTTTTTATTAAATTCTTCTTCTATTTTTAATTTATACTCTTCCAACTCATTTGCAGTAAATGAAAGATATCTATCAATTGCCATAATCATTGATGGAGCCTCAATAGTTGGTGCAGGAATCAAAGTTCTAATTTTAGCTTCTTTAAGAGCAACTTGAGTTGTTGAACCAAAAGCAGCAACAACTACTTTTTCATAATCAGATGGTTTGAAACTTTGTATAAATGATTTAACTCCAATTGGGCTAAACATTACCACTAAATCAAATTTCTTAATGTCAACATCACTTAAGTTCTTAGGCACTGAACGGTACATAACAGATTTTGTATATGTTATCTTAGCCTTGTCTAAAAGCTTAAAATTCTCAGGAGTAGTTTCTTCAGAACAAGGATATAGGAATGTTTCGTTCTTATGCTTTGTTATAACACTAATTAGTTCTGAAAACTGAAGTTTTCCATAAAATATTTTTCTTTTTCTGTATTGAATATAGTTTTGCAAGTAATTTGCAATACTTTCTGAAACACAGAAAAACTTCATTGATTCTGGTATAACTAAACGTAATTCTTTAGCTAATCTAAAGTAGTTGTCAACAGCCAACTTGCTTGTAACAATTACTGCAGAATGATCTAATATACTAACTTTTGAGTCTCTGTATTCTTTGTTAGTGACACCAACTACATCAAAGAATTTATTAAATGTAAGATTAAGATTATGTTTATCTATTAATACTTTATATTGTGATTTGTCAATATCAGCAGGAGCTGGTTGAGAAATAAGAACATTTTTAATTATTTGCTTGCTCATAACTATTGGCTAAAAACTTAATTAATACGAAAATAGATATTTATATATTATTATTATTGGTAGAAATTCAACTGTGCAAAGATAAACAAATAAATAGAATTGAGAAGCTTTTGTATTCTTGAAAACCAAAGTAAAGCCTCTTAATAATCTAAATAAGAACAATATACCAATTGCAATAATAATTGCTATTAGCATTGAATATTGAAGATTATTTGGCAAAAAATAGAACAAAAAGACAAAAGGGATTAAAACTAAACCATCAGTAATAAGAAAAAGGGTTTGGTTAAAATTGTATTTAGCACATAAAGTCTCTTGTCGAAATAATAATCCAAAGAAATAAATCAAGACATATTTTATTAAATAAAAGATCAAGACGACTAAAACAATTAGTAAATATGTTCCGAAATGAGAATTAATATGAGAATAATTTAAATAATTATAATAACTCAATGGAGCATAAACCAACAATGAAAATATAGGGGCAAAAAGAAAAATAGAGATTGAGAATACAGTAATATTAGAAAAAACTCCTTTTACAATAAGTTTAATCTTTGAATAAAAGGCTTTAATCAAAATACTATAAATTAGAATTGAAATAAAAATTAATCCGAATATCCATCCATGTGTAGGATTAACATTCCTTTCAATTATTTTTATATCTTTACCTACGTAATAGTTTTTGTATTTGAATAAAGATTTTCTCTCAACCAAAACGGGAGTATAATCATTTAATATTTTAATATATTGCTTAAAACTAATAGTATTAGATTCGCTTTTTAGCGAATCAGGAATAACAAATAGAGGGTTTGCTATTTGATTACTCGAAATAGAATCAGACTTGTAGCTAACAGAATCCTGCATCACTTTTACTTAGAAATAATAATTTTCTTGGTAATATTACTATTATCTTTTACTATTGAAAGATAATAAACTCCACTCTTTAAACTTGATGTATTTATTGTATTATCATTCTTTTTGGAGGTAAATACAAGTCTTCCCAAAGAATCAAACAACTTAATTGTAGAATCTTTATCTAAATTAGATACAACAAAGAAATCCTGTGCTGGGTTAGGGTATACTACTATATTGTCTGTATTATTACTCAAATTATTATTTGAAAGCACTATTCCATTTAATGGGAAGTCAACATTATCAATCCAAATAGCATCACTTCCTCCTGATTGAGAATAGTCTTTCTCATATTCCCATTTAAAATTATGTTCTCCTTGATTTACTGCAAAGGAATATCTTTTCCAAGGTATTTCTCCTGTAGTTTCTAAAACAATAATATTATCAATATAGAATCTTAAGACATCATAGTTTTGTTCAGTTGAAGTTCTCATATAGAACACAATACTATCATTTATAATTGATGTAAAATTAACACTTAAAGTTGTTTTACTATTATTTGAAATTGAACCTGATTTCATTGAATAGCTTCCAGTATATAAATTATTTGGATTATTATCAATCACCCAAGGAATTGCTGATATATTCTCCCATGCAAAAGAATTCAAATTTCCTGTTTCGAAAGTTTCAATATTACCTATAATTGGAATTGAATCATAACGTTTTGCATCTCCATAAAGATTTGCAATAGCACCCAATCTAAATCCAATAATATCATTCTGCTGATTTTCAGGATTAAAATTAAGCCTGAACTCATATGAAGAGTATGCGTTTGGAGACAATGAATTTAATGGCAAACTATCATTAGAAACATAAGTAAGATTAGATGAAATATTGTTAAGAAAAACATTACCGACATCTGAAATATTATTTCCTGTATTCTTAACATCAAATCTTATTATAATTTCATCTCCAACAAAAGAACTATTAGCTGTATCAATTGTGATTGATAAATTTTCTACAACAATATTAGGGCATGAAGCTTTTGCAGAGAAAACTTTATTTAACAAATAGTTATTTTCTCCATGAATCTTAAAATTATATCCTAATATACTCTTATCTTCTAATCCATCAATAACCTTAACCCTAAATTTATTTTGAATTTGTTGACTTGAAAGAGCTCCAACATTACCTATATACTCTGCTGAATCTAAAAATATTAGGTTATTAGAATTAAACATTGACAAATCAACACTATCAATTGATACAGATCCTAAATTAGAAAGAGTAAAATTCACAAAGTATTCTTCATTATTATTCAAAAGAGTTACCTCTTGAGACTGATTATTAGTATACTTAATGTTACTAATATTAATTAAAGGATAGTTTGGAGTAGCTACTGCTATAGAATCAATAATTGGTTTGGAAAATTGATTAGTTATAACAACTTTTAAATATCCAGGTTGATTAAGCTGAGAAATAAAATTAATATCTGCTAATCCATTCTCATCAGCTTGTGAAGCTCCAATCAAAACTCCATTTTTAGAAAGGCCAACAAATGCATAAGCATCAGTTTGTATTTGAATATTTGACGAACTAAGTGCAATTGTATCTGGAATATTATTTATAATTGTTTTTGGAAGTCCAACATAAGGCATAATAGAAGGATCTCCCATTAGATGATAAATTTCCCAATAATAATCTGTATAATTAGAACCACTTTGTGTAACAGCTAAATTCCCTGCTTGCATAATTTGACCACAAGTTATGTACCATCTATTAAATGGTTCATTATACTTATGGAATAATCTATCATATGCTCCTAAATTATTAGAATCATAAACTGGATTTAAGTTAATAGACTTACTTCCAACTGACCAATAAAAATCTTCATCCCAGTAAGTATAATTGCTTCCACCAATAGCTCCTATTCCCCCTTTATTATTAGCTCTTAATATTGATTCCCCAAAACATTCGCTTTCATTAAATCTACTTGACAAACAACAGTTATTAATAAACAAAGGTAATTTACCTGTATTATTTATGTTATTATTAATATTTGTTGATGTAATTGATGGAGATGACCAACCTGTAGCATCGCAATGTGCAGTATAATTAATAAAAGAATAGCCATTTCTTGAAATACTATCAATTATTTGACTTGAATAGTTTCCTGATGCTGGATTATAATAAACTAAAGTATCAGTTGAAGGATTATTTATTAAATAATTCTTAGCATAATTTACTTGACCATTTCCACAAATTGTAGGATGTGCTGAAGTTTCTTTACCTGCTACTAAAAGTGTTTTTCTTAAATAAGAAGTATCTTGAATTAGATATTTTTCATAATTCATTGTCTTATTAACAATTGCTTGCATTTGAGAAACAGTTTGTGCAGAAAATCTACCATAGAAAACATCTGGCAAAAAATCTCCTGTATATTCAGCATAATATAAATCTGTTGGAGCTGGATTACTTGCATCAGTTGTAGCATCGAAATTAGGTATTTGTTGAACATCACCACAAATTAAAAGATAATCAGCAGCAGGTGATTCTGAAGTCGCATTATCCCATAATGATTTCAAATAAGATTTCATTGAAGAATTTGTTGTTCCAACATTTGTTTGTCCTTTATATACTTCAATAATCTCAAATCCTTTTTCTCTTTTCCATTTAATATAAGGTTGAAGTACATCAGTGAACATAGGATCAGAAAGAATAATCATCTTTAAAGGGCGATTTAACGGAGAATCTGAAACTGTTGAAGAAATATTTTTACTATTTAATAATTTAGACTTTAAAAATGATGATTGTTGATTATTATAAATTCTTTTAGCATTAATTGTTGCTTTTATATCTGCATTAACAAACTTAATAGTTACTTCAAAATATCTAACAATTTCAATAACATTTTTAACTGGGTTATATTTAATTGGAGATATAACCAAACGAGCCAATCGCATAGAAGACATAAATCCTAATTGTTCAACTCTAACCAAATCATTTCCAACAAAAGCATTAGAAGAATATACTTTTTCATCAATAATAAATGGTTCAAAATCCTTACTCTTTGAAAGAGATTTTTGAGATGGAATTACTTTATAATTACCATATTTATCTAAAGAAATTGATTCAGAAACAATATTCTTATATTCAATCTGAATTTCAGCTCCATAAGGAATTTCAATTAATCTATTATAAGTTGGAAGCTCAGGTGCTCCTACCTTTTGAGTTCTTCCAAAATCTTCTCCCATATAAAATTTCAAGAAGACTCCGTTATCTGTTTTTATTGTATCCAATCTCAAAAAATCAAATTTTTGAGAGAAAGATAAATCTTCCATTGATTCCTTTAATGAAGGAATAGAATTTATTATATTATTATAACCAATGATATTCTGCGCTTTTAATGTTAAATTTGTAGCAAATAACAAAAAAATTGAAGTAACAAAAAAAATCTTTTTCATAGAAAACAACTTAGATTAAGTGTACAAAGGTACAATCATTTTTAATATCTTAGACATCAATACTCATAAAAAATTACTAATCAGCTCGAACAATAATAAAAAGTTATAACTCCTGTATATTTTATTTAGTCAATTATAATCTTCGAAAAACAAGAAAAAATTTATTTAATTCAAGAGATAATTTATTTAAATCAAGAATAAATTTTGCATGGTGGCAGGATGTAGTCTACATGGTAGCAGGATGTAAAACTTTATCCTTATCTTTATGAATTATAATAAGGGTTTGATAAACTTATTTCTTATCAAAAGAAATTTCAAAGTGAATTTTCAAAAAAATAAATCAAAATAAATTATGCAAAAATCAAATAAAGATTTCATTTAATCAGTTAATGTTATGTGAACTATTTAATAGACTAACAATCTAATAGATAATATGTATTTTTTCACAAAAGAAGATTTTTCTTTCCAATTTTTCCAAAAAGTATTATCTTTGCAGATTATATTTATTATAAAGATATGTTTTCAAATTCAGAAAAATTCGTTGGTGAAGGACTAACCTATGATGATGTCCTTTTAGTGCCTGCTTATTCAGACATTATACCAAGAGATGTAAAAGTAAATTCTCTTTTCTCTCGAAATATTCCGATTAATATACCTCTTGTTTCTGCAGCAATGGATACCGTTACTGAGGCAAAGATGGCAATTGCAATGGCTCAAGAAGGAGGAATTGGTGTTTTACACAAAAACATGACAATTGAAAAACAAGCTGCAGAAGTTCTAAAAGTTAAAAGAGCTGAAAATGGAATGATTATCAATCCTATTACCATAGATAAAAATGCTATTGTTAAAGATGTTTTGGCTTTAATGAAAGAATATGGAATTGGAGGTATTCCTGTAGTTGACAAACAAAATAAGTTGATTGGTATAGTAACTAACAGAGACTTAAGATTTGAAAGAGATCTTAACAGACCTATTGTTGAAGTAATGACAAGTAACGTAATTTCTGCTCCAGAAAACACAGATTTTGAAATGGCAGCAGATATTCTTCAACAACATAGGATAGAAAAACTTCCTGTAGTAAATCCAAATGGAGAATTAGTTGGATTAATAACATATAGAGATATTATAAAACTAAAAGAACGTCCAAATGCTTGCAAGGATAAAATGGGACGTTTGAGAGTTGCAGCTGGAATAGGAATAACAGCTAATATGTACGAAAGAATTGATGCTGTTATTGGAGCAGGTGTTGATGCAATAGTTATTGATACAGCTCATGGCCATAGTAAAAATGTAATTGAAGTTGTAAAACAAGTCAGGAAAAAATATAAACATGTAGATATTGTCGTTGGCAACATTGCAACTGCTGAAGCAGCACTTGAACTTGCAAAAGCAGGTGCTGATGCAGTAAAGGTTGGAATTGGACCTGGAAGTATTTGTACAACAAGAATCATTGCAGGAATTGGAGTTCCACAATTAAGTGCAATTTACGATGTTGCACAAGCATTGAAAGGAAAAAATATCCCAATTATTGCTGATGGAGGAATTCGTTATTCTGGAGATATTGTTAAAGCTTTAGCTGCTGGAGCAAGTTCAATTATGGCAGGTTCTCTATTGGCTGGAGTTGAAGAATCACCTGGAGATACAATTATTTTTGAAGGGAGAAAATATAAATCATATAGAGGAATGGGTTCTTTGGAAGCTATGCAACAAGGCTCAAAAGATCGCTATTTCCAAGACATGGAAGATGATATCAGCAAATTAGTTCCTGAAGGAATTGTTGGAAGAGTACCATATAAAGGAACTGTATCTGAAGTAATTCATCAACTAACTGGAGGATTGAAAGCAGGAATGGGCTACACAGGTTCTAAAAATATTTCTGATCTTCAAAATGCTAAATTCATTAAAATAACTTCTGCTGGATATGCAGAAAGTCATCCACACGACATAACAATAACAAGAGAAGCACCTAATTATTCAAGATAAAAATTAAACTTCTATGAAAAAATTAATTGGTTTATTATTATTTAGTTTCATCGCTTTAATAACTTATGCTCAAACAGACAATGATATAGTTATTGAAGTTGCAGGAGAAAAAATATCAAAGAAAGAATTTGTTGATATGTATCAACGAAACAATCCAAATCCTGATAAAAAAATAATCAAAAAAGATTTAAATGAATATCTTGACTTATTCATTAACTTTAAGTTGAAATTAGCAGAGGCTAGAAAATTAGGATTAGACACTCTTACTGAATATAAAAATGAAGTTAATTCATATAGAAAGCAATTAGTTGAACCATACTTAAATGACAAAACAGTAACTGAAAGTTTGGTACAAGAAGCTTATGAACGTTCAAAAGAAATTGTTAGAGCGTCCCATATACTTATTTTAATTCCAGCAAATGCAACTCCAAAAGATACTTTGGAAGCTTATAATAAAGCTCTAAATATTAGAAATAGAATTTTAAAAGGAGAAGATTTTGGAGAATTGGCAGTAACATACTCTGATGACCCTTCTGCAAAAGACCAAACAAGACCAGAATCAAGCAATGTTGTAAAAGGAAACAGAGGAGATTTGGGATATTTCTCAGCTTTTAATATGATTTATCCATTTGAAACAGCATGTTACAATTTAAAAATAAATGAATTGTCAATGCCTGTACGTTCTCAAAGAGGTTACCATATAATTAAACTAACTGATAGAAAACCAGCTCCATTTTCAACATGTACGATTGCTCATATTTGGGTGAATTTTGATAATCATGGGAGCAAAGAAGAATCAAAAAGATTAATTGAAAATGCTTACTCAGACCTTCAAAACAATATTTCTTTTGACTCAGTTGCTTCAAAATACTCAGATGACAGATATTCTTCAAAAAAACAAGGAATTTTAGCATCTCAAAGAGTTTTTAATATGCCTGTTGAATATACAGAAATGATTATGCAAACTCCAATTAATTCCTACACTAAACCTTTCGAAACAAGATATGGATGGCATATAATTAAGCCTATACAATTAAATCCTGTTGAAAGTTTAGAAGCTCAAAGGCCTACAATTGAGCAAAGAATTTCTAAAGATGTTAGAAGTTATAGAACTATTGAAGAGTTTATAAAGAAAAGCAAAGTAGAATATAATTTTAATGAAGATTTATCTAAATTGGATGCAGTAATTAAAATTGTTACTGATTCTGTTTTTGTTAAAAATTGGCAAGTTCCAGAAAGATTTGAAGGCAAAGAAACCATTTTTACAATTGGAGATTTAACTTTTACTCAAAAAGATTTTGCAAAAGGAATTGAAAAAATTCAACAAAACCAAACTCCAGAATATATCCCTACCTATGTAAATAATATTTACAGGAAGATTGCTGATGAAAAAGTTTTAAATTTTGCAGACTCAAAACTTGAAACAAAATATCCTGAACTAAAAGTAACTATTGATGAGTTTAGAGATGGAATATTAATTTTTTCTATAACTGATAAGTTTGTTTGGAACAAGTCAATTAATGATAGCGTTGGTTTAAGTAATTACTTCGACAAAAATCGAAATAATTATATGTGGAAAGACAGAGCAGATGCAACTGTATTTAATTTCTACAAAGACATTGATTTGAAAAAAGCAAAAAAAGTTATTCAAAAAGGAATAAAGAAGAAAAAGACAAATGAAGAAATAATTGAAATGCTTGCAAAGAAATTTAAAATCAAAGAAAAGAAAATTGAGTATTTTGATTTCAAATGGGGCAAGTATGAAAGAGGAGAAAATAAGATTATTGATATGACAAATTGGACATTAGGAATAAGTGAACCTATTCAAATTGACAAAAGAAATCATATAGTAATTGTTCATCAACAATTAACTCCAACAAATAAAACCTTATCAGAAGCAAAAGGTATTGTTACTTCAGACTATCAAGAGTATTTAGAAGCCGAATGGATAAAATATTTAAGAGCAAATTATACATTTAAGGTTAATCAAAACGTTCTAAATTCCATAACCAACTAAAAATTATTTAATGAAAAAAATTATTTTAATCAGTCTAATCTGTTTAACTAACATATCTGTTTTTTCACAAACAAACGTATTAGACAAAGTAATTGCTGTTGTGGGTAAGAATATGATTAAACACTCCGAGCTTGAAACTTCTTTTTTACAACAAAAACAACGTTATGGAATAGTTGATGATGCCTATGCTGAAAAATGTGATATTTTAGAAGGCCTATTAATCAATAAGCTTATGCTTCATCAAGCACAAATAGATTCTGTAAATGTTACCCAAGAACAAGTAAATAGGGAAATGGATAATAGAATCAATTATATGATTCGTCAAGCAGGCTCAAGAGAAGTTTTGGAGAAGCAAATGAACAAATCTGTTAGTGAGATTAAAGAATATTATCAGGAGCTAATAAAAGAGAATATTTTAATAAATGAAATAAGTGGTAAATTAACTGTCGATGTTAAAGTTACTCCAAATGAAGTAACTAATTATTATAATAATATTCCCGCAGATAGTCTTCCTATTGTTCAACAAGAATACGAATTTTCACAAATTGTTATTCTTCCAAAAATATCTGAGGAAGAGAAACAACTTATTAAAGAAAGACTAAATGGATACAGAGAAAGAATATTAAAAGGAGATAAATTTTCTACAATAGCAACTCTATATTCTGAAGATCCTGCATCTGCAAAAAAAGGTGGAGAATTAGGATTTTTCTCAAGAGGTACAATGGTTGGAGAGTTTGAATCAGTTGCTTTCTCTCTTCGTGAAGGAGAAGTTTCACAAGTATTTGAAACAAAAAACGGATTTCACATAATCCAAATGATTGAGAGAAGAGGAGATTTAGTAAATTGTCGTCATATTCTTCTTCAACCAAAAGTTTCAAATATTGAACTATACAGAACTAAAGTTACTTTGGATAGCATAAATAATTTAATTAAAGAAAATAAGATTAGCTTTGAGGATGCAATTAAGCAATACTCAGAAGATGCATCCAAACTAACAGGAGGAGCAATTATTAATCCTTATAGTGCAAGTGCACGTTTTTCAAAAGAAAACATTAACGAAATAATGGAAAACCTTGATAAAATTGATTTCGAAAAGCATAATCAAGGAGATATTATTGGACCAAATCTTTTCAAAACTGAATTAGGTTCAGCATACAGACTAATAAAGGTTACCACAAAAATTCCTCAACATAAGATAAATTTAAAAGACGACTACGACAAAATATATAATTCAGTCTTAGAGTCAGCAAAAACAAAAGCTATTTTGGATTGGGCAAATAGTAGAATTTCTAAAACCTATATCAGAATTGATGATGAATACAAAGGTTGTGAATTTAAAATGAACTGGATAAAAAAATAATTAAACTATGGAACTTGTGTCAAATGAACAATTGTCAGATGTAAAGCAATTAGATATTCTAACGCAAAAAACAAAACTCTTAAAACAAGAGATTGGCAAAATAATCATAGGACAAGAAGATATAGTTGAACAAGTTTTAATTTCAATCTTTTCAAAAGGACATTGCCTATTGGTTGGGGTTCCTGGATTAGCAAAAACTTTATTAGTAAATACTATTGCACAAGCCTTAGGACTAACTTACAACAGAATTCAATTCACTCCCGATTTGATGCCTTCCGACATAACAGGTAATGAAGTATTGGATGAAAATAGAAAGTTCAAGTTTATTAAAGGGCCAATATTTGCAAATATAATATTGGCAGATGAAATAAATAGAACTCCTCCCAAAACTCAAGCAGCACTTTTGGAAGCCATGCAAGAAAAGTCTGTAACCATATCTGGAGTAACTAATAAATTGGAAGAACCATTTTTTGTTCTTGCAACACAAAACCCAATTGAGCAGGAAGGAACATATCCCCTACCAGAAGCTCAACTAGACAGATTTATGTTTATGCTTTGGTTAGACTATCCAAGTTTTGAAGAAGAAGTAAATATACTTAAAAGCACCACTACAGGTAAAATAACAGAAGTAAACTCAGTATTTTCAAAAGAAGAAATTCTAACAATGCAAGATTTGGTTAGGAAATTACCTGTTGCAGATAATGTTTACGAGTATGCTGTTAAATTGGTTGAGAAAACAAGAGTTTCAACTTCCAAAGCACATCCTATAGCTCAAAAATACCTTTCATGGGGAGCAGGACCAAGAGCCTCACAAAATTTAATTTTAGGCGCAAAATGCTATGCAGCACTAAAAGGTAAATATTCTCCTGACATTGAAGACGTAAAGGCAGTAGCCATTTCAGTATTACGACATCGTATTGTTCAAAACTATTCCGCACAAGCCGAAGGCTACACAACTGAGAAAATTATTATTGACCTAATAAATTCATAAGTTATGAAAAAACTAATCCTTTCTTTAGTTTTAATGATGTTTGCTATGAGTCTTATGGCTCAACCCAAACCAAATGTTGCAAATACTCAAACAAGAGAAAAAGCAACAATGTCTTGCTCTAAAATAATCCTCCCTACCATGCCTCGTCAAAGAACACAACGTGGTGTTGCTCCTCAAAAACAATATCCAGATAAGTTTGAAGCATTCATTTGTTTTGAACAAGGACAATATACCTACACTAAAGACGGATTGGATATTTTGGATAGTGTCTATAAATTAGCTTTCGACCAAGAAAATGGCAAATTCTACAAAATAACCATAATAGGTTATGACGATAGCCAAGCCATATCTGAACAAAGTACTACTTTAGCAAGAGAGAGAGCAATAAGAGTTTTTGACTACTTTTCTTCAAGAGAAGGAACCGAATACATTGTGAGAAGAACACCAAGCAAATATTACCACTCTTGCGATGGAGAAACAGAATGCGTTATTAAATATAAGATGCCTTTCGATTTCAAATGGATAAATCTTAATGGTAAACCTCAAGCAGAAAAAACAATAAACGGAATCGACCTAACAAGTAAAGCATATATTCTTGTTGAAAATAATCCTGAAGAAGCCTTAGGCAAATTCAACGATTACTACTTCCCTATGCAAGACACAACTTTAATGACTAATAATATGTCAATGCTAAAAATGCCAAAAGGAGCATTAGGCAGTTTAACTCACACTAAAGATACAATAGATGCTCAAATGGATCTTAGTTTTGAAGACTATGTTTCTTTTGAAGAAATAACAAATAACTATTCTTTAGTTCCACATAAAAGACAATTTATTCTTAAGGCTGGTTATTTTGTAGTTAAATCGAACCGTCAACCTAACTATGAATCTTGTAAACTAAAAGAAAATTACAAGCCAGAAATAACTATACGTCTTCCATTGGAAATGCAACAAAACGAAGCTCGTCTTAAATTCTTCGCAAGAACATATAATCCAAACGGAACTTGGGAATACAAAGCTGTTCCTACAACAAAAGATAAAGATAGAGAAACAAAACTTGAAGCAATTATTGGGAACTTCACTGCTTTCCAATTAGACACTATATATGTAGGGAAAAAAGTAACTGAAGATGAAATGTCCAATTACTTTTATCCCGCAAAAGAAGGTGAGCCAGGAGCTTTTAGAGCTTTGGGCGGTTGGTTAAAACCTTACAAATTAGATAAACGAGGCACAATCATTATGAAAAAAGACATGGAGATTATGCTTCGAAAACCTAAAGAATAAACTCTTCAATATCTTTTTCTAACTCTTTTGGTGTAACAGATGATTCAAAACGTTTGATTTTGCTTCCATCTTTTGACACTAAAAACTTAGTGAAATTCCATTTGATTTCGTTTCCTTCTAAAAATTCAGGAGAATTTTCTTTCAAAATACCTGATAATTTTTCTCCAATCTCTTTATTTGGGAAACCTTCAAAAGGTGCTTGAACTTTCAAATATTTATATATTTCAGGAGCATTTTCTCCATTTACATCAATCTTTGAGAACATTTGAAAACTAACTCCAAAATTTATACTGCAAAACTCTGCAATTTCTCCATCAACTGCTGGCTCTTGAGAAAGGAATTGGTTGCAAGGAAATCCCAAAACAACTAAACCTTTATCAGCATATTTCTCATTCAACTCTTCTAATCCTTCATACTGACCTGTAAAACCACATTTACTTGCAGTGTTTACAATCAAAAGAACTTTATTTTCATATTGGGCAAAGTCAATCATTTGACCATTAATTGCCTTCATCTTAAATTGGTGTATCATTCCCATAATTATTTTCTTTATTAAATTATTACTATTATAAATTATTTATAATCTAATAACATCAAAACATATTTTTTTATTGTTGAAGGCAAAAATAAATTGATTTAAGACTGTAAAAAATAAGTAGTAAATATATGAACTATTTATGTTTATATAATATTCTTTATCTTATGCATCCTAAAATTAGGAATAAAGGATAAAATTGCAAATGGGTAAATAATTATTGAAGAAATAGAATCTCCTATTCAAAATAATTTCGTATATTTGCAAAAGTAAACCATTCATTAGGTTTATTTAGGACTATTTATCCTAAACCCATTTTCTGGAAATCAAACTCCAATCCCCAAAATATATTAAATAAAAAGATGCACATCTTTTATAGTGAAAGATGCGCATCTTTTTATTTAATATATTTTGGGTCTTGATTTGAGCCATAATAGGAATCTCTGTCAATATATTGTCCTGAAGCATAAACGGAATAATGATTTTTAGCATCCAAACTTATGTAATCATAACTTAAACCTCCCGAATGAATCTTATGATCTGTCATTTCGCAAATATTACTCAGGTGAGGTTGAAATTCAAACATATCCCCTCCTCTTCTTGTTTCTTTGGTAGTGTGGTATTCTAAGGTTATTTTGTTTTTGTTATTGATTTTAAAGAAGCTTTTTGTGCCAAAGGAAAACACATCCAATTTACCTATTTCAGAAAACCCATCATTATCATAATCAAAAGGATTTCTTTTCCTGAAGGTTTGATAAAAAGAAGCTCCAGCCTTGCCTTCCTTACTTATAACTACTGCATTTGAATTAAAATTTTGAGCATAAGATTTCATCCCTATTGAACTAAGGTCAGTGGAAATGGAATATGAAGGATTTACTGGTTCTTTTGTTATTATATTTATTGTTCCAGCAATTGCATTTGAGCCAAAAAGAGCTGAAGCCCCTCCTTTTACAACCTCAATCCTGTCAATCATATTAACTGGAATTTGCTCCAAACCATAAACACCACCCAAAGATGACATTATGGCTCTTGAATCAATTAGAATTTGTGAGTATGGCCCTTCCATTCCATTAATTCTTACTTGAGGGAATCCACAGTTTTGACAATTATACTCAACTCTAACCCCACTTTGAAAAGGAAGAGCTTGAGATACATCTTGTGCATTTGATTGCTGGAAGGTTTTATCGGATAGTACATTTACAATTATTGGAGCTTCTTTTCGAGAAGTTTCCACCCTGTTGGCAGACACAACAATTTCGTCTATTAGTTTTTTAGCCTCTTGCATTTCAATATGAACATGCTCGGTATTTTCTTTTGAAACTAAAACTTCCTTTTCTATTTTCTGATAACCAACACATGTAAAGACTAAAACATACTTTCCTGGTTTTAGTCCCCTCATAATAAAGTTACCATTAATATCACTTACTGTTCCAATGGAGGTTCCTTTAATTCCAATTGATACATATTCTACTGGAGTTTTTATTTTGGCATCAAAAATATGCCCTTCTATGTTTGCTTTATCGTCATCTTTTTTAATTGTGGGAGATGCATAGACCATTATGCTTGCAAATAATATTGCAAAAAATATAACTTGTTTCATTTGATTTCTTGTTTGTTTTATTTGATTAACCTATCAAACCCAACTATTATTAAGAAGGATTTGTGTTTAAGAATTATCTAAAAAGAAAAGACACTATTATACAATCATTCTATCCTATTGATTAGAATAGAGTAATCTCAAAATAAGTAAATAGTTAATTGTTTCTAATTAGAATTATGTCAAAAAATAAGTCTTATTTGACATTAAATAAAACTAAGAAATTGGGGGAGCCCTTAAACAAGGATTATAAAGATAGGACTTTAAAGGAATAAGTATTTCTCTTTCAACAACAATCTTTATTGGTTTTTGAGCAATAATTCTTAGAGAAATTGCAATAAAGACAATGAAATAAAGAGAAATATTGAAATCGTGGATTAGATTAATCTCAGATGTTTTGTGTGTATGGGTTGTTTTGTGATTAGCAAAGGGAAGTGTGTCTTTAGAAAAGTGGGAGTGCACTATTGTTACTCCATCAACAATATGGGTATGTGGCTGCAAGTTTGCACCTGCATAGAAAAAGATGTAAAGTATTAAAAGAAATATACCTATTAATTGTTTTCCTTTTGCCATACATTAAAAAATATGGGAAAGAAGAGAATGTATTCTCATCTTTCCCATATAAATATTTATTTAGTTATTATTCACTTTAAGATATTATTATTACTTCTTTTCAGCTGGAACTTTAATTACATCTCCATGGTCTTTAACTATTGTTTCTAACCATTTCTTGTTATAAGGGTTTTGCATTGGAAACTCATTTTGTCCTTGACGATACTTGCTTTCAGTAAACTTACCATCTTTTTCCTTTTTAACGTTTCCATCCATATACTTAACAATTAGATATTGATTAAGTTTCTTCCAAGTTCTAAATGTTTTATCAACTCTTTCAACTGAGAATTTTGTAATATCATTTCTCATTTCTTCTGAAGAAAGTCCTTTAATCTTGCTGTCTAATTCTTCAACATCTTTAATAAATTGATCTTCCAATTCAGCTTGTTTTGCTCTAACATCAACAATCATATCAGAATATCTTGAATATGTAAAGTTAGAAACCTGATTGAATAACCAGAATAAAGAAGTTTCTGAATATGTTACCATATTTCCATTTCCTTGTCTAACGTTTTCAGGAACTCTTGAGATGTTGGTATATATAGGCATATAAACTGTAGAATAAGTATCATCTACTCCAAACCATAGTATTCCTTTTGCTCCTTCTGGCATCCAGCTTCTTGCTTGTGCAACTATTGAAAATCCTGTTTGTTGAGTTGATGTTGCTCTTTCGTGTACATATTGTTGTCCATTTACTTCAAATCCCATTGGTCTCCAACGGTAAGGGCAGTTGAATGGTCCTCCTCCAATATCTTTTGTCATATCCATTGGTGTGCCTTCGTAATGATCTCTCATTAGTTCCATAACATCTTTAACAGATAATTTATTTTCAGGTTTTATCCAAAGAGGCATACGGTGTGTTAAATTATAGCCCATTGCATAGTCTTCATATTCTTTCATTGATTTATTGCAACGAAGAAAAGCAGCATAAACTCTTGCTTCGCATCCTCTTGCTCCACTAAATGTAAGAGGTGCATAAGTATCAGAGAAAGAAAAATCCTTATCTTGTCCATTAAAATATCCTTTATTACGAGCAAATTCAATTACATCAGCAGCATATACTACTTCAACTTCTGGACGAAATATTTCTTTTAAGTTCTTTGATGATATTGATTTAAAGCTTTTCTTTACTTCTTGAGGAAAAGTTGTTATACGAGCTTGGTTTGCATGTCCACAAATATATCCATCAGGAACTCTCATTGCAACCCATACCGCTCCTTTTCTTAAATTCTTATTTATTACTGGATTCCCTTTTTTATCTTTTACTATTTCTCCTTTTTCATTTGTCTTTACTCCAGGATTGGGTCCTTTTGCAATTATTTCTAAAATCCATACTTCATTTGCGTCTGCAATTGATAAGGATTCTCCTTCTGAAGCATATCCATACATTTCAACCCATTCTGCAATTTGTTTAATAGCTTCTCTTGCAGTTTTAACTCTTTGAAGGGTTAAAAACATTAAAGAACCATAATCAATTCCTCCTGTTGTATCTTCAAGTTCTAAACGTCCACCATAAGTAGTTTCAGTAATTGATACACCCCATTCATTTGAGTTTCCAACTGTAGTATAGGTATGTGCTACTTGTGGTATCTTTATTAATTTTCTCCCTGAATCCCAATCAACAACTTGAATCATTGTACCTGCAGGATAGTTTGCTGCAGCATTATAGTATAGTTCACCATATAGTACATGTGAATCTGCTGCATAAGTAATCATTGTTGAGCCATCTTTTGAAGCACCTTTTGTAATTAGGAAATTTGTGCAAGCAAAAGATGAAACTGATGATGCTACTAAAACAGTAGCTAACATCGCCTTGAATAAGTTTTTAACTCTCTTCATCTTCGTTTTTAGGTTTTTATTTAATTGAATTTTTTCATTTAGAATTGGCAAAAATAAGTAAAATAACTGTAACCTCCAAAACAGTTATAAATTTAGTCTACATTATTTTATTATAAATCTCTAATACCCTATCTTGAGAAAAATAGGACTTAGCATAGATAAAATTAAACGAGACTTAAGCAAAAATAAATGGGACTTTTTTTGAAAAAGTCGGCACTTAATTTTCAATAAGTCCTTGCTTAATTTAAAAAAGAGAAATTAATAGATAGTTTTTTATTCTATTTAACTATCGTTCCAATATGTTCGCCCATAACAACCTTTAGGAGATTGCCTTTTTGGTTCATATCAAAAACATAAATTGGAAGATTATTTTCTTGACAAAGTGCAAAGGCAGTCAAGTCCATAATTTTTAATTGCTTCATTAAAGCTTCTTGAAAACTTAGCTCTGAATATTTGGTGGCTGTTGGGTCTTTTTCAGGGTCTGCAGTATAAACACCATCAACTCTTGTTCCTTTTAAAATAACATCAGCTTCAATTTCAATTGCTCTTAAGGCTGAAGCTGTATCGGTTGTAAAATATGGATTTCCAGTTCCTCCACCAACAATAACTACCTTGCCTTCTTTCATTGCATCCTTAGAACGTTTACGAGATTGTTCCTTGCAAATTGGTTCAATTGTAAGACCTGAGAGCAATTCTGTCTTTACTCCCTGTTTTTCCAATTCTCCCTGCAAGGCCATTGAATTGATTATTGTTGCCAACATTCCCATATAATCGCCTTGCACTCTATCCATCCCTTTTGAAGCACCTTGCAAACCTCTAAATATATTTCCTCCTCCAATTACAATTGCAATTTCACATCCTTTTTCTTTTGCTTGCTTAATCTCTTGAGCATATTGAGAAAGCATTTCAGGAGATATTCCATAATCTTGTTCTCCCATTAGGGATTCTCCACTAAGTTTTAATAAAATTCTCTTGTACTTCATAGTATAATATTCTATTTAATTTCTAATTACACATTATTCCTTATTCCTTAAGGTTCAAAATAACAAGCATCTCCAAAGGAAAGAAATCTAAAATTATTTTCTAAGGCAAATTTATAACAATCTTTCCATTTATCTCCAATCAAAGCTGAAACTAAAAGTAGTAAAGTGCTTTTTGGTTGGTGAAAATTTGTCACAACAGCCTTCACAATTCTGTATTTGTAGGTTGGAGCAATAATAATTTGAGTTTGGCCACAAAGTAAATCAACATTCTCTTTATTCATCCTATCCACAATTGCTTCCAAAGCTTGTCTTGGAGTAATGTTTTCTTCTTTTTGGTAAGGCTCCCATTGAGAAATATCAATTTCAATATCCTCATTCTTATTCTCAATAAGCTTTACTCCATGCCAGTAAAGACTTTCTATTGTACGAACAGATGTAGTCCCAACACAAATTATTTTTTTATCCAGATGTTCAATCAAGTTTTGGATAACTTGTTTTGGAATTGCCACCTTTTCGGCGTGCATAACATGATCTATAATTAGTTCAGAACTTACTGGTTTAAAAGTCCCTGCCCCAACATGAAGAGTTATAAAGTCAGAAGCAATTTGCTTTTTCTTTAAATCCTCAAAAGTTTTATCAGTAAAATGTAATCCAGCAGTTGGTGATGCAACAGAGCCTTCTTGCTTTGCATATATGGTTTGATAATCCTCATTATCTTCATTTGTCGCCTCACGATTAAGATATGGTGGCAAGGGAATAACTCCCATAATTGAAAGGACTTCAGCAAAAGAGTACTCTTTAGTCCAAGTGAATTTAACTATCCAAGCATTATCCTTTTGGCTTTCTCTTTTTGCACTTAGAGTAATTTCTTTACCATTATGAATTATGGTTTTAGATAAAGAATCTTCTTTCCACTTTTTGTTGTTTCCAATAAAACAAAGCCAATACCCTTCTCCTTTTTGAGCCATGGCAATTTGTATTTCATTTGGAGAAGTTGGTTCAAGACAAAAAATTTCAATTATTGAACCAGTTGTTTTTTGAAAAAATAAACGGGCATGAACAACCTTAGTTTCATTAAAGATTAATAAGCTATCTTTATCCAATAAATCAGGTAATTCAAAAAAAGTTTTCTCTTGAATTACATCTTTATTTAATACTAATAGCTTTGCTTTATCTCTCTCTTCAAGAGGGAATTTTGCAATTCTCTCAGAAGGCAAATCATAATCAAAGTCTTTAATAGCAATGTCTAATGACTTGCCAATCATCTTAAATTTGGCTTAATCTAAATTCGTAGTGCTCCATTATTGGATTGTGAAGAAGATCCTTACATGCCTTATCAACCAATTCTTGTGCTTCTTTTTCTGATTTTGCTTCAACTTCCAAAGTTATATGTTTACCTATTCTTACATTAGTTATTTGTCCTAATCCAATGTTTGCCATTGATGAAGTTACAGCTTTTCCTTGAGGGTCTAACAAAGCCTTAAGAGGCATTACGTCTATTTCTGCGTTAAATTTCATTTCTTTATTATATTAATTATTAATGATTCAAGTATATAAACAAAAATTATTATTGGTGTTGCATATAAATTAAATGCAAATATAAGTATTATTGCAAGAATTAAAAAAATAAACTTTTCTTTATTGTCTTTCCATTTAAGGTTTTTAAATTTTAGAGCAAATAATGGCAATTCTGCAACAAGCAGGAAGGACATTAAGATTGATCCAAAAAGAATCACAAGTGGATTTAGAAGAATTGCTGTTATATTGGTGTAAAAACCACTAAGAGGTAATCCCCAAAGATGAATTGAATTTGATTCAAGATAATATATTACAGGTAGAGACAGCCATATTAGAGCATTGGCAGGAGTTGGAACTCCAATAAAACCAGATGTTTGTCTCTCGTCAATATTAAATTTTGCCAATCTATATGCACTCATCAAAGCCATTAACAATGGGATAAAAACAACAAAAGGATAGGAAGATAAGATTGGACTAAAAATATAGAATTCCTGCATTAAATCAACAACAATTAAACTTGGAGCAACTCCAAAAGTTACTACATCAGCAAGTGAGTCCAATTCTTTTCCAATATTAGAATATGCCTTAAGCAATCTTGCTGATAACCCATCACAAAAATCCAGTAAAGCTCCAATTATAATAAATAGCGAAGGGAGTATTAAACTTTCTGTATTATACAAAGTATAAATTGATAATATTCCACAAAGTAGATTAAGAAGGGTTATTGAATTTGGTATTTGTTTTCTTATCATTTCTTCAAAATTTCAAGCTTCAAAATTACTCATTTATTACCAATCAAGGAATTATTTCATCACTTTTTATATAGAAATGTATCATATTTGAGTATATTTGCACTTTATAAATCATGAAACATTCAATAATAATGAGAAATAGAATCATTGCAATACTAAGCATTTTATTTACAACATTAAGTTTTTTTGCTTGTGAGCCAGACAATACTTTGGCTTCTTCAGATTGGAATGGAAATTGGAGAATAAGTGAAGATATCATTTTCCCTCAAACCAAAACTAATCAAAATTCAATTAAAACTTCTTCAGGAACAATTAAGATTGATCCAAATAATGAAAGAAAGATAATTATAAGTGGAGAACTTTTTGGACTAAACCCTTCCTTTAGCATTTCTGCAAGTGTTGTTTCAAGCAATGCAACCTTTGACCAAAAAGTTGGTATATATCAAATTAAAGGAACTGCTGTTTTAAATAGCTCCAATCAAATAACTTTCAACTTTACTATCACAACAGAAAATAGTAATACAGAAACATATAATAGAATAGCGATAAGAATTTAATTAAAACCAAAATAGATTATGACAGATTTATCAAAACATTTATTAGAAGAATGTAAGACAAACATGCAAGGAGCAGTTAACTTTCTTGAAACAGCTATGCACAAAATTAGAGCAGGCAAAGCTTCTCCTTCAATGTTAGAAGGAATTAAAGTTGATTATTATGGTAATCCAACTCCAATTGAACAAGTTGCAAACATTTCAACTCCTGATCCAAAACAGCTTGTAATTCAACCTTGGGAAAAGAGCATGCTTTCTCCAATTGATAAAGCAATTTTAGCTGCTAACTTAGGATTTACTCCAAAATTTGAAGGTGATATTCTTCGCATTATGCTTCCTCCAGTTACTGAAGAAAGAAGAAAAGAACTTGTAAAAAGAGCAAAAGCTGAAGTTGAAGAAACTAAGGTTAGCGTAAGAAATGTTAGACGCAGTATTATAGACAAGGTTAAAAAGCTAAAAGACCAAGGAGTTTCTGAAGATGAAATTAAGGCTGTTGAAAAAGAAATTGAAACATTAACAGAAAAATTCATCAAAGATACAGAAGCAGTTTTAGTTGTAAAAGAAAAAGAAATAATGTCAATTTAAAAGATGAAGATACCCTTTTCTCCCCCATACATTGATGAAGATGTAATTAAAGAAGTTAATGATAGTTTACTTTCAGGCTGGATAACAACTGGTCCAAAAGTTGCTGCATTAGAAAAAGGCTTGCAGGAATATTGCAAAGCTAAAAGAGTTAATTGTGTTAATTCATGGACTTCTGGAGCAATACTTATGTTGCACTGGCTTGGATTAAAAGAAGGCGATGAAGTAATAGTTCCTTCCTACACTTACTGTGCAACTGCAATGTCGGTTATGGATGCAGGTGGAAAACCAGTTATGGTTGATATAAAGCATGACTTAACTATTGATATTGAAAAAATCAAACAAGCCATTACTCCAAGAACTAAAGCAATAATTCCAGTTGATTTAGGAGGAGTTCCATGCGACTACAAAAAAATAATGGAACTTATATGTTCTAAAGAAATTAAAGATCTTTTTGCACCAACATCATCAAATCAAGAGAAATTAGGAAGAATATTACTTATTTCTGATTCTGCTCATTCTCTTGGAGCAACATTTAACAGAAAAACAATTGCTGAATTGGTTGATGTTTGTATTTTATCATTACATGCTGTTAAAAATCTTACTTCTGCAGAAGGTGGAGCAATATGTTTAAATCTTCCTGAGCCATTCGATAATGATGAATTATATAAAGAAGTTAGAATTCTTTCATTAAATGGTCAAACAAAGGATGCATTCTCCAAATCTCAAGCAGGAGCATGGCGTTATGATATTGTAGCACACGGAATGAAATTCAATATGCCAGATGTTAATGCTGCCATAGCACTTGCTCAACTACGCAAATATGACTATCTTCTTGGAGAAAGAAAAAGAGTTTATGAAAGATACTCTACTCTTCTAAAAGAATATCATTGGGCAATACTTCCACAACAAGATACCAAAGAGCTTACAACCTCCTATCATCTATATCCACTAAGAATTAACCCAATAACTGAAGAACAAAGAGATAAATTAATTCAATATTTGGCAGAAAAAGATATAGCAACCAATGTTCATTACATACCAATGCCAATGTTAACATTGTTCAAAAATATGGGATATCAGATTGAAGATTATCCTGTTGCTTATGACACTTATACGCGTGAAATATCGCTTCCTATATACCCACAACTTACAAATCAACAAATAGATTACATAGTAAACAATCTTGTTGAAGGGTATTATAATATAAGCTTATAAATTTTAATGAAAAGATTTTTTGATTTCACGAGCTCTCTAATTGGACTAGTATTACTTAGTCCAATTTTTATTTTTGTTGGTATAGCAATATCATTTTCTTCAAAGGGAGGAATATTCTACAAACAAAAAAGAGTAGGAAAAGGCAATAAAGACTTTACTCTTTACAAATTTCGCTCAATGATTATTGGAGCTGATTTAAAAGGATTATTATCAGTTGGTAAAGATGGTAAAGATCCAAGGGTAACAAAAATAGGATATATTATTAGAAAATATAAAATAGACGAGCTCCCTCAACTATTTAATGTTTTGAAAGGAGATATGTCTTTAGTTGGGCCAAGACCTGAAGTTAGAAAATATGTAGATTTATATTCTGAAGGACAAAAGCAAATTCTAAATGTTAGACCAGGAATTACTGATATTTCTTCTATAACATTTCGCAACGAAAACGATCTTCTTTCACAAAGTAACAATCCAGAACAATACTATATAAATGAAATAATGCCCCAAAAAATAGATTTAAGTTTGAATTATATCAAAACAAGAACTTTTTTGGGTGACATTAAACTTATCTTTAAAACAATTCTTGGCTAACCTTATTTTCTTTAATTTACAATCACTTATCAAATCTTTTCTGTTTTTAGAATAGCTAATTATTGTCAGTAAATATAATTTACAACACATTGCACACCAGTAATATATTATCAGCAGATATTATATAATCTATTCATAACATGAATAATAGAGAATTAATATGGAAGGGCAAAATAATATGAAACAAAAAGTAAGTATTTTTTGGTTTAGAAGAGATCTTCGATTAGATGATAATCATGGACTTTATAAAGCTTTGAGAGCATCAATTAAGGTTTTGCCAATATTTATTTTCGACACTGAAATATTAAAACAATTCTCAGATATTTACGATAAGAGAGTTAATTTTATCTTCCAATCTCTTGAAGACATTAATGTAAAGCTAAAAAAAGAATACAACTCTAATATTCAGTACTTTTACGGGAAACCCATTGATATTTTTAAATCTTTAGAAGAAACCTATATTATTGATTCTATTTATTTTAATATAGATTATGAACCATATGCAATTAAGAGAGATAAGGGAATTGAAGACTATTTTAAAGGTAAAAATATTAGAGTGTTTTCTTTTAAAGATTCACTTATATTTCATAAGGACAATATTTTAAAATCTGATAATAAGCCTTATACAGTTTACACTCCTTATTCTAATGTTTGGATTGATAGATTAAAAAATATTAATATTGAATACTATCCAAGTGAAGAATATCTTAATAACTTACTTGCCATTGAAGATAATAATTTTGATATAAAACATATTGGTTATATGCCTTGCGGAGATATATTTCATCCTTATAAATTAGATGAAGATATTATAATTAATTATGAAATTACACGCGATAAACCATATTTAGATAAAGGAGTTAGCAGGGTTAGTGTAGAACTTCGTTTTGGAAGAATAAGTATTAGAAAACTTGTGGGAATTGCCAACAAACTAAGTTTAACCTATTTGAAAGAACTAATATGGAGAGAATTCTTTATTCATATTTTATATCATTTCCCCTATGTTGAAAACTCATGCTTTAAGCCTAAATACAATCGAATTAAATGGGATAATAATGAAGAATTATTTGAAATATGGTGTCAAGGCAAAACTGGTTATCCAATTGTAGATGCTGGTATGAGGGAGTTGAATTCCACAGGTTTTATGCATAATAGAGTAAGAATGATCACTGCAAGTTTTCTAACCAAACATCTTTTAATTGATTGGAGATGGGGTGAATTGTATTTTGCAAATAAACTTATTGATTATGAACTTTCTTCTAATAATGGTAATTGGCAATGGGTTGTAGGCTCTGGCTGTGATGCTGCTCCATATTTTAGAATATTCAACCCAAATACACAGCAAGAGAAATTTGACCCTAATTTTCAATATATTAGAAAATGGGTAGATGAATTTGGCACAAAGGATTATCCAAACCCAATAATAGACCATAGTTTTGCAAGAAATAGAACCTTATCAAGATTTAAAAAAGACTTAAAAGAGGAATAAAATATATTTGTAAAATATATTATTATTCTTGTTTGCAACACCATAGCATTTATTTCTTAACTATGAAAAGAGCAGAAACTATAAATAATTCTTACATTAACAACAAATTGCTTTTTGATACAATTCTTTGATAACATGTATTTTAAAAAATATTAGACAATCAGAGAAATTTGTATCCATTTATATATTATTATTTTACAAGATGTCGAATAAATTCTAATGGGTTGTAGAGGATTATTCTTTGGCCTGAATAACGCATTACTTCCCTTATTTTCTCTCTGTATTCTTTTCTATAACAATGCTTTTGGCATCTCTTGCATGAAGGTTTATTATTGCCGTGAGGACAATTATCTAAACGTTTTTTGGAGTATTCTATTAATTCCTTACAGCTATCACAAAGTTCATTATTCTTCTCTTTCTTAGAGCAATAGAGCCTAACCATAAACTCCATAATACGTTTTTCTTTCTCTATTCTATTAGCCATAATTTAGTTTACCTTTCTATATTTCAAGCAAATTTAAATTATTTTTTATTAATCTGGCTGTTCCAATAATTTTTAACAACTAAGTTATTCAGTGCAACCATCAATAATTACAATTGGAGTTGTCCATTAAACAATATCTTTCTGTAAATATATATTTGGTATTACACATGTTTACAAGAAATTTAAAATATTTATTTGCAAGCAATTAATAATTATAGTATTATTTCTTATTTTCTAATCTTCTAAAACCATAATAGATTAATAGTATGCAGAATATTAGTCCTATTATTGCAGGGATGAGGATTTTTTTTCCAGATTCAGATGCATTGTATATGCTCCAAACTATCTTTCCACTTGCTATTAATACCACTACTGATAAGCCCAGCCATAGACTCCTTTTCCAAAATGCAAGTCCTAAAAGAAAGAATGAGACAGGGACTGTGAGGGCTAATAATATCTTTTTATAATCCCAAATACTAAAAAGCCATTCTTTTTCAAATTCTAAAAATTCCTTTACCTGAAGATTGATTATCTCTGGTTTATTAAACCAAAACATACTTGTAAAGATGCAGAATATTGTTATAAATATTCCCGACCAACTTCTCTTATAAGCAAAAAAGGCAAATGGGATTAGAAATAATGGTCTTATATACCAGCTCAAAATGTTTTGATGCCTTTCAAATATCCAATTAAAGAATACTTCATTTTTGATTGACATTATTAAAAAAGCTATGGTTAGCGAGGCAAATATCCCTCCTATCATAACATCATATTTCTTTATATTATTCATATTTGACAATATTAATTCTATTAGTTCTGAAGATTATAAGATTTAAACAGCAAATTTACAGCTTAATCTCTAATTAACTTATGTAACAATAAATTTAATAGCAAGTTATTGAGGTAACCCCCAATATAAAAATATTGGGGGTTACCCATTAACTATTAACTCTTGTTAACTTGTTAAATATATAGGTATTTTTAACAGGTTAAAAACTTAACAAGATAAATTTTTAAAAAAAATTGTTAGTAAATTTCTATAAAGGGTTATCGGAAAAACGTCAATCATAATGAAAAATAAATCAATCAAAAATAAAAATATAAGGGATATAAATAAAAATATGACTGATATATTTTCAGTTTTGATTGATGTTTTTTTAAGGCAAAAGTAACAATGATGCTTTAATGAAAATAAAACCTTATTTCAGTAAAATAAAACGAAGAAAGAAAAAATTAAAACAGCGTTTCATTAAAATATAATAAGGAGTTGGAATTACATTTAAACTTTATTGCTTGACTTTTACTTTATTTGAATGTATCTTTGTATTTTAAAAGTTTGATAGTTTGAAAATCAAATTTTCAATTAACAGTAAATATGCAGTTTATGAAAGCAAGTATTTTAAAATTTAAGCATTTTTCAATTACAATTGTTATTATTGCTTCCTTAAGTATCTTGTTATTTTCTTCTTGTGAGGAGTTAGAGAGACATCATAGATCTAAAATACTTATGCTTAAGGTTGATTATTTAACAAATCATTTTGAAGGTGGAAAAGAATTGTTGTTTTCTCAAACCTCTGAAAACTTTACAATTAGAACTGAATATTCTCCTCCAGGAGATTTTGGGAATATTAAATTGATTTATGAAGAATTGGATGAAGTAATCTTTGATGGAGATATAATTTGGATGGGACTAGGACATATTAATTATCCTCAAAACATTCTTCCTGCAAGTGATTTTGATCATGTTTTAACTTGCGATTATTATATTCCAAGAGGAGGGTTTGAAAATGTCTTTAATCCTCAAAATACAGATTATGATTATTCTCCAATTTGGTCTTCTGTTCAAGGTTTAGTGAAGGTTAGAGATTATTTACGTTCCAATCCTGATGCTACTGTAAAACTTTTCCTTTACACCCCAAGCGTTGGAGTTGGAAACCCTGAAGATTGGGATTGGATTCTATTCTTAAAATACTAAATGCTTATCTACTTTTCTCTATGTAGATTTTTAAATATAATAGTGATTTAGAAATAGATTAGTGTAATATCCAATTTATTAACATAAACAAACCTCCAGATACAATTACTGCTACTGGAATTGTTAAAGCCCAAGCCAAAAGTATACTTTTTACTGTATCCATTTGAATATTCTTTATCCCTCCTCTATATGCCATTGAGCCTGCAATACCTGAAGATAAAACATGGGTTGTGCTTACCGGCAAACCTAACATTGTTGATGCTGCAATTGTACTTGCTGCAACAATTTCTGCACTTGCTCCTTGAGCATAACTCAAATGTTTTTTACCTATTTTTTCTCCAATAGTAACAACTATTCTCTTCCATCCTATCATGGTCCCAAGTCCTAAGGAAACAGATACAATAAGAATCACCCACCACGGAACAAACTCTGTATAAGATTTTAATTGCTTAATGTTTTTATTCAATTCTTCACTTGCTCTTGAATCTGTAGATTCAGAATCTATAATAGCCTTTGATGCAGATTCAAGGATTAATATGTTTTTTCTGATTTCAAAATTATATTTATGAGTATTTTCTTCAGGGTTACTAAGAATTGTAGATATTTCTTTAAGTCTAACTATACTATGTTTTGATTTGTTCACAAGAGCAGTATCACTTGCAGGTATGGCTGAATAATCAACTTTATTATACACCCATGCAATATGATCTATATTTCCTCCCATTGAAGCAGGATTTTTATCAGGGTCAATTGCAAATTTGGTTGGCAAGAAACAAATTAGAATTATCATCATTAAGCCAACTCCTTTTTGTCCATCATTTGAACCATGAGCAAAACTTACTGATGTACAAGTCAATATTAATGTCAATCTTACTAAAAATGGAGGCTTTTTATCTTTATTTACTTGAGCAAAGAAACGTTTCTTTTTAACAAAAACTCCAAACAAAAACATTACTACCATTGCCATAAAGAAGCCAAAAAGTGGAGATACCAATAAAGACAATCCAGCTTCTTCCAATTTCTTCCATGGCAAATTTGCAACTCCAGTATTTGTAACATATGCTAAGGCCAAGCTTGCTCCAAATATTGAACCTATTAATGTATGAGAACTTGAACAGGGAAGTCCAAAATACCAAGTGCCAATATTCCAGATTATTGCTGTTATAAGTAAAGTGAGTATAAGAGAAATACTTAAACTCATTGATTGTTCTATCAATACATCAAGAGGTAATAGGTGCATAATTGTCATTGCAACAGTTATTCCTCCAAGATATACTCCTAAGAAATTCCATAATCCTGACCATAGAACAGCTATTCGAGGTTTTAAAGTTCTTGTGTAAATTACTGTTGCAACTGCATTGGCTGTATCATGAAAACCATTAATAAATTCAAATATTACAGCGCATAATATACAAGCGATGAAGAGAATAAAAATAGAAGAGTCCATTCCAAACATAATTCCGACTTTTTGTTTAAAGAAGTAGCAAAATTATACAGGAATTACCCCTTAAAAATTAATTTGATATTAAGTGTATGTTAATTTAATATTAAGGCTCGGTAACTCTCAAAAATAATGTTATTTACAAGCTTAATTTCTCACCTCTTCTTTTCCGTCAATATAAGTTGCAAATCTTCCTGAGCTTATTGGATGAACTGGATCTGTTCTATCCCAATGCCATCCCCCAAACTCTGTTTCTCTGTAATCTTGAATTGCTTGATATATTTCTTCCTGAGTATTCATTACAAAAGGACCATATTGAACAACGGGCTCATCAATTCTTTCTCCTCCAAGAAGCAAAATAAATGATTCCTTATCTTTATTAGTTATTTGAGTTTCAAATTCAGCATTAAGTCTAATTCTGTTTGAGGATGGAATATTTTTGTTTTCAATTTCAATACTTCCTTCTCCTTGATAGAAATAAAGATTTCTTGACATAGTTTTTGTTCCCTTAGGAATGGTTAGTTTGGCATTTGGATTCATATTTATTAAAACTATACCAACCTTATTATTTTTATCAAATGCCCAAGAGTTTGGAGTTGGCTCCAATCCTACTCTCCCCTCAAAGCTTCCTGAAATTAGTTTAATGGTTGTTTTATCATTGTTTTCATCTACTACATCAAAAACTGGAATATCTTCTGCCCAAAGCATCTTATAGTTAGGTTCACAAAACTTATCTTTCTTTGGCAAATTTAGCCATACTTGAAAAAGCTCTAAAGGATTATCCTTATCTTGATTGACAAGGGGGAACATTTCGCAGTGCTGACATCCCTTTCCTGTTGTTAGCCATTGAACATCTCCATTTGAATAACGCCCATGAGCCTTAAGAGAATCAAAATGGTCAATAATCCCTTTCAAAACGATGGTAACAGTTTCAAAACCTCTATGTGGATGCATAGGGAAGCCAGGAACAATATCTCCATGGTACATACTGAATCCATCTTTGTTGGAGAAATCGCTACCAATATTTCTTCCTCTTAATGAAACATCAGGTCCTTGATTTTTATTTCCTTTTGGAAAAGCATCATTATGATGAGCGCAGAATATAAAAGGATTTCCCATTTCCCATTGAAAACCAATCCTGCTTATCTCCAAAATACTTTCTTTATTTTCAATATTATTTTTGTTCATAATTACCTAAAGAATTATTTTTACATCTACAATATTAACGTACTCTATCAATAAATATTAATTAGCAATGAAAAATAAATTTTATTTGAATAAAAAGAGATATGTAAGTTTAGATATAGATTAACAAATCTGAGAAAATCTCTTGACGAAAATAAAAATCAGTAGTTACTGAAACAAAGAAGTGGACTTGCAGGGAGTCGAACCCTGGTCCAAACAAGAAACAAATAAACTTTCTACATGCTTATTCTTTCTTTGGTTTTAGTGCAAGAAAAGGAGAAAGACACCCTAAGTCCTGCCTTATCTTCTTAAATTTCGTAATTGAGCCGAAGATACTCAAAAACTATCTCTATTTTGCGTGCGTCCCTTTATCTTTGACCATAGAGAATGGGTCGTGGAGGAACGTTTTGCTCCATATCCTTGATACAGATTAAGCTAATCTACTAAACTTCGATTAAGCAGCAAAAGCGTAAGATTCTTCGCCAATTAATTTGTGTGTAACCTTTTTTAAGGCATTTATTACGTGTGCCTGCATGCTTACTTACCCATTTACCTTGCTGTCAAAACCAAACCAAGCCCATTGAATAAATAACAAAGTGTCTAAATAAGAGAAAAGCACTGATATAAAATATCAATGCTTTATTATTGTTTAACTTTTAGCGGTCCGGACGAGACTCGAACTCGCGACCCCATGCGTGACAGGCATGTATTCTAACCAAACTGAACTACCGAACCAATTTTATCTTTAAAAGACCCCTTAAAAGCGAGTGCAAAGATACAATGTTTTTCTTTACTGCCAAATTTATTTGACTTTTTTTTCAAATAATTATTGTAATTTATTGAATAAGTCCCATATAACTATTCCTGCACTTACTGAAATATTCAACGAATGCTTAGTTCCAAACTGTGGAATTTCAATAACACCATTAGAAATATTAATTATTTCCTGATCTACTCCTTCAACTTCATTACCAAAAACAATAGCTACTTTTTCCTGTTTTGGGAAAATAAAATCATTCAACATAATGCTTCCAACTGCTTGTTCAATTGAATATATTAAATATCCTTTGCTTTTTAGCTCATCAATTGCATCAAAGGTTGAAGGTTTATATTCCCAATCAACAGTTTCAGTTGCTCCAAGTGCTGTTTTTTGTATTTCTCTGTGAGGTGGTTTGGGAGTTATGCCACAAAGAAATATCTTTTCAAGAAGAAATGCATCTGAAGTTCTAAAAACAGAACCAACATTATTCATACTTCTTATATTGTCAAGCACAATAACAATTGGATTTTTCTCCTTTTTCTTAAACTCTTCTACACCTATTCTATTTAATCCGCTAAGGGAAAGTTTTTCGTTCATCTTATTCTAATTCCAAGTTGCCTAAATCCTTTATCATCATAAACATAAAGTGGGATAATATACTTAACCTGCTTTTTAATTTGAAGATTATTCCTATTTATTGACCATAATTCTCCCAAACGAATATGTGTTATATCCTCTGGAATAATATCTGAGGTTACTTCTTTCTTTTCTTCAACTCCAGTTTCTTCATTTTCAATATAAACAGTTGATTTCAAAATAAACAAATCATCAACTTCCTTTGGAGCATTAAACTTTGAACCATCAGCCCTTACTATACTTGCATCCTTATTTTTTGCTTTATAGAAAAGAGATGTTGTGTATGGATTTTGAACTGGATATTTTAGTGGTTGAAGTGAAATAACAGTATCAGGAATATTAAAATAATCATCTTTTATTGTTTGATTTTTCTTATTATCTTCCTCCACTACCTCATCTTGTGGAAATATCCAAAATAGCTCTAACCTTACTGTATCTACCTTAGTATCAGTAAAACTCTTATAACGTACCAGTGTTGGACAATAAGCCTTTATGGTCTTCTCCAATGAAAGAGTTTTGAAGTCATATTTTACAAATTCCTCAAAAGAATAGGTAGATATATATGGATAAATAAATTTGAAAACAGAATCTCTCTTTAAAGTGTGTCCAAATTCTCGTTTCTCAAACTCAATAATACGATTCAAAACAGTATCAATAGATATTTCCCTTTTTCTCTGGTCATATATCTTTACCTGCTTTGAACTAACTGCATTAAAAATAATCTTTGCAAGTTCTTCTCTATAATATCCAGTAATATGTTCAAATTTCTTTGGATTTAAACTATGGTATATTTCCCATTCAGGATTAAAAACTCCAACATTATGGTATTCGTATTCTATTGAATATGTTGGTTGTTGAGCATATCCAAGGAATGATATTGTTAAAGCAAAAATAATTATTATAAATCTTTTCATCTTACCTCCTCCTCAAATAATAAATTGGCATTAAACCCCTGAGACCTCCATCCATTCCTATAATTTGAATCATTGGAGAAAGATAATTTACGTTTTTAACAAATTGTGAAGATGGAATATCAAAATACCATTCATCACCAAAGCGTAAATAGTCCAAATTATCAGTATTATAGTTACCTTTTATAATAGTATCCTTTGGAACATCATTACCATAAATATCTTGTGTATCTATTGTAGTCATCATCTCAAACTGCTTGCGTTTGATAATCTCAGCTCTTGTGTAGCTTTCAGTTGAATTGGGTTGAGCATAAACCTTAATCTGTCCCTGCTCTGCCTTTTGCATATATGATTCAAAATATGGAAGTGAATACTCTGGTTCAAGATGTGAATCCCACCAGTGATATGGAGTCTTATTATAAATTGGTATTGTGAAATGAATGTTTCTCACAACACAAAGAGTGTCTTTCAGCTCTGGCTTAAGACTTGGATATATCCAACCAAGCTCAAAACGGAAAAATTCCTTAGGGACAAGGTCTTCATCTTGAAGAACAACAGAATCTCTTGTGATTATTGGGTTGTAGCCAATAACTTTCTTATTGATTAACATTGTTTGAGGATTATAAGTCCATTCTTCTTCAAACTTAATTGCCCTGATTTCTTCTTCCAAAAGCTTTTGAAATTTCTTATCAGTTAAAGTATCCTTAAAGCAGGCTAAGTATTTCTTTTGCAAATCTTTCTTTATGGAATCAAAAACAAGGTTTTCTCTCTCTGAAGTCTTAAAATAAAGTTTCTTTGATTTAACTTGAGAAATTATTGTATCAATTGTTTGCCACCAAAACCTCTTATCAACCAAATAATCATAAACAATGGAATCCTTTTTCACAGACTGCTCAATACGAGAGTTCATAATCTTAACCTCATAGACAATCTTCTTTGAAAGAATCTTTTCCTGCGAAAAAGAATTAAAAGAAATTAGGATAGAAATCATTATAACTCCTATACTTAAGAGACTTTTATCTTTCATTTTCCAAATTTTGTTTCAATTTATTCATAAACTATCTTCTATTTATTTCCCGCAAAATTAACGATTTCTTTTAAATCATCTGTTATATATTTATATTCTTTTAATATTGTTTCATCTTGCGGATTAAAAATCCTTATAATAAAGAAGTGCGGGATAGTTAATATCCCGCACGACCAAATATACACATTTCTGAATGTTTTCTCCTACTGATTGTAGTGGCAGTTAGTCCATTTATGACAGATTGGTTATTCATTCTTTTTCTTCTTTAATTTCAAACTATCCATATACTCTTTCCATTCCTTTTCGTCTTCCCAAAAGAATTTATCTTTCTTAAGTCCATTGTTAAATTCAGGTATTGAATCTAATGGAATAAATGTAGCATAGAGACTTTTATATTTTGAAAGATCATATGGATTTAAATAAGATATGGATTTATAATTTTCTACGGTGGTAGTTTCCATTGCAAAATAAATTAATTTCAATGTATTTTTATCAATTATTTTAAACCATATTTCAGCATAAGAAGATACTGTTAAACCAACACCTTTATTTATCATCTGCACTATAATAGTGTCTCCATATAGTTGATATACGCCTCCTGTCGAATACCCAATAATATTGTTATTTGTATCAAAAAACACTTGATGAGTATAAGAACCATCTTCAAAAAGCATAAAGTAGGAGGTAAAATTATTATTATCAGTTTCTTTATAACAGCCATTTATATTAAATAACCCCTTTGTCTTATTAGGCTTGTTGTTAAATTTCAAATAAGAATACTCAGTTTTTAAATTATTATAAGTACTAATTCCTACACAACCACTGAAAAGAATAGTTGTTATTAATATTAATAATATTTTTTTCATGATTAATAAAAAGAATAAGGGTTCTTAAAGCCAGAATAATTATAAAAACCTGTTTTAAATTCTGAATAATCTAAATAATACTGTTGTCTTCCAAAAGGCATCCATTTATGAACTCCATTTTGAGTTAAATCCTGAAATACTTTATGACTATAGCAAAACAAGCTTCTCTTCTATTTCTTATTCTTCTTCTTTAATTTCAAACTATCCATATATTCCTTCCATTCTTTTTTATCTTCCCAAAAGAATTTATCTTTTTTAAGTCTACATTCATTTGAAGGAAGTTCGTTTAAGAGGTTAAATTTAGCATAACTATTTTTAGCAGGAAAGAATTCTTTATAATTATAAGAGCCATTATCAGTAAAATATAAGCCATTTGAGTAAATATGTTCTAATGTTTCTTTGTCTTTTATTATATACCAAACCATTCTTATTGAAGACATCATATTCAAAGAACCTTTAGAAATCAATTCTATTTTTATTGTATCAGAAACAATATTATAAATACCATAATAACCAAGTAAATGTTTTTTTTCGTTTCTATCTTTTTCAATAAGTAAATTTTCTAAATCAAACCTTTCTATATAAGTCCCATCATTAAAAAAAATCATATTTATTGTATCATTATTCTCTAGTAATCTATAATATCCATTAATGTTAATTAATGTATCTAATCCTGTACACCTATCGAACTTGTTTGAGCTATAACTTTTAACATACCTATATGACATAGGTGCACAACTACTAAAAAGGATAAAACACATTATAGCGCTTATAAATATATTTTTCATATTCAATCAATTTTAAAATATTAATATAAGGAATAAGGGTTATTATAACCAGAATAATTATAAAAACCTGTTTTAAATTCTGAATAATCTAAATAATACTGTTGTCTTCCAAAAGGCACCCATTTATGAACTCCATTTTGAGTTAAATCCTGAAATACTTTATGACTGTAACCTATTTTTGTAACAAAGTTTCCTTTTTTGTAACCTACCCATAAAGGACTAGAATAAACTTTACCAATCTTCCAAGCTCCCATGGGTTTATCTCCTTTAGGTCTATTTGCTCCATAAATTGGAGATAATGCCTTTGTATCAATATCAAGCGTCCCATCAATTTTTGTATTTTCCGCTTCTCCAGCATTTGTAAAAATATTCCCTCCAAAGACGAACTCTCCTACAGATAATTCAAATGCATTTGTCCTCCATTTATCTCCAGTTCCTGAGAGAAAATCGTTTTCCAAACTAAAAGAAACTTTATCAAAATTGAGAGTCAATCTACCTGTTGTTTGTGCATAATTTCCTGTATATAAAGTACTATAATAAGATGCTCCATATCCTTCTATTGTAAATCCTCCTCCATAAGAAGTAAATCCTTCACTAGCTCCTAATCCAAAATAAATTGAAGTATTTCCATCGCCATCAGTACTATAAAAATTCAAGCTATTAATTACAGTTAGTTTTCCATTTGCTCCCAATCCTATTCCAACAGATAAATTGAGACCTGCATTTTCACCTAATGGTATTGTCATTGGAGGCATTAAACTATTACCCACAGTATTGACTGCCATACAACCAATTTGCATCCATGTATTTGAGTTTAGTGCTCCTGTTGCCATTCCTGCTGTGTTAAATCCTATCCATGCACTTACAGCCCCTAAAGCTCCTGCCCCAATAGCATTTAACCCCCAATCATCATTAGAGATTCCGTAACCAACATAATTAAAAATAAATCCTGCACCTGCAATAACTAAATCATCAATACCGAACCACTCTCCAGAAGGATCGGTATACATTAATGGATTATTTAAACAATAAGAATATCTGTTAAAGCTTTGTGTAAAATCCGGGACTTGAACAAAATTATCAGGAGAAAGAAATCGTCCAAGTACTGGATCATACAATCTTCCATTCATATTAATTAGTTCAAAACAATCTAAATGTTCATGTCCTGTAAAACCTCTATCAAACAAATGATTAGCAGATTGATCTTTTATCCCCCAATTTGTTGCCATACGTCTATTACCCCAAGCATCAAAGCTATATCGTTCTCTGACTTGTCCAAGTTGGTTAACAACAACATCATAACTTCTCAAATGATCGACTAATATATAATAAATACTATCGGTTACATTATTAGATATATTTTCCTTAACATCTATTATTGTTGCTCCATAAGGAGTAGGTATATAAACAAGTTCTTTTACATTCCCATTTGGAGATATAATACATTCATAATCATCTACAAAATATTTTGTTTTAGTGATAGCATTGTTTTCTTTATATATGGTTTTAATTCTTTGTTGATATGGATTATAGATAAATGATAATTCTTTATTTCCTTGCGTAATGTTTGATATTTTGTTGAAAATATTATAAGTCGTATTTAATTCTTCTGTATTTATTGTATGCATCATTAAGGGATAAGGAATTGCTCCATTATAGCTATTTTCTATTCCTGTAACTGCATTTGGATTATTAATAGAATAATTATATTCTCCTACATCATCTTTGATTAGTATATTCCCAATATTATTATAATTAATATCAGTTTGTTTTGCAAGTAAAGATATTTGATTAGGAAGAGTTATTGAAGTTAGTCTATTTAAATTATCATAATTAAAAATTTCCTTTTGGTTAGTAATTGAATCTGCTCTATAATTCATAAGCCCATTATTATTATATCCATAATACAATCGCTGAATGTTGTTACTAACATCCATAAATGCAGGAGGCAAAGAAATTAAAATTCCTAAAGGTCGTGGTTCAAAAGGTTGTCCTGGAACATTAGGTAACGGTTCCACTAATGTTCCTGAGGTAATAGCTTTTAGTTGATAATTCTCATCATATTGAAATTTTGTTCCTGTATTATTCCCATAAGTAACTCTATAGGGCATCCCTAATTCATTACAACTTCCTAACTGCCAGAGCATGTTTTGATCTTTATTTATTTGAGATAATTTTCCTCTATTATTATAAGTGTATTGTATTCTTATCCTGTTTGCGTCTATATTATCATAGCTTGGGTATTTTACTTCTGAAACAAGTCCTTTATTATTATATGTAATATCCTTAACAAAACTATGCCCATCTATTATTTGAGTCTCTTTTTTTAACCTCGTTAGATTATCATATTGGTAACTTATTGTGCAATTAGGAGTGTTAGTTATTACCGATGACAACAATCCTATTGAAGAGATTTCGCCAGATGTAAAGTAAGTATAATTGGAAATTTGTGAATCAGTGTTATCACTTATAATTTTACTTACAAGCTGCCCTTTCGTATTATAATTATTTCGTGTTACTATGCTTTTATTATCACAATTTACTGTAATATCTCCAAAACCATTATACCAGGTGGCAATAGTTCCACTATTTGGTTCAGTTAAACTTTTTCTATTTCCCGCCTCATCATACAATATTGTAGTAGTGTTATTATTAGATACTATTTTTGTAATCTTACCAGAAAGAGTATAAGTATAATTTATTTCTCCTCCTGCATCTGTTGCTTTAATTACACGCCCTAGATAATCGTATTGTTTTGTTGATGTAGAAGAATTTAGATTATTAAATATGGAGATTGAATTATTGCCATCATTATAAGTATATTGATTATCTATTAAACTTCCTGTTTCTGTTAATATTCTGTTTCTATTATCATACGTATACTCTGTCCATATTTTATTATTCTCTGTTGTTGTAGAAGTAAAAGGCTGCGACTTTTTCAATAATAATCCCTTTATATTATAACGTGTATCATAGAACACACCATTAAGATTATCTCTATTAGAGTATGATTGAATTTCTCTATCAAGGTAGTCATAAATTTTATAACTTGAACCTGTTATATTGGATATTGTCTGTATTTTATACAATGCATCAGGAATTGAATTATCCCATAAATAAGTTATGTTAATTGTATCTCCCTCAGGAGAAGTAGTTTTTACAAGTTTTCCCCAATTATTAAATTCATATTTTGAAGTAGCTCCTTTTACTGTTTTTTGAATACAATTTCCATATTTGGGCTCATAAATGTAAGAGGTAACATTGTTTAAATGATTTACTTCTGTTAGTATCCATCTACCTTTACTATCATATGATAATGTCGTTGGTCTTATCATACTTGGTCTTATTGTTTTATGATATATCTTTTTAGGATTACCAAAAAAGTCATATTGAGTAATATCATATTCAATATCATAATTTAAAGTATCATTCGTAAATATTTTACGTTGCCGTGTCAATTTATTACCATTATACTCAAATTTTGTAGAATCAACTTTTTCAATAACTCTACCTTTTCTAATAGTAGTCCCTATTCCTGAAATTTTAAAATTATAATTTCCTACTGATGTGTAAGCAATTATTTTCGTCGTTTGATTATTATTAAGAATATTATTAATATCAAAAATGGTTTTAGTTTCTTTAGTAATATTACCATTTAAATCATAATCCCATAATGTCTCATTCTTATTAAGACCAAACAAGTCTGTAATAATTTCTTTAGTCTTATTTATTTTGAAATTATTAATATTTGATATATCAAAAGTATAGGCAGTAGAAATATATTTATCTGAAATAAGATCATATCTAAATGTATCACAGAGAGGCAATAAAAATGCAACGTTAGAATTTAATACAAAATATTTACAAGTTGTCGTTTGATTTATCAAATCTTTGATTTCTAAATTTCTAAATCCTAGATTTCCCCTTCCTCGATAATTATACACAGATTCTTTAAAGACATATTGTTTATCTGAAACTATATTATTCATAGAAATGTATTTAACATTATTAACTAATTCTATAGTAGATATAGTTCCAAACGGGTAAGAAAATTCTTGTCCATAATATGAATTTCGATAAAAATTATAGTTTATTGCTATCTTATTATTATAAGAATCAGTAATTGTATTTAATAGTATATTGTCGTTTTTCCCTCCATAATATATTTTTGTTGATCCATTTTGTGATATTTGCATTATATCTGCAAGCTTGTCTCCATTAAAATCAGAAATTATCCTTGGTGAAGCTTCTTTATATTTTCCTGAGCATAAATTTGAATTATGTGTCATAACAAAGGAATTTCCTGTATTTAAATAGCAATAAGTATTGAAAAGCGTGAATTTTAATATATCTATTAATCCATCATTATTTAAATCAAGAAAATAATTAGGACAATAACTCGCATCTGGAATAGTACTAGCAGGATAAGCACTATTATATGGAGGAACATCAAAGAAATAAGAACTTGCTTCTACAAATCCAGACTTACCATTAGAAAGATGAACAATAAATTGTGCATTACCAAATCCCGCAATGTCAGCCATTCCATCACCATTAATATCTACTATTTGTATATCATTTGCTTTAGTCCAACTGTCATTAGCAGTAAAGTTTGTACTCCAAACAGTAGGAGGATCAAAACCATTACCATTTGCTAAGCTTACACGAACTACAGTTTGAAGAAAATATATTATGTCACTCATGCCATCACCATTAACATCTCCTGTTAATATTCTGCATGCATTTAAATCTAATGATGCTAAAGATGGCTGACTACTTCCTCCATTATTATTAATAGGGTTGAGACTACCATCATAATTTCCAAATCTATAATAAAAATAACCTGGATATACAGATACTCTTAACAAATCTATAATACCATCTCCATTTATTTCAGTAAAAGGATATCCTACAATTGAATTGCCATAAAAATAGCCACCTTGCATCGTATTTAGATATCCTCCATCACTAAATTGACTTATCTTTTTAAAAGTATTATTAATATCATCCCACTTATAAATTCTAAATTCCATATTATAAAAACACCATAATTCATCTCTACCATCCTTATCCCAATCAATTAGTGTTAAAAACTTAAAATAATTCGACCCATTATTAACAAAATTAGATATAAGATCAGAACATGCATCTTCTTTCAACAAATCAAAACTACCTCCATCATTTTTATAATAATATATCTTTAACCCCTCAGCATTACCTGCTCTATTACCAATAACTACTATATCAGTATATCCATTTCCATCAATATCTCCAACAGCAAATTTAGCTTTAGTATTTGCTGGCATATTCACATTAAAATCATCAAAATTCAATCCATTAACCGTGCTATTATTATCAAATGTCCAAATATCTGATAAATCCCAATTAAATTTTGTTGAATTTAATTCTTCTCCTACATCATTTATTTCTTTTATTTCTGAAACAGAAAATAATGAATTTAATGTATTTGTGCCATAAAATATCTCATATGTTTTTACTAATTGATCATTTTCTACATATGTCTTTATTCTTTTTAATCTTTTAGTTTTACGATATTGTACCCCATCAAAATAATAAGGGACAAAATTAGCATAATCCTCATATTCAAATACAACTTTATTATATGGTGCCTGATTGGCTGCTACATTACCTGTATACTTTATTTCTGATATTAAGAAATCTCCTGTGGTTGAATTGTTAATATATGTAAAGGTCATATAGTTTCCAAATTCATCTGTAATCTTAGAGATATTCCATGTAAGTGGTTCTTCAGTTATTTCTAATGCATTATTATTTCTTTCTAATGTATTATATCGAGAATTTGGACTTGATCCATATTCTGCAATACTTCCATTCTTCATTTGTGCTTCAAATCTCTCTGGACTATTGCCTATTCTGCCTCTTGAATAAAACCTAACATATGATTCTATTTCTGTTCTGTATTCAGTGCCTTCTGCTCCATTACTACCATTAACAGGAATTAATGTCATCCCATCTGATATAAAATGGTCTGTGTCGTCAAATTTTATCTTTTCATTTTTATTGTCATGATAAAATGTTTTTCCTCCTCTTGAAATTGCTGATAAGCCACTAATGTTCCAACCTTTCCCCATCATTCCTATTCCTGCTTGACTATTATAGGTTAAAGTAATATTTGGCTGCATTCCTTTTGTTCCAGGAGGTACTGCTATTGGAATAGTATATACTGCTCCTCCTGTTGCTGATACATCTATATTTCCTTCTATTTTTCCTAATGATTTTGATGTGTCTTGAGAAAAGATTTTAGTAAAAGAAAATATAGCTAAGCTTAATATTAAAAAGTATGTCTTCTTATTCATAGTACTATTCTTTTATTATTTTCCACTCATATTTTTTATCATTAACTTGCATTATTAAGATATATGCTCCTTGTGCAAACGAAGACAAATCTAAATTATAAGCTCTTTGCACTACATCTGTATTATAGAGTAGTTGACCTTTTATACTAATTATGTTTATTTGTATTTTCTGAATATCAGAAGTTGTATTCAATTCTATGTTTAAATCACCTTTTGTTGGATTTGGATAGATTTTTATATCATCTCTCTCAATTATATTGATTGTTGCTTTATCATCAACAATACTATCATTAGGCATTTGAGAATATGCCATTTTGGAAGGTATAACTATAACCTCCCTCTTTATTCTGTTACCATTAGCATCGTAATCAAAACTAAAATTTGTTTGTGAATACAAAATACATGAAAAGAACAGAGAAACCACTGTTAAAATAAGTTTTTTTTGCATAAGAAATTAATTTTAATCAAGGACAAACATACAACAAAATATTGTACACTTAATTTATTTTAACATATTATAACAATATTATGTCTCTATTCATATAGTGCGGGATAGAATACATCCCGCACTATATTATTATTAGGATTTTCAATTTGATATGAATTCAGAAATGAATTAGCTTTTATTTTTCATTTCTTACTAAAATTTCATCTATCATTCCGTAGTCTTTGGCTTCCTTTGCTGTTAACCAAAAATCTCTGTCGCCATCTTCTTCTACTTTTTCTATGGTTTGTCCAGAATGCTTAGAGATTATGCTATAGAGTTCTTTCTTTGTTTTAATTATTTCTCTTGCTGCTATTTCAATATCTGATGCTTGTCCTTCAGCTCCTCCAAGTGGTTGGTGAATCATAACTCTTGAATGTTCAAGGGCTGAACGTTTGCCTGCTGCTCCTGCACATAGCAAAACAGAACCCATTGATGCTGCCAGACCTGTGCATATTGTTGCTACATCTGGACGAATGTATTGCATGGTATCATAAATTCCCAATCCAGCATGAACATATCCCCCTGGAGAATTTAAATATATTTGTATATCTCTTGATGAATCCACACTTTCCAAAAACAATAGCTGTGCCTGAATAATATTTGCAACATCATCATCAATTGCTGTTCCCAAAAATATAATTCTTTCCATCATCAAACGGGAAAATACATCCATTTGAGCAATATTTAACTGACGTTCTTCAATAATTGTTGGGTTAATGTAAGCACTCTTTTGAAAATGTGAAGCATATCTTTCATAGGTTATGCTATTAATATTTCTGTGTTTTGTAGCGTATAGCTTAAACTCCTTATTAAAATCTTTCATATCTTTTATTTTATTATTTTTTTCTTGCTGCGAATTTACAATTTTATCCAATACCTAAGCCCCTAAAAGGTTAAAATTCCTTAGTCTTTTTTCCTTTTCTTAACTTCTCTAACCTTATTGTCTCCTAAACGGAACTCTGCCTGCTTAAATTTCTCTTTCAGATACACTGAAGGTTTGTAGATTGGATATAATCTCTTTATTGTTTTGGTAGTAATTTCCTCAGGGGAGTCACATGCAGAGGCATTTATTGATGGAGTAAAGGTTCCAAAAGGCGAAAAATCAACCTTATGCCCTTCCAAAAGAAAAGTTTCGGCAACATCAAGCATTTGATAGAAGGCATTTATCAAATCTCCTTTTGACAAGGTAGAGTTTTTCTCTATCACCTCAGCAATTTTTTCAATACCAATGGTTTCCTGCTTATCCAATTCAGCAATAAATTTCTCAACAGTAACTCCATTGATGTTGACCTTACGCTTTTTCCTGTAATATCTTAATGGCATAATATATTTGATTTAAGATTATACGAACCAATTTTTGCATAATTTGGAGCAAAGATAAGGAGTTTTGTGTAATATAATAAAGATATTTAGAAATTTAATAAGGATATTTTGGATTAAGATAAAGAAGTTTTGGTGTGCAAGTCCGACTTTTATACCATCAATGTCCGACTTTCACTATATAAAAGTCCGACTTTTACATACCAAAAGTCGGACTTGCAAACTTTCAAAATCGGATTTGCAGACCATAATAATAAAGTCTTAGGACAGAATATTCTTATCGTGAGACAAAATATCATTGTCTTAGGACAAAATATCCTTATCTGAATTCTGGAAAAGCTTATAATTCGTTTATGAAAAATTAAAGCCCTTAAGGATATTAAGGACTTTAAGGTTTTGAAGAGTATTCTGATTATTTATTTCTGTGCATTAACTTGTTTGCAAAGCTAATCAGGTTTTGTTTCCTTTGATTATCTACTCCAATCTTATCCAAACTTTCCATTGCCTTATTATTATATTCCTGCATAAGCTGCTGTGCAATTTGTTTTAGGTTGAGTTTGTGGTAAATTGCTTTAATGGCGTCTTCTTTTTCCTTTTTGTCGAAGTTGGTAGAGGAGAAATATTTTGTTAAAACCTCTTTATCATCCTTGTCTGCAAGTTCAAGAGATTTTAAATAAAGGAAAGTCTTCTTATTATCTGCAATATCCGTTCCTGTTACCTTTCCAAAATCTTCCAAATTACTCCAGCAATCCAATATATCATCTTGCAACTGGAAGGCTATACCAATATTTAATCCAAAATTATAAAGATAATCCATATCCTTTTTATCTGCAAGGGCAGTAATTGCTCCAAGTTTAAGGGCAGAGGCAAGTAAAGCTCCTGTCTTAAGACGTATCATTTCTATATATTCTTCAATCCTTACATCATTTCTTTCTTCAAATTCCATATCGTAGGCTTGTCCATGAAAAACTTCTATTATGCCTTGTGTAAAACATTCCATTAAATCAGGGATAAGCTTTGTTTCTGAGCGAAGAAGGTATTTGCATGCTAAGGAATACATTGTATCTCCCGAAAGTATTGCTGCACTGGTATCATATTTATTATAAACCGTTGGCTTACCTCTTCTTAAAGGAGATTTATCCATAATATCATCATGCAAAAGAGTGAAATTATGAAGGACTTCTATTGCAATTGCTACTGGTTTTGCCTTTTCAATATCTCCAGAAAAAAGCTCTGATGCCATAAGAGCAAGTAGTGGACGTATCCTTTTCCCTCCTTGGTGCATGGCATAATCAATAGGTTCATAAAGATTCTTTGGAGAGGCTAAAAAGTTTTCCTGTTCAATTGTCTTTATTGCTATTTCTTGTAGTTCTTCTATTGTTCTCATCTTATAAACATTTTAGCATAACTCCACACATAAACTTAGCTGCATTTCCATCACCAAATATATTTGGATATGCCTTTGGGGGAGTCTTTATATAATTCTTTACTGTTGAAACTATAATATCATAGTCTGCATCAGCAATAGCTGCATTCCCACATTCAACAATTTCTATCCATTCTGTTTGAGGACGAAGTATAACACAAGGTTTTTCAAGATAATATGCTTCTTTTTGAACACCACCAGAATCAGTAAGGATTAGTTTTGAATTAGTTTCAAGATATATCATATCAAGGAAAGAAACAGGATCTATAATTTCTATATTTGAATTATTTTCAATTTCTCTGGCAAAGCTTTCTCCCAAAGTAATAGGTATCATCTTCTTTGTCCTTGGATGAAGTGGAAGTATTATCTTCTGAGTTTTACTTATTTCTTGAATAGCTTTAAATATTGGTTTAAGACGAGTTGGATCATCAGTATTAGTATTTCTATGAATAGTACAAAGAATAAAATCTTTTCCAAATCGAAAAAGAGAAGTTTCTCTACCTTTAATTAGTTTGGAGAAATGAAGAGTATTATCATACATAATATCACCACTATGATAAATATTTGGTTTATTCATACATGGCTTTTCATGAATTTCTGTACTAAACCCTTCTCGAATTAAATTATTATATCCAGCCTTTGTTGGAGAAAATAAAAGAGTTGAAGCATGGTCGCACATAATACGATTTATTTCTTCAGGCATATACTTATCAAAAGAACGTAATCCTGCTTCAATATGAACTATTGGAACATGAATCTTTGATGCAGCAATTGCACCAGATAGAGTTGAATTAGTATCTCCATAAAGAATAATAGCATTAGGCTTTTCGGCTTCCAAAATATTTTCTATCCCTTCAATCATCTTAGAAGTTTGCTCACCGTGTTTTCCAGAACCAACAGCAAGATTATACTTAGGTCTTGGAATATCAAGTTCAGTAAAGAAAACCTCAGACATATTATTATCATAATGCTGTCCAGTATGAACAATTATTTCTTCAATATCATCCTTATAGTTTTCCTTAATAGCCCTACTAATAGCCGAAGCCTTAATTATCTGAGGCCTCGCCCCTATTATTGTTATTATCTTAATCATATCTCTAAAATTCTTTCTTTACTCTAAAATAAACTCCTTCTTTTTCAAATTAAAGCTAATATAAATTCAAAAAGAGCTAATCTTTTTCAAATTATATGGAGTTTAATTTCTTTAGTTCTTCATATAATCCTTCTGCAATTTTATCTCGGTTAAAGTTTTCTGAGGCGTACTTTAATCCATTTTCTCCTAATTGTTTTGAAAGTTCTGGGTTATTGTATAGAACTAAAATTTGCTTAACTAAATCTTCTGTATTTTCTGGTTCAAAGCTTAACCCACAATTCCCTTCATCTATAAATAATTCCTTTGCTTCTCCTTCCAATCCTAAAAGGATAGGTTTCTTTAGTGCAAGGTTTTCAAATATTTTGGAAGGTATAGCTCCTTTAAATAAATCTAATCTCTTTAATGGAACTATGGTTGCATTCATATCCATAATTATTTCTTGCATCTTAGCTTTTGGAACTGCATCATAAAACTCAAGATTATTTAGTTCTAGCTCTTCTTTTAGAGCTAATAATCTTTCTTTTTCAGGACCTGAACCAAGCATTACAAACTTAATCTTTGGCTTATCTTCTAAGATTTTTGCAGCATTTAGGATTATATCCAAGCCTTGTGCATGTCCTATTATTCCTCCATAAAATAAAATAAAATCTTCATCAGAATATCCATTGGCTTTTCTCCATGCATTTGATTCAGATTGTGCTTTATTTACATCATAAAACTTAATATCAACTCCATTCTTTAACCAATAAACCCTCTTATTTGGAAATCTTGTATTTATATTTCTAACTATTCCTTGGGTTTGTCCTGTAATTAAAGAAGACTTACGGTAACAAAACTCTTCTAATTTTGTTGCCATTGAAAGAAGTGTCTTATTACTTATTATATCTAATTTTTCTGCACTTTCTGGCCAAAGGTCTGAAACATTAAATATCATCTTTGCTCCTTTTGCTCTTGAAAGCAAATAAGCTGTTATTCCTAAAAACAAAGGAGGAGATTCAACAAGCAATACGTCTTGTTTCTTTATTTTAAAAAGTCCAAACCATAGAGAAGAAAAAACAAAAGAAAAATAATTTAGCAAACGAGGAATTATAGACTTTGACTTACTTACATAAATCCAGGAACGATGAACCTTAAGTCCATTCATATCTTCTTTGCAGTAACATTTTCCTTTATACTCCTTATGAACTATCATTTGAGGATAATTAGGCATAGCAGTTAGAACAGATATATCAATTCCTTTTGATTTTAATCTTAAAGCCAATTCATATAAACGGTTTTGTGGTGCTCCAACTTCTGGTGGAAAATATTGTGTAAGTATTAGTAGTTTCATTCTCTATAATATTTATTAATTCTTCTTTATTCCACTTTCATAGAAATCAACAAGCAATTTTTCTTGTGAAGACCAGTTATAATTGTCTTTTACTGCATTATAACCTTTTTCAGCCATTTGTTTTGCTAATTCTTTATCTGAAATTATTGTCTTAATTGCTTTAGTTATTTCATCTATATCTAATGGATTAACAACAATTCCACAACCTGTTTCATTTGTAATTTCTTCACAAAACTTAACAGCAGAAGTAGAAACTACTGGTAATCCTGATTGCATATATTCAAATTGTTTAATTGGAATTGAATATGTGTGATTAGGAGCTGATTGAAGAAGAACTAAACCTAATGTAGATTTAGAATAAACTTTTTCATATAGTTCTTCATGAGAAATATAATTCATATATATTACATTGCTCCACTCTGGAAGAGATTGCATTTCTTTTAAATAATCTTCACTATCAAAAGGACCTGCAAGAACTAATTTAACTCCAGCCTTAGCAGAAGAAATAATCATTTCCTTAACTCCTCTAATTGGAGTTAAACCTCCAACATAACAAGCAAGGGGTGGATTAATTTCTCTTTCAAAATTTGGAGTTTGAGTTAATGATAAAATTGGATAGTTTTTTATTATTTGTATCCTCTTAACTCCATAACTTTTAAACTTATTTGCAATTTTATCTGTTACAGTAACAATTCCACTAATCCTTCTTGAATAATATATTTCAAATGATTTTGCTAAATAATAAAGAGGTCTTCTTATTATTTTAGGAATATAATCTCTTTGTAACATAAGAGCAGGGAAATCTTCATGAGAATCAAAAAAGACTTGATTCTTTGAATTCTTTAATCTCTTACCTGCATAAAGTAAATCAGGATCATGAAAATGATATATATCTGCATTTATCATTTTAGCTACATAATAAGCATTATGAACAGATAGAAACAATCTCTTAATTCTATTTTTCTGATAACCCGAATCAATAATTTTTATTCCTGATATTGTTTCATTTCCTTTACCATCAGCAACAATTAAATATACTTCAAAACCAAGATTTGCTAAGGAAACACATTCCTTATGAAATATTCTTGAATCATATCTATTATGAACTGTGGTGATATGTACAACTTTCTTTTTAACCATTAATTTTTAAACTCCTTATCAAATATTGAATAAAATTTTCTTCTGTTTGCCTCCTTTGTTCCTTCATAATAATTAATATCATTTTTCAGCTTAAATTTAACAACAATAAAAAGACGGCGATTTTTATTTCGCCGTCCATAAATCATAATGATATTAATCTACAAAATAATTAATTTGTCCGACTTAATTGATTCTTTACCATTAGTTATAATATAAAAATAAGAACCAGATTTAAAGTCTTGCAAATTTATTGTTTGTACTCCTTTATTATTATTAAGAGTTTTAGTTAATAGTTCTACTCCTTTATTATCATATATCTTTATTGTATAAACTTGTTTTGGAGGCAAATTATATGTTATAGTAATATAATCTTTTGCAGGATTAGGAGCAAGTGTTACATTATCTTCAAATAAATTAATTAAAATATTTGATTTTATTTCTTTGCCTTTAGTTTTTGGATTTATAATTATGTAATCAGGATGATAGTTAGTACTCGGATTATAGAAGTTAAGATAAGCTTTGGCTTTGTATCCGACTCTTGTTATAGATTCAGATAAAGTCTCCATTCTTTCGTCTATAGACAAAAGATTAGTTGCAGTATCTCTACTTTCCATTATTTCTATTAAAGTTAAATAATCATTAATAGTTTCTCCATTATACTTTTCATTATCTGGACTAGATAACAACGAATTTAAAAGATTTCTTGCATTGGTATATTCTTTAGTCTCAATATAGGAATCGACTAATTCATATTTCGCATCTATATTCCTTATATTATTTAGAAGATATCTATATTCAGAAGCATTAAATCCTAAACTATCATTTATAGTTCTATATATTTGTTCTCTTTTTATATATTCCATATCACTTAATTTAGAAGAAATATTGCTCTCTATAGATGTTCTAAATGTTTTAGTATCCCAACTATCTCTTATCATTTCCTTGCCATTATAAGTTAATAAGACATCACTTTCTTCATCCTTCATAAAGTCTAAGTATTCATCTTTTTGTGTAGCCTCAGGATTTGATAATGCTATTTCTAAATATATTGGTATTGGTAGTTTTTGAGATTTTGCAAGTTCAATAAGAACGTCAGAAGATAGATATGGAGATTTAGTTATAAACTCTTCTCTCATTGCCCATACTTCATCAGTCCAAGTTCCTTGTATTTTATCTAATAACGCATCCTTTGAACCACCATCTAATAAATTATTATAACTATATAACAGTGAAATATAATCATTTTCCAATGCAACAAATGTATTGCTTAATGTTACGTTATCCCATAAGTCATAATTTTTCAAACACACTCCATTAGTACTATTGGCTAAATAATTATATACAAGTGATGTTATTGCTAAAGGTTTTTTATTCCCAATCTGTGTAGAATAGTAATTAATAACGGATGTATTGTCATTAAATATATCACTGCCTAATATAGATGTATTTTGTGCAAACACATTCTCTGCAGATAAAGAAATATCTCCGCCATCTTGATTAATTGCAATACCATTTTTTATTGAATTATTTGGAGTTACAACTATGCCATAATTTGATTCTATAAAGTTATTACACATATATTTTAATCCTGTTGATGGCATATTGCTAATCCCTCTATTATTACCAATAGCTTGTGAAGCTTGGAATAAGTTTGTAAAATTATTATCACTTATTCTGTTAGCTCCTTCACCTGAACTTTTAACTTGAACACCTATTTTATATGGATGATCGCTATTAAGTCCAATGAAATCATTTTCTTGTATTTGATATCTTGAGCATCCATGAACAGCGACTCCAAATGCTGCATAATCTGGAAAATCTCCTTGGGGTTTGTGAATTGGTTTTATTCTAAATAAATTATTTTTTATAGTGATGTTATTTGATGCTACCGAGAATATGCCACAAAAATTATCTTCAAAATATGATGTCTGCACATTAAAACTTTTACTATGTGAAATATTTTCAGCTCTTATTCCATATGTCAAATTTATAAACTCACTCCTATCAATTTCTATTCCTGTTGGTATTGAAATAATTTTACCCTGCACTGTAAATCCTGCTTCTTCTGAATATATTCCTTGTTTTGATACTTCATCATTATTTGTTAATGTATTTTTTAAATCACATGCAATAAATTTTACTCCTTTAACATCCCATAATGTAACATGATCTAATCTTTGTTTATCATTTGAATACATATTTTCATTCCACTCAAATGTACAATTTGTAAATTTACTTACATTATCTATTTCTTCATTATTTGTGTTTATATTTTTATAAGACATAAACTCAACACTCCTTATATTATTCCTAAAGGTAGTATTACTTGCATTTACAATTCCTCCCATTGAGTTCCAATCGTCACTTTTCCAAAGTGAAACAGCATTTCTTGCATTCTCTATTATTGAATTATTCTTTAATTCTAAATATCCCTGATATTGTACTAATTGACTTTGGTTCTTATTGCCATATATTTCTATTCCTCCCCAATAATCTCCTTCACAATTTCCATCAACATAACTTGTAAGAGTAGAATTATCTATTATAAGTTTTGCATTTGGCTCTACTTTTATTTTTACTTTTGGGGTTAGTGATATTGTAGTGTTTTGAATAGTTAATGTATGTCCTGATTTTACAATAAAATCGTCTCCTAAAATTTTTGGAGTTGTCCAAGTCTCATTACCGTGTGTTTCTGTTATTACATTATCTATTATTGCACCACAACCTATATTGGGAATACTATCTAATGTTGATAAACAACCATTATTATATCTTCTATATGTTGCATAAGAATTTACTCCCAAACTTGCATTTGGATAAAAATTAATTATACCTCCATTCCCTAAATCTATATTTGCATCCTTTGCAATACAAATAAAAGCGCCATTTTTTACGTCTATTTTACTATTGCCATTTAATATTAAATTTGTATTGGGTTTTATTATTAATGTTGCACTTGAATCTACAATTATTCTTGAATTTTCATTTAATTCTATTGTTGCATTACTATCTAAAACAAAAACACTTTCTTTTTGTATAATTATATTTTTATTTTCTTTAACTCTTAAATAACTATTTTTAGCGGTAGTAATAATTGAAGGATTAATAAATTCTCCATTATACTTCGTCATTCTATTTGTTGTGCCACTTTTATCTATAGTAATATTAGCATTAATATTTATTGTATCAGGAGGGAAAACAATATCCCCACACATTCTAATATCATTATTAAAATTATAATCATGAAATCTTATTCTAACGGTCATATTTCCTAATGAATCTTGACTAAGGACTTTTATTGATATTCCATTTAAATACATTGGGTGAAGCTTTTGATATAACTGTGGCTGAATTGAAATACCTTTCCAGAATCGCTGAAATGTCATTATCGGTGGATTAGTCCCAATTCCAATAGAATCTCCCACTCTAAAAGCTGAGTTAGAAGCATAATTACCATATATAACATTACCATCTAACTCAACGAAATCATCAAATTCTTCCCAATTAATTTCTCCATTATTATCTTTGTCATTATGATAAACTGAAGATAAACTATAACCACTATATGGATTCTCTTCTCCTTTATTAAAGTTGTATATTTTATTCCAACAATAAGCCGAATTTGTACTATCTACATTTAAAACGTTAAAATCAAACCTACCACCTCTATCATATAAGTAAAGCCCACATCCTCCTCTTTCTGTAATTGTCTGTGATGTAGTTAATCTATCATTTAAAATATATTCAGAATATATCATTAAACCTTTTGGAGAAGGAGGTAAAGGTGTTCCACATAAATCAGAAACAAAATCTAATCTTTGATCAAATTTGTTAATCCCTTGATGGTTTTCAATCCAAATATATTGATATTCTTGTCCTGTTAAATAATTATATGAAAAATATGGAACTCTTATTCTAATGGCCTCTCCTGAAGACATATAATCTTTTAATACAATGATTGTATCATTTGAAAAATCATTCAAATCATATTTTATATCATTCCATCCTAATAAATAACTTTCCCAGGCATTTGCACATCCAAATATTTCATTAGTATTACATGACATTAGTCCCCAAAATTTTGTTGCTTGCAAATGATAAAAATTTTCTCCAGTCCCTGAATAAGAAACACCATTTACTGTCCCATAATGAGGCGCATTATATACATTATGTCCAAATTCATGTGTATAAGTTTTTATTTGTTTGCTAATACAAGATGCTGCTATAAAACCATTTGACAAATTAATATTTCCTATTTTACCAGAAACTTCAGCTATACCTCCCCCACTACCATCCCAATCATTAATCCCTTGGATAGGAACCTGTGATTCATTCCAAGTATTTGAATATCTAAAATTAAATATAACATAGTCAACATAACCATCTCCTTCAATATCTTCAGAATTATCTCTTACCCATATAGAAGATTTTCTGTTATCAAAAGTTGATAATATAGAATCTATATTTGGTATATTTTTCATTTTTTCAACAGCTAAAGAGACTAACCCCTGCCAACTTGATTTTCCTGCATAATTCTCAATTTCTACAGGCAAAAAACTCCCATATAATTTAAATCTTTTATCTACAGGAAGTTGTTTGGACATTTCATAAAAATATCTTGATAAACTATTATCATTCTCCGAGATATTATTAAAGGCGACTGTATCTTCATAAAGAAATTCATTATTTAATGCCCAATTTGGCAATCCTTGATTTAAAGGCCAATTAACATCATCTACATTATGATCTTTAAATTTAACACAAACTACCAATATTTTTAGTTTCCCTTTTGGTGTGAATGCAGATCCATAATCACTTCTATATACTGCATCTTGAGCATAACTATTAATACTACTTAAAAAGATTAATCCTAAACACAATAATATTACTTTTTTCATATGGCTAATTATTTTTTAATTATCTTTTTGTTAATAATAGTGTCTTTACGCTTAAGTTTTAATATATAGATTCCTTTCTTTAGGAAATCTAAATTAATTGTTATGTTATTATATATTTCTTTTCTAAAAACTTCCCTTCCAAATAAATCAATTACACTTAAACTTATTGGATATTTATCCGAACTAATATTTATCTCTTTATCAATTAGTGTTGGATAGACTTTAATTTGGTTATTGTTTGCTTCAATTTCTTTTGTATCTAAACGCATATAACAATAGCCGTATCCAGCATCATAAATTATATTATTGTTTTTATAAGCACATAAAAGATTCCAAGTTGAATGAGAATGATCATAATGGTTAATAAAATCTCCATTGCTTCCAATTCCTTCAATCCAATAAACTCCTGATTGAGGATAAAGAGGAACTTCTCCATTAAAAAAGATTCTTTTACAATATTGATTATCTATTAAAACAGAATCAATAAAGCTTACAACCAAAGGGTCAGAATAAGCCAAATAATTTTCATATGTAATATGAAACGTATCATTTAGGCTAAGATTGAAATCTAATAAAATATATTCTCTTGGGAAATCATAACTATCCCCATTACAAGATGTATTATTGTAAGTGAAAACATATACTCTGTTGCTATCTTCTCTAATCCAGTCAATAGTTTGCCAATTAGCAGTTAAGTTTGTATCATAATTAATTGTTTTTTGGAGTTTAAAATAGTTCCTACCATCAATAATTGTATCTTCTGAAAGAATCCTATATAAATTGGTAGTTTTTTTTAATTCTTGAGTCCCCCTAAAAGTATGCAAAACATTCCATTGCTTTGTTGTGTCAATAATTGACTTATTAACTTGAGAATAACTAATCTTGCTTGATAAACTGATTAAGCAGATGATTAAAATGAGGAAAACTTTTTTCATAAGGCTAATTATTTATTTGTGATTTTCTATTATTATAATGCTAATCTAAAACAATTTAAAGATATAATTCGAGGCAAATATATTAAATAATTCAACATAAATACAAAATCTTCAAAAATATTTTATTCTTTCTGCCATTAGCTTTTAAATTCTTTGTCAAATATTGAATAGAACTTCCTACGGTTTGCATCCTTAGTTCCTTCTCTTTCCATTAAATCAATATTATATCTTACCAAACTATCATAATCCAATTCCAATGCTCTTTCTATATAGTTTGAAGAATAATCCGAAACAATTATTCCATTCTTTCCATCCTCAACCCATTCCCTATTGGCAATTAAATCACTCATAACAGGAATACAACCTGCTGCCATTGCTTCCATTAGAGAAATTGGAGTATTGTCTGTTTCAGGAATTGAAACCCATATCTTTGAAATAGAATAATAATAGTTATTTGTTTCCTTTTCCACCCAACCAATAAACTCTACCTTATCTTCAATCCCTAATTCTTTTGATTTTTGTTTTAGATTTTCTTCATCTCCAGTAGCTCCAATAACCAGTTTCCAATCCTCTCTGCCATTTTTCACAAACCTTGCAAAGGCTTCAACAATTTGAGGAATACGATACAAAGACTTATGCAAACGATTTGAGTAAACAATATTCTGTTTTTCCATTGGCTTGCAACCAGGTTCAAAACCCGAATTAGCAACAACAACATTCAAATCCCTACCAGCCAAAGCATTCATCTTTTCAGCTGCAAACTTTGCCCCAGTATTAAAGTATTTCCCTTTCTTAAGAACAAACTTTGCCAATTGTTTATAGAAGAAACCATTTTGAGGAATAGTCAAAACATCACTGCCCAAAGCAATAACCAGGGTTGGAATATTCTTTGTATTGGCAATAATGGTACTGAAAGCACTTGTAGAAACTTGAATAATAATAATAAAATCAGGTTTATACTCTTTTATTACTCTGTTTATTTTATGAGGAAGTAAAGGAATATTAACAGGATTGGAAAAAGAGAAGTCAAAAATCTTATGCTCAATTTCCTTAAAATCATCATACTCCTTATCTGTAATAAGAAATATATCAGAGAAATAATCCTTAATTAAATCAATAGTATTAAAAGTATGAATACCACTACTACCAACAACCAATAATTTTCTTTCGCTCATAAACAATAACAAAATTTATAGCGACAAATTTACAAATATATTTTGAGAGGGTGGGATAATGACAGAATTATTATGTTTTATGGATTTTAAATACTATATGCGTTTGAATCTATGAACATAATTACCTTTATCTCCACTTGCCATAAAAATAAATACTCCTCCATAATTATAAGCTTTTTCTATAACAAGTTCGTTGTTGAAAAGATAGATTCTTGTTTGATTATTTTCAAACCCCCATAAAATAGGAGCAATAGGGATTATATAAAAAAATCTCCTTTTGTAAAAACAATTATCTTCCTTAAATTTTCCTTTAATGATTTTTTTGCCAATTACCTCATTATCTTTGATGAATGTAAAACTTAATTTTTTCTTATCTAAAATATCTATTTTAACAATCATACTATCCTTTTTAATCTCATGCTTATAATCTAATAATTGCCAAATTCTAGTATCTTCTTTATCATATGAATCATTTATATACAACCCTGATATTTTTGACTTTTCGCTAACATTTTCAGGTAAATCTTTATAAGTTATACAACTATTAAAAAGAAAAGCAAGAGAACTTAAAAGCATAAATACTCTAAAACCTTTAGATATATTGACAATAAAATTAATTCGTTTTTTCATAATAAATTACTTGATGCTATTACAATCTAAAACAAATGACTTATCTTTTGGAGAATATTTGATATTTCTTTGAGATACTTTCCCTCTTGTATTAAAATACAGTTTAATATTAGAATTCTTTTCTATTACTATTTTCTCAAAATAGAAAACATATACCTCATCTTTAGAAGGATTTAACATTACATATACTCTTTCTTGATCTGCTCCGTAATGATGGAAAAACTTAAACTCCGTAATATAACATTTTCCATAATCCTTAATATTCTCTATTGATGTATTAAAGATTATATTGTCTTTATCAAAATACTCTCTTGGAAATGATTTTAAAATAAAAGATTTATTGTATTCAAAATTCCAAAGTTTAGTTGTATCAATTTTAATATTACCAAATTGGATAAAGTTACTCAAGAAATTACATTCATCTTTACAATTTCCATTTCTTTTCTTGCAATTCCAAGGTTTCAACTCGATTTTTTTCTTATTTTTATCAGGAGTAAGAAAGAAAATACTATCAGAATTCGATTCAATGAATTGGCTACTTTTATTATAACCATCTTTATCAAAAGATAATGTCATATCACCGTTACAATAAAATCCACCTGAAAGTTTCCTCACTTCAAAATAGCCAAGACTATCAGTATATTCATCAATTTCGTCGGCATTAACAATATGCACTCTCACATCTTTAATAGGTAATTTTGTTTCAGAATCATACACTCTTCCATTTCTGTGAATAACACAATCACAACCAACAAAAAATACGACTATTAATAATCCTGGAAGAATGGTTTTTATTATTCTCATAATTTCAAATTTGATTCTTTATTTCATTTTACTGAAACCTTGTTTTAATTTACTGAAACAAGGTTTTAATTTTCTAACTCTTTGTTTGGGTAAAATTATCCTTTGCTTTTATCAAAATAGAAAACATACACCTCATCTTAGAAGGGTTTAATATTTGCCTTAGAATTTATAGGATAAAGCATAATAGTAATGTCGTCAGAAGAAGAAGTATTCAATTCTTGTGTAATTGTATTATATCCTTCTTTCTCAAAAGATATTGTTGCACATTTACAACTACATCCTGTAATTCGAGATAAAAAATATTCACCAAGGCTATCTGTATAAAAATATTGATCTTCATCATAATCTACAATTATTTTAACTTCTCCTATTGGTAATTTTGTTTCTGAATCAATCACTTTCACATTTTTCTCTATTATACAATCACAAGAAACAAAACATACAATAAATAATAATCCTAAAAGGATAGTTTTTAATACTCTCATAATCTTAAATATAAATTTTACTCCGATTAATAATTCTATTTTTAAGTTTGTTACTTTTAACTAAAAATCTCTTAGCAAATTTACAAATATATTTTGATTGCAAGATAAGAGTAAGAAAATATTATCTTTTAGGGAGATAAATTATTGATTTGATTTTGTTATTTCAATTATTGTTTATAATTTTGCTGGTCTAAAATCATTGGATGTTTAATAATTTATTTATTTCGGATATTGTATTATAAAAATCTGTAAAATAAACAGATTCTTCCTTTAGTTGTTCTCAAATAGTTCATTTGGGGATATAGTCATTTATTTAAATAATTTTAACGCTCACAAATTGTAAATCATTAGTAGATTTGCTTTGTGAGACAATACAAATAATCATGAATACAGAAAATAAATTAATAGTAGATTTCGATTTTCAATTAGTAATAAACTTTTTTTCAGGCATTAGTTCTCAAGGTCCTGGCGGAGAAAAGGAAACCCTTAAGGCATTAAGCTTTTTGGATAACACTTCTTCCAAACTTAAGATTGCAGATTTAGGATGTGGTATTGGAAAACAAACAGAAATTATTGCATCAAATATTGATTGTGAAATTACAGCAGTTGATATAGCTCCCAAGATGATTGAAGGGCTTAACGACAGAATAAAAAAGAAGAATTTAACCAATAAAGTTACCGGCCTTGTTGCTTCAATGTGTGAATTACCTTTTAAGGCAAATGAATTTGATGTAATTTGGGCTGAAGGTTCAATTTATCATATAGGATTTGAAAAGGGATTAAGAGAGTTGAAACAATACCTTAAACCAAATGGCTTTATGGCAGTAACGGAATGCTGCTGGTTAAGCAATCAAAGACCAAAAGATTCAAGTTTTATAACAGAAAATGTATCTGAGATAGATATGATTTCAACAAAATTAAAGATAATTGAAGATTGTGGTTATAAACCAATAGCTCATTTCATATTACCAGAATACACTTGGATTGATAATTATCATTCTATTGCAAAAACTCATTTTCAACCATTTCTTGAAGAAAACAATTACAGCTTTGCAGCTAAAGATTTTGTTGAAAGAATGGAGCAAGAGATAGAATATTACCAAACCAACAAAGAATACTTTGGTTATGTCTTCTTTATATGCAAGAAAACTCAAGACTAATTAACCATTAAATTTTAATAACAATGAATAATCTATCATTATATGGTTGGAATAATACATTGTTCCAACAAAAACAATCTTCGCCGTTTAATAATTTCTCACATGGTCGTGTATCAGTAGTACATAGAACATGCTATGAAGTAATTGCAGAAGACGGTTTGTTCCTGTGTGAATTAACAGGAAACATGTTATATGGAAGGACTTCGGAAGAATATCCTTGCACTGGAGACTGGGTAATTTTTCACCCCACAGACCAAGACAAGGGAATAATTTATGATATCTTACCGAGAACAAAAACCCTGTACAGAAAGAAAACAGGAACAATATCAGAACGTCAGGCAATAGCTGTTCATGTTGATAAAGCATTTATAGTACAAAGTTTAGACTCTAATTTCAATGTAAGACGAATAGAACGTTTTATGGTTCAGATATTAGATGAAGGTATAACACCAGTATTAGTATTGACAAAGGCTGACTTAGGTTTTAATGAAGAAGAAATAAAACATTCATTAAAACATCTTTCCGATAAGATGTCTATTTTCATAACCAGTGTACATTCTCCAGAGAAGATAGATACTTTACGTAAATACATAAAACAAGGAGAAACAATAGTATTTACAGGCTCTTCAGGAGTAGGGAAAAGTTCTCTTATAAATGCTTTGTGTCAGGAAGAAATATTAGCAACATCTTCAATCAGTGATTCAACAGGGAAAGGGCGACACACTTCAACACGAAGAGAAATGGTTTTACTCAATAATTCAGGAGTATTGATAGACTCTCCAGGAATAAGAGAATTTGGAATAACGTCCGATAATGCAAATGCCTTATCTTCTGTTTTAGATATTTCAGAATTAGAGAAATCATGCCGATATAAAGACTGCACTCACACCAATGAACCTGGTTGCAGTGTTCTTGAAGCACTTCTAAATGGAACCTTAGATACAAGTGTTTACGAAAGCTATCTAAAACTTCGCAAAGAAGCTTATCATTTTTCAGCTTCAGAACAGGAGAAAAGAAAAAAAGATAAATCCTTTGGCAAGATGCTAAAAGACTATAAAAAACACAGTCAATAAAATCTTCTATTAATGAACTAAAGTCTTTGAAAACAAGAAAAGACTTATGGAGAGGGACAAAATCCCTCTCTTTTTAGTTATGATATCTAATTTCCATTGTTTTAATTCTCAAAAATAAGCTTAAAAATGATTACAAATAAGAGTTTTATTTATAATGTTTCTCCACCGAGAGTTAAATTCTTTTTAGAATAAATATGAAAACTTAACCTAAAATAAAAAAGAGGCCGTGTTTTTGATGAAAAGAGGCCGTCGAAACACTAAAAAGTGAAGTGCACCCCAAAAGTTAGACAAAAAACTTTTGGGGTTTATTATTTATGTCCAAACACACAATTGAAGAGAAATTGAAAATAATTTCTCTAGTA
>JAFNAR010000041.1 GCA_017860255.1 Bacteroidota bacterium | reverse complement strand
ACTACTTTGTAGCGAAATGCATCGGTAATGGGTTCTTTTCTTAAATTTTTGTCCATGTTGATTTGGGTTTTTGTGTCAACTTTTTTCAGGACAAGTCATGATTCCAACATCAAAGTCAATTAAAAAAAGTTCTAAGTCTAATTTAATTATTTCTATACTTTATTTTATGAGATTTATATCAACATTTTTTTCTTTAATCTTAACTCAAATTCTGGATGTATTAATTTTTATTGATGTTTTTACCCTTAAGCTATCTATTTAATGCAGATTAGATAATTTGACGATAAAGATTTTTCAGTATTTATAAATGATATTTTTCCGAAAATAATCTTCTTATGAGACTGATTTATTGTTTATATATAATAACTAAGACTTATTGTTTTATAAGCAGGATAAGGAAGAATATGCAAAAAAACATTTCACCTATAACCAAATAATAAAAAATTATGTATCTTTGCAAGCTCAAATGTTTTAAAATAGATTGTTAATGATTAAAGGTTATGATTACACAATTAGTTTTACTGCTCTTGAAATAGGAGAACATAATTTTGATTTTAAAGTAGATAAATCTTTATTCGAGAAGTTTGAAAATGATGATTTACTTGACTCAAATGTTGATTTAAAAGTAAAGCTAATTAAGGAAGAAAGGGTTTTGACTTTTAATTTTTATTTCAAAGGGGTTCTAAATTTTCTTTGTGATAGATGTCTTGAACCTTTAGATTTTAAAATAGAAGGAGAAAAGAATTTGTTCGTAAAATTCGGAGAAGAATTTAAGGAAGAGGAAAGTATGGATGATGATATAATAATTATTCCAAACACTGAACACGAAATAGATCTTTCTCATTATATTTATGAACTTATTTTATTGCAAATTCCTATTAAGTGTTCTCACCCGAAAGGAAAATGTAATAAAGATATGATTGATAGAATTAATAATGCTGAGCCACTATTAGAGCAAGAAGTTGACCCTCGTTGGGCTGAGCTGAAAAAAATAAAATTTGAATAATAACATTTTAAAAATAAAAAGAAATGCCAAATCCAAAACACAGATTTTCTCAAACGAGAACAGCAAAAAGAAGAACTCATGATAAGGTTGAAGCTGTAGCTTTATCAACTTGTAGCAATTGTGGTGCTTCAGTTGTAAGCCACAGAGTTTGTCCTGAATGTGGATATTATAGAGGAAAATTAGCTATAGAAAAAGGTGCAAATTCATAATTCAATCTTCTAAGTAATGAGGATAGGATTAGATGCAATGGGTGGAGATTTTGCACCCAAAGCTACGGTTTTAGGAGCTATCTTGGCTCAAAAAGAACTATCTTCTGAAGACAGAATTGTTCTTTTTGGCAACAAAGATTTAATTGAAGAAGAGATTAAACAAAATAATGCTTCAGTTAATGTTTTTGACATTGTAAATGCTGAAGAAATTATTGATATGCACGATAAGCCAATTAAGGCTCTATCAAGCAAACCTAATTCTTCAATAGCTGTTGGTTTTCAACATTTGAAAGAAGGCAAGATTGATACCTTTGCAAGTGCTGGTAATACTGGTGTTATGTTGGTAGGTACCATGTATAGCATTGGAGTTACCGAAGGTATTCTTCGACCTTGTCTTGCTGCACTATTACCTAAAGAAAAAGGAGGTGTTACAGTTTTGGTAGATGTTGGGGTTAATCCTGATGCTAAACCAGAACTTATATACCAATTTGGACTTTTAGGAAGTATTTATGCTCAATATGCTCTAAAGATTGATAACCCAAGAGTTGGGTTATTAAATATTGGAGAAGAAGATGAAAAAGGTAATGCTCAATGTTTGGCAGCTTTCCAATTAATGAAAGGTTCAAAAGACTTTAACTTTATTGGAAATGCTGAACCAATTGAAATCTTCAAGGATAACTTTGATGTTATTGCTTGTGATGGTTTCGTTGGTAACTTAATAATGAAAAATACGGAAGCTTTTGCAAGAACAATGGTAAAAGGAGGAATGATTAATGATTTCATTAAGAATTGTAATTATGAAATCTATGGAGGTTTGCCACTTTTAGGAGCTAATGGAGTTGTTATTATTGGACATGGAGTATCTAATGAAAAAGCTATTAAAACAATGGTTTTACAATCAAAATCAATTTCTAATTCACATATTAACGAGCATATTGATAAAGTCTTAAGAGGATAATAAATTTTTTATTAAATTAAATTGACATGGCAAAAATAAGAGCCGCAATAACAGCAGTTGAAGGATATTTACCTGATTATATATTAACAAACGAAGAATTAAGCACAATGGTTGATACTACTGACGAGTGGATTATGACTCGCATTGGTATTAAAGAAAGGCATATTCTTAAAGAAGAAGGTAAGGGTTCTTCTGATATGGGAGCAATTGTTGTAAAAAATATTCTAAAAAACAAATCAATTGATCCTTCAGAAATAGAACTTATTATCTGTTGTACAGTTACACCAGATATGTTATTCCCTGCAACAGCAAATATTATAGCCGATAAATGTGGAATTAAAAATAGCTTTGGCTTTGATATAAATGCTGGTTGTTCAGGATTTTTAAATGGTCTAACAACAGCTTCAATGTATATTCAAAGTGGCTTTGTAAAAAAAGCAATTGTTGTTGGTGCTGAAAAGATGTCTACTATTGTAGACTATCAAGACAGAGCAACCTGCCCAATTTTTGGAGATGGAGCAGGAGCAGTTTTGTTGGAAGCAACAGAAGACGAAATAGGAGTAATGGATTGTGCATTATATGCTGATGGAGTTGGAAGAGTACACCTTCATCAAAAAGCAGGAGGAAGCATAAAGCCACCTACTCATGAAACAATAGATAAAAGAGAACATTATATTTATCAAGAAGGTCAACCAGTTTTCAAATGGGCTGTTGTGAAGATGGCAGAAGCTACTGAAGCCATCATGAAAAGAAATAACCTTTCAAAAGATGATATTTCATACCTTTTGCCTCATCAAGCAAATTTAAGAATAATTTCAGCAACAGGAGATAGATTAGGCTTAGATACAAATAAAGTACTTATTAATATAGAAAAATACGGAAACACCACTTCAGCAACAATTCCAATTTTAATGTGGGAAAACCAAAGTAAATTCAAAAAAGGCGATAATTTAATTCTTACAGCCTTTGGAGCAGGATTTACCTGGGGAGCAATTTGGGTGAAATGGGCAATCTAAGAATAACTTTTTTAGGAACAGGAACCTCGCAAGGAGTACCCTTAATTGGGTGTCATTGCGAGGTTTGTTCATCTACTGATATCAAAGACAAAAGACTTCGCACTTCATGCCTTATAGAAAGTGATCAAGGAACAGTTTTAACAATTGATTCAGGACCTGATTTTCGTCAACAAATGTTAAATTACAATGTTGACAGGTTGGATGCAATTTTGGTTACACATTCTCACAGAGACCATATAAGCGGTTTGGATGATGTACGTTCCTACAATTACTTACAAGATGAAGCAATGCATATTTATAGCAATAAAATTGCTTTAATAGAAATTAAAAAAGCATTTGCTTATGCTTTTTCTGAAACCAAATACCCAGGTTTACCAAACTTTGAACTTATAAACATTGAAAATGAAGAAATATTCAATGTCAAAGAACTTGAAATAATTCCTATTGAAGTTATGCACTATAAGCTTCCAATTATGGCTTATAGAATAAATAATTTTGCTTACATAACTGATGCAAAAACAATTTCAGAGGAAGAAAAAGAAAAACTAAAAGGAGTTGAATACTTGGTAATAAATGCACTTAGAAAAGAAGAACATTTCTCTCATTTTACATTAGATGAAGCTTTGGCATTGATTGCTGAGATTAAACCAAAACAATCTTATCTAACACATATTAGCCATAATTTGGGATTAACAAAAGATTTGGAGAAAGAACTTCCTTCAAATGTATCCTTAGCCTACGATGGCTTAACAATAAAAGTCTAATTTTCCCATATTAAAGGGAAAAGAATAGACTTATCCAAAAATATATCAACCATAATTGAAAATAAGTCCATCATATTTTTATTTATGTCCTTTATATTTTTATTTATGATGGACTTATATTGATGTTTTTTAGAAAAAAGGAATTTATAAGGTATTTTCAAGCAATCTTTGAGCTTTTTCTATAGCTTCAATTTTTCCTACATCAACCCAAATATCTTGAGAATGAATATATGAATAAATAGGATAGGAGGCTGAAAGTTTCAAATATTCTGGAATTATAGGGAAAGCACCTTTGTTTTCAATCAAATCAATTAGTTTAGGTTTAATTATTTGAATGCCACTAAATCCAAAAGGAATTAATTCAGTGCTATTATTTGCTATTATTTTTTCGTTTGTCTTTGTGTTTTCCCAACCACAAAGCTTATTGTTTTTGTCAAAAAGTAAATATCTTGATGTTTGCCTTTGACTTACTGCTAATGTTGCTAAATTGTTTTCTGCTTTGTAATGATTGTAGAAATCATTGAAATCTATCTTAGAAAGAATATCTACATTATGAACAAGAATATCTTTTGAAAAATCAAAGTAATTTTTAGCATTCAATAATGCTCCACCTGTATCAAGAAGTTGATTTGTTTCGTCAGAAATGAAAATATCGGCATTATAATTTTTGTTTTTTATATGCTCAATAATCTTTTCTGAGAAGTGATGAACATTAATAACAATATGTTTACATCCAAAGTAAATTAATTTATTTATGTTGTGTTCCAATAAACTAACTCCATTTACTTCAACTAAAGCTTTAGGCAAAGAATTTGTTAATGGTTTAAGCCTTGTGCCTAAACCAGCTGCTAAAATAAAAGCTTGAAACATATTATTGAATGATATAGGAGTAGGTTAATCCAACAGTATAATGTTGTTGTTGTTCTAATCTTCCTAAAGAAAAATAGTGTTGATAGCCAACTTCAAAGCCAAAGGCATGGCGTTCACCAGATATTAATAATCCTATTCTTGGAAGTATACCAATTCTAATTCCTGCTTGACCTTCATATTCTCTAAGATAAAATCCAAAAGCATCGTAGGCTTTGTTTGCTTCAGTACTCAAACTATAGTCATATTTTCCCCAAATTGCACCAAAACCTATTCCAATATAAGGTTTTAATCTATCTCCAAAATTAAAATAGCTTTCTTGATTATGAAGATAATAGTTTGCATAAATTGTTAATGGAATTTGACTTGCATCATTTAAAAATTTACGAGGAAGATATTTGATTTTGTATGTGTTAGAATTCATAAAAGTGTAGCCTAATTCAACACCAACACCAACTTTAATTTCTTGAAATTGATATTCTAATGCAAAATTTATTCCAGCGCCTTTGTTATAATTTACAGGAAAATAATCACCACAAGCTGTATAGATTGCAGGCTTAACCATATAGAAGATATCATAAGGTTCTCCATTAGCCAATCTATGATAATCCTGTGATTTTGCTGTATTTGAAAAACAAAGCATTAAAGCAAAAACTAATAATACAAAAAGCTTTTTCATTATAATTTAATTTTGTTTAGTCCAAGAATCTTTTAATGTACAAGTACGATTGAAAACTAAGTTATCTTCTTTAGAGTCGTAATCAACACTAAAATAACCAAGTCTTTCAAATTGGAATTTATCTAATGCCTTAACATCTTTTAATGAAGGCTCCAACTTAGCATTACTTACAATTTTCAATGAATCAGGATTTAGGTTGTCAAGGAAAGTTTGTCCTTCTTCAACCTTTTCTGGAATTTCATTCATAAATAATCTGTCAAACAAACGAACTTCTGCATCGATGCAACTCTTCGCACAAACCCAATGAATTGTTCCTTTAACTTTTCTTCCATCAGGAGAATTTCCTCCCTTAGAAGCAGGGTCGTAGGTGCAATGAATGGCAGTGATATTACCTTCTTCATCTTTATCAACAGAAGTGCAAGTTACAAAATAAGCATAACGAAGTCTTACTTCTTGATTTGGAGCTAATCGGAAATACTTCTTTGGAGGATTTTCCATAAAGTCATCTCTTTCAATGTATAACTCTTTAGAGAAAGGTAAAACTCTTGTTCCAGCAGTTTCATCTTCAGGATTATTTATAGCTTCTAATTCTTCTGTTTGGTTTTCTGGATAGTTGTCAATAATAAGTTTAATAGGGTCTAAAACAGCCATAACTCTATTTGCTCTTTTGTTTAAGTCTTCTCTTAGAGCAAATTCCAAACGTCCGTAATCAATTATATTATCTCTCTTAGCAACGCCAATACTATCACAGAAATTTCTAATACTTTCAGGAGTAAATCCTCTACGGCGAAGTCCACAAATGGTAGGCATACGAGCATCATCCCAACCACTAACATAATTTTCCTTAACCAATTGTAAGAGTTTTCTTTTACTCATTACAGTGTAGGAAAGATTTAATCGTGCAAATTCATATTGATGAGAAGGGAATATTTCAAGTTTTTCAATAAACCAGTCATATAGTGGACGATGAACATCAAACTCTAAAGTACAAATTGAATGAGTTATGTTTTCAATTGAGTCAGACTCACCATGAGCATAATCATACATTGGATAAATACACCATTTATCTCCAGTACGATGATGATATGTATTTATAATTCTATACATAATAGGGTCTCTCATATGCATATTTGGATGAGCCATATCAATCTTTGCTCTTAAAATCTTTTCTCCATCAGCATATTTACCTTCACGCATTTCAGAAAAAAGTTTTAAGTTTTCTTCAACAGAACGATTTCTGTAAGGGCTGTCTTTTCCTGGCAATTGAACAGTACCACGATTTTGACGAATTTCATCTAAAGTTTGGTCATCAACATAAACAAGTCCTTTTTCAATAAGTTTAACTGCCCATTGATAAAGTTGTTCAAAATAATCAGAAGCATAAAATTCATTTGCCCATTGAAAGCCCAACCATTGAATATCTTCTTTAATACTATCTACATATTCAACATCTTCCTTAGTAGGGTTGGTGTCGTCGAATCGAAGATTAGTTTTTCCACCATATTTCTTAGCCAAACCAAAGTTAAGGCAAATGCTTTTAGCATGTCCTATATGCAAATATCCGTTAGGTTCTGGAGGGAAACGAGTTAATATGCTTTTATGAACTCCGTTTTTAAGGTCATTTTCAATAATCTCTTCTAAAAAATTCAAAGAAGGTCTTTCGTTACTATTAGTTTGAACTTCCATTTGTTAAATATAAAATAAAAAATACTTACGATAATCTGCAAAAATACATTTTTTTCTTTTCAAAAAGAAGGACTTAATACGTATTTATTAATCTTTGATAAAACATAAATCAATTAAGCGCTTGTAAAACAAACCTTTCTCGTTATATTTTTAGCCTATAAATTCTTATAAAATAGAACTAAATTTTTCATTAGCAGTACTTGATTCTTTTAAATTATCTCTATCTCTAAAAAAAACCTTTTTATTACACCCCATTTCAAAGACTTTGTATAACTTTGCAAATATTAATCAATAAATCCTATTATTATTATTATGAAAAAAATTATTATTAGTTTTATTTTTTTGTTAATTGGGGCCTTAGGTATCAATGCACAAACTCTTGATAGTGTATTTCAAGATAATTATTCCAAAGTTCTCAAATTTAATTTCGGTTGGTTATATGATAATATTGAAAACAAGGACAGCGATAATGATGGTATTTGGCTCACAACATATGACACTAATAGAGCAATTATTCATATTGATAAGAATTTAAATATTGTTCATAGTATAAATACTACAGACATTGGACTCTTTAGACTTTTTAAGGCTAATAATAAGCTCTATTCTACTATATCTAATTGTAATGAAGGGACAGAACATTATTTAAAGAGTTTGGATTTAGTTTGTCAGGATACATTAGGTAATATTTTATTTACTAAGAGAATTAAGAATGAAGATGATGATACAATAAAATGGCAGAATATGAATGCTATTATGTTAGATAATACAGATATGATTTTTTGTCTATTAAATGAAATTCCTAATGATTACAGATCTGATAAGTTAAGATTAATTAGAGTTGATACTTCTGGAAATGTTTTGGAAAATAAAGTACATAATAATATATATGAATTTACTAACATCATCCCTTTTAATGATCAGCAATTCTTAATGTCAAAAACAACTCTTCTTCAAACAAATTCTCATGTAACTTATTTTGTTAATAACAATACTTTAGAAATAGAAGATAGTATTAATGGAAGATATGCATATAATATGAGAAAGATAAATGATTCTATTGTTGCTTTTAATAGTATTGAACGTAGGGAATTTAACAATGGGATTAGTACATACGACGGGTTTTACACTTATTTATATTTAATGGATACAAGATCTAAATATAGTTATTCAATTGAGGAAATTAGCAATCCTTTATTGGATAGCATTTTTTATGGAGCAGGTGAAGAAAATAATAGATCTAAAAAAATTAATATTGATTTTATTAACTCTGATTCAATTTTTTCATACTTTACAATTAGTAAGAAATGGGATGGTATTCCGGATCAAATGTTAGGAACAGGTATAATAAATTTTAACTCTCAAGGAAGTTTAAACTACTTTTATCAAACTCCTATTGATATTGGTTCGATGACATTAAAGGCTACTTCGGACGGAGGGCTAATAATTCCTTATACTGGAAACACAGGACTATATCTCTTTAAATTTATGCCTAATGGTTATAATTCAATATTAAATCTTGAAACTAAAGAGAAAGTAAATATTAATGTATACCCAAATCCAGCAAAAGATTATATTAATGTTGATTTTGATGCAAATAATTTTACTAAGGGAGAGATACAATTATTTGATATGCAAGGTAAATTAGTAAAGAAAGCCAAGTTAAAAACTCAAAAAGGAAATAGAGTAGATATTTCTTCATTAAAAGCAGGGAATTATTCTTATAATATAATTTTAAATGGAAAAGCTTTTGGAGGAATGATGATTGTTGTGGAATAAAAAAAATAAAGATTAAATTAGAATAGAAAACTGATCTTTGTTGAGAATTTTATTATTTGAGAAGGCTTTGTAACAATTTAATATAATATAAATACAGAGTAAAAAGTTGCATTTACAACTTGAATTCTGCTTTTAAACTATTCTATTTCCCAAAATATCCTTTTTATTAACCACCAATATCAAAGACTTTGCCTAACTTTGCAAATGTTAATCTTAATACAATTTTATCATGAGAAAGTTTATTATTAGTTTCCTTTTTTTCTTTATTGGAGTTTTTAATTTAAATGCACAAACTTTTGATAGTGTATTTCAAGACAATTATTCCAAAGTTCTCAAATTTGATTCATGCAAATACTATGTATATTTAGAGAATAAGGATAACGATAATGATGGAATTTGGCTTTCGACATTAGACTCTAATAGGGCTATTATTCATATTGATAAAGATTTAAATCTTGTTCATTATACAAACACTTCCGATGGGAATGCTCTTTATAGGCTTTTTAAGGCTAATAATAAACTTTATTCTATTAGAACTAATTTTTATGATGGAACAGAGTTTTATTATAAGTATATGGATTTAGTTTGCCATGACACCTTAGGTAATTTATTGTTTTCACAGAGAATTAAGAATGAAAATGATGATACAATAAAATGGAAGAATTGGGATGCAATTATGTTAGATAATACTGATATAATAATTACTTTAATAGATAATTATGTAAACAGTGTTAATGAAATGCCAATAAGATTTATCAGAGTTGATACTTCTGGAAACGTATTAGCTAATAAAACTTACAGCAAAAGTATAAGATTTATGGATATGATACCATTTAATAATGATCATTTCTTAATTTCAACAACTAAATACATAATGGATAGCTATAATACACTATATTTTATTAATAATAATACTTTAGAAATAGAAGATAGTATTAATGGAAGAGATGCTTATAATATGAGAAAGATAAATGATTCAATAGTTGCTTTTAACAACACTGAGTATAGAACATTTAATGTTGGGAGTAGTGAATATTATGAGTTGTATACTTATTTATATCTAATGAACACAAAAGCTAAATATAGCTATTCAATTGAAGATATAAGCAATCCTTTTTCAGATAGTATCTTTTATGGAGCGAATTATTATAATACCTCATATAACATGAGTGCTATAAAAAATAATATTGATTTTACTAATACAGATTCAATATATTCATTCTTTACTTTTAGCAAAAAATGGTTGGAAAATTCTGATCAAATATTAGGAACAGGAATTATTAATTTTAATTCTCAGGGAAATGTAAACTATTTCTACAAAACACCTATTGATATTAGTGCAATGACACTAAAAGCTACTTCTGATGGAGGTTTAATAATACCTTATAGCGGAAATACAGGTGTGTATTTCTATAAGTTTATGCCTAATGGTTATAATTCAATATTAAATATTGAAACAAAAGAGAAAGTAAATATTAATGTATATCCTAATCCTGCAAAAGATTATATTTTGGTTGATATTGATACTAAGAATTTCAAAAAAGGTGAATTAGAATTAATTGATATGCAAGGTAAATTAGTTAAGAAAGAAAAGTTAAAAACACAAAAAGAAAATAGGATAGATGTTTCGTCTTTGGAAGCAGGCACTTATTCCTATAATGTTTCACTTAATGGTATTTCATTTGGAGGAATGATAATTATTGTGAAATAAAGAAATAATTCAGATAAAATTAGAATAGAAAAATGATTGTTGTAGAGAATTGCATTATTAGTGAAGATATTAAAGAAGTAAAGTTTTGTTGCAATTTGCATAAGTGTAAGGGGATGTGTTGTGTGGATGGAGATGCTGGTGCTCCTTTGGAAAAGAATGAAGTTAAACTTTTGAAGAAATTATTACCTAAAATTAAGCCTTACTTAAATAAAAAAGGTCTTAAAGAGATTGAAAAACATGGAGTTTCTGATTTAGATGTTACAGGAGAATTATGTACAAGAATTATTGATGATAAGGATTGTGTGTTTTTGATTTTCGAAAATGATATTGCAAAATGTGCAATTGAAAAAGCTTATGAAGAAGGTAAAATTGATTTCCAAAAACCTATTTCATGTCATCTTTATCCTATTAGAGTCCAAAACTATGGTGAGTTTTCAGCTCTTAACTATCATGCTTGGGATATTTGTAAATCTGCACTAATTGAAGGTAAAGAGAAAAATGTTCCATTATATAGAATGCTCAAAGAACCACTTATTAGGAGATTTGGAGAAAAATGGTATGATGAATTAATTTCACAAATAGAGAATAAATAAATTTATATCAAAGTCTTTTAGTAATTTTGCAATTATAATTACACAAATTCATATATTTTAATTTCATTTTTTTATGATTAAAGACAAATTTTTTAAGGGAAAAAATTTAGCAATTTTATCAGGAGGTGGTGATACTTCTGCAATTAATGCAAGTATTGACTCAATTAGAAATAGAGCTTCAATGTTGGGTTATAGAGTTTTTGGTATTCGTCAAGGATGGAAAGGACTTTTGGGAGATGGAGATATTGTTGATTTAACAGACCAACCTTATGATGGATATTATGGAGGTTCTGCACTTCGCTCTTCACGAACTAATCCATTTTCAAAAACTCCTAATGCAGAAGATAGAGTTTCTCTAATTCTTAGAAACATAAAAAGATATAAGATAGATGTTTTGGTTACAATTGGAGGAGATGATACCAATGGAGCAGCAAAAAGACTGTATGAATTGGAAGGTATTCCTGTTATTGGTTTTCCAAAAACAATTGATAATGATTTAAGAACACATACTTCTCATAATTTTGGTGGAGTTGAAGTTGAATCAGTTATTTGTCCTGGTTTCCCTTCAGCAGCAAGCAGAATTGAACAGTTTGCTTCAATTTTAAAAACAAATGCTGAAAGCCATTCAAGAGTTATGGTAATGGAAGTTATGGGAAGAGATGCTGGTTGGTTAACTGGTGCTGGTACTTTTGGAGGTGCAGCAATTGCTCTTGTTCCTGAAGTTGAAATGACTAAGGAAAGAAAAGAATTGTTTTTTGAAACAGTTAAGGAGAAATATAGAATAAATGATACATTAATTATATCTGTTTCTGAAGGAGTTAAATGGTATGATGATGAAACTCAAAAGACAAAAATAGTATATGCTTCTTCAGAGAAAGATGAATATGGTCATGCACGTTTGGGAGGAATTTCAGGAAAGATAGCAACAGAAATAACTCAAAAACTTAAACTTTCAACACGTTCTCAAGTTACTGGATATTATCCAAGAGGAGGAAGATGTTATGAATATGATAGAAGATTGGTTAGTGCTTTAGCTGATAAGGTTGCTGATCTTTTGTTAAGAGAAGATTATGGACATATGCCAGTTATGTCAAAGATTTGTCAAATTGAAGAATTGGAAGAATATAATTGTTCTTCTGTTGATATGTCTTGTATTGGTAATCTTTCTCTTCCAAAGGAATATTATGATGAAAAAATATTTGCTTTTACTCCTGCATACAATGATTTTCTTTCAAAAATTATAGGAAAACCGATTAATCCTCATTTTTATTACGACTTTCCAAAGATTTTACCTGATGATTTATAGTTTAAATTAGTATTAATTAAAAATTACTCAAGATGAATATTAGTTTATCAAGCGAAGAAATTAAATTCTTACAGCAGCTATCAAAGCAATTTCCGACTGTACAGGCAGCGAGTACAGAAATTATAAACTTAGAAGCAATTAAGCTTTTGCCAAAGGGAACAGAACATTACGTAACAGATATACATGGAGAGTTCAATACATTTAATCATATTCTCTCTAATGCTTCTGGTTCCTTAAGAAGAAAAATGGATGATGTTTTTGGAGATTCAATAAGTGATGATGAAAAGAAACAACTTGCAACAATTATCTATTATCCATCTGAAAAAATAAGTCTTTTAGCATCTCAAGGGAAAATTGATGACAATTGGTATGCAGTTATTCTTAATAGATTGGTGAGCGTTGCAAGAGAAGTTTCAAATAAATATACTCGTTCAAAGGTTCGTAAAGCAATGCCAAAGGAATATGCTTTCATTATTGATGAGTTGTTAAATGAGGCAAGTGTTGATAAAAGAAATTATTACACAAGCATTATACGTTCAATAATTGAACTTAAGAGAGCCAATTTCTTTATTGAATCAATAAGTATGTTTATAAAAAGAATGCTTATTGACCATTTGCATGTAATTGGTGATATTTACGATAGAGGTCCTCAAGCTGTTGATGTTGTTGAATTAATGAAGTCTCATCATTCTTTAGACATTCAATGGGGAAACCATGATATAATTTGGATGGGTTCAGCTTGTGGAAATAAATTAGATATTGCAGAAGTAATTAGATTAACTGCTCGTTATGGAAGTTTAGATACAATTGAAGACGATTATGGAATTAATGTAATGTCTTTAGTTACTTTTGCTATTGCTTTTTATGAAAATGATCCTGCAGTACCTTTTATTCCTAAAGGAACTAAACCAGAAAATTATAAGGATGCAAATGTTCGATTAATGACCATTATTCATAAAGCAATTGCAGTAATTACTTTTAAATTGGAAGGTCAGCTAATTAAAAGAAATCCTTGTTTCGATATGGAACATCGTTTGCTTTTAGATAAAATTGATTATGAAAATGGAACAATTATTGTTGAAGGCGAAAAGTATCAATTAACTGATTATTTTTACCCAACAATTGATCCAAAAGACCCATACAAACTTACTCAAGAGGAAGAATATGTTATGGAAAAACTTCAATATTCTTTTCTTAACTCCTATAAAATACAAGACCATATTGCCTTTTTATTCTCAAAAGGGAGCATTTATTCAATAAGCAATAATATTCTTATGTTACACGGATGTTTGCCAATGAAGAATGAAACAGAATTCAGAGAATTTAATTATAAAGGAAGAATGATTAAAGGAAAAGAATTATGTGACGTATTAGAACTTACAATTAGAAATGTTTGGCAAAACAGATTCAGCAAAACTAAGAAAGATAATGATGGAGACTATTTCTGGTATTTGTGGTGTGGAGCATGTTCTCCAATTTTTGGAAAACATAGAATGGCAACTTTTGAAAGATATGTAATTGATGATAAAGTTGCTCAAGGAGAAACTCTTGACCCATATTTCACTTATAGACATGATGAAAAGTTCTGTGAAATGATTTTGAAAGAGTTTGGATTGGATAATAAAGAAGCCAGAATTGTTAATGGTCACGTTCCAGTTAAAGTTAAAAAGGGAGAAAGTCCAATATTCGCAAATGGAAAACTCTTGGTTATTGATGGAGGAATGTCGAAGGCTTATCAAAAAGAAACTGGGATTGGAGGATATACATTAATTTATAGTTCCAAAAGAATGTTCTTAGTTGAACACGAACCATTCTCCTCTCATCAAGAAGCAATTGAAAACGAATCGGATATTATTTCTAAAAACTATCCAATTGAACAAAGAACAAGTCCAATTTTAGTTAAAGATACTGATATAGGTAAGGACCTTCAAAGTCAAATTGATGATTTAAAGAAACTAATTTTTGCTTTTAACAGTGGTTTGATTAAAGAAAAGATAGTTAAATTTTGAAATAAGGAGTTAATTTCTTAACTCCTTATTTTTTTTGATATATTATTTCAAATTAAATCTCATAGAAAATCCAAGTGATGGACCTGGATTTGGAGAAAGTACAGAAGGGAGATAGTATGGGGTAAGGTTCATTGAAAGGTTGGGAGAGATATCAAAGTCAAAAAGATGCGCATAAACCATTGCATCAACAATATTCAAAATATAAACTAATGCTCCTGCAACAATGGAAAGTTCAAAGTTTTTCTCATAAGCATAATATAAGTTATAAATGCTTTCGTCAGGGTAATTGGCATAGTTGGGATTTCTTCCTACTTGAATGTTATTGGAGCGTAAAAGATATTCATCTTTAAATTTCTGAGCTCCATTATAGTTTGTTACTGCCAAATAGAGTAATGCTCCTTCTGCAACATAAATTACTGGAACTTTCCAAGTTTGACGATTATAAATTTGTCCTAATCCTGGAACAATAGCAGAATAAAGAGATGCTTTTAGGGGTGAATGTTTCTTTTCTATTTTCGAAATTTCTTTCTTTGGAGTATTAATATTATTAATTGTATCTTTTGAAGATGAATTAATAGTATCAATCACTTGTCCTTGAGAACATAAAGTAATAAGGAGAAAAAAGATTGATAATAGAAATCTTTGAAAAAACATTTATTCTTTTCCTTCTATAATAGAAATTATTCTTTGGAAGTCTTTATCGTTAGAAAATGGTATCGTTATTGTTCCCTTTCCTCTTTGTGAGCGTTTAATTTCTATTGTTGTTGATAGTTTATTAGATAATTTGGTTTTAAATTCATTATGAGTTTGAGGTAGGGGTTTAGAATCCTTAGTTGATTTAGGAGCTTTTTCTTTAGGGGTTTTCATTTGTGAAACTATATCTTCCACTTGACGAACAGATAATTCTCTTTCAATAATCTTATTCATAATGTCAAGTTGATCTTGCTCTGATTGAAGATTTATTAATGCTCTTGCATGTCCCATTGATATGGTTTCTTCTTGAAGGGCAATTTGTATTTTTGCAGGAAGTTTTAGAAGTCGAAGATAATTAGTGATTGCAGAACGGCTCTTGCCAATTTTCTCACTCATTTGTTCTTGAGTAAGATTAAAGCTTTCAATAAGTGCTTCAAGTGAAAGTGCAATTTCAATGGCATTAAGGTTTTCTCTTTGAATGTTTTCAACCAATGCCATCTCCATCATTTCATTCTTGGTTGCAACTCTAATATATGCAGGAATTTCACTTAAACCAGCTTTTTTGGCAGCTCTCAATCGTCTTTCACCAGCAATAAGAATATAGTTTTCATCATCTCCCTTAGTAACTGTTATTGGTACAATTACTCCTTGTTCTTTTATTGATTGTGACAATTCTTCAATTGCCTTTGAGTCAAATTCTTTTCGTGGTTGATTAGGGTTAGGTTCTATTTTTAAAATTGGAATAAAAGCAATTGAAGCAGTAATTGAATTGTTATATTCAATTTCTGGATTAGTCGTTTCCATACTTTGCAGTAATGCTCCCAAACCTCTTCCTAATACTTGTTTTTTTGCTGCCATTGTGTAGTTTATTTAGTATGTTTACTATTTGTTATTCAATTTGTTTTTCTGTATAATTTCTTGAGCTAAATTAATATAATTAACGCTTCCTGTGCTTGAAGCATCATACATTATTGCTGATTGACCATAACTTGGAGCTTCAGCTAATTTTGTATTATTATATATTAATGTATCAAAAACCATTTGTTTGAAATGATTTCTAACATCCTCAACAACTTGACGTGCTAATCTCAAACGTGAATCAAACATAGTTAAAACAATACCTTCAATTTCCAAATCGGTGTTGAGTCTTGTTTGAACAATACGAATAGTATTTAATAATTTACCTAATCCTTCAAGTGCAAAGTATTGACATTGTACAGGAATTAGAACACTGCTTGCAGCTGTAAGTGCATTTATTGTAACTAATCCTAAAGAAGGAGAACAGTCTATAATAATATAGTCATAATCGTTAATGAGTTGCTCGGTTATGAGTTTCATTTTATATTCTCTTTCCTGAAGTTTAGGAAGTTCAATTTCAGCACCAACCAAATCAATTCTTGCTGGTAAAACATAGAGGTTAGGAGTGGAGCTTTCGCAAATTGCTTCCTTTGGAGATACTCCTTCAATCAGACACTCATAAATACTAACACCTACATCCTCAGGCATAATTCCTAAGCCAGAAGACGCATTTGCTTGAGGGTCTGCGTCTATTAAAAGAGTTTTTTTCTCCATAACAGCTAATGCAGCACTTAAATTTATTGCTGTAGTAGTTTTCCCAACGCCACCTTTTTGATTTGCAATTGCAATTATCTTACCCATATTGTTTTTTAACTAAAAAGCTGTCCTTTTGAACAGCTAATATATTTGTTTTAATTAGTCTTTAAGGTCAAAACTAAAGTCGTCTAAAATATCTGTTTTAAATTCATTTTCTTGAGTATCATCTTCAAAAACAGGTTCAATTCCTGTGTCAACAAAAGAAATTACTCCTGAAAGAGCCTCTAAGAATTTTTTGTTATCCTCCTTATAAAGAAAGATTTTATGTTTTTCATAAACAAAGGTTCCTTCGTCATTACCAAACTTACGCTTGCTTTCGGTTATGGTTATGTATTTATCTCCTGATTTTGTTTCTTTTACATCAAAGAAATAAGTCCTTTTCCCTGCCTTAACTGCTTTTGAAAACACCTCGTCTCTATCTCTTGTAGGTTCCATAATGGTATAAAATTGTTAAATAAGTAAATTTGAAAGAGCAAAAATAATGAATTTATTCAATATAATTGCCTTTGAAGACATATTTTTCTCAAATAAAAAATCTTAAAGCTTGATATTTACACTACTTTAAAATAGTCCCTTTGTCCAAAAATAGAACTTCCTATCCTAACAATTGTTGAACCCTCTTCAATTGCAATATCATAATCGGAACTCATTCCCATTGAAATTTCAGAAAAGTAATCCTCATTTTTGAAAAACTTTTCTTTAAGAGTTGAGGAAATTATTTTAAGATTTTTAAACTCAGAGCGTGTTTTATTCCTATCATCAGAAATTGAGCCAATACCCATAACTCCACATATCCTAATGTTTTTTAACTGAGCGAAATCATCAGAAGAAAGTAATTCAATTGCTTCCTTTTCCAACATTCCAAACTTAGTTTCTTCATTAGCAATATCAATCTGCAAAAGACAATCAATCACTCTATTATTCTTAATGGCTTCCTTGTCTATCTCCTTTAAGAGTTTCATGCTGTCAACACTATGAATCATTGAAACAAAAGGAGCAATATATTTTACCTTATTAGTTTGTAAGTGTCCAATCATATGCCACTCAATATCCTTAGGAAGAGCCTCATGCTTATCTGTCATCTCTTGAGCCTTATTTTCTCCAAAAATTCTATGTCCAAAATCATAAACTTCTTGAATCATTTCCTTTGGGTGAGTTTTGGAAACGGCAATAATCTTTACATTATTAGGAATTTCTTGTTCAATTTTCTTTAAATTCTCAGCGATACTCATACTCTTAATTATTTTATGCAAAGTTATAACTATTTTTACATCTAATCAACCTCCAAAATATATTTAAAAATAGCATTTATTCTTTATCTTTTTTAGCTAAATAAGGAAAATAGTAACTTAAATCAAGAAAAAACATATTTATATAAGGAATAAATTCCGTAAGGTGGCACGATACTTCCGTAAGGTGCCACCTTACTATAAGTATCCTGGCATGTTACTCAAGTAAGGTGGCACCTTACTAAAATTATACCTTATCTTTTTCAATCAGAATAAGACTTTGATACACTTATATCAAATAAACTCAAATGTATATCTTATAATGAAGTTTATTTTTGCCAATAATATATAGTTTAATAAAATAAATTATCTTTGCACTAATAATTTAAAAATACTTTATTTAACCATGCAAAACATTAAAAGAATTTTTCTAACAATTATCGTGTTTTTGTTTAGTATTAATTTACTTTACTCTCAAAGAAATATTCAAACAAGAGAATATCTGGATACAACCAATGCTGTTTTCCAAGATATTTATCAATTATGGAAAAACTATGGGGATGATATGTGGTCCAATAATTTTTTTGGAACTAATATTGATACAAAAAAATACTGGGCAGAAAGCGAGATTGAAAAATATGGAGATGGTTGTAATTTACATCAATTATTTGCTCCCAATTATTTCATTTTTGCTGAGTTCTTTATAGGAATTAATAAAAGAAATGATACTTTGTATGAGTTACAAACATCATTTCATAGTAATTATACGGTTACTTACGATCTTTGTTATGTAATTACAGTCCCTGTAATTAAAACTAAAGATGGATATAAATTTACTAATGAGTTCTCGCTTAATAAGAAAAATCTTAAAAAAAAGAAAATTGACTTTGTTGAGTTTTACTATCCAAAAGATTATTCATTAAATAAAAAGCGAATCAAAAAAACAATAAATAAGGTAGAATTATTTGCAAAAGATATGGGGATAAAAGAAATAAAACCGATAAAATATTATCTTCAAAATACTTATACAGATATCTTATTTAGTTTTGGTATAACAACTGATTTAGGTGATTATTGTGTCGCAGATAAAATAAATAAAGGAGGAAGAGCATATTATCAGGCGAGACTAATGACTTATACTAAAGGAGGAGAAAATAATATTCATGAATTTATTCATATTCTTATAAATGATATTAGAAACAATAATAATTATTACTTTTTTGATGAAGGAGTTTGTAGTTATTTTGGAGATCACATTTTCCTGCCATATTCTTTTCAAGTTAAAAAGCTTAAAGATTTTTTAAACAATAATCCAAAAGTAAATCTATCACAAGACTTGACAACTGCCTATAAGATTTTAAACAATGAATATACATCTGATACTATTGGTCAAGAAAACAATATGAAAGGTTGGATGACAGGTGATTCAATAAATTATTCATATATAATTATGGCAACAATATGTGATATTGCATTTCGTCAAGGAGGTTATGATAAAGTAAAGAAAATGATTATAGATGCAAAAGACGGAGAAGAAATGTATGGAGTTATTGAAAAACATCTTGGAATTAAAAGAGAAGATGTGGATAAATACATAAGAGATTTTTTGAATAATACCTATTAGAGCTTTTTTTATTATTAAGCTTTAACCTATTGCTATTAATTTTCTTTCTATCTTTGCAAACTGCAAAGCAGTCCTTGTTCTATCGCTGGTAGATTTTTTCTACGAGAGGAAAGTCCGGGCAACATAGAGCACCATACTACCTAACGGGTAGGCAATAATTATTTTATTGACAGCAAGTGCCACAGAAAATTACCGCCTTAATTTTATTAAGGTAAGGGTGAAAATGTGAGGTAAGAGCTCACGCAAGGGTATAGTGATATTCTCTTGGGGTAAACCTTATGGGTTGAAAGACCAAATATATTAGTCTTAGAGTTGCTCGCTCGTTATGGCTAAGGGGTAGGTCGTTGGAGGCTTATTGTGAAGTAAGTCATAGATTAATGATAGAAACCTTCTTTTGAAGGTACAGAACCCGGCTTATAGAGGATTGCTTTGTTTTTTTATTCTAAATAATGTAAACATTTTTTACACTTGTGGTGTTATTATTGTTGAATGAACTTGGAAGAAATAATCGAAGGATGTAAAAAAGGTAAACCGAAAGCACAAAAAGCTCTTTACGACATGTTTGCTGGAAAGCTTTTTGGCTTAAGCTTAAGGTATTGCAAAAATAGAGAAGATGCTAAAGATGTCTTTCAAGAAGCGTTCGTTAAGGTCTTTAACAATATTCAAAAATATGAAGATTTTGGTTCTTTTGAAGCTTGGATGAAAAGAATTTTTGTTAATCATGCTTTTAATTATTATCGCTACAACAAATCAAATATGTATGTTTCAACAAATGATATTGATATTCCTTGTGAGGCTAAAGATAATGACTCATACATTGATAATTACACAAATAATGAAATACTAAAAGCCATTCAAAAATTACCAAATAATCAACGTTTAGTTTTTAATATGGTTGAAGTTGAAGGTCAGTCATACGAAGAGGTTGCAAGTTTTTTGGATGTAAAAGAAGGAACAATACGTTCTCAAAACTCAAAAGCCAAAGCCAATTTAAGATGCCTTTTATTAAACCTTGAAAATATTGATAATTATAAATTAGAATAAATACATTATATATATGTCAAACAGATTTGAAAAACGATTTGAAAATTTTGAACAAACTCCACCTGAAGAGTCTTGGAGCAATATTCAATCTAATCTTTCTAAGACAAAATTTAATTGGTTAGCTTTTTCAACAATTATAGGAGCCATTGTTTTAATTGGTCTTACTTCCATTTTATTTTTACCTTCAAATACAGAAAAAACTGCTCAAAAAGATATAATTGATAATAATAAAGAAATCAATCCTAATGTTAATGTTCAAAATACAGATAAAGGATTGATTGCAAGAGCTGATAATAAAGCATTATTAGATAACTCTAAGAAAGAAATAAAACCTATTAATGAAAATCTTTCTTCTGAAAAATCTACAACTTCTAACTCAATTTTATTATTACCAACAACTAAAAAAATAATTACACCTATTGAAAACTCTTTCCAATTGAAAGAAGTCGCTAAAGTTTCTCATAAAGAAATTAAATCAGATTATATATCACTAAGGGATAATCAAACTAATGAGAAATCAGAAGTTGAAAGAGATACTCAAAATGATATTGAAAATAAAGTAAGCAGAGTAGAAGATACAACATCTCAATTTAGATTATATATTCCAAATGGTTTCACTCCAACTTTAGAAACAAATAATATTTTCAAACCAGCTTATTTAAGCCTTATATCCTATGAGATGTATATATATCATAGAAATGGGAATTTAGTATTCACTTCTAAAGATATTAATTATGGTTGGAATGGACAATATAAAGGAAAACTTTGTGAACAAGGAGCTTATGTTTATATTGTTAAATTTATAAATCTTAAGGGAGAGCAATATGTTCAAAAAGGAACTGTAAATCTTATTAGATAGTTAATTATAACTCTTTTTCAATCTCTAAAATAATATCTCTTATCGATTTATTCTTTGGTTATTCTTTTTTTTGCTAATTTTGCAGTCTAAAAATATATAACTATATGGCTACAATTGCAGAATTAGAAAACATTGCTTCTCAAGTAAGAAGAGATATAGTAAGAATGGTTAACGCTTGTTCTTCAGGTCACCCTGGCGGATCATTGGGGTGTGCTGATGTAATGTGTGCATTATATTTTGACGCCTTGGAATGTAATCCTGAAAATTTCACGATAGAAGGTAAGGGTGAGGATATGTTTTTCCTTTCAAATGGACATATTTCACCAGTTTGGTATAGTGTGTTGGCACGTAGAGGATTCTTCCCAGTAAGTGATTTAGCAACATTTAGAAAAATGGGGTCACCTCTTCAAGGTCACCCAACTCCAAAATATAATCTACCAGGAGTGAGAATTGCTTCAGGTTCTTTAGGACAAGGACTTTCAGTAGGTGTTGGAGCTGCTTTAGCTAAGAAATTAAATGGTTGCGAACATTTGGTTTATACTTTTCATGGTGATGGAGAATTGCAAGAAGGACAAATATGGGAAGCAGCTATGTATGCTGCAGGGAATAAGGTTGATAATTTAATTTCAATTATTGACTTTAACAACGCTCAAATTGATGGAAAAGTTGAGAACGTTTTGCCAAACGGAAGTCTTAGAGATAAATTCCTTGCTTTTGGATGGGAAGTTTTGGAAATGCAAGGAAATGATATGAAGGATTGTGTAAGAGGATTAAGTGAAGCTAAGAAACTTACCAAGAAAGGAAAACCTGTTGTGATTTTAATGCATACTTTAATGGGATATGGTGTTGATTTTATGCAAGGTTCTTACAAATGGCATGGAGCTGCTCCAAGCAATGAACAAACAATAAATGCTCTTTCTCAATTAAAAGAAACCTTAGGCGACTATTAATGAAAAGCTTTCCAAAAATACTATTTATTTTCATAGTTTTATTTTCTTATTTTGTTTCTAATGCACAAACAAGAAATCAAAGACCAACAATAAAATTAGAAAATCAAAAGACAAGAATATTATTTATTGTCGATTGTTCATATAGTATGTATGGAAAATGGCAAAGTGATACCAAAATAAAAATTACTCAATCCATACTCTCAAATGTTATTGATACATTGAATGGAAAAGCAAATGTTGAGTTAGCTCTAAGAGCTTTTGGTCATACACAAAGCTACACATTGCAAGATTGTAATGATACCAAGCTTGAGATTCCATTCTCAAACAATAATAATGATTTAATAAAAGATAAACTTAAAGGATTAGTCCCAAAAGGTTCTTCTCCAATAGCCAATTCTTTAAAAGCAGCAAAATTAGATTTCCCTGAATGCAAAAATTGTAGAAATATTGTAATACTTATAACTGACGGTATTGACGATTGTGGTGATGATCCATGTAAGATTTCGCAAACAATGCAAAATCAAGGTGCTATAATTAAACCATTTATTATTGGTATTGGTAAAGGAAATTCAGATTACTTTAAATGCGTAGGTAATTATTTTGAAGTAAATAATGAAATTGAATTTACAAAAAAACTAAACGATATTGTTAATCAAGCAATTTATGGTTCAACTTGTCAAATTGATATGTTGGATTCATACAAAGCTCCAAGCGAAACAAATGTTCCAATGATATTTTATGAATCAAAGAGCAAACAACCAAAATATTCTTTTATTCATACAATGAATTCAAAGGGACTTTCTGATACTTTAGAAATAGATCCTTTAATAAGTTACGATATTGAAATTCAAACCTTGCCTAAGGTAAAAATTGAAGATGTTAACATAAAGGCTGGATCACATACAATTATTCCCATAAATGTTTCTCAAGGTACCTTAGTGATAAAATATAAAGGTAAGGAACAAAACACTAAACCAATTGGAGTTTTGGTTAAGAGAAAAGGGGAGAGAGAAACAATAAATTCACAGAACATTAATTTATCTGAGCGTTATCTTGTTGGGAAATACGATTTAGAGGTTTTAACTCAACCAAGACTATTTTTGGAAAACATTGAAATAGTGCAAAGTTCAACCACTCAAATTGAAATACCAGCAACAGGTAATGTTCAAATCACTAAACCTAATGATTCATTTTCTACTCTTTTTGTAAATGAAGATGATAATTGGAAATTTGTTGCCAATTTATCTCCAAAACAATTAGAAACAATAGCTCTTTTGCCTGGGAAATATCAAGTAGTTTTCCGTCCAAAGAATAGCACTTTAACTAAGGATACTAAAGTTATTGAGTTTAAAATTGAATCTTCAGAAACAACCATAATATCATTTGAAACTAAAAATAAATAATAATAAATGAAAAAATATACAATTTTAGGAAGTAACGACACTCGTTCAGGTTTTGGACAAGGTCTTTTGGAAGCAGGAAAAAGAAATCAAAATGTTGTAGCATTATGTGCTGATTTAACAGAAAGTGTTAAAATGGGAGCTTTTAAAGAAGCTTTTCCTGAAAGATTTGTACAGATAGGAATTTCTGAAGCTAATATGGTTGGCATTGCTGCTGGAATGGCTTTAAGTGGAAAAGTTCCTTTTATTGGATCATTTGCAGCTTTTTCAACAGGTAGAGTTTATGACCAAATACGTCAAAGTGTTGCTTATTCAAATACCAATGTGAAAATTGCTGGTTCTCATGCAGGAATAACACTTGGGGAAGATGGTGCAACACATCAAATTCTTGAAGATATTGGATTAATGAAAATGTTACCAAATATGGTAGTTATTAATCCTTGCGATTATAATCAAACTGTTCAAGCAACAATTGCTGCTGCAGAACATGTTGGACCTGTTTATTTAAGATTTGGAAGACCTAAGGTTCCAATTTTCATTTCAGAAGATACTCAATTTCAAATTGGAAAAGCTCTTATATTAAATGAAGGAAAAAATGTAACTATTTTAGCTACTGGTCATTTGGTTTGGGAAGCAATTCAAGCAGGGGAGATGTTAGCGGAGCAGGGGATAGATGCAGAAATTATAAATATTCACACAATTAAACCATTAGATAATGAAGCAATTCTTAAATCAGTTGCTAAAACTGGATGTGTTGTAACCTGCGAAGAACATCAATATAATGGAGGTTTAGGAGATTCAGTTGCACAATTATTAGCACTAAATAATCCAAAACCAATTGAATATATTGGAATTGATGATAAATTTGGTGAAAGCGGTAAACCAGAAGATTTAATGGTTAAATATGGTCTAAAATCAAATAATATTGTTGAAGCAGTTCAAAAAGTAATCAAAAGAAAATAAATCATAATATCTATTTCAGAATAAATAAATTATTCGAATAAAATATTAATAATAATTATTACAAGAATAGATTTCTGAATAGAAACTATATTATAAGAAAAACCTTCTTTATTAAGTTAAAGGAGGTTTTTTAATATATGGGAGATGTAAATAAACAAGTAATTTTGGCTTAATGGACATTTTTAAGATACTGTCCCAAAAAGTGTGTAAAATGCGATAAAAAAGTAATTTTGTAATTGCGAAATAAAAAACGACAAGATTATGCATTTTACACAGAAGCAAA
>JAFNAR010000040.1 GCA_017860255.1 Bacteroidota bacterium | reverse complement strand
GACAAAGTTATTATTTGCAGGTTGTGTAGTGGTTGCTTCACTACTATATAGTAGAGGTCCTGTTTCTAAAGTATACAATTGGCTTTCAGGTAGGTTACCCGTATTTTCATACCATTCATATTTGGCAAAACCAGGAGGTGCGGTGATGACTGCGGCTGTGTCTCCTTGCCCACATGCATTAACTGTTAATACTGATGGTCCTACTTTCCCTACAAAATAGCCATAGGCATAGTGAACGGTGTATGCACAAGAAGCCAAAATAACTTTAACCCTTACTTTTTCTCCAATGTAATTAGTTAAGTTCATTGATATTTGTTTCCAATTTTGCCATATCCCGTCTGAATAGGTTGCAAAACCAGGAGGAATTGGATTTTCTTCTCCCATTGCTTCAAATGTTGCACATGTCTCAACTAAACCTGTCTCTTGCTCTGTAACTGGATCTAAAGACATGACTTTTATCATGAAAAATGGATTATCCCAACCATCATGTCCTGCATCATTTAATACCATAGCAAAGTTGAAAGTTAACAAACAATTTTGGTTTGTTACATCCAAATCATAGGTAAGCATATTGGCATTGGCATTGGGAGATGTTCCAACAGGGTTACAGTTGATGCGAGTACTTCGAGTGTAACCTATAGGAATTTTTTTTAAGGCAGGAACTAATGGGTCTGTTTCATTAACATTTGAATTAATAACAAAACATGGGGTGGAACCAAGTAAAACGTCAGCAGGATTATTATAGCCTGTCCATGTTCCAAGGGTTGGAGTTGTGTAAGGTGATGTAGTGGCATTTGTCCCCTTATATCCTCTCCATCCAGCGTAGTTGCCTGGAGTGTATGCATTGAAATCAAAATTGGTCCCATCTACCTGTGAGAAAACAATATTTGCATTCAAAGTAATAATTAATGCTAAAATAAAGATTTTAGTTTTAGTAATAAAATTAGTTTTCATGTTTTTTACTTTTTTAGATTAATCTTATTTCATATTTTGAATTTGAAGATATAACACCACTAATGAAACTTTTGTTTCCTGTTTTCATAAATAATTAAGTTATTGTTTCTATTTTAACTTTGAATTTATTTAGGTTTTTTACTTTAATTCTATTTGCAAATTTAGTTTTTTGGTATTTAAATAGAAAGTTTACGCTAGATATTTTATTTGTCAGTTAATTTGAATTATTTAATTAATCTCTGAGATAGAAAAAGTGACACTCTTTTTTATTATAAGAATGTCACTTTTTTTGCTTTTGGGGTCTTAGTTTTAACAAAAACAGGTTATTATATTGATTTAGTTTCCTGTTGGAGGGGTAGGTTTTGGTTGGTAACCTTTAACATCGAGTTCTTCAATTGACTTTTTGGCTTCTCTCAACTCTTTGTTTAACCAAACTGAAGGACGGAAACGACAATATATTCTGCGAATTGTTTCTGGTGTTACTTCATCGAATGTGTTAACTGCTTTGGCTGAAATGCCAGGATAGAAAGTTCCTAACATTCCTAACTTTACTGGGTGTCCCATTAATAGTTGCCAACTGATAACTTTTTCAAGTTGTTTCAGCACACTCATAATATCACCTTCTGTCATTGAACTTGTTTCTGCAATGATTGCAGAAATTTTTTCAAAATCGTAGGCTTCACCCATAAAGATTTTTGCCAAGAACTTATTTCCTGGTGTGGCTCCAACTGAAATTTTACGCATTATGCGTATGTAACGAATAGACATAAATTACTCCTTTCTTTTTTTAATTAGTAAAATTAGAGGATTACTTTATTTTATCCTCATTTAAAATTTATAAGTTTTTGATGTAGCAAATTTAGATAAGTGATTTTAATGTGAAAATTATATTTGACTGAAATGGGATAGATTTAGGGTGAGTCGGAATAATGGTGTATTGAAGTTAAAAAAAAGACTTGTGCTATTTATTATTATTATCATACTATATAAAAAAGTGATTGCCCCAAGAGAAGCAATCACAGTCGATTATTATTGTTAACTAACGTAATCAACAGATGAATGATTACTTAATAGTTCTGATTTGTTTTTTTGGATTTTTAATAAGAAAAACATTTTGTGATTTAGATTTATGTTTTTAATATGTGGTTATCCAAAGAAAAAATATAGATTCTGTTTCAGGGTGAGTTGGGATAATGATGTATTGAAATAGGAAACAGATAGTGTAAATATTTGTAAAGAATTAAAATTTAATTGGTATAAAAAAGTGATTGCCTCGAATGAGGCAACCACAGTGATTATAAAGTATAACTAAAGCAATCAAATGATGAATGATTACTGAATAGTTCTGATTTGTTTTTTCAGGGTGAGTTGGGATAATGATGTATTGAAATAGGAAACAGATAGTGTAAATATTTGTAAAGAATTAAAATTTAATTGGTATAAAAAAGTGATTGCCCCGAATGAGGCAACCACATACACATATTTATTGTTTAACTAAAACAATTAACATGAAATTAATTGTTGGATAGTTCAAATTTGGAATTGGATTTATAATATGATAAAAACTTTTAGGTCTATATTATCTTATCCAAAGAAAATATATAGATTCAGTAATTTTTGTTTGTTATCTATAAATTTTCTAAGTGCAAAATTAGGTGCAAAAGTTTTTAAAGAAAATTATATGTGGCTGAAATGGAATAAATTCAGGGTGAGATGGGATATTTAAGAGTTGAATTGGATAAAACTGATTTTTATTCTCCATTAATGAATTTCATAAAGTCAGAAACTCTCTCTTGACTTATTATGAAATTCTTTTCGAATTGTGGAATTAGGGATATGGTTAATCGTCCCTTAAAGTGTTTTGAGATATTTTTTATTGAATTGAATGAAGTTATACAATCTCTTGAAATGCGAAAGAAATTTTTTGGATTGAGTTGTGTGTTTAGTATTTCTAAACACGAATCTACAATATATTTGTTATTGTCTTTGGTGTAGAGATAGCAGGTTCGGCCTTCTGCAATGAAATAGGCTATGTCTTTTTCTTCAATAACAATTATTTTATCGCCCAATTTTACAGTTATTCGCTTTTTATAGTTTTGCTCTGGCTTAAATATTGATATTAATTTTTCAATTTTATCAGCATCATTATCCTGATGTTTTGTTTGATAAAATTTATCCATTGCTTTTTTAATTTTGCTTTCGCTTAGTGGTTTTAGGATATAGGATATGCTGTTGACATCAAAGGCTTTTATTGCATACTCATCGAAAGCAGTAGTAAATATTATGGGAGTGTTTATTTTTGTTTTTTCAAAAATCTTAAAACAATTTCCATCTTTTAAGTGAATATCCATAAATATTAGGTCTACTTCATTTTCTGCTTTGGAGAAATAGGATATACTGTCTTTAACTGACTCTAATGTTTTAATAATTTCTATATCTGAATACTTTGAAGTTAATAATTTGCTTAAAAAATCTTGAGCCAAAGGTTCGTCTTCAACTATAATTACTTTCATATCATTGGAATTTTTACTGTGAATTTTTCTTTTTCTTCAATAATAGTAATTTCTTTCTTGAAAATAATTTTATATCTCTCATTCAGGTTGTCTAAGCCTATACCTGTTGAAATAACATTGTCAGGTCTAATAATTTTATTATTAGAAACAACAATAAAGTTATTTTCAGAATAAATATTTATTATCAATGGTTTTTCTTTTGAAGCTATATTATGTTTAACTGCATTTTCAACTAATAGTTGCAATGACATAAACAATATTTCCCTATTCAAGTCTTCTTCTTTTAAATCTATTTTCAATACAAAACCATCGGCAAACCTGATTTTTAATATATCTCCATACTTATTTATAAACTCTATCTCTTCTTTCAAGGAGATTAAGTTTTTGCCTTCATTGGTCAATACATAACGATAAAAATCAGATAGCTTTTCGATATAATCAACACTTTCATCAGGAGTTTTTGTATAGACCATAGCTGATAATGTGTTTAAACTATTAAAAAGAAAATGAGGATTTAATTGATTTTTTAATTGATTATATTTGAATCTTTCTCTTTCCAAATCAGTTTCTTTACGTTGATAGTGCATGTAAATAGTTTCAATAAATACAATTATAAATATACCTTCAATAGTAATTGTATAAAAAGAACCATCTTTATTTAACATTTTATCAAGGTAAGTTATGAGGTTAACTCTCATAACAATAATGTTCTGAAGTATATATATTATAATATGTGATATAATAATAGCACAAAGTATTTCTAAAAAAAAACGTAAAACTATTTTATTTCGCAGGAATATTGAATTAAAATATCTAACTATATTATAATCAATAGTTATAAGAATAGAAATACATAAGAAATTAGCTATAAAATATTTTGCGATGTATTTTGTTGGAATTTCACCAACAGTAATAGCATCTATTGGTAAAAATAATAATAAAGACACAAATAAAGCTAATAAATATGTTATTATTATATTTTCCCTTTTCTTAGTTTTCATTTCAAATTGTTTTTATTTGGATGCAAAATTACATGATTTATTTTTAATGAATTAAATTTAATTTTGATTATTATTTATTTTATTATGCTATTTGTTAGTCGGTTTATCCCTATTAATAATAATTGATTTATGGTTCTAACTCTTCAAATCTAATATCCATTATAGGATAAGAATTCCAGCCTTTATAATCAAAATGCCACCATTCATTTGGATAGTATGAAAATCCAAAATGATTCATAATTGAGAAAAGGAAAGTTCTGTTTTTGATAACGGTGTCAGATAAGTTCTTGTAGTTTGGATTTGCTTTTTCTGAGAAATCATCAAATTCAGTAGGCATTGGAATTTCTTTGCCAGTTTTTAATTCAACTAAAGTTAAATCAATAGCACATCCTCTATTATGTCTTGAACCATGACGTGGATGAGCAACAAAATTACTGTCTGGATAAACTTCAAAAAAGCGAAGAGATGCCTCATAAGGACGATAAGCGTCATATATTTTAATTCCTAAATTATAAAAAGCCAATGAGTCTTGCACCATTTTTAATGCATCAGCCACATCCTGGCGAGCAAAAGCACGAGGGAGGTTGTATATTATTTGCTTAGTGAAGTTATTATTTGTTGCATAGCGAATATCCAAACGAATATCTTTAATATGTTTTTCTAAATTAATAAGTTTCATCTTAGGGTTTTTAGCAACTTGTTTTTTATAAACATTAATATCTGAAACCAAATCAATTCCATAAGGATTTCTCTTTTGTTTGAGTTCAGACTTTTTGAATCCAACAAAACATATAGAAAGTAAAAGAAAATAGATAATAATTCTTCTCATAATTAGATAGTTATTTGTATGTAATATATTACTTAAGAGTGTGGCAAAGATAATATTTTTTATAATTTAATTTGTGTATTTAGTAAGATATTGTAGCTTTGTATGTTATTAATAGAATTATTAAACAAATCTATTAAATATTTTTTACATATGAAAGTAAGGAAAAAATTATCTAAGAAAAATAATATGGAAATGCCCATATTAAAAGCTGCAGAAGAATTATTCTTTGAAAAAGGTTTTAGTGCTACATCAACTATTGAAATTGCTTCAAAAGCAGGTTGCAATCAAGCTTTAGTTCATTATTATTTCAGAACAAAAGCTAACTTGTTTAATAAAATACTTGAGAGAAAAATAGATTTATTAGTATCTATTTTTCATTATATAGATAATAAAGAATTATCATTTACAGAAAATCTTACTAAAATAATTGAAATGCATTTTGATGCTTTTATAAAAGACAAGAAAAATTCAATATTTGTTATGAATGAAATTAAAAATAATGATAATATATTGGATATAACAAGAGAAATATTTCAAAATAAGGTTAGTTTTTTGCTTGAAAAACTTGATGCAATTCTTCAAGAAGAAATAAAAGCAAAAAGAATAAGAGAAATTTCTGCTCTTGACCTTGTATCGACAATAGTTTCACTCAATATCTTTGTATTTTTATCTTATCCAATTGTTGGGAATGTTTTAAATATTAATGAAAAAGGAGCAGAATTAATTATTCAACAAAGGAAGAAGGAGATTGTAAATACAATTTTATATAGTTTAAAGCCATAATAAAAAACAATTTTATGAGAAAAATAGTTATTTTAATCTTTGCTTTATTCTTTTGTTTAAGTAGTTTTTCTCAAATAACAATTGAATACTGTCAATCAAAAGCTAAAGCTAATTATCCAACATTTGCAAATACTTCTTTGCTTGAAAAGAGTTCAAATTATTCTCTTTCTAATGCAACAAGAGCTTATTTGCCTCAAATAAATTTTGTTGCAAAAGCAACCTATCAATCGGATGTAACAAAAATAGATATTTCTCTTCCTCCTCCTCTTAGTGCTGATTTTATTGATTTTCCTCAAATGTCAAAAGAACAATATCAAGCAGCTTTAGAGTTAAGCCAAATTATTTGGGATGGAGGTTATACATATAATAAAAGAAAAGAGATAAAGGCAGAACTTGAATCAAAAAAGGCAAGTCTTGAAGTTGAACTATATTCTCTAAGAGAAAGAATTGCTAATCTTTTTTTTGGAATTCTCAGTATAAAGGAGCAAAAGGCACTAACCCTTCTTATGAAATCAGAATTAGAAAGAAATGTTAATCAAGTAAAGGCTTTTACTGAAACAGGACTTGCTAATGAATCAGACTTAGACTTATTGAGTGTTGAAAAGCTAAATATTGAACAAAGATTATTAGAAATTGAGCTTTTAGAGAAATCATATATCAAAATGCTTTCTTTAATGATGGGAGAAGAACTAAGTGTTGAAACAAAGTTTGTAGAACCTAATTTAAAATTTTCAAAGCTTAATATGGTGAATCTTCGTCCAGAACTTAAAGCAATGGATAGTCAAATAATGCTTTTAGATGCTAAAAAGAAAATGATAAATGTTGGTTCTATGCCTCAACTTGCTGCTTTTGCACAAGGAGGTTATGGAAAACCTGCTTTAAATATGTTCAATCAAGACCCAGATTTCTTTGCAATTGTTGGATTACGTTTAAATTGGAATATTGGGAGTTTCTATACTAAATCTAATAATTATCATCAAATTGAAATAAACAAACAACTACTTGAGTCAAATAGAAATGCTTTTCTTTTCAATACAAATCTACAAATTGAAGGACAATTGACCGAAATTGAAAGATTGGAAAAGCTTTTGGAATCGGACAAACAGATAATAACTTTAAGAGAAAAAATTAAGGAAACTTCAAAGTATAAAATGGAAAATGGAGTTATGAGTGTAAGTGATTATATAAAAGAAGTAAACGCAACCGATTTATCTAAGCAAAATGAAATTTTACATAGAATACAATTATTAATGTCAATCTATAAACAAAACAACTTAACAAATCAATCTTATGAAAATTAAAATATTAATAATAATAAGTGTCTTGTTTTTTATTTCTTGTGGTAGTGGGAAAGAAACATATCAAGCAAGTGGAGTTTTTGAAGCAACAGAAGTTATGGTTTCTTCTGAAATAAATGGTAAAATACTTTCACTTGACATTCAAGAAGGACAACAAATAAGTATAGGTAATGATTATGGACTAATTGATACCTTGCAGCTTTACTTAAAACGCCAACAATTACTTTATGGCATTGAAGCTATGGGAGGAAGAAGTATTGATGTTAACACTCAAATTGCAGCCCTTGAAGAACAGATAAAAAAACTCAAAATTGAAAAACAAAGAGTTGAAACTTTACTGCAAAAAAATGCTGCAAACACTAAACAATTAGATGATATTAATTCAAATATTGCTGTGTTAGATAAACAGTTGAAGGCTCAAAAGTCTTCATTTGAAAAAGGAAATAAAAGCATTGGCTCAGAAGAAGCATCTTTAAGAGCTCAAGTACTTCAAATAAATGATCAGTTAAATAAATGCAGAATTACTTCTCCAATAAATGGGACAGTAATTATGAAATATTCTGAAAAAGGAGAAATTGCTTCAATAGGAAAACCTTTGTTTAAAGTTGCAGATATGGATAATATGATTCTTAGAGTTTATATAACTTCTTCTGAACTTTCAAAAATTAAGTTAGGTCAAGAAGTAAAAATATTTGCAGACTTTGGAGAAAAGAGAAAAGAATATAAAGGTAAAGTAAGCTGGATAAGCTCTAAGGCAGAATTCACTCCAAAATCAGTTTATGTTAAAGATGATAGAGATAATTTGGTTTATGCAGTAAAGGTTAGTGTTAAGAATGATGGCTATTTGAAGATAGGAATGTATGCAGATGTTAATTTATGAAATCAATTATAGTAAATAATATTTCTAAGTCTTACAAAGGGAAAACAGCCTTGAAGAATATTAGTTTTGAGGTTGAGAAGGGAGAATTGTTTGGAGTTATTGGCCCAGATGGAGCAGGGAAGACCACTCTTTTTAGAATTTTGACAACACTTATTTTGGCAGATAGTGGAGATGTGAAAGTTGAAGGCTATGATGTTGTTAAAGACTATAAAAAAATAAGAAATATTGTTGGATACATGCCTGGAAGGTTTTCTTTATATCAAGACTTAACTGTTAGGGAAAACATAGAATTCTTTGCTGCAGTTTTTAATACTACTTTTGAAGAAAACTATCATTTGGTTAAAGATATATATTCCCATATTGAGCCATTTGAAAAACGAAAAGCAGGAGCATTGTCGGGAGGAATGAAACAAAAGCTTGCTCTCTCATGTGCTTTAATTCATAAACCAGATGTTTTGTTTTTGGATGAGCCAACAACTGGAGTTGATCCAATAAGCAGAAAAGAGTTATGGAATATGTTGAAAGATTTGCAAAGAAAAGGAATAACAATAATTGTTTCAACTCCCTATATGGATGAAGCAAATCTTTGTGACAAGATAGCATTAATTAATGAAGGAGAATTTATTGATATTGATTCTCCAAAGACTATTGTAAATAAATTCCCCAAAAAACTCTATAGTGTTGAAGGAGATAATATGCCTAAACTCTTAAAGGAACTAAGAGAAAATAAGAATATTGAAACTTGTTTCTCTTTTGGAGACTCATGTCATATAACGCTAAAGAATGAGAAAGAAGGAAATAATTATAAAGAAATTAAACCTTCAATTGAAGACTATTTTATGAGATTATCAAAATAAAATGATAAAGAATCTTCCATTTCAAATGGATAAAGTCTTCCAGTGACAATGGAAGAAATTATCCATTTATATTGGATAAAATAGTATATTTGCAAGGTTAAAAAATAAATAATTATGATAAGACAAGAAGAAATATCATCAACAATAGATTCTCAAAAAGAGGAGTTTGTTTTAAAATCATCTTTCTTAGAAAGAGATGAATTAAAAAATATACCTGTTATTGATAGTTTTGCAACAATAATAACAGGCATTAGGCGATGTGGTAAAAGTACATTATTATTGCAGTATCTTAAACAACAAAAAGGCAATATAATATATTTCAATTTTGATGATATACGTCTTGCAGAATTTGAAACTTCCGATTTTATTCGTTTCCACAATGAAATAAAATCAAGAAAAACGGATACAGTAGTATTGGATGAAGTTCAAATAATAGACAAGTGGGAGATATATGTTCATCAACTCCTAAGAGAAGGATATAAAGTATTTATTACTGGCTCTAATGCATCCTTACTAAGTAGAGAATTGGGTACACATCTTACTGGAAGACATATATCCATGGAATTATTTCCCTTTTCTTATTCAGAATATGTAAAATATTCAAAGGCTGATTTTAATGAAAAGAGTTTATTAGAATATTTTGAATTAGGAGGAATGCCAGAATATGTAAAAAATAAGCAGATAATAATACTTCAAAATCAATTGGATAATATTTTGATGAGAGATATTGTGGTAAGACACAATATAAAAGATACTATTTCCCTAAGAAGTTTATCTGTATATCTTTTGTCTAACGTTGGGAATCTTGTAAGTGCAAACAAAATGACAGGAATGTTTGGAATAAAATCAACTACAACAATTCTTGATTATATGTCATATTTGGTTGATTCATATATTGTGGATTTTGTGCCAAAGTTTTCTTATTCTTTAAAATCCCAATCAAGAAATCCTAAGAAAGTTTATTCAATAGATATTGGACTTATCAAAGCTGCTTCAATTTCATTTACCGAAGATATAGGACAGAGATTTGAAAACTTAATATTTCTTCATATTCGTCGCAAATATAAAGAAATATATTATTATCAAGACAAAGGAGAATGTGATTTTCTTGTATTTGAAAAAGGAAAAATTATTAGTGCTGTTCAGGTTTGTTATAAAATAACAAATGAAAATTTTGAAAGAGAGTATAATGGATTACTGCAAGCAATGAAAGTTTTTGATTTAAAAACAGGAACGATAGTAACCTTAAATTCTCAAGATATATTTGAAAAAGATGGATTGACAATTAATCTTGTTCCTGCACATATATATTTGTCAAAATAAATATTGAATATATAATGAAGATAGTAACTTGGAATTGCAATGGAGCGTTACGAAATAAATTTGAAAAGTTAGAAAAAATAAATGCTGACTTATTTATTATTCAAGAATGTGAAGATCCTAATAAAACAACGAATAAAAAATATATTAATTGGGCTAAGAATAGTTTATGGATAGGGGATAATAAGAATAAAGGTTTAGGGATATTTGCAAAGGAAAAAATTAAAATTAGTCATTTAAATTGGAGTCATAAATACATGGAACATGATGTTAAATACTTTTTACCTTTTTCTATTGATAATAAGTTTAATATTCTTGCTCTTTGGAATCATAAAAATCATTCGCCAAATTTTGGATATATTGGACAATTGTGGAAATATTTACAAGTTAATAAACAAAAAATGAGTAATACAATTGTTGTTGGCGATTTTAATAGTAACACTATTTGGGATGAATGGGATAGATGGTGGAATCATTCTGATGTTGTTAGAGAATTAGAAGAAATAGGAATAGAAAGTATATATCATCAAGTTTTTAAAGAAAAACAAGGAGAAGAAACTTCTCCAACATTCTTTTTATATAGAGATATAGAAAAATCATATCACATAGATTATGTTTTTGCACCAAAGCATATAATGAATAACTTAATTAAGTTTGAAATTGGGTCAATCGAGGAATGGTTAAAATTAAGTGATCATTTACCAATAATTTGTGAATTTAAAGTTGAATAATAAAAGAGTAAATAGAGATTGTGAGTATTAAAAGGAGGATAAAGAGGATTATGTTTGTGTTAATAGTAATTATTGCAGTTGTTATAGGTTTTGTGTTTTTATATATGCAGTTACCTTTATTTGGACAACAACATAATGGAGAAAGATTGGAAAGGATTAAAAAATCTCCTAATTACAGGGATGAACAATTCCACAATCAAAATACTACTCCAATGTTGGTTAGTAAAAAAGGAATGTTTTCTATATTGTGGAAAAAGTTATTTGATGAAAAGCCTAAAGGATTAATACCTAAGGATAAAATTCCAACAATTAAAACTGATTTAAAATCTATTCCAAAAGACAAAGATATTGTTGTATGGTTTGGGCATTCTTCATATTATATTCAAATTGATGGAAAGAGATTTCTTATTGACCCAGTGTTTTCAAAACATGCCTCTCCTGTTCCTATTCTTATTTCATGCTTTGAAGGGACAAACATATATTCTGTCGAGGATATGCCGCCAATAGATTATCTTTTAATTACTCACGATCACTACGACCATTTGGATTATAGAACAATAAAGAAATTAAATCCAAAAATTAAACAAGTTATCTGTGGCCTTGGAGTAGGCTCTCATCTTGAGAGATGGGATTATTCAAAGGATAAGATTAAGGAAATGGATTGGAATGAAACCATAGAATTAGTAGATGGTTTCAAGATTAATTCTAATCCTACAAGACATTTTTCAGGAAGAACAACCAAAAGAAATAATACTCTTTGGCTTTCATTTGTTTTGCAAACTCCTTCAAAGACAATTTTTATAAGTGGAGATGGAGGATATGATTCTCATTTTGCAGAAATAGGAAAGAAGTTTGAAAAGATAGATTTTGCATTTTTGGAATTAGGACAATATAATGAGAAATGGAAATTTATTCATTCCTTTCCAGAACAAGTTTTACTTGAAGCAAAGGACTTGAATGCTAAAAAAGTTTTGCCAATTCATTGGGGAAAGTTTGCACTTTCAGAACATAATTGGAAAGAACCAATAGAAAAACTTATTAGTTTAAATAAGAAAGAAAATATAAATATTCTTACTCCAATGATTGGAGAAATTATTGACTTGAATAATGATAGTCAAGTTTTTTCTTCGTGGTGGGAGAATATAGAGTAAGTAGATAAACCATTAATAAACATTATAAACATGAAAACAGCAATTATTTATTATTCTAAGAAAGGAACAACTCAAAAAGTTGCTAAGATTCTTTCTGAAAAATTAAATTCTCAGGAAGATATATTTGATTTAAATAATAAATCCAATTTAGATATTAATTCTTATGATAGAATTATAATTGGAACACCTATCTATGCAGGAAATAGTAATAATAAGGTTAAGAAATTCATTACCTTAAATCTAAATCACTTATTGAATAAGGAAATTGGATTATATGTTTGTGGGATGGAAAAGGAAGAAGAAAAACAAAGAGAAGAATTGGAAAGAGCCTATCCAAAAGAGCTAATTGATAAAGCTAAATCAAAACAATTTTTGGGAGGAGAGTTTCTGTTTGAAAATATGAATTTCTTTGAGAAAATGATTATTAAAAAGATAGCAAAAACAGATAAAAGTATTTCAGAAATAAACCACCAAAATATAGATAGGTTTGTTCAAGAATTATCTTTGTAATTATTAATTTTTTTAGCTTTATGTCAATACCAACATCAAGAACAAAAGAGCCTGGAAAAATTATAATCGATACAGATAAATGCATTGGTTGCGGGCTATGTGTTAAAGTCTGTAAGGATTTTTCCTTAGAGATTAGAGATAATAAGGTTTATCAAAAATCAGAATCCTGCTTTGGATGTATTGCTTGTGGGCATTGTATGGCAATATGTCCTAATGGAGCAATAGAAATTAGTGGGAGAACTCTTTCAAAAGAAGATTTATTTGACTTGCCTAAAAAAGAATTTGCATCGGATTATTCTTCTCTTTTAACTCTATGTCAAAGGCGAAGAAGTATTAGAGAATATAAAGATAAAGAGGTTGAAAAAGATTTAATAGAAAAGATACTTTTTGCTGCAAGAACCTCTCCAATGGGATTACCTCCATCAGATGTAAATATTTTAATATTTGATACAAAAGAAAAAACAAACCAATTTGCAAAAGATTTATGTGAGTATCTTAAAGAAATAAAATGGTTGTTTTCTGATTTATCACTTTCTCTTATGCGTCCATTTTTAAGCAAGGCAAATTACGAAATGTTTAAGGATTTTGTACAGCCTGTTTTCTCTATTTATCAAGAAAGTATGGATAGAGGAGAAAATGTAATTACCTACGATGCACCTGTTGCTATCTATTTTTATGGTTCTCCTTACACTGATCCTGCTGATCCAATAGTTGCAGCAACTTATGCAATGCTTGCGGCAGAATCTCTTGGATTGGGAACTTGTATGTTGGGAGCAATTCATCCTTTAATTCAGAATGGAGGGAACGCAGCAAAGTTTAGAAAAGAACATGGGATAAAATATAAAAGCAGAGAAGGATTATTCCTTATTTTAGGCTATCCAGATGTAGAATATAATAAAGGAATAAAAAGAACATTCGCCTCAGAAACTTATAAATAGCAGTTTATGGAAGATGTGATTGTTGTTAGGGATTTGACTAAGAGGTTTGGGCATTTTGTGGCAGTGGATAATATCTCTTTTAATGTTAAGAAAGGAGAGATATTTGGATTTTTGGGTGCTAATGGTGCAGGGAAAACAACAGCAATGAGAATATTATGTGGCTTAAGTCGTCCTACTTCAGGAGAAGCTTGGGTTGGTGGATTTGATATAAGGCATGAGTCGGAAAAGATTAAAAAGAATATTGGTTATATGAGTCAGAAATTCTCATTGTATCAGGATTTGAAGGTATGGGAGAATATAAAACTCTTTGCAGGTATATATGGAATGAAGAGAAATGAAATTGCTTCGAAGACCGATATACTTCTAAAAGAATTAGGATTTGAAAAAGAAAAGAATACCCTTGTTAAAGACTTGCCTTTGGGCTGGAAACAAAAGCTTGCTTTCTCTGTTGCAATATTTCATAACCCCAAAATAGTTTTTCTTGATGAACCAACGGGAGGAGTTGACCCAATAACAAGAAGGCAGTTTTGGGAAATGATTTATAATGCTTCGCAGAAGGGAATAACTGTATTCGTAACAACTCACTATATGGATGAAGCAGAATATTGCGATAGGATTTCAATTATGGTTGACGGAAGGATTGAAGCTATGTCGAGCCCTAAAGAGTTGAAAAGAGAATTTAATGCAGAAAATATTGATGAAGTCTTTCGACTATTGGCTAAAAAGTCCACAAGAAAAGAAATATAGATTATGAAACAATTCCTCTCATTTGCAAAAAAAGAATTTCTTCACATTTTCCGAGATACATGGACAATGATGATAATATTAGTATTGCCAGTTATAATGATGCTTCTTTTTGGATATGCAGTAACAACAGAGGTAAGAGATACGAATATTGGAATATTGGACAATAGTCGTGATGAGATTAGCAAGAGATTGATTGATAAATTGGATGAAAGTGAATATTTCTCTGTAGTAAGGGCTTTTAATAGTAATTCTGAAATAGAAAAAGCATTTCGCCGAAGTGAAATATCTCTGGCAATTATTATTGAAAACGATTTTTCAAAGAAATTAATCACCAAACAAAATCCCAAGATTCAAATGATTGCCGATGCTTCAGACCCAAATCATGCAAAAACTCTTGTAAACTATGCAAGTGGAGTAATAGCTCAAAGTCTTATGCAAGAATCAAAAGCAAATAATCCATCTTCATTAATAAATACAGAACTTAAACTATTGTATAATCCATTAATGAAGAGCTCCTATAATTTTGTTCCTGGGGTTATGGGCTTTATAATTATTATTGTTTGTGCAATGATGACCTCAGTTTCAATTGTTAGAGAAAGAGAAAGAGGAAGTATGGAATTATTATTGGCAAGTCCAGTGAAACCAATAACCATTATCCTTTCAAAGGTAACACCTTATTTCTGTATATCTTTAATTAATATTCTTACAATTTTTCTTGTGTCTTATTTTATAATGGGTGTGCCAATTAAAGGTAGTATTTTTTCGATTTTTCTATTATGTATAGTTTATATTTTGGTTTCTCTCTCATTGGGAATACTTGTTTCAACTATAGCCAAAACACAGTTAGTTGCATTAGTTATAAGTGCAATTATACTTCTAATGCCTTCAATGTTACTTTCAGGAATGATGTTTGATATTAGCAGTATGCCTTTAATCCTTCAAGGCATTGCTCAAATTATGCCAGCAAAATGGTTTATCAGTGCAATTAGAAAGCTAATGATAATGGGAGTAGATGTAAGATTTGTTTTTAAAGAGTTTTTAGTATTAATTTCTATGTGTTTTGTTTTAATACTTATTAGCCTTAAGAAATATAAAAATAGATTGGAGTAAAGGATTATGTTAGGATATTTAATTGAAAAGGAATTTAAACAAATCAAAAGAGATTGGATTTTGCCAAAACTAATCCTTATATTTCCTTTTATTGCATTAATACTATTGCCTTATGCAGCCAATTTTGACATAAAGGATACAAGAGTTGTTGTTGTGGATAATGATAAAAGTTCTTATTCAAATCAAATTCTAAATAAATTAAGAGCCAATACTTCAATCAATATTAATTATTTTGAAGATACTTATGCTAAGGCTATGGATTTAATTCAAGAGGATAGGGCAGATATGATAATTAATATTCCTTCAGGTTTTGAGAAGGATTATATTGTAAATAAAAATTCAAAACTATTGATTGCTGTAAATACAGTAAATGGTATGAAGGGATCAATTAGTGCCATGTATGCACAAAATATAATTAGTGATTTTTCTCTTGAAAAAAACTCCTCAATACAAGTTATAAACTCTCCTTCAATGGAGATTCAACCTCTTTATGCTTTCAACAAAACCCTAAACTATAAATTCTTTATGGTTCCTGCTCTAATGGTAATGATACTTACTTTGATTTGTGGTTTTCTTCCTGCTTTTAATATTGTTGGAGAAAAGGAAAAAGGAAATATGGAGCAAATTAATGTAAGTCCAATAACTAAACCAGTTTTCATTCTTTCCAAACTAATTCCTTATTGGATTATTGGAGCAATTGTTATAAGTATAGGCTTCTTGGTTGCTTGGCTTTTCTATGGAATTACACCTCAAGGAAGTATTTTTACTGTCTATATATTCTCTTTTATCTTTACACTTGCAATTTCAGGCTTAGGTTTGGTGCTTTCCAATTATGCTCAATCCTACCAGCAGGCAGTATTTATGATGTTTTTCTTTATAATGATTTTAATTCTAATGAGTGGACTCTACACACCTTTTACTTCAATGCCACCATGGGCACAAGCAATAGGTTCTTTTAGCCCTTTGAAATATTTTATTGATGTTATGAGATGTGTTTACCTTAAAGGAAGCAATATTGTCGAACTCCTTCCTCAGCTATACGCTTTGTTGGGTTTTGTTGCAGTAGTTAATACTTGGGCAATATTATCATATAGGAAGAAGAACTAAAATTCTAATTCATTAATTAGAACTCCTTTCAAAAATAAATTATAAATAATTTCCAATTGTCGTTTAATAAAAGATTATTACCTTTGTTCCGATCTTAACAATCATTATTTCTATTGTATAGGAATATTCTCAAATAAATAGAGTGAGTTATGAGAAAATTATTTTTAATCTTACTGCTTCTTTGTTCAAGTAGTGTATTTAGTCAAAAGGTAAATCCTTGGTCTTTGGAATTAGGAGCAAGTACTTATAATTATGTTTTTGATAATAATCTACAAAATAATTCTAATAATTTTAATTATGAATTTTACATGCTCCCATCTAAAAGCTTTTCATGGATAAAACTAACTACAGGGATTATGTATTCTACTAAAAGAATAAATAGAGATGAAGTTGTAGATTATGATATTAAATATATTAAATTACCAATATTAGCATCAGTTGGGTACTCTTTTAAAAGAGTGAAATTAAGTTTTACAGGAGGGGTTATATTTGACCATATATTAAACTATAGAGTTAAATTGAATTATAATTATGATGGTAAAAACTATAAAGACTATAAGTTTGATGATGTTAATGTAGCAGTTAGAGGAGGGATTACTATTTCTACAGAAATATTCAAGAAGATTAATCTGACCTTACAACCTTTTATTGATTATAAAATAGACCCTGATAATATATATTATTATAGTGGTAGATGGGACCCTATTCCTGATTATGATTATTATCATACCCAAATACCTAATGGAGAAGACAGCGAAGGAGGTAGTCCTAAAGGAGGATTATTATCTTATGGTTTAAGCATTGGACTTGAATACACTTTCAAGTAAGTTTAAAGTGTATTATTAATGTTTATACATGTTCTTATGAGAAAAAATCTCATTCTACTTTCTTTAGGCTTTGCTTTTTGATATTTTCCTAATACAAAGCTTTTCTTTAGATAATTTCCCTTTTTGATAAGTGAAATTAATCCTTATAAAAAACTGCTTAAACTTTATTTAGAAAAAGAATAATCTTGTTTAGAAATTTATTATCTTTGCAAAGAAGTCATGTAATGCGGTTATGTTTTAAGTATAATGCCATTATACTTGTGGTTTAATGGCATTAAATTGACATTATAATGGCATTATATGAAATTTATATCAAGTTTTATGAGTTTGTTATAGGGGTTAATGAGGTGGAAATTAGAAGTTTTGAGTTAGATATTTGGGTTTAGTATTTTTTTTGTTTTTTTGGTTGTGTATTTGTCAAATTAATTATATTCATTTAAAAAATTATTGTGTTAAGAGTAAAATGTTTAGCATTTGGAAAAAGAAGTTTAAAAACGAAAACGGAGAAACCGTTGAAAAGTATTTTGCATGTCCTAAAACTTTAAGAACAGTTGAAACTGAAGAATTATCAGAAAGAATTTCAGGAGCTTGCTCTCTAACTCAAGGTGATGTTTTGGGTTGTCTTAAAGCATTGTCAATTGAGATTAAATTATCTTTATTGGAGGGTAGTAACGTAAAGCTTGATGGTATTGGAACTTTTGGCATAGGGGTAACAAGTGAAGGTGTTGACGACCCAAAGAAAATTAATCCCAAAAAGGTTAAGGCTACAAAAGTAACTTATATTGCTGACAAGAAATTGACAAGGGAAATTAAAGAGATGAAGTTTACTGCTGAACCAAAGGTTCCTAAAGGAATTGTGGTGAAATAAATAGAACGTTTTTCTTGTTCTATGTATAGTTTAAATAGTATTAAAAAATTGAGATGAGAACATTTGAAGATATTTGTGTGCCTTATGATCAAAAAGTGGTTTGTATAGCTAAAGAGCTAAGAGAATTTCTTATTGCAGAGCTTCCAAATATTCAAGAAGAAATGGATACTCGTCAAAATATGGCTTTCTATTCCTATGGCAAAGGCTATAAGAATTTAATTTCAATGCTTAGTCTTTCAAAGCAAGGCGTTAAACTTGGCTTCTATAAGGGATGGGACTTTGATGATCCGTTTAAAATGATGAAAGGACAAGGTAAAGTACATTCTCATATTGAGATTAAAGATTTAAGTCCTCAAACAAAAGAAAGATTAAGATATTTCTTAACCCAAGCCAAAGCTTCCTACGAGAATAGAAAATAAATAACTAAAAAAGCTGTTTGAATTAATTTTCAAACAGCTTTTTAGTTAATATTAATATTGTTAGGGATTGTCTTTTATTTAATTCTCATCTTATAGAAAGAGCGATAAACGAAATAAACAGCAATTAAGAAAAATACCACTCCAAAATAAGGGGCAATATCTCTGAATGATTCCGAAATAGCTATTTCCATAGCTAATAGTCCAAATAGGGTGGTGAATTTAATAATTGGGTTAAGAGCAACAGAAGAAGTATCTTTAAAAGGATCTCCTACTGTGTCACCAACAACGGTTGCATCATGTAGTGGAGTCCCTTTTTGTTTCATATCAACTTCCACAACTTTCTTAGCGTTATCCCATGCTCCTCCAGCATTAGCCATAAATACAGCTTGAAATAAACCGAAGGTTGCAATTCCAATTAAATAACTAATAAATAATGATACAGCTGCATATTTTAATTCGGGTACAGCATCGTCTGCTGCCAAATTAATTGCTGAAAGACATGCAAGGCCAAGAGCAAAAAAGAAGACTGCAATAAATATATTTAACATACCTTTTTGAGCGTATTGTGTACAAATCTTTACAACCTCAATACTATTTGCTTCATCTGCTTTTTTTGGTGCATTTGGATTAAGATTTATATGTTTCTTAATATATTCAACTGCTCTGTTTGCTCCAGTTGTAACGGCTTGAATTGAAGCTCCAGTAAACCAGAAAATAACTGCTCCTCCCATAATAAATCCTAAAATAGTATATGGATTAAGAAGGGTTAGAATTGTTTCAGGTTGAACTCCAAGTGTTTTTTGAATCATTAATATTAAAGAGAAGATCATTGTTGTTGCTCCAACAACTGCTGTTCCAATCAAAACAGGCTTTGCTGTTGCTTTAAATGTATTTCCTGCTCCATCGTTTGATTCAAGATAGTATTTTGATTTTTCCCAATCTGGTTTAAATCCAAAGTCTTTTTCAATTTCTTGATCAATTCCTTCAATATCTTCAATTAATGATAATTCATAAACAGATTGAGCATTATCAGTCACTGGTCCGTAGGAATCAACAGCAATTGTAACTGGACCCATACCTAACATTCCAAAAGCAACTAATCCAAAAGCAAAAATTGAAGGATAAATCATAATCCCTTCTAATTGGGAACTGGATGCATAAGCAAAGAACATTAGAAAAACAAAAACAATCCCAGTCCAAAACGCTCCAAAATTTCCAGCAACAAAACCTGATAGAATATTTAATGAAGCACCTCCTTGTTCAGAAGCTTTTACAACTTCATTAACATGTGAAGACTTGGGAGAAGTAAATATTTTTGTAACTTCAGGAATTATTGCAGCACCTAAAGTTCCACAGCTAATTATTAATGAAAGTATCCACCATAGATTTGAATTTCCTCCAATATCAGGAATTAATATATAGCTAATAACAAATGTTCCAATAATAGAAATTATAGATGTTATCCAAACCAAATTTGATAATGGAGCTTCAAAATCTATTTCATCTTTCTTGCCGTAAAAGATTTTGCTAATATAATTATTAAGTCCAAAAGAAAAAATGGAAGTAATAATCATTAATATTCTCATCGTAAATATCCAAACAAGTAATTCTTTTTGAATCCCAACATCAGTTATTGCTAGCAAAATAAAAGAAACAAGAGCAACTCCTGTTACACCATAAGTTTCGAAACCATCTGCAGTTGGTCCAACTGAATCTCCTGCATTATCTCCTGTACAGTCTGCAATAACTCCTGGATTTCTTGGGTCATCTTCACCAATCTTAAAAACAACCTTCATAAGGTCAGAGCCGATATCTGCAATTTTAGTAAAAATACCTCCTGCAATTCTTAAAGCAGATGCTCCAAGAGATTCTCCAATTGCAAATCCAATGAAACAAGCTCCTGCCAAATGAGCAGGCATAAGAAGAAGTATAACCAACATTAAAAATAATTCAACACAAATCAATACTACTCCAATACTCATACCTGCATTTAGAGGTATGTTAAGAAGTTTGAGAGGTTTTCTTTTTAATGAAGCAAATGCCATTCTTGAATTAGCGAGAGTGTTCATTCTTATTCCATAGGCTGCAACTGAATAAGAACCAAGAATACCAATTATGGTCCATGCGAGAATAATTAAAACCCCTCCAAATCCAAAGCTTTCTCCATTCTCACCTTTTGCTAAAAAACCAAAATACCCTGCAATGGCAACTCCAATAAAAAGGAATAAAATTAAAAGAAGTTTCCCTTGTTGTTTCAAATAAGTTGAACAGGTTTTGTAAATAACTTGAGCTATGTCAAGCATTGATTTGTGGGAAGGAAGCTTTTTGACTTTCAAGAATTGATAGAAGCCAAATAATAATCCAAGAATTGTTATTAGAAATCCCCAATGAAGTATTCCAAAATTATGGATTTCGATTGGGATTTTTAGATCTGCTTCGCTTGCAAATAAAAAAGTTGGGAATAAGGTTGTAAAAAGTATTAAAATCTTTCTTCTCATAAATAAATATGTTTAATTAAATGCATGTATACGCAATATCCAGAAAAAAGTTGTAAGATTATGTAAATTTGTATTATTATTGCAAACTAATTCGAGCAAATTTTACGTTATTTTAATGAGTTATACCAACTAAACAATGGACAAAAAAAGAGTGAAAATAGTTAAAATAGAAAAATCTGTCAATGATGGATTATATAATGTTTTTTTACAAGAGGAAGAAGGACAGAGGATGTTAAATATTATGATTGGAGATTTTGAGGCAAAGAAAATGTCAATGATTATTGATAAAATTGTTCCTCCTCGACCACTTACTTACGACTTATTCTATAATGTTTTGCTTGGTTACGATATTTCAATTGAAGAGGTGGTTATTACAAAGTTTTTTGAAGGAGTTTATTTTGCAAATATTGTTTGTTCTAATAATGGACAGAAAAAAGTGTTTGATGCTCGCACTTCTGACGCAATAAATATGGCTCTTAAATATAATTCACCTATCTTTGCAAGCGAAGAAATTCTACAAGATGTTGGCTTTTTACAACAGGAAGAAAATAAAGACAACTTTCTTGTTAAGGAGTTTAAAATAATTATTGAACCTTCAAAGCAAGTTCAAATTAAAGAATTGGAAAAACTCTTGGAAATAGCAGTTGAAGAGGAAGATTATGATTCGGCTGCAGATTTAAGAGATAAAATAGATAAATTGAAACAAGAATTAGATAACCAAGATTAAGAAAAACTAAATATATGTCATTAATAGAAATAAGAAACCTTCACGCTTCAATAAACGGGAAGGAAATATTGAAAGGAGTTGATTTAACAATCAATAAAGGAGAGGTTCATGCTGTAATGGGACCTAATGGAAACGGTAAGAGTACTCTTGCTTCTGTAATTGCAGGAAAAGATAATTTTGAAGTAACTCAAGGAGAAATTATATATCAAGGTAAAAATCTTTTTGATCTTTCTATAGATCAAAGAGCAGCAGAAGGTATTTTCTTAGGATTTCAATATCCTGTAGAAATTCCAGGAGTAAGTATTTCAAACTTTATGAAAACAGCCATTAATGAACAAAGAAAATATAAAGGATTGGATCCAATGCCAACCTTTGAATTTATGAAGTTAATGGAAGAGAAGAAAAAGATTGTTGAATTGGATTCAAAATTAGCTAATCGTTCAGTAAATGAAGGATTTTCAGGAGGAGAAAAGAAAAAGAATGAAATCTTCCAAATGGCAATGCTTAATCCAACTTTGTCAATATTGGATGAAACAGATTCAGGATTAGATATTGATGCTTTGAGAATTGTTGCAGCTGGAGTTAACGCATTACGTTCAAAAGAAAATTCAACAATACTTATTACTCACTATCAACGTCTTTTAGATTATATTGTCCCTGATTTTGTTCATGTACTTTATGAAGGTAAGATTGTTAAAACTGGACCTAAAGAATTGGCTCTTGAATTAGAAGAAAAAGGTTATGAATGGCTTAAATATGAATAGTTTTAAGAAAGCAATAAGACCAAAGGAAGAAGATTTTGCAGGGTTTAGTTGTAATATTCCTCAACTAATAACTCATCGCATTAATCAATTCAATGGATTTTTCTTTGAGAATAAGGATAGCAGTTTGAAGATAAACAATGGAACAATTATTTGCAGTATGGAAACGGCAAAGCAAAAATACTCTTCAATCTTAGCTGAAAAAAATATTAAGGATTTATCTTCGTATGAAGAAGGTTTGTTTATTTATGTTCCTAAGGATGCTCAAATTGATTTACCATTACAAATTTTGGATATTATTAAGGCAGAAGATTCTATCTTAATTAATTCTAAGAGCATAATAATTATTGGAGAAAACAGCAAGTTAAAGCTTATTTGTTGTGATGATACTGTTAATAATAAAAGCAGTATATCTGAAAATAGTCTTCAAATATTTTTAGAAGATAACTCTTCATTAGAATATTATAAAATGGAGAATATTAATAATTCCTCTTCAATATTTACAGAAACTAATTTTATTTTAGCATCTAATGCAAGTCTTACAACTTTTTGGTTAAGCATTAATGGAGGAAATATAAGAAATAAACTAAATGTTAGTTTTGAAGGAGAACATTCAAAAGCTGAACTTTATGGATTATACTTAGCAGATAGAGATCAAAAAGTATTAAATGAAATTTCAGTAAAACATAATAAGCCTAATTGTATTTCAACTCAATTATATAAAGGTATTCTTGACGATTCAGCTGAAGCTGAATTTAAAGGACATATCAATGTGGGTAAAAATGCATATTTAACAGAAGCTACACAAAATAACAGGAATATTTTATTAACAGACAAAGCAAGAGTAAATACTCAACCATTCTTGGAAATTTATAATGATGACGTTAAATGTTCTCATGGAGCAACCGTTGGACAATTAGATCAGTCTGCAATGTTCTATATGAGAAGTAGAGGAATTACAGAAAGAAGTGCAAGAATGTTATTGATGTATGCTTTCTGTAATGAAGTACTTTCAAAAGCTTCATTGCAAGAGTTAAAAGACAAATTGCAGGATATTATTAAAAGACGTTTGCATGGAGAACTATCAAGTTGTGAAAACTGTGTCTTAGTTTGCAATAATCCTTGCGAAAGTATGGATGTTGATATCACTAAAATAAATTAATACTCGTTTATAATGAGAGTTGCCTTATACGGAAGAACTCCTAAGGAAGAGGATATTATTTATGTTCAAAGTTTAATTTCAATCATTGAACAAAGTCATGAATATATATTTATACATAAAGATTTTTATCAGAAAATAGTTGATAAAATAGTTTTCAAAAAACCAATTAAGTTTTTCACAAGTAAAGAAGAATTGATTAAGGAGGTAGATATACTCCTTTCTCTTGGAGGAGATGGAACATTACTTGATACCTTGCCAATTGTAGGCAATTCTCAAATACCAATTCTTGGAATTAATATAGGTCATCTTGGCTTTCTAACTTCAGTTGGTAGAGATGGAATTTCCACTCTTTTGGAGGAATTAGAAGCTAAGAAATATGAAATTGAAAATCATTCCATATTAAATTTTGATGATTTAAAATTAAATATTAACAACAAGTATGCTTTAAACGATATTTGTCTTCGCTCTGCAAAGGCTGGAGATTTATTAGATATTTCAATTTATATTGATGAGGAGTTTCTTGCAACTTATACTGCTGATGGGGTAATAATTACTACTCCAACAGGTTCAACAGCTTATAATATGAGTGCAGGAGGTGCAATTATATCTCCAAAATCTTCTTGCATTGGAATAACTCCAATTTGTCCTCATAATTTAACTTTTCGACCTATAATAATTCCAGACAGTTCAAATATTAGATTGGAAGTAAAGGAATCGAATGAAAATTTACTTCTTTATGTAGATTCTCAATGCGTTTCTGCATTATCTCCTTTTAGTGTGGAGATAAAGAAAGCTGATTTTAAACTTAAATTGATTAGAATGAATAATCAAAGTTTCTTTTCAGCAATCAGAAAAAAATTAATGTGGGGAACATACATTAGAAGAGGATAAAAAAGAATCGTAACCAAAAGAAAACAATAACTCACTTAACTTATGACACAAAAGAAGGTAGCCATTATTGGTTCAACAGGTTCAATAGGAAGACAAGCCTTAGAAGTAATAGAACATCATAAAGAAAAGCTATGCGTTGAAGTGCTTACGGCAAACAAACAATCTGATTTATTAATTGAACAAGCTCTAAAATTTGATCCAAATGCAGTTGTTATTGCAGACAAAAGTCAATATCAAAAAGTAAAAGAAGCTCTTTCTTCAACCGATATTAAAGTATTTGCTGGACAAGAAGCCTTAGAGGATATTGTTCAAATGGAAACAATTGATATTGTTCTTACTGCTATTGTTGGATTTGCTGGGCTTAAACCAACCATTAAGGCAATTGAAGCAAAAAAGCCAATTGCTCTTTCCAATAAAGAAACATTAGTTGTTGGAGGGGAATTGATAACTAAGCTTTCTATTGAAAATAATATTCCAATAATTCCTGTTGACTCAGAACATTCAGCAATCTTTCAATGTTTGGCTGGAGAGTTTTACAATCCAATTGAAAAAATTATTCTTACTGCCTCTGGTGGTCCTTTCTTAGGAAAAACAAAAGATCAGTTAAGAAATATCACACCAAAAGAAGCTCTTAATCATCCAAATTGGGTAATGGGTAATAAGGTTACAATTGATTCAGCAACCCTAATGAATAAAGGATTGGAGGTAATTGAAGCCAAATGGTTGTTTGATTTAGATATTAAAAAGATTGAAACAGTTGTTCATCCTCAATCTGTTGTTCATTCTATGGTGGAATTTGAAGATGGCTCTTTAAAAGCTCAAATGGGTTTAGCAGATATGCGTTTACCAATACAATATGCTTTTACTTATCCAGAAAGATTAAAAACCAATTTCCCGAAATTCAACATTTTTAATTATCCAAACCTAACTTTTCAAAAACCCGATACAGAAACATTTCCTTGCCTTAACTTAGCTTATCACGCAATTGAAAAAGGAGGGAATATGCCAACAATTATGAATGCTGCAAATGAAATTGCGGTAGAGGCTTTCCTTAAAGGAGATTTGGGATTTTTGGGAATTCCAGAAATTATTGCTAATGCAATGAGTAAATACAATTTTATTGCAAAAGCTAACGTTAATGACTTTTTTGAAACAGATAAAGAAGTTAGAGATGAATTAAGCTCTATACTTTTAAAATAAGAATAAAATAATATTACAAACATAGAAAATGAAGATTTTAGCATTATTACTATCACTATCACTACTTGTATTTATACATGAATTAGGACACTATTTTGTTGCAAGACTTTTTAAAACCAGAGTAGAGAAATTCTATTTGTTTTTTAATCCCTATTTCTCAATTCTCAGAGCTAAGAAAATTGGAGGAAAATGGAAACTAAGTTGGTTCAGTAAAAAATCTCCTGAAAGCTTTGAAGAAAATAAAGAAAACACTGAATGGGGCATAGGTTGGGTTCCATTGGGAGGCTACTGCTCAATTGCAGGTATGATTGACGAAAACACAACTTCTGCAGATAAACTTTCTTCTGAACCTCAACCTTGGGAATATCGTTCTAAACCTGCTTGGCAAAGATTATTTATTGTTTTGGGTGGTGTTATTATGAATTTCATTGGAGCATTGATTATTTTCTCAATGATTCTTTTCAGTTGGGGAGAAGAAACTCTTCCTTTGCAAAATGCTACTATGGGTTACGACTATACAGAAGTTGCTTTGAAGAATGGATTTCAAAATGGAGATATAATACTTGCGGTTAATGCAAAACCTGTAAGTGAAATGTCGGAAGCAGTTGAAAAATTGCTTTTAGATGAACATAATAGTTGCACAATTAAAAGAGGAGATGAAATAGTAAAAATTAATTTACCAAATGACTTTTCTAAACAAATCATCGCTGCAGAAGCAAAACAATTTGCAGTTCCTCGTTTCCCATTTGTAATTGATAATTTTGCCTTAGGCTCAATTGCTCAGAAGAATGGAATGAAAGAAGGAGACAGTATTGTTTCAATAAATGGAGTTAAAACTCGTGCTTTTACTGATTTTGTTGTTGAAATTGCAAAACATAAATTAAAACCTATTTCATTAGGTTATTATCGTAATGGTAAAGAAATGACTTCTAATTTTACTCTTGATGAAAATGGTAAGATTGGGGCAGTTGCAAAGAATCCTTATTTAATGTTCAAAACCAAAAAGGTTGAATATGGATTTTTTGAATCAATTCCTGCTGGAATTTCTCAAGGAGTTGAAAGCTTAGTTAATTACGTTAAGCAATTCAAGTTTGTATTTTCTAAAGAAGGTGCTTCATCTCTTGGAGGTTTTGGAACAATTGGTAATTTATTCCCTGAAACTTGGAATTGGCAACTTTTCTGGAATATGACTGCATTTCTTTCAATCATTTTAGCTTTTATGAATGTTCTACCAATTCCTGCTTTGGATGGAGGACATGTTATGTTTACACTTTGGGAAATTATTACTGGTAAAAAGCCAGGAGATAAATTCTTGGAGAGAGCTCAAATTGTTGGAATGGTATTGCTTTTTGCCCTTTTAATTTATGCAAATGGCAATGATTTGGTAAGATGGTTAAGCGGTAAGTTTTAAAATACCAAGAATAATTACAAAATAGAATTTTGGTTAAAGATAGAGAAAGACATTTCTATATCACAAGTAAAGTTTGAGATTAAAATACTTGTAGAAAAATTTCTCTCATCTCATTCCAAGCTAAGAATTATCGTTGACGTTGATCCAATGTAGAGATTCCTATCAAAATAATAGCACTAAAACACAAAAGAGAAGCCCTTTCCATGAGCTTCTCTTTGTTTTAATTGATTAACAACTCGCCACAAACCTTCAAAAGAAACCCTTCTCTTGCGTTTTATGACCTTAGAATGGAAGAATTAAGGAACAACAACTTCTTCTTCCAAAGGCTCAACACTGATTGAAACACCTTTCATGTCTTGTTTGAAATCAGTCTCAGGAGTAAATCCAACCCCAACTCTAAGAACAGTATCAGCAGTTACCTCATCAGAAGCATTAACCGCCTTAACCTTAGCCTTAGGATAGAATGTTCCCAAACCATCAAACTTAACTGAATGCCCTTCTTGTAGCATCCAAGTTGTTGAAGACACCAA
>JAFNAR010000039.1 GCA_017860255.1 Bacteroidota bacterium | reverse complement strand
AATATGATAAAATTGATTACAAAAATGGGATTATTCAAAAAAAATGAGAAATTACGTTTATGAGAAAGCATATCCAAAAAAATCTTCCGACCGCTCATGTTTTCAAATCCCACACAACCAAAGAAAACAAATTATAAATTAGCTAAGAATAATAAAACCATAAATTCTGCAAGAAAGTGGCAATTATTTATTATTTTTGCCCTATGATTTACTTTCCTAACTGTAAAATAAATATTGGACTTAATGTTGTTGAAAAGCGAGAAGATGGTTTTCACAATATTGAAACCTTGCTTTACCCTATTGAAGTGGAGGATATTTTGGAAATAAGACCAAAGGGAAAAGGCGAAACTTCAATAACCCTTACCGGTCTTCCAATCAAAACCAAATCTAACTCCGATAATCTTTGCATTAAGGCCTATAACATACTCAAAAAAGACTTTCCTGAACTTCCAAATGTTGATATTCATTTGCATAAGATTATTCCAATGGAGGCAGGTTTAGGAGGAGGAAGCAGTGATGCAGCATTTACTTTGCAACTTCTTAATTTTGTTTTCGAGCTTAATCTTTCCCTTGTGCAATTGGATAAATATGCTCAAAAATTAGGTTCCGATTGTGCTTTCTTTGTTTACAATATTCCTGCTTATGCTTTTGAAAAAGGAAACAGATTAGCTCCCACCACTCTATCATTAAGAGGAAAATCAATTCTATTAGTAAAACCCAATGTTTCAATAAGCACTGCTGAAGCTTATCAGGGAGTTGTTGCAAAGGAAAGTGAATATGATTTATTAAACATTTTGGAATCACGTCCAATTGCTCAGTGGAGACATTTAATTAAGAATGATTTTGAAGAGAATATTTTTAAAAATCATCCTCAGCTTAAAGAAATCAAGGATAAACTTTACGATATTGGAGCATTATATGCTCAAATGAGCGGATCGGGTTCAACCATTTACGGAATATTCGACAAGGATTTATCGGAAGATGAAATAAACCTTTTCAAATATCCGTTTGTTTGTCATAAGACTTTGAAATAACTGTAATAAAATAAATATTAACAAAATAAATTAACAAAACATGAGTGAGATTAAAAATTTAGAACCAAAGGGACTATGGAATAATTTTGATATGATTTGCTCCATAGCACATCCTTCAAAGAAAGAAAGTAAACTTGTTGAAGCTTTGGTTGATTTTGCCAAGAGAAACAATTTAGAACATACTGTTGACAAGATAGGAAATGTAATTATTCGCAAACCTGCAAGCAAAGGAATGGAAAACCTAAAGGGAGTTGTTCTACAAGCCCATATTGATATGGTTCCTCAAAAGAATGCAGACACTAATCATGACTTTGCAAAAGACCCTATTCTTCCTTGGATAGACAATGGATGGGTTAGAGCAAAAGGAACAACACTTGGTGCCGACAATGGTATTGGAGTTTCTGCAATATTGGCTGTTTTGGAAGACAAAAATGCAGTTCATGGACCTCTTGAAGCACTTTTGACAATTGATGAAGAAACAGGAATGACTGGAGCTTTTGGATTGGAAGCAGGAGAATTGAAAGGCGATATTCTTTTGAACCTTGACTCTGAAACAGAAGGCGAACTTTATGTTGGATGTGCAGGAGGAATTGACGGAACATTTGTTTTTGAATATAAGAAAGAAAACACACCAGTTGGTTTATCTGGTTTTGCACTTAACGTAACTGGACTAAAGGGTGGACATAGTGGAATGGATATTATTTTGGGAAGAGCTAATGCAAACAAAGTTCTTTTCAGACTATTTAAGGCTTTAGAAAAAGTAAATATCAGAATTTCTGAAATAAATGGAGGAAGTCTTCGAAATGCAATCCCTCGTGAAGCATTCTCAACAGTTGCAATCCCAACTGACAAGGTTGCAGAAGCTAAAGCAATAGTTGAAGAATTGGCAAAAGAAGTAAAGAATGAATATTCATTAGTTGAACCTACATTTGAAATTTCTTTCAATGCAACAGCTCTTCTTCCAAATGTAATAGATTTAGACACACAATCAAGATTAATCAATGCTGTTTATGCTTGTCCAAATGGAGTTATGAGAATGAGTGATTCTATGGAAGACCTAACAGAAACCTCAACCAACTTGGCAATTGTTAAGAGTGATGACAAAACAATTAGCATTAGCTGTCTATTAAGAAGTAGTGTTGACAGTGCAAAGATGGATTTAGTACAAATGATGCTTTCTGTTTTCACACTTGCTGGAGCTAAATCAGATTTTGAAGGAGGATACCCAGGATGGAAACCAAACATGGAATCTCCAATACTAAAAAGTATGCAAGAAACATATAATAAACTATTTGGTTCAACTCCAAAAATAATGGCAATTCATGCAGGATTGGAATGTGGACTTTTGGGAGGAGTTTATCCTAATTGGGATATGATTTCATTTGGACCAACAATAATGAACCCACACTCACCAGATGAAAGAGTAAATATTGACTCTGTGAAGAAATTCTGGGACTACTTACTTGAAACACTAAAGAACATACCAAAGAAGTAGTTTCTGCATAATGATTTCAAACAGAAAAAGAAACATAAATTTACCACAAAGCCAAAGACTGAAAGGTTTTTGGCTTTTGGTTTTTGGCTTTCTTTTTCTAAGCCATACAAATATTCAAGCACAGTATTACAATACTGGAGTTGAAAACATTTCCATTAAATGGCGTCAAATCAACACTCCTAAGTTTCAAATTGTTTATCCCGACTTCTACGAAGCAAAAGCACAAGAATTTGCCTCTGTTCTTGACACTATTTATGGAGTTATAGGTACAAGCCTTAAAACAACACCCCCAAAAGTTCCTTTTTTACTTCACACCAACACAGCTTACTATAATGGTTTGTCGGTTTGGGCTCCTAAAAGAATTGAACTTTGGACAACTTCTTCTCCAACCAATTATCCCTATCCATGGTCATGGCAATTGGCAATTCACGAATGGCGTCATGCAGTTCAGGTTTATGCTCTTAAAAAAGGAGCATCAAAAACTTTAATAAATATCTTTGGAGAGCATATTTATGGAGCTTTACTTGCAGCCTATATTCCAACATGGTTTTTGGAAGGTGATGCAGTTGTTGCAGAAACAGCCCTAACACCAACAGGTAGAGGAAAGACTCCAGACTTTAATATGTACTTTAAGGCTCAAGTTTTAGAGAAAGGAAAATACTCCTACGACAAAGCTCTTTTAGGTTCAATGAAAGATTATGTACCCGACAGTTATATTTTTGGTTATCATCTTACTTCATTTGGAAGAGAAATATATGGGAAAGATATTTGGGCGGATATGATAGAGAATGTTGGAAGGAATTTTTGGAAGATAGAAACATTTGGTCATTCTCAAAAAAGAGGAATAAATATTAAAAAACAAAGACTTTACAACCAAATGATGGACACTCTTTCTAAAAGATGGGAAGAAGAAGAAATAAAGGATATTGAAACTCGTCCTCTAACCTCAATAAAGAAACTTGGCAAAACTAAGAAATACTACACCAATTACTCCTCTCCCAAACAAATTAACGATTCAACCATAGTTGCAATAAAAACATCTAATTTCAAACCTTCACAACTTGTTTCAATTACTCTTAACAATGAAGAAGATATTCTTTCTCCAGGTATGATTCTTCATTCCTACATAGATGCAAAAGATAATCATTTACTATGGTCAGAACTTAAATCACATTATCGTTGGGAGCATGAAAACTATTCAGATATTTTTGAATATGATATTGAAACAGAAACCTACAATCAAATAACCTTTAAGAAAAGATTCTATACTCCTTCCTATAATCCTAATAGCTTAAATATTATTGCAGCCATTGAAGATGACTCAATAAATAATCAACATTTGGTTATTATTGATAAAACAAATGGAGAAATCATTAAAAGATTCACTAATGAAGAATCTTACTCTAAGTTCTCCTATCCCTCTTGGAGTAAAGATAATTCAGAAATATATTTAATTAAGGCTAATCAATATGGTAAATCATTAATTAAATATAATGTCTATAATGATAAGCAAACAACAATACTTCCTTTTTCATTTAATAATATATCAAAACCTTTGCAATATAAGGACAGGTTATTTTTTATTGGTGACTACGATAACACATATCAAGTTTATTCAATAAATTTAGAAGATACTTCTTCTTCTCTCACTCAACATACGCAATCAAGTTTTGGAGTTATGGATTTTATTATCTTTAATGACAGTTTAGTTCTTAGTGATTATAGCGCAGATGGGAAAGTTATAACTTATCAAAGACTAATTGATATTAGAACAATCTCTCCAAACGCTCCTTCAAACACATTCCCAGAAGCTGACATAATTACAAAACAAGAAAATTTTATTTTCTCTCAAAAACATATTAAAGATACTCTTTGGGAAAGTAAAAAGTATAGACCAATTTCTCATCTTTTTCATTTTCATAGCTGGGCTCCATTATATATTAATGCACAAAGTCAAGATATTAGTTGGGGTGTTTCAGCTTTTTCTCAAAACCTTCTTGGAACTTCTGTCTTTGAAGGAGGGTTGAAATACGTTTTTGCGGATAAAAGAGATGAGTATTTCATCAACTATACCTACTCTGGTTTATACCCAATAATTAAGGCAAGCTTTAAGTACGGTCAAAGAAATATTATTTTTGATTCTCTTCGCAATTCAGACTTCTATTCCTCCTGGGATGAATATAATACTTCCTTTAGCGTTGATTTTCCTTATAGCTGGTCTGACAGGAACTGGTTTAAAGAAGCAAAATATTCTTTCCTTTATTCCTATAGAAGCATTAGTCCAAGATATAATTTTAATGAATCATTAACCCTATTTCACACAATTGGGTTTGGTTTAGAGTGGAGTGGAATTAGAGCAATGGCAAATAATGATATAACTCCTCAGTTAGGACATACATTTTCTCTAAGATTTCAAAAATCAATAACAACAGACAATGCAAATATATTAGCAATAAACACTTCAACCTATCTTCCTGGATTGTTTTTAAATCATAGCATAGGCTTAGACTTAGGCTTCCAAAAAAATACTCCAACAATATATTATTTTCCAAATGAAGTTGCATTCACTTCAGGAGTTTATGGTAAATATCCATCCATTTACTATGGAGGAAAGATAAGCTATAATCTTCCTTTGGCTTATCCTGATTATGCTATTTGGAAACTTCTTTATATTAAAAGAATATTCTCTCGTGGTTTCTTTGATTTTGGATATTTTGACAAAGAATACTTAAGCAGTGTTGGTGTAGACTTAAAAATGAATTTCCATATATTTAGAATTGAACAAGAGCTTCAATTTGGAGTTCGTATTGGATATGTAACTCAACTAAACGACGTTTTCGCAAATATCCTTTTCAATATTAATATTTAGAAACCTTATCGTTTAAGTTTATCCCTTAAATTCATAATTGGTCTTTCGTAGTATTTGTACAGTAAAGTTGAAAAGACTATTACAATTATCCAATAAGCAACATATAAAATCCAAGCCCAGCATTCATCTTTTGGAGGGAAATTAGCTTGTATTACTTCTGAAACAAGAGCTAAATTCAATAGATACATTGAATATGAAATCAAACTTATGTGAGTAACTGCTTTTGTAACTAATGTTGGTGCTTTTTTAATACTGTCAAACTTAGGCAAAAGCAAAAAGCATCCAATGCTTTGGAATGATATTTTAAATACTTTTGTTATAAATTCGTTTGGAGCCCAAACAGTGTATAAAACGACATAACAAATAATTATTCCTAATACAAAACTAACATTTCTACTCTTATGCCAAAATGAAGGATACCAATGTTTAATAAATGCTGCCAAAAGTCCTAATGCAATACCATCTAATCTATAAATTACAACTTTAAATACTCTAACATCAAGCCAGAAATCATCAACTTCAAATTTTGATGCATAAAAAGCTCTTAAAAGAAAAGAAAGAGTTAAAAATAGAAAGATTGAATAAAGAAAGATGTATTTCTTACTAACTTTAAAGCGTCTGAACAAAAAATAGAAAGAAGCAAGAATAACAGGGAAAAGAATATAAAACCATTCTTCAACACTCAAACTCCATGACTCCCAAAAGAAACCTACCAATGGTTGAGAAAAATTCTGCAGAAACAAAAAAAACTTCCAGCTAAAATGAGAGAAATCTTCATTTATCAAACCAAAATAAACTACAATAATATTTAGAATAAGAACTAAGTAGTAATTGGGTAAAGTTCTAAACCATCTCCTAATCCAAAAATTAAATATTTCTTTAATCCCAAATGAATTGGTTTTTTGGAAATTCTTAATCAATATACCTCCTATTAAGAAACCACTTAAGACAAAAAAAAGCTCTACTCCATTAACAAAACGTATCCAGGGGAAATAAGTATTTGCTTTTTCTAACATCGAGCCATGACTCATTACCACAAATATTATGGCTAAGGCTCTCATCAAATCAAGACCAAAAACTCTATTCTGATAATCTGGTGATAATCTAAAAATGCTAAATATCTTTTTTAATACTGTCATTCTTTTAGTTCGATATTTTTCTTTTAACCTCCAAACATAAATTTAAGCAATTCTCATTTTTCAAAAACATACGAGGAGATAACAATTAAATAGAGTTAAGTTATACCAAAGAGTTAAACTAAGTCCAAAACAAAAAACGCAAAGTATATATTTCAATACCTTGCGTTTACACTCTGTACTCCGGGCGGGACTTGAACCCGCACGAGCGCAATGCTCACAGGATTTTAAGTCCTGCGTGTCTACCAATTCCACCACCAGAGCGTCCTTAGAAAGGATGAGCGGAAAACGAGACTCGAACTCGCGACCCCAACCTTGGCAAGGTTGTGCTCTACCAACTGAGCTATTTCCGCTTGATTTGGAGGTGCAAAAATACTAACTTTTTCTTTTCTACCAAACTTTTTCTAAACTTTTTCTATTAATTTCTTTATCGCATGAAGTTTTAGAAGTGCTTCCATTGGCGTAAGGTTGTCAATATCTGTACTTAATATATCTTCTTTTATTTCTAAAAGTAATGGATCATCCAATTGAATAAAACTTAATTGATATGGATCATTATTTTGTTTCTTTGATGGTTTGGATAGAACTTTTTGTTTGTTGGATTTTTGTTTACTTTCCAAATTCTCCAATATTTCTTCTGCCTCCTGCAAAACTTGTCGAGGCATTCCAGCAAGTCGTGCAACATGTATTCCAAAGCTTTGAGAGCTTCCTCCCTTAGCAATTTTCCTTAAGAATATTATCTGTTTACCTATTTCCTTAATTGTTACGTGGAGATTGAAAATTCGAGAATAGATTCCTTCCATTTCAATTAGCTCATGATAGTGAGTAGCAAACAAAACCTTTGCTCTAAAATGTGGATGGTCGTGAATGTAGGAAGCAATTGACCAAGCAATTGAAACTCCATCATAGGTACTTGTTCCCCTTCCTATTTCATCCAAAAGCACCAAAGACCTGTCGGAAAGATTATTCAAAATACTTGCAGTCTCGTTCATTTCAACCATAAAAGTACTCTCTCCCAAAGAAATATTATCTGAAGCTCCAACACGAGTAAATATTTTATCAACAATTCCAATATCTGCACTTTTTGCAGGAACAAAACTTCCTATCTGAGCCATAAGAACAATTAAGGCATTTTGTCGCAAATAGGCACTCTTACCTGACATATTTGGTCCTGTTATTATTCCTATTTGTTGAGTGTCCTTATCCAGGAACATATCATTGGCAATATAATTCTCACCCGAAGGAAGCATTTTTTCAATAACAGGGTGTCGTCCTTGAACGATTTTCAAAGAAAATCCATCATTAATTGTTGGACGAACATAATTATTTTCAAGAGCTATTTCTGCAAAAGATAATAAACAATCAAGTTGTGAAATGATTTCAGCATTTTTTTGAAGTTTGTTTATATAAGGAAGTATTTCAGAAACCAATTTACTATATAATAAGGATTCTATTTCCAATATCTTTGTCTCTGCTCCAAATATTTTTGTTTCGTATTCCTTTAATTCCTCTGTAATATATCTCTCTGCATTGGTAAGAGTTTGTTTTCTATGCCAAGAGTCTGGAACTTTATCTTTATGTGAATTTGTAACTTCAAGATAGTATCCAAAAACATTATTAAAACCTATCTTTAAAGAAGGTATTGAGGTTTTCTCTGATTCTCTTTGTTGGAGTTTGTTTAAATAATCCTTTCCATGATAGGCAATCTCCCTTAATTCATCAAGCTCTTGGCTAACTCCTTTTTCAATCACATTACCTTTTGAAACTGCATTTGGAGCTTCTTCAGAAAGTGTTTTTGTAATATTATTAATCAAATCTTCACAAGCATCAACTTCATCTATTCTATCTAACTCTTTATGGTCTTTGCATAAAGATTTTACTTCCCTTATCTCTTTAAGAACATTTTTTAATCCAACAACCTCATTAGGTAAAATCTTTCCATAAGCTGCCTTAGCAATCAATCTCTCCAAATCACCAATTCTTTTCAAGCTTATGCCTATCTTATCTGCCAAAACATCATTTTGGATAAAGAAAGAAACAACATCTTGACGCTTTTCAATTTCATCTTTATCTATTAAAGGCAAAAGCACCCAACGTTGCAAACGTCTTGCTCCCATATTCGATTTTGTTCTGTTAAGAACATTAATAAGTGTTGAGCCACTTGAATAAAGCGAATGAACTAATTCTAAATTGGCTATGGTGAACTTATCAAGCCAAACAAAATTACTATTGTCTAATCTTGATATTTTCTGAATATGAGAAAGCTCAGTGTGTTGAGTTTCGTTCAAATAGTGAAGACAAGCACCACAAGCAATAACTCCAAGTTCCATTTCTTCTATTCCAAAACCCTTCATTGAATTCACATCAAAATGTTTGAATAGAATATCATTTGCGAAGTCTTTTGTAAAAACCCAGTCCTCAAAAGTATTTGTGTAAAAATCTTTCTTGAAGCCTTCTTGAAATTCTCTTAACTTCTGTTTTTGTAAAATAACTTCTTTGGGTGAAAGGGTTTGAAGGAGTTTTTCTATTTCCTGTTTCTTACCCTGTGAAACAAAAAATTCTCCTGTTGCAATATCCAAAAAAGCTACTCCATAATTATCCTTTTTGGAATGTATGGCTGCCAAAAAATTATTTTGTGAATGGTCGGAAGTTTTGTCATTATATGAAAGTGAAGGAGTAACAACTTCAGTAATTCCTCTTTTCACAATACCTTTTACCAGCTTTGGATCTTCCAATTGTTCACATATTGCACAGCGCTTTCCTGCACGAATAAGTTTAGGCAAATAAGTATCTATTGAGTGATAAGGGAAACCAGCAAGCTCCAAGTCTTTCTCCTTACCATTAGCTCTTTTTGTTAGAGTTATTCCCAATATTTTTGAAGCTTCAACAGCATCTTTCCCAAATGTTTCATAGAAATCGCCAACCCTAAACAGCAAAATTGCATCTGGAAATTTTGCTTTCATTGCATTATACTGCCTCATTAAAGGAGTAACCCCATCAATATTTTTTGACACTTAGCTTAAGAATTTATTTGTTATAATAAAAAAGAGAAACAAAATTACTACAAAAAAAAACTACTTGCAAGAAAAACTGAATATTGGAAAGTTTTATTTTGATTATGTAATGGTAATTTTATTCAAATTTAATATTGGAAAATAAATTTGCATAAATATAAGATAGAATAGATTTATTAAGGATTAAAATTGAGATGAATTTATATTCTCAATTCTAATTATCAAAAAAGCAAGTGCTGACTAATAAGAGTTTCTTTTATGGTCTAAATCTCTTTTCCCAATAAGGAAATTCTTTTGCAAGCTCTCCAGAATAATAGAAATCAAAACCAATTGCTCCAAAAGTATATACCTTATCACCCACTGTTATATGAGAACCTCCACATTGAGGATTTGGTCCTGGATTTGATTGAGGAAAACCTACATTAAATAATGTAAATAAAATTTCTGGTCTTTTACTTAAATCATATTTAGCTCTTTCCCATTGTTTCTTAGTTTGATGAAGAATACAACCAGTGTATACATAAGAATAATAATGATTATGATAATCAACCAAACGATTTATTCTTTCAGTTTGATGATCAGATGTTCTAAAATCTAATATATGTTCATATTGTTTTCCCATATAAAATACAGAAGTGTCATTCTTTAAATTTCTTTCAACCCATTCGGCAGTAAAATCCTTAATACCATTTACTCCAAATGAGAATTGAGATTGAACACTTAACACCTTCACTGGTCCTAAATATTTCTTATACATTTCTCTTTTAGAGTTAAATAATCTAATTTGTTCTCCAATCAAGCAACTTACAATTAATCGAGGTTCAACTCCAGTTACATAAGCAGCACTATCAATAAGACGTTTATCCTTCTTAATAGCAACCTTCAAAGCTTCCCATTCAGGAGTGTTCATCCATACTATAGCATTTTCATCTTTCTTTTCTCCCTTAACACTATTTATCAATTGTTTTTCTTTAGCAACAAAGTCTTGGTATTCTTCATTATCTTTTAAAGCCAATTCACAAGTAGCAACCATTTGGCTAAGACTAACATTTCCATTTGAATTACTTAACCCTTCAATTATTAATTGAGCATTCTTAGGATAGAACTTACTAATTGCTGCCATCTTCAAGCAGTTTTCAGCCATTTCCTTATCTAAAGTTTCTTGAGATTTATGAGCTTCTTTCTCCATTTGAGCAACATCAGCAAGATAACGATTGTTTTGATCAACCGCACCACTATTCTTTGTCCAACCCAATTGATAAACACCCCAAGCTCCAATAATAGCAACTCCACATAAAGCAAAACCATGAAGAGCTATGTTATAGAGTAATTTTAACACAGATTTTTTATCTTTAAAATTGATTTTTAGCATTTTCATCTTTTTTCCACTATTTTTTCAGCGTGCAAAGGTAATAAAAAAAGCTATCCCTCACTCATAAAGATAGTTTATTTTATAAAGCAACATAAACATTTTGAAAATTATAATCTTATCTTTTCCTACCAAGATAAAGTTTTGTGAAATTTAGATAAAGATTTTATAGTAAAAAATACGGTCTTTTCATATTAAAAAGAGGGACTTTTTGAGTTAGAAAAACCGTATTTTTAGATAAAAAGAAACTATCTAAATACAAAAACTCACCATATAAATTTCATAACTCCTTACAAATATCTGGTTTCTCCATCTTCACTCAAATTTACTTGATCTCCACGTCTGATTACTTCATCTTTAGGGTATAAAGATAGTATCTTTAGGTGTAAAGATCAAATCTTTAGGGTATGAAGATAGCATCTTTAGGGTTTGGAGACGCCGTCTGTATGGTCTGAAGATGGCGTCTGTAGGGTGTGGAGATGGCGTCTGTAGGGTGTGGAGATAGCGTCTTTTTTATGTAATTATAAAGTAATTGATTAATAGTACATTAAAATTAATGTCAATACTAATATTTTTGTCATCAAAATTGATTATGTAGCATAATAAAAGGTGAGTACAAAGATTTTATTTTTTAATTCCACTGGAATTTTACATTGAGCCTCTTAATTCCCCTAAATGTAGAAATTCTTACATCTGCAAAAGATTTGAAATAAGGTTTCCAATCTTTTGGTTTAATCTGTATAAAACTTCAAGGTTTATATTAGCTGTTTCAAAAGGCATATTTGAAATAAAGAAAAATTATTATTTGCAAAAATTTAGAACAAATAAAGTTAGTTTTTAATTGGATTACAAAAACAATTTTATATATTTGCAATTGCAACTTTATTGCGTGATACATGCAGTTATTTGCATGTTATGCGACACTCAAAAAATATGTAGCACGATTAAGAAATATAAAAAAAATAAAATGGATATAAGTCAAACAAATCAATTAGTTTTAAAATCAGTAAATCAAATATTTGAATACAGTTTTTTCATACCTTCATATCAACGAGGTTACAGATGGACTGACACACAAGTGACCCAATTATTAGAGGATATTTGGCAATTTTCCAAAAGAGATGGGAAAACAACAGGCGAATTTTATTGTTTACAGCCAATAGTAGTAAAGAAATTAAATGATAAATTTGAGGTAATTGACGGACAGCAGCGACATACAACTATTTTCTTAATAATAAAATATTTAGAAGATATAATCAAACTTGCTTTTCAAAATTTTTCTTTTACACCTCCTAACTACGAAACAAGAACAGATAGTTTGGACTTTTTAAATAATATAAAAGACCAAACAGAAGAAGATGCAAAACAAAATATTGACTATTTCCACATTTGGAAAGCATATGACACTATAAAAAAATGGTTCGAGAACAAAGAAAATAACATCAATTCAATTGATTTTGTAAATACCCTCTTAAAATTTCAAATCGAAGAACAAGAAGGTAATAAAATTGACACAGCAAATAATGTAAGAGTTATTTGGTACGAAATCAACGAAACAGAAAATAATAATTCTATTGATATTTTCACTCGCCTAAATATTGGCAAAATACCTTTAACCAATGCAGAACTTATAAAAGCATTATTCTTGCAAAAAGGAAATTTTGCGAAAGAAAAAGCAACTCTAAAACAAATTTTAATTGCAACAGAATGGGACACAATTGAAAAAACATTACAAGATGATTCGTTTTGGTTTTTTATTTACAACCCAGAAAATACATTAAAATACGACAATAGAATTGAATATATTTTCGATTTAATGAAAGGTCGAACAAAAGATTCTGAATATTATCACACATTTAACGAGTTTTTCAAAGATTTCTCAAACAATAAGTCAATAGATAATATTTGGTTAGAAATAAAGAAATACTTTTTGACTTTTGAGGAATGGTATAAAGACTATGAATTATTCCATTATGTAGGCTATTTAATTGACTGCAAAAAAGATATAAATATTATCAAAAAGGAAGTTTCAAATAAAACGAAAACAGAATTTAAAAACTACTTGAAAGAAGAAATTAAAAAACAAGTTAAATGCAAAATTGATGATTTAGAATATGGCAATAAGCAGATAAAAAAAATCCTGTTATTATTTAATATTCAAACAATTTTAGAAACTCAAAAATCAGATATGCGTTTTCCTTTTCACAAATATAAATCTGAAGATTGGGACATTGAACATATTTGTTCACAAACAGACAAAACAATTAGTTCCGAAAAAAGATTATCGTGGATTGATGATATTTTAGAATATTTTATAGGAACAAATGATATTCTAAATGCAAACGAATTGGCTTTTATCAACGATGAAATAAAAACCATTTACAATTGTTTAATTAAATTAAAAAAATCAGAGAAAATTGAAGATGAAAAATTTAATAGCGCATTTGAATTAGTTCAAAAATATTTCAAGGAAGATATGCAAACTGAAGAAAAAAATGATATTTCTAATTTAGCTTTATTGGATGCTACTACAAATCGCAGTTATGGAAATTCTTTTTTCCCTATTAAACGAAAAAGAATCATCAAGAACGATAAAAATGGAATTTTTGTGCCTATAACCACAAAAAATTTATTTCTCAAATATTATTCCAATAAAATGGGGGAAATAATGTATTGGAGCAACAACGATGCAAAAGATTATTTGACAGCAATAAAAACAACATTAAAAGATTTTTTACCAAAAGAAGTTATTACCAATGAACAATAATATTAATACACTATCAGGCGAAAGATTATCATTTTATAAACTTTTTAACGAAAAGCAATACAAAATCTCAATCCCAATTATTCAAAGAGATTATGCACAAGGTCGAAAAACAACAGTTGAAGTCCGCAATATTTTTTTAGATGCATTGTTTAATTATTTAGACGAGAATAAGCCAAACAGAGACTTGGATTTTGTTTATGGAAGTTTGAATCAAACAGATGGAATTACAGAATTTGTACCACTTGATGGACAACAACGATTAACAACACTTTTTCTGTTGCATTGGTATCTCTATCAAATATCTGAAAATACAGAGGGAAAAGAAAAGTTTTTTTCTTCTCTGTTTAAAAATGGAAAATCAATGTTCACTTACGAAACCCGAAGCAGTTCTTCTGAATTTTGCGATGCTTTAATGGGTAATAATATTGATTTTGATAAGCTTTTAAAAGCAGATGAAAATGGAGACGGAAAAAGTTTAGATAATAGTCTATCCAAAACAATAGAAAATTCACCTTGGTTTTTCTTGTCTTGGAAATATGACCCGACAATCAAATCTATGCTTACAATGCTTGATGCTATACATATCAAATTCGCAAATAAGAAAAATTATCTTGAAAGTTTGATAAATACCGAAAAGCCAATCATTACCTTCTTATTCTTGAATTTGAAAGATTTCAAACTTACAGATGATTTATATATAAAAATGAACTCGCGAGGGAAACCACTTACATCATTCGAGAACTTTAAAGCAAAATTTGAACAACATCTTGAAAATGTAGATATAATAAGAAAATTCAAACTATATTTTAATAAGTTAGAAAAAGAAGTTTCTTTGAAAGGATATTTTTCTTATAATATAGATACGAAATGGGCAAATCTTTTTTGGGCTTATCGTGATCTTTCTGGCGATAAAAATGTATATGACGAAGAACTGAAGAATTTTATTCGCGTAATTATTACGAATCAATATGCCATATCAAATGAAAAAGACGATAAATTTGAATTTCTACTGGGCACTCAAGTTGCTAAAAAACGAAAAGATTATACAGACAATATTTCTTATTATAAATACAAAGAATTAAATACAATTACAGAGCAAAGTATTTTGTATCTCATTGATGCTTTCGATAATCTTGTAAATGGAAACGACAAAATAAAGAACCATTTATCAGAAAGTTACAAATTCTATTACGACGAAAATGCAGTTTTTGAAAATGCACTCAAACACTCATTTGCAAATAATCAAGAAAGAATATTATTCCACTCATACATTCGTTTTTTGATTGAAAATAAGAATGATAGAACAGGTATAGAACAATGGATAAGAGTTATTCATAATCTTGCCAATAATACAATCATCGATGGTTCTGATGAAATTTGCAGAGCAATAAAGTCAATTGAAAAATTATTACATAAAAGCAATGATATTCTTAAATATTTGGGCGAGAATCCTCAAATTGATTTCTTCTCAAGTTGGCAGGTTTTAGAAGAAAAAATAAAATCACATCTCATAACTAAGAATGATAATTGGAAAAATATTATTGAACAAACAGAAAAAATTAATTGCTTTGATGGACAAATAGGTTTTGTTTTGGAATTTGCAGGAATACTTGATTATTATGAGAAAAAGCACAACTGTAATTGGACGGAACAAGAGGATAAAAACTATTTTAATTCTTTTGTAAACTATGCAGATAAGTCAATAGTGGTTTTCAAAAACAAAAATAATTATAATAGTCAGTATGCTTGGGAACGAGCTGTTTTAACAAAGGGCGAATATTTAATCGAATCTTCCTCATGTCGGAAGAATTTGCTCACAACAGACAAAAACACAAGAGATTATAGTTGGAAAAGATTTTTGAGAATTACAGACGAACATAAACACAAAAGGCTATTTGTAAAACAAGTATTTGATGACGATTTATTTGATAAAACCAATTTACAAAATTCATTAGAGAAAATCTGTGAGGGTAAAACAAACACTTGGCGCGATTATTTAATTGATTGTCCTGAATTAATTAAATATTGTGAGCAGGGTTTTATTCGTTTTCAAAACGAAAATGATATTATTTTGCTCGGTCAATCTCAAATGAACCATTTGCACGCAGAAATGTATTCATTATTTTTATGGAAGAAATATATAAAGCCTAGAAAAGACGAATTTAGATTGTTTAATAATATTGAATATTGCTATGTAAAAAGTAGCGATGGAGAGGCTTGTATTGTTTTCAGCAATTTCTGCCATAATAGAGTATATTATGAAATCAATATTTACTATTGCAATAATGATGAATTACCAAATCCATATGAAATTGCATTTAGAAAATCAAAAGGTGAAAATACACCTGATAAATATGGAGATGACATTAAAAATATTTTGACAAATTTGAACTTTGAATGGAACGAAGATTATATAGGTTACTTTTTCTCAAGCGAAGATAGCAATACTTTAATGGAAAAATTGGAGAAATTGAATGAAGAAATAAATAGATTATGATGAAAGAATAATCGGCAAACACATAACAAATGTCTTGAAAATGATTTTGTGATATATTAAGATCTGTACTTTGATTTAAGTTTAATGCAAAAGAATTTTCATTAAACTTATTCACAGAAAATAAGAATAAAAAAAAGACCATAGTAAAAAAGATTACTATGGTCTTTAAATATTTATCTTTTACGATAATTCGTTACTTCACTTCTTCAAAATCAGCATCTGTTACTTCTCCATCTTGGTTTGATGAATCGCTTGATTTGTCTTGTGAATTTGAGTTTGTTTGTTGTTCTTGTTGTGAATTAGCGCCTGGCTGGTTATACATATCTTGTGATACTGTGCTCCATGCTGCATTAATTTTTTCCATTGCTGCATCTATTTGAGCTATGTTTTTGCTTGCATGAGCTGCTTTTAGTTCTGTAAGTGCTGATTCTATTGGAGCTTTTTTATCGGCTGGGATTTTATCTCCAAGGTCTTTCAATTGCTTTTCTGTTTGGAAAATCATTGCATCTGCTCCATTTATTTTTTCAGCTTCTTCTTTTACTTTTCTATCTGCTTCTGCATTTGCTTCTGCTTCTGCTTTCATCTTCTTGATTTCTTCATCGCTTAAACCACTTGAAGCTTCAATACGGATTGATTGTTGTTTTCCAGTTGCATTATCTTTTGCACTTACATTAAGAATACCGTTAGCATCAATATCAAATGTTACTTCAATTTGAGGGATTCCTCTTGGTGCTGGTGGAAGTCCTTCAAGATGAAAACGTCCAATTGTTTTGTTATCCACAGCTCTTGTTCTTTCACCTTGTAGAACATGAATTTCTACTGATGGTTGGTTATCTGCTGCTGTTGAAAACACTTGTGATTTCTTTGTTGGTATTGTTGTATTTGACTCAATTAGTTTTGTTGTTACTCCACCTAAGGTTTCGATTCCTAATGAAAGTGGTGTTACGTCTAATAACAATACATCTTTTACTTCTCCTGTTAATACTCCTCCTTGAATTGCTGCTCCTACTGCAACTACTTCATCTGGATTAACTCCTTTTGATGGTGTTTTTCCAAAGAAGTCTTCAACTATCTTTTGAATTGCAGGAATACGTGTTGAACCTCCAACTAAGATTACTTCATTTATATCTGACTTGTTTAATCCTGCATCTGATAATGCCTTACGACATGGTTCTAATGTTGCTTGAATTAAACTATCACATAATTGTTCAAATTTAGCACGTGTTAGAGTTTTTACCAAGTGTTGAGGAACTCCATCAATTGGCATAATATATGGTAGATTGATTTCTGTTTGTGTTGAAGAAGAAAGTTCTATCTTTGCTTTTTCTGCTGCTTCTTTCAAACGTTGAAGAGCCATAGGGTCTTTTCTTAAATCAACATTCTTATCTGCTAAGAATTCATCAGCTAACCAATTTATTATTTTTTGGTCAAAATCATCACCGCCAAGATGTGTATCTCCATTTGTTGATTTTACTTCAAATACACCATCTCCTAATTCCAATATTGAAATATCAAATGTACCACCACCAAGGTCAAATACTGCTACATGAACATCTTGTGATTTTTTATCCAAACCATAAGCTAAAGCTGCTGCTGTTGGTTCATTGATTATACGTTTTACTTGAAGTCCTGCTATTTCTCCTGCTTCTTTAGTTGCTTGACGTTGTGAGTCGCTAAAATATGCTGGAACTGTAATAACTGCTTCTGTAACTTCTTGTCCAAGATAATCTTCAGCTGTTTTCTTCATTTTTTGTAGAACTATTGCTGAAATTTCTTGCGGTGTATAAAGTCTACCATCAATATCTACTCTTGGAGTATTATTATCGCCTCTTGCAACCTTATAAGGAACTTGTGATATTTCTTTAGCAACCTTATCAAAGTCTTCTCCCATAAAACGTTTAATAGAAGATACTGTGTTGCTTGGATTTGTTATTGCTTGACGCTTTGCAGGATCTCCTACTTTTCTTTCTCCATTAGCTAAAAAAGCTACTATTGATGGAGTTGTTCTTCTTCCTTCGCTATTTGGAATAACGACAGGTTCATTTCCTTCCATAACAGAGACACAACTATTTGTTGTACCTAAGTCAATTCCGATTATTTTTCCCATATTCTTAATTATTTATTTAGTTTCTTTATTGTTTTTATACTTTAATAACTTTTCCTCATTCTTCTTTCAACAAATATGCCAATTGAAAAGAAACAAACAAATATGACATTATGTCACAAAAAAGGTCATCACCTGTTAGATGATGACCTGCGTAAAGGGAATTCAATTATGAGTTAAAAATTGATAATTCTATTTTTTGCTAGGATCGCTAAACAAAACAGGAAGTTTTACATAAGAGCGAACATTTTGTCCATTTATTGTTGCTGGAATCCATTTGCCAGGGATTAGAGAAATAACTCTTTGAGCTTCTTGGTCAAGAAGAGTGCTTAAACTTTTGTCAATTGTTAGATTGGAAATTGTGCCATCCTTTTCAACAACAAATTTAACTATAACCATTCCTGAAATTCCAGAACCAATTTCTTCTTTTGGATAATTAATATTTGCAAAAATAAAATCAGAAACTGCTTGTTTTTCCATTGGAGCTAAAGCATAGGTATCTACACTTGATTCAATAGGTTCATTTTGTTGAGCAAATAAGCCCAATGATAGATTTAGTGCTAAACTAAAAACTACTAACCTAAAAATTGCTTTTACTTTCATAATATAAATTGTATTATTTGATTATTAACTATTATATATTCAATTCTCTTTTATACGATTTTGTCGCTTTACGTTATTATAAACAACTAAAACTTCAAAAAAGTAAGTGAAAAAAATTATTTATTTGTCAGAACAAAAGAAATTGGAAGTAGAAACTGCTGTCTTACTGGCTGACCTTTTTGTTTTGCAGGCTTCCATTTTGGCATAAGTTTAACTATTCTTACTCCTTCATCTCCGCAACCTTCACCAATATCTTTAATTGTTCTAATATCGGTTAATGTCCCATTTTTCTCAACAATAAAAGAAATAATTACTTTTCCTTCAATGTTTTTTTGTTTAGCCAAAGTTGGGTATTTAATATTTTCTGCCAAAAATCTATTCATTGCCTCTAATCCTCCAGGAAATTCAGCTTCGTTTTCAACAACTGTAAAAACAACATCAGAATTATCTGATTTCTTTTCTTGAGCATTAACATTTAATGAAAATGCAAATACCATTATAAGTGCTGCAAATAATGATAAAGGTTTTAATAATTTGTTCATAATATAATGCATAAATATTATTCTTCATCTGTAGAGAGGTTAAAATTAACTGGAAGAAGAAATTGTTGCCTAAGATTTTTTCCTTTCTGATTTGCTGGTTTCCATTTTGGCATTAGTTTAACAACTCTTTTTGCTTCTTCTCCACAACCATAACCAATATCTCTTAAAATTTTTATATCGTTAATTGATCCATCTTTTTCTATAACAAAAGTCAAAAATATTTTTCCTGTAATTTTCTTCTCTTTAGCTTCTTGTGGATATTTTATATTACTTGCAAGAAATTGTCCCAAAGCGTCGATTCCTCCAGGGAACTCAGCTTCGTTTTCAACAAAAGTAAAAACTTTAGATGTATCTACTTTACCTCCACCAAATTCATCTAAAATTTCTAATATTTCTTTTTTATCATCTTGTGCATTAACATTTATTGAGAATGCACATACTATTATAATTGTTGCAAATAATGATAAAGGTTTTAATAATTTGTTCATAATATAATTGTATAATAATTATTCTTCATTTGTTGTTAAATCAAAAATAACTGGTAAAGTAAACTGCTGCCTTACAGCTTTACCTCTATGCTTTGCTGGCTTCCATTTTGGCATTAACTTAACAATTCTTTTTGCCTCTTCTCCACAACCATAACCTATATCTTTTAAAACTTTTACTTCGCCTATTGAACCATCTTTTTCAACAATAAAAGATAAAATAACTTCTCCTTGTATTTTTTTATCTAATGCCTCCTGAGGGTATTGAATATTATCATAAATAATTTTTTGCACTGCATCATAACCACCAATAGTATCACCCCCTCCTGGAAATATCGCCTGTTCTTCCTCAACAACATAAGTAGGTTCAGAATTATCTGTTTTCTTTTCTTGTGCATTAACATTTAATGAAAATGCAAATAGAATTATAAGTAATGCAAATAATGACAAAGGTTTAAATAGTCCTTTCATATTAGAGTTATTTAATAGGGCAAAGGTAATAAAAAATACATTACTTTTGCAAAAACATTTATTTTGTTATGGAACAATCATTATATCCCTTAAGATTTATGCCTTTGTTTAAGGATAAAATATGGGGAGGAAATAAAATTAAAGATATTATTGGTATTGACTACTCTCCTTTAGAACGTTGTGGAGAGCTATGGGCTTTGTCTGCAATTGAAGATGACGAAACTTTGGTTGAGAATGGCTATTTGGCTGAATGTACTTTGAAAGAAGTTATTGAAATGTATGCAGATGAGCTTGTAGGTGAAAAATGTTACGAAGAATTTGGAGAAAACTTCCCTTTGCTATTCAAATTTATTGATGCCAACGAAAAGCTCTCTGTTCAAGTTCATCCTGATGACAAATTAGCACAAAGTAAAGGGATGAATAATGGAAAGACTGAAATGTGGTATATTCTTCAAGCTGATAAGGATTCAGAAATTATTAGTGGATTTAATAAGGATGTTACAAAAGCAGAAGTAATTAATGGATTAAGAAATAAAAACATTTCCAATCTATTAAATACTGAAAAAACTGAAAAAGGTGATTTGTTTTTTATCCCTTCAGGAAGAATTCATGCCATTGGCTCTGGTGTTCTTTTGGCAGAAATTCAACAAAGTTCTGACGCAACTTACAGGGTTTATGATTGGGACAGAAAGGATGATAATGGCAAGGAAAGAAAACTTCATATTGAAGAAGCTTTGGAAGCTTTGGATTTTAAATCTGTTGGTCTTAGTGCAAAAAGTAAGTATGACTATATTTTAAACAAAACTTCAGAATTAGTTTCTACTCCTTTCTTTACAACAAATGTTATTCATGTTACGGATAATATCAAAAAGGATTATTCAATGCTTGACAGTTTTGTTGTTTATTTATGTATTGAGGGAACTGGAGTTATTCATTCACTTGGTCATCAAATTCCTTTGCAAAAAGGGCAGGCTCTTCTTATTCCTGCAATTGCAGAAGAAACAATAATTCAACCTAAAGGATTGGTTAGTATTTTAGAGACATACATTAAATAAATGGTTAATGATTAATGGTTAATGATTAATGGTTAATGTTGAATTTACAAATTAAAATTGAAAAATTAAAAATAGAATAGCTATGGCATTAATAAAATCAGTTAAAGGGAAGAAACCAGAATTTGGTAAGGATTGTTTTTTTGCAGAAAACGCTACAATAATTGGAGAAGTTGAAACTGGAGATAATTGTTCTTTTTGGTTTAATAGTGTTGTTAGAGGGGATGTTCATTATATTAAAATGGGTAATTATGTTAATGTTCAAGATGGAGCTTGTATTCATTGTACTTATAAAACTCATCCAACAACAATAGGTAATTACGTTTCTATTGCTCACAATGCAATTATTCATGGATGCGTAATTAAGGATAATATTTTAATTGGAATGGGAGCAATTGTTATGGATGGTTGTATAATTGAAAGTAATTCTATTGTTGCTGCTGGTGCTGTTTTATTGGAAAATACACATGTTGAAAGTGGAAGTGTTTATGCAGGAATTCCAGCAAAGAAAGTTAAGGATATTGATCCTGAACGTTTGGAAGGGACTGTAAAAAGAATTTCTCAAGCTTATCCTACCTATGCTTCTTGGATAGATAAGGAAGAAATCTAAAAAATAATCATTTAATCCATATTTATTAGAAAAATTATATATTTGCAACTATGTAAAAAGTATTCTTAAACAATTTATTAACCTTAAAATTTTAAAATTATGGACCTACATCCACTAATTGTTCATTTCCCAATTGCGTTGCTTATAACTGGGTTTGTGTTTGCAACAGTTGAATTGATTTTAAAGAAGGAGTGTAAGTGTAAATTTGGATTTACAATTGAACCTTTCTCTATTCAAAAAACAGCCTACTATTTATTAATCCTTGGTTCATTAAGTGCAGTTGTTGCTGTTCTTAGTGGATTTATTTTTACAAGCGACATGGAAGGAGTGCTTGGAGAATTGCGTTGTACCCACCTTACAATTGCTATTATTACAGCCTCCTTAAGTATCCTTTCTGCAATCTCATACACTTTCTATGTTTTCAAAAATCACTCTAAAAAAGCAAGAGTTATTGGATATGTTTTATATCTTCTTTGTGCTGTTTTAATTGGCACAACAGGCTATTTTGGAGGAGAAATTGTATTTATGTTCAGATAACCAAATAAAAACCAAACAATAACAAAACATTAATTACTATGAAAAAAATTAAATTATTTGCCATTTTGGCAACAGTAGCTCTTGCTTTAGTTTCATGCTCAAGCAAGCCAGTAAAAACAATTGAAAACCTTAAAAGTGCTGCAACTGGAGAAGCAAATGCAAGTGAAAAATATGCAAAATTTGCTCAAAAAGCAGAAGCTGACTCAATGTTTAATATTGCAGCAATGTTTAGGGCAACTTCTGAAGCTGAAGCAGTTCATAAAGCAAATCATTTGAAAGTTCTAAAAGAACTTGGAGTTGATTTTAGTCCAATAATTGAAGCTATTAATGTAGCTACAACATTAGAAAACCTACAATCTGCAATGAAAGGAGAAGATTACGAAGTCAGTAATATGTATCCTGAATTTATAAAGATTGCAGAACAAGAAAAAGCTAAGAAAGCATTAAACTCTTTTGATTTTGCAATTAAGGTAGAAGCTGAACACTTTAAATATTATAATGAAGCAATAAATCTAATCACTTCCGAGGGTAATGACTTAAATGTTAATAAAGCGTGGGAAGTTTGTCCTGTTTGTGGCGACACTTTCAAAAAAGGAGCAGTAAAGAAATGTAATATTTGTGGAACAGATGCTGCAAAATTCAAAACTTTCTAATTGAATTAAAGACAATCATCAAACAAACACTATATAGGGATTAAGAAAAACTTAATCCCTATTTTTTATTCTACTTAATAGAAAAATACATCCGATATAATAATAAATACATCCGATATAAATTAAAATATATCGGATATATTTTTATGTAAGTCAAGTTTATTTTTACTTGATTCTAATTAAATGAATCTTTGTTTTATTTTTTTCTTTCTTTGTTTTAATTTACTGAAACAAGGTTTTATTTTTATAGATCTTTGTTTTGATTTTTCAACTCAAATTATATTAACATAAATAAAAAAGCCAACCTTAAGATTAAGATTGGCTTTTTAAACTTGAAGTCTTTATGTTATTTTACAACAAGTATTTTCTTAATAGAAACATTTGTGTTTTCTCCGAAAATAACCCAATAATTTCCACTTCTCATTGAAGATGTATTGATTTCAAAAGAAGTTTGTCCTTTATGTATTGTTGAATTTGCTAAAACTTGACCTTTTAAGTTAATAACCTTAACTGGAATTTCTGATTTAGCTCCTTGTGGAATTTCTATTTTTGTTGAGTTTTGTGCAGGATTAGGGAAAAACTCTCCTAATTCAATTGTTTTGATGTCTTCCATACAATCAATACCGATATAATCACCGTTTCCTTGAACTTGTGTTCCATAAACAAAGGTATAGAATCCTTTTGGAGCAGTTATTGGTTTATTGATGGTTTTTCCGTTGTTTGATGTTGCTGAAATATAATATTCAATTGTATCTGCTTCTAAAGTTGGATTGATTGGGAGAACAGCATCATAGATGTTTCCATCATAAATATTCATATTCTTTTCATTCCACTGAGTTTGTCCTTTTGTTCTATAATATAGTTTAGCACTTTCAATTCCACTTTTGTTTTGAGCAAGAGCTGTTAACCAAACCCCATTTGAAGGATTTTCAGTTGTGTTTAACCAACGAACTGGATAATGGTAAATTCTAACTGGGTTTTCTGCAGGAACTTGTTTTGTAATACAATGTATTGCTCCTCCAAATCCATCAAATTCTCTAACATCAATTTCAACAAAGTCATAACCAGGATAAGTTTGTTTCATTTTTTCTATTGCTGTCAAATTACCTGCAACATCTCCTGTTGTTGAGTTATAAAATACTGGTTGCATTATGGCTCCATTTACAAAAGTATGATTTGTGTATGAACGTGTGTATGAATCATTATACTCTGGTTGTGAAGTGTACCATGCACCATTATTTTTTGCTGGAAGAGGAATACGAGTGTTATAGTATTTTTGTCCAAAAGGAGTTGAAGAGAACATTCCTGTTATTGAATCCATATTTTGTTCAACTTTTATTGGATCTGAAAGGTTAGCCATTACTTCAGGATGTTTTGTTGAAACAAAAGTTGCTTCATCAACCATATCAGCGTAAAGGTCAATATGTCCTGTTCCTCCATCAAATTGAAGTTCTGGTAAAACAACACATCTATCTAAATTCATTAAATGTGTCAAACTATCATTTACTTGTTGTTTTGTTAGCGGAGTTTTTGTTTGTTGTCCCAATTGATTATTAGGAGTTAAATAATATAATCCATATCTGTCAGCATTAAGAGCATAAACAGCAGAAGAAGTAAATAAAGCTCCAAGACCATCTACTAAAATATTACCTCCTTCATATTCAATAGTTGTAGTATAAACAGAGAAACCTGCTTGTTCTCCAATTCTCTTTGCAATTAAATCATCTAAAGGTCTTCCTCCATAATATTCAAAATCCATAAAGCCTATTTGATCTTCTTCTCCATAATAGAAAGCAACAGGACCACAATCTCTATACCAGAATGAATTACCATTATTTATAAAGAAACGATAATTTGTAAGAGGCATTCCTTTTTGAGTCATATCTTGCAAAATTAAAGTTGAGTCGCTAGCATTCCAAATATTAATCCATACTTGAGAATATTGTTGAATACCATAAGCTAATTTTCTAAATACATTTGCAAAATCATCATTCCCTAAATAAGGAACAGAATAAACATCAACCAAAGTACTTCCATTATAAGCCATCCCTTTTCCTTCAAACAATTGTTCTGCATCTTGATTTCCAGAAACTGTTCTTGTGATATATGGCCAAGTCATAATTACTGCTTGAACTTCATCAAACTCTCCTGGATAAATCATATCAGATGGAACTTCCAAAGGAGCTTTTGAATTATTATCATTTGCAGCTTTAGTTGTACCATCAAGGGTTAAATTCTTTTTAAAAGGAGTTCTTGCGTGTACGTTTTTAAAATATTCTTTGTAAGCATCCTTAGGAGCTGATTTAATCTCCTCCAAAGTAGCCTTGCGTAAAGTCTCAATTCTATCATTTTCAGTTTGAGAAAACGCACTTATAGTTAAAGCAAATAATGCAATAACTAAAACTGATAAGTTCTTTTTCATATAAGTTTGTATTAATTTTTTCTAAAGAATTGGCAAAGATAAGTATTTTATTTCACCCAACAAATCAAACCTTTAAAAAGGTGCATTATTTGCTCAATAGAATATTAAAGTAATTTTAAGGAGATATAATAGAAGAGCAAACATTAAATAATATATAAATACCAAGATTATAATATTAAATAAGTTAGCCAATAGAATAGCCATCGACTACAAACAAAATATCCATTGTCTCTAAACGCAAAAACGCTCAGTAAACTAAATTACTGAGCGTTTTAAAAGTTTCTGGCAGCAACCTACTTTCCCAGACGGGTTAGT
>JAFNAR010000038.1 GCA_017860255.1 Bacteroidota bacterium | reverse complement strand
TGGATCAATCAATATCATAAGATAGCCACAACATATAAATACAAAACTAAACAATAATGAAAAAGTAGCAGGTAATTTACTTGCTACTTTTTTTTGAGAACCCCGCACAACAGGGAGAACAACCGATAATTACTTGTTAGAACTTGGCTGCAGTCCTTTGATTTGGTCGGTCTTGTCAAGTTCAACGGGGATATTCTTAATGGCTTTTCTTATCTCTTGGGAAGCGGTGTATCGTAGAAATTTTCGAGTGATTGTTTTCTCGTTTGCTTCCTCTAAGGTGTTCACAGCCTTAGCACTAAACACTGGAGTAAGGGTTCCAAGTGAGCCAAGTTTTACTGAATTTCCTTCCATGAGTTCTGCAAAAATTTCTTCCTCCATCTGCAACATGGCAGCATAGGCATCGGCTTTTGTTAATGAACAATGGGCTTGAATTCTTTTTGCCAACTCCTCAAATCCAATGGGTTTTCTCCTTTTGGGGCGAAGTAAATATTTCATTCCTTTATTGGGTCCTACAGAAATTTTACGCAAAACACGAATAACAAGCATTGTCATAACATTTAATTTTTAAGGTAAAGAATTAATTATTTTCAACGTAATTTCTAACGTTTTAATATTCTCTTTATTGCAAAAGCGAAGATGAAAATAGGCGATTTGGTGGTAGTAAATAGGCGATTTGTGTATAGCATTACAGTTATAATGCAACATACATTATAACTATAATGCATATCACGTTATAACTATAATGTAATATACGTTATAACTATAATACTTTTCTAATATCAAAGATATGGTGATTGAGTTTCTTTGATTTGTTGTGTGGATCTGTAATAATGAACTATGTTATTATAAGGATTCGTTGGAGAATTTCCCCGCTTGAGGAATAGTAGTTTTGTTGGTAAGTTCGTTATAGCGTTTGCGGGCCTCAGTAACATATAGTGAATTTGAATAATCTAAAATTATTCTTTCGTAATACTCTTTTGCTTTTTGAGTTGAGTTAAGATGTGTTTCATAAAGTTGTGCTAAAAGGTAAAGAGCATCATCTGCCATAATATCATCAGGATACTTTAATAGTATTTGATTTAATAAACTGTCTGCCTTTTGATATTGGTTTTCTTTGATTGCAATTTCTGCTCTCTTATACAAAACTTCATCAAATAGGGGATGAGAAAGATAGTTTTGATTGAGAGTATCAAGATATTGAAGAGCTAAACTATATTTTTTTTGATAAAGAGCAAACTCAGCCTTAGAGAAAAAGGTTAATCCATTATAGGATGAGTCTTCATCAATATTATCTGAAATTAAAATTGAATATTGCATTGCATCGTTTGCAATAAGTTTGGTTGTAGAGGAACGAAGTACATCAAATTGAGAAGCTGCCCAAGTAAAATCGCCATTATAGTAGGATAGCATTGCATTTTTGAATTTTGCTTCTGAACCCACAACATCGTTCTTGAATTCTTTTTCAACCTGTGAATACGTTAGTGATGCTTCCCAAATATCATTTTCCATTAAATAAATATCAGCTCTTGTTAGCTTGCTTTTAGCTTTTTCTAAAGATTTGATTTGAGGCATTGAAAGAGTTTGATCTAATATATCAACTGCTTCTTGAGGCAAATGAAGATAATAAGCTAAGAGATTGGCATATTGTTGCATGATTGGTATTGTTGCAGGAAGTTTGCCAAGTTCTTCAAGGGTTGTTTCGTATTGAGTTTTCAGGTAAGCAATTTCTTTTGGCGTATGGTTAATCTTGTTTATAAAAGGATGATAAAGAGAATTAAGAAGTCCTAATCTGCTAACAAGATAATAAGTGCTTTCATTGCCTTTGTTAATCAAATAAATAAATCCTTCTTTTGCAATTTCGTAATCTTGATTATTAAGAGCAATATTTGCAATTTCATAAACTGTTTGACCAGTTAGATTTTCAAATCTTTTGTCAATTGCTTTGGCTTGATTAAGTGCCATTTTGTAGTTCTTTTGTTGCAAAAGAATCCAGATGTAAAGTTGAGAAAAGTTTTGATTTGATGGTTCTTGTTGAACCTTTTTTAGCAAAGTATTGCGAAGAAATTCTGAAAACTTACTATCATTATCTTGTTGCAAAATGCTTCCAAGATAAATTTTAACTTGATTAAGCATTGTGGGACTTTCATCCAAAAGCTCTAAATATTCATTAGTTATTTCTTCGTAATTGCCTTGACGTTGATAGAGATAAGAAATCTCGAAGATAAAAAGGCTTTTGTTATTATATAATTCTCTCCCTTTTTTAAATGTTTTAATTGCATAATCAATATTTCCTCTAATATTAAAATAGTTTGCAAGCTGAACAATGCTATTACTGTTTGCTTGAAGATTTTCTATAGATTTGTCAAATTGATTATTTGCTTTGTTTTGTTCACCTAATTTAAGGTAATGAGTACCTAAATCAGCAATAAAGATTGAGTTTTGAGGGAATTTCTTTATTGTTTTCTTTATTAGTTTTTCTGCTTTTGAGTCTTGATTTGTTTGATAATAAAGACTTAAAAGATTATCATAATACTCTTGACGAAATTCCTTGTCAATTAAATCTTCATAAAGGTCAATTTTGTTTTGAGTTTCTTCATTCAAAAAGAATGCTTTCTCTTGAGAATTTTTATCTGTTTGAGCAAAAAGGGTATAAGAAAAGAATAATGAAATTAAAAAAAACAAAAAAAAACTTGTACCTCTAATTTTAAAAAGGTCTTTAATGTTAATTCTCTTATCAAATAACTCCTCTTTGTTTATCACTTAAAGTATGTTTAATATTTGTTCTTTTATTTTCTCAAGCTCATCTTTCATCTGCACAACAATTCTTTGCATGTTAGCATCCTGAGATTTTGAACCAAGAGTGTTAATCTCTCTGCCAATTTCTTGAGCAATAAATCCCAGTTTTTTCCCTTGTGAAGTAGGAAGATTCATTGTGTTAACGAAATAATCTAAATGTTGTTTTAATCTTATTTTTTCTTCTGTTATGTCCAATTTCTCAAGATAGTAAATTATCTCTTGTTCGAAACGATTCATATCTAAAGATTGACAATCCAATTCATTGAGTTTGGAGAGTAGTTTGTCTTTTATTTGTTGAATTCTTATTGTTTCAAATTGATTAACCTCAAGAAGTTTTTCTCCAATAAGATTTATTCTCAAAAGCAAATCTTTCTCCAAGCATTTTCCTTCGACCAATCTGTATTGATCTGTTTGTTCTAAGGCTTCATCTAAAAGGAGAAATAAAATATCTATTTCGTCTTGTTTGATTTCTTTATTTGCACAACTATTTATTTCAGGAATTTGAAAGACATAATGAAGAAGATGCTCTTTGGGAGCATTCACTAAATCTGCTAAAGCTTCAAATTGTTTGTAATAGCTAACAAAAAGAGCTGTATTTATGTTTAAATTGGGAGCTTCATCAACAAATTCTTTGATTACATAACAATCAACTTTCCCTCTTTCCAGAATATTAGCAATTTTATTTCTTATCTCAATTTCCTTATTGCGATAGGAAGAGTTAAGTTTAAGATTTAAGTCAACTTGTTTACTATTTAGAGTTTTTATTTCAATTGTAAGCGTTTTGTTATTGTAAGTTGCTGATGCTTTACCATAACCTGTCATTGATTTAATCATATAATAATTATGTCTTTAGTTAATATGTCTGTTCTTATCAATTAGTGCTTAAAAGAAGCATATAAATAAAAAAGCATACAAAGATACATAAAAACCTCAATTTTACGTTAATTATACTATATTATTTATACTTTAATACCATTTTAGTGGCGAAAAATGACTATTTTTGTCGCTTTAATGGGGATTAAAATAATAAAATCAAGTTTATAAACGTAAAGACCATAATTAATTAAACAAAAAATAGAAATTTATGACACCAGAAACTGGATATATGGGAGGAAACATTATTTATTGGGTTATTTTCATTGGAACAGCTCTATTAAGCTGGCTTGTTAGCTCTAACCTTAAAAGAAAATTTGCACTTTACTCTAAAATACCAACCGAAAGAGGAATTACAGGAAGAGAAGTTGCAGAAAAGATGCTTAGAGATCAAGATATATATGATGTAACTGTTCAATGTGTTGAAGGACAATTAACAGACCATTATAACCCACAAACAAAAGTTGTTAATTTAAGTAGAGGAGTTTATGAAGGAGCAAATGTAGCTGCTGCTGCTGTTGCTGCTCATGAATGTGGACATGCTGTTCAACATGCAACTGCCTACTCTTGGCTTATGCTTCGTTCAAGACTTGTTCCTGTTGTTAGCTTTGCTTCAAAATGGGTAATGTGGGTAATTCTTGCAGGATTAGTTCTTGTAAACTCTTTTCCAAATTTACTTTTAGTAGGTATTGTTTTATTTGGATTTACAACTCTTTTTAGTTTTGTAACACTTCCTGTTGAAATCAATGCATCAAAAAGAGCTTTAGTTTGGTTAGAAAACAATTCTGTTACTTCATCTCAAAGTCAAGAACAAGCACAAGGAGCTCTTAAAGCAGCTGCTTATACTTATGTTGTTGCTGCAGTATCTTCTTTAGCTTCATTGCTATACTATATTGCAATTTATTTAGGAAGAAGAGATTAAACCATAATATAAATGTCGTTATTTGATTTTCTTAAGAGTAAAGTTTTTTTAAAGAATTTAGGCTTAATTGCAGCTGTTTTCTTAGTAGTACTTATTATTGCTTTTATTTGTTTAAACTTCTACACTCGTCATGGTTCAGAATATGTTATGCCTGAAATTGAAGGGAGTCTTATGGAAGAAATAGAAGATATGGAAGAAATGGATGATTTTGAAGTAATTGTCCTCGACTCCATCTACACTCCAGGAGAACATGCTGGAAAGATAATATCTCAAGATCCAAAAGCAGGTTCAAAAATAAAGAAGGGAAGAAAGATTTATGTTGTTATAACATCATCAATAGGAGAAAACATACCAATGCCTAACTGTAAAGACCAAAGTGTTCGCTCTGCAGTAAATCAGCTTACAAATGCAGGACTTAGAGTAGGTAAATTTATTTTCAATATTGGAGATTTTAATAGTGTTGTTGTAGGTCAAAGATATAAAGGAAATCCAATTGAAGAAGGAAGTCAAATACAAAGAGGAGAGGAGATTGATTTGGTTGTTGAAATGAATCAAGAAAAATATTCAACCACTATGCCAAACATAATTGGGTTAACCGAACCTGAGGCAGAAAAGAAACTTTGGGAAGCAGCACTAAATATTGGGAAGAAAAATTTTGAAGGCAAAAAGGATATTATACATTCTCGAGTAGTTTCATTTTCTCCAAATAGCAGTAGTGTTACAAAAGGAACAACAGTCAGCATAGAATTTATGAATGATACAAAACCAAACTACAACGATAAGGTAAAGAGATTTAAAATGTCAGAGCCTATTGTTGAAGACACCATAAATCAAATAATAGAGATTAATGATGAGTTATAAAAAATGGATTATTATTATTGTATTCTTTTTAGTTATTCCTTTTGTTGCAAATAGTCAATTTCGATTGACAGAAGCAGGAAAATCAAAAGAAGTAAATAATAAAAATACAACAAAGAATATTAGTAGTATTGTTCTTCCTTTTGTTGAAGACTTTTCAAACTACACAAATATACCTAATCCAAATTTATGGGAGAATTCAGGAGCATGGGTTAATTTTGATTATCCTGTTTTCCCTCCTACAGTTGGAGTAGTTACTTTTGATGCTCTTGATTCTCAAGGACAACTTTATCAAGGAGCAAACACAACTGGATTTCCTGCAGATACACTAACTTCTTGCAAAATTCGTTTAGATTCAACCTTGCTTCCAACACCAACCAAACTAACTCCTCAAGATAGCATTTATCTTAGTTTCTATGTCCAACCAGGAGGTGGAATTGGCGATAAATGGGATAATATTGGAGCAACTCCAGCAAAAAAAGATTCTTTAGTTCTTCAATTTTATAGTTTAAGTCAAAACACTTGGCATAATGTTTGGAAAACTGAAGGACTTAGTGTTGATAGTATTTTTGCAAAAGACAGTACTTATTGGTTATTTATAAATATTCCAATAGTAGATACAATATATTTTAATTCTGAATTTCGCTTCCGTTTTCTCAATTTTGCATCCTTAGCCAATAATCCATCTTATGACTATGTTGGCAATTGCGAGCATTGGCACTTAGATTATGTATATTTGAATAAAGATAGAAGATTTGATGACAGAGCCATTAGAGATATAGCTTTTGTTAATCCTGCTCGTTCTCTTTTGAAAGAATATCAAGCAATGCCAGCTCTTCAGTTTAGGGAAGAAGATATGGGAGATAGTATTGATATTAAAATTATTAATCTTTCAGATATTGCCCTAAGTTCACAATATAATTACTATGTTTTCAATAGTTTTGGATCAGAGGTAGCTTCTTATAATGGTGGTTTTGTAAACATTTATCCTTACATTCAAACAAAAAACTTCCAAACCTCACCCAATCATGCTAACCCTCCAATCAATTTCTCTTACTCTTTAAATCCAAATCAATGGGAAACTTTTGATGTAGTTCATATTGTTAAAGAAGGGGTTGGACAAGATAGTAGAACTTCAAATGATACAATTCGTTTCAAGCAAGTTTTTGAAAACTATTTTGCTTACGATGATGGTACTGCAGAGAATGGATTAGGTATAGAGCCAGTGCAAAATGTACCTTCTAGCTTAGCAGTAGGTTTTAATCTTAATGTGCCAGATACCTTAACGGCAGTTGATATTTATTTTAATTCAACTTATAATGATGCCAATCTAAAGCCTTTCTACCTAAGCGTATGGAATAGTTTGGCAGGTAAGCCTAATGATAGTATTTATCGTTCTCATATTTATTTAACTCCTGAAATAGATGGATTAAATCAATTTGTTAGATACTATTTAGATTACCCATTAGTATTGGGAAGCGAAGAGTTTTTTGTTTCAATACAAGCAAAATATGACGATTATCTAAATATTGGCTTTGACAGAAACACTGACGCTTCATCAAAAATACTTGGTAACTGTGTTGGCATTTGGGAAAATACCTATTTTAAAGGCTCATTAATGATACGTCCATATTTTGGCTACAAAGCATTAATTGGATTGCAAGAAGTGGAAAAGGAAGAACTAAGTTTTTCAATATATCCTAATCCAACCAATTCCACAGTCAATTTAAAAATTAATAATAACAACTCTCACAATTACGAAATAAAAATAATAAGTATATTGGGTAAAGAGGTTTATCGTTCAGCTTTTAAATCTCAATTAGATGTTTCCTCTCTTTCAAATGGAGTTTACATCCTTTACTTAATTGACACAAAAACCCATCAATCAGAACAAGAGAAACTTATAATACAAAAATGATAGAAGAGACCTTAGAGCCGCAAGAAGAAGAAAACGAATTATTTGAGAACTATCGCATAGAAGTTGATAAAGGTCAAAGCCTATTGAGAATTGATAAATTTTTAATGGATAGGCTTGAACAAACCTCACGAAATAAAATTCAACAAGCAGCAAAAGCCGATTGCATAAAAGTAAACGATAAACCTGTTAAACCAAACTACAAAGTAAAGCCAGGAGACATTGTGCAGATATTTTTGCCAACTGCACCTCGAGAAATTGAAATTATACCTCAAGATATTCCTTTAAACATAGTTTACGAAGATGAAGATTTGATAGTTGTCAATAAACAACCAGAAATGGTTGTTCACCCAGGCTATGGCAACTACACAGGAACACTTCTTAACGCACTAACATTCCATTTCCAAAACCAAAAAGACAAGGAAGGAAATCCAGTAAGACCATTAATGGTTCATAGAATTGATAAAAACACTACAGGACTTTTACTTATTGCTAAAAATGAAGTCTCACAAACCATTTTAGCAAAACAATTCTACGACCATTCAGTAGAAAGAACCTATACCGCCTTAGTTTGGGGAGACTTTGACCAAATGGAAGGAACAATTGAAGGAAATATTGGACGCTCGCTCAAAGATAGGAGGGTAATGCAGGTATTTCCAGAGGGAGATTATGGCAAAACAGCCATTACACACTGGAAAGTATTGTTCCGCTTTGGTTACATTACCCTAATTCAATGCAGATTGGAAACAGGAAGAACACACCAAATTAGAGCTCACATGAAATACATAGGTCATCCATTATTTAATGATGAAACCTATGGAGGCGACCAAATTATTAAAGGAACAACCTATTCCAAATACAAACAATTCGTTCAAAACTGTTTCAAACTACTTCCTCGACAAGCCCTTCATGCAACTACACTTGGCTTTGTACATCCAATCACAAAAGAAAATATATTCTTTGAAAGCAATCTTCCAGAGGATATGAAAAATGTAATAGAAAAATGGGAACACTACATCAACTACAATCGCCCTCAAGAAGAAGAGACAGATGAAGAAACCATCAATCAATCCAAACACGAAGTTTCCAACTTAAAGTAAAATTGCAAGAATCATAATAAACACAGGGAGTTTAGTAATAAAAAAACTAAACTCCTTTTTATTTAACCTATACAATTAAAAAACTATTCATCCTTAACTATTTTATATTCTCCTTTTCCTTTAGAAGTTTGTAGTTTTAGAATATAGATCCCACTCTTTATTTTAGAAACATCAAGTTTGATTAATCTTGAACAATTATTTCTGACAATAAGTTTTCTTCCAAATGAATCAAATAACTCTAAGTTTTCAATATTCTCGTCACATTCAACCACAAGTTCATCCCTAACAGGATTAGGATAAACTTGTGCTTCAACATTATCAATTAAGATTTCTTCAATAGCTTGTGTTGTACATAAATAATTAGTATTTACAATATTAATATATCCACTATCATTGTTCCAATCAAAGACATTCCATCCACGATTAGTTGCTATGGTATCCCTACATGAAGAAGTCCCAGGATTAGTTTCTGTTATATTTTTAATAAATATTGTTTTCAAACTTGTTTGGGTAAAATTTAAAGTGTGAAATATGGAATCAATTCCACAAGCAGAAAGATTATTACCATAACAATAAATTCCCGTTAAACTATCACAACCAAATATATTAATTGAACTAATAAGATTATTATGACATCCTAATGATATTAATCTGACTAGATTACTTACATCTAACGAAGTGAGTTGATTATTATGACAACCTAAAATCTCAAGATTACTTAATCCGCTTACATCTATTGAAGTAATATCATTATTTCCACATAATATATAATTTAAATTATCTAGCCCTCTAAAATCAAGTGATTTTAGATTATTATTAAAACATTCAATATCTCTAAGATTAGTATTAGTACTCAAATCTAAAGAAGTTAAGAAATTATGATAACACCACAAATGTTCTAACTCTATTTGATCAGTTATGTCTAATTCAGAAAGATGATTAGCGCTACAATTTAAATATTTTATTTTTGTAAGTCCACTAAGATTTAATGTATAAAGAGGATTATAAAAACAATCTAATAATTCAAGATTAACAAGATTAGAAATATCTAATGATGATATATCATTAACATCACAATGTAAGTACTTTAATGAATCATTATTAGAAACATCTAATCCTTTTACTTTATTATAATTAAGATCACAATCGAATCCAATTATTTTTCCTGTTATAGTTATAATTGTATCCTCAGAATAAAAATAGATACTTTGATAATTTAGATTTGGACTCCATATAGGATAATACAAAGAAGTATCTGCAATTAATAGTGTATCATTGGTTCCACTTGTTACTCTAACTTGAGTTCCTCTGTGTTCTGCCAAGAAATACATTCTAATCCACTCGTCTTGCTGAACTTTTAATGTAATGCTATAAGATGTATCTAATGGAGGAAATACTCCATTAAAATTCGTACAAGAATAAGAAGAGTTTACAATATTTAAATCTCCATTACCATTATTATAATCAAGAACATTCCAATTACGATTTGTGGCTATTGTATCCCTACAAGAAGAAGTGCCAGGATTGGACAAAGTATTATTTTTTATATATGATTTACCTATAATATTTGAACTAAGTGTTGGCAAACTATGAAAAATTGAATCTAAAGCACAACTTGAAAGTTGATTGTCTGCACAGTAAATATTTCTCAATCCATTACAATATATTGCATTAATTGATGCTATTGAATTCCTTTCACATTTCAAATTCATTAAATAATTCAAACCACTAACATCTAATGAAGTTAAAAAATTATTGGAGCAATCTAAAGACCTTAATACAGTTAGAATAGTTAAGTTCAATGAGGGAATCAAATTATAAGAACAGTCCAATTCCATTAGATAAGTTAAGGTATTTGTATTTAAGTTATCAATCGAATTATTATTACATCTTAGAACACGAATAACATTGTTATGAGTGAAATTTAATCCAGTAATTTTATTATAGTTGCTATCGCAGTCAAGCTTTGCGACATTACCATAAATTCTCATGATAGAATCTTGTGCATGGAAATTTAACGTTCCTGACCAATTGTTATGAATTATTAAAGTAGTGTCATAAATACCACTAACAACCCTTATAGGGACATTCATAGTATCAGCCGCTAATTTTAGACTTATCCAATCTACAGAAGAAACACGAATATCAACATATTTGTTCATGTTTAGTGTTTGCCCATTCGTTACAAATGCAAACATAATTAGTCCAGAAAGAACTAATAAAAATTTTCTAATAATTTTTTTCATAATAATAAGATTATATTTTGTTCAATTACATATATATACAATTCTTTTTAAGAAAAAGTAAGTAGAATAAATGAAAATAATTCAAAAGATGTTTCTAAATGGTTGAATATCAGTAAAAATATTTACTAAATATAGTAAAGTCAACTAACAAGGAAACAATTATTATTAAAATCAAACAAGTAGAGCGGTGATTTATAGTACCTCAAATAATTTATTAATGTTATTTTTTGTGAAAAAGGAGTAAAACTATGCAAAGAAAAAATAAAACCTTACTTCAGTAAATTAAAACGCTGTTTCAGTAAATTAAAGTAAAGAAAGAAAAAATTAAAGTAAGGAGTTAGTAAATTAAAACAAAGAGTTAGTAAACCGAAAATAAGGAGTCAGAAATACTACAAAAGTGGATTATTGAAAAAACTCAATCATAATGAAAAATAAGTCCTTCATAAATAAAAATATGATGGACTTATTTGGAAATATGATGGACATATTTTTGATTATGAAGGACTTATTTTCAATTATGATTGACTTCTTTATTGAATCACTTCAATTGCTCCCTTTGTGTCTATGGTTTTATCATGGCGTTTGCCAATAAAACGATAAAAATAGGTTCCCGTTGGAGAGTTGGTTTGGGCTGGTGACCAAAGGTCTGATTCTTTGGAAATGTTTTTGAAATGGTAAATAAGCTTTCCTAATCGGTTGTAAATATAGAGTTCATTTTCAGGAAAAGCTTTTTGTTCAATTAAATTATGAATTTCAAATACATCATTAATTCCATCTCCATTTGGAGTTACAACATTTGGAAAGAGTATTCTGTCAACTTGCAAGTCGAGACATAAAACGCTATCGCAACCATTTATTGTTTGGAAAGAATGTGTATAAAGTCCAGTGGTGTTTTCATTAAAGCCATTTTCTTTATATACGTTTCCATAATATATATCTGCGTAAATTGTATCGTTGTATGTTCGGTTAACAATTAAATGCAATACATAAATACTGTCGCATCCATAAATGGTATTATAATTAATTTGATATGTTCCACTTGAATCCACAACCAATCCTTGGAAAAGAAATTCATCATTATCACAAATCATTGCAAAAGAGGTGTCATAGAAGGTTGGATTGATTGTTAGGTTAAGAACAATATTGGAGTCGCATCCATAATTGGATATTAAGTTAAGGTTATAGGTACCTGATTCTGTTAGTATTGTACCTTGAGCATCATAAATATAATTGTCGCAAACTGTATCAAAAACAATCAGTCCATTGTAGTGAGGATGAACTGTTACAATTTTGGAAGCATAGTTTAAACATCCTGCTGAGTCCATAACTTTTACAATATAAAGTGAGTCTATTGTTGGAGAAAATGTAATGCTTTGAGTGGTATCGGAGCTATTCCATAAATATTGACCTTGCATTGTTGCTGTTAGCGTTGTAGATTCTCCTTCGCATAAAGATGAATCACCAATTATGGTTAAAACTCCGTTTGGACTAACTAATCGTAGAAGAATTTCCATTGTATCAGTACATTGAAAGTCGGATATCCCAGCAACAAGTTTAATTACATGCTCACCAGAGGAATAATATGTCTTAATTGGATTATCAATATACTGAATTTCTCCATCGTCAAATATCCATTTAATGTTTTCGCATCCATCACCTGAAGGCAATGGATCAATTCCATTGGAGGATAGTTTGCTTTGATTGAAAAACTTCACTTCATAATAACAATCCTTAGGTTCAATTTGATAGGTAAAGTCAGCCAAAGGAAACCTCTTTCCTCCATAAGCATCAATTCTAAACTTGCATACAGGGTTTTCGATGGAAGATACAATGCAATAATAATTTTGTGTTGAGTCAGTTACTATTTGCAATATCCTGTCAGTTGAAAGAACTTGATTAGGATTGGAAGAAGAATACCATTGATAGTGAAAACCTTCAGGAGCACTGAAAACATTTGTTTGGGTTTCTCCGCAAGATGAGGTTGAAATATTTTTTCTTGAACAATTTAGAGTGTAATAGGCATAAGCATAATGTCCTCCTTCCTTACAATCGAATGTAGTAAGGCGAACCTTTATTGTTTGTCCGTGATATTGTGAAAGATCAAATCCTATCTTAGTCCAATCTTTCCATATTACGTTTGAATCAGGAGAATCAGGAGCTGTGTTCCATCCCAAACTTGTATTGGCAATAAAATAGGCATAACCACAAACTGAATCAATAATTACATTATTTGAATCCATAATTGCCAATAAAAACTTAGGTTGGTTCAAAACAGTGTGACTTGGGTCTTGAAGAACTATGGCATAGTTGAGAATCATTAAATCATAATTATTTGTATCAACATTGTAGGCATAGGTTATGCTTTCAGCTTGAGCACCACCTTTCCAATTTCCAAGTCTAACAGATGCCAATGAGCCTTGAGGTATTGTTCTTAGAGCATTATTTGTTCTAATATCTCTTTCCGTTGTGTCAAAATGAACTGTATGACGGCTATTTATACTTTGATAACCGTAGTTAATAAGTCCAGTGAATACATAAGGATATTCATAAGTTCCAAATCTTGCATTAACTGATGGAGAAGAAAGATTAGTAAAATCAAAACAATCGCCAACAGTTTCAATAAGAATAAAATTCAAGTACTCAGCACATGTTGGTTCAAAGTTATCACAATAGGAGTGAATGGTTACATGAATTTGCCCATGTATCCCTCTTAAATCGAGTTGAATGGAGTTGGTGAAAGTGGTGTCGTAGTGAATTGTTGGATTGCCTTCAAGTTTCCACTCAACAATCCATCCAGGAGAGTTAGGATTGTTTCCCCACTCAATTATTACAATTCCATCATCAATACTCAGCACATGTGCATCCTCAGCCTTTGGACAGGAACAAGTTGTACGAACTGTAAAACTTTTAGGGCAAGTAATAGAATCAAGGCAATAGGAATATATAATAATTTCATAATCTGTATTTGGTTCCAAATCATTAAATGTGGCAACAGTGTCATTTGTAACAATTGTGGATAATTTAACACCTTCATAATATAGGTCTACAATCCATTCAATGCTATTGTCAGGTTCTTTCCAATTAACAGTTATGGAATCAGAATTGAGAATGAACCCAACATTAGAAGCAGTTGGACAAGGGCAAGGAGGACAAACAACAACATTCATTAATTTGCAAATGTAAGGAAAAGGAACATTATGACAATTCTCATATATATAAACAATGTAGCAAAGGGTTGAATTTACTCCAGTAAAGATTGCAGAAAGGTCAGTTGTAATAACTGAATCGAGAATTGAATCATTCAAAGTAAGAAGTACAGTCCATTCAATGCTTGGATTAGTAGAAGTCCAATTGGCAAATAATGTATCTCCCGATATAGAGCCTACAGCAGTTAGTGGAACAGAACAAATACATTGAGTCCAATAAGTTATTGTAGGTGTCATCCTGCATGAGTTGGGCATAGTGTCGCATGGAGTGTATATTTCTACTCCGTATTGATCACAATGAATTAAATCAGAAAGAAAAACTGAATTAGAGGAACTTGCAATAACAGTATCTTGTCCAGCAGGAATGCTGAAATAGTGTATTAGCCAATTGTCAGAATTTCCACTCCAAGAGAGAGAGGTTGTGGTGTCAGTAAGTACGTTTGGAGTTATTGAGGTTGCAATTGGACAAACATCGCAAATGCTAATATTTAATTCAAATCCACTTGAAGGATTATCGGAATCAACAAAGAAATAAATTGTTACAGGACCTGTTGAGGATGTAACATCTATTGAACCTGATGTTCCTTGATTAATATTAGAAAAGAGTATAGATGTTGAGGAAGCATCCCCATTGTAAATAATTAATTTTGTTTTATAGAACTCTTCAAGATTATAAGTCCCTGAAATTTTAATTTTTGAAGAAGGATTTGTAGGATAAATAGTCATCTTTGCGTTTACACGAGTTGAATAGTTTCCTGCAATTCCTCCATCATCATAAATTGTTCCTGTATTTGTTGTGTGAGAAACATTACCACTAACAGGCATAATATAGGTTTGTGCAAAAACAGATATACTAATGATATTTATCAATAAGAAGAATAAAAAATTAATATATCGTTTCATACAAACACTTTTTTAGTTAATGCAAATTAAATCTACACTTATATTATTTAAACAACAAAATTATTGGTTTGGTAAACTTATTTCATATATAAATTCAAATAGCCAGCCATTTCCTCTTGCACTTTCTTTGCTTCTTTACCTGCTACTTGTGCAAAGTCTTTGGTTTTGTCAGCAAATATTATTGCTCTTGAAGAATTAACCAATAGTCCACAATCTTTAGTCATTCCATATTTTGAAACTTCTTCCAAAGAACCTCCTTGAGCTCCAACTCCAGGAACAAGCAAAAAACTTTCTGGTGCCAATTCTCTTATTCTTGTAAACATACTTGCTTGAGTTGCTCCACAAACAAACATTAAGTTTTCTTTATTTCCCCACTCTTGACTTTTTGTTAGAACTTTTTCAAATAAAGGTTTTCCTTCTTTGTCTTCAATAAATTGGAAATCGTTTGCTCCCTTGTTGGAAGTTAGAGCTAAAAGAATTACCCACTTATCTTCATAAATTGTAAATGGCTTAACAGAATCTTCTCCCATATAAGGAGCAATTGTCATTGAATCAAAGTTAAAATCGCCTTTTGGATATAAGAAAGCTTTAGCATATTGTTCAGATGTGTTTCCAATATCTCCTCTTTTAGCATCAGCAATAGTGAAACATTCTCCCTTAAATTGAGCAAGATAATCCATTGTCTTCTTTAAAGAAACAAGTCCTTTAATTCCTCTGCTTTCATAGAATGCTAAATTAGGTTTATAGGCAACACAATAAGGAAGAGTTGAATCAATGATTGCTTTATTAAATTCAAAAACTGGGTCTTCTTCATTAAGCAAGTGAGAAGGAATTTTATTTATATCTGAATCCAAACCAACACAAAGAAAGGATTTTTTCTTTTCAATTAAACTAATAAGTTCTCTACGTTTCATTTCTATTTGTTATTTATTAAATCTACAAAGTTATCGTATAATAATTTCTTTACTTTCTCAACATCTACCTTTTCTCCCATTTCTTTTTCCATTGAACAAACTCCTTTATCAACAAATCCACAAGGATTAATATATTGGAAATATTTTAAGTCTGTATTTACATTAAGAGCAAAGCCATGCATTGTTATATATCTTGATGCTCTAACTCCAATGGCACAAATCTTTCTTGCACTTTTTTCTTTTGAATCAATCCAAACACCAGTTGCACCTTCCAATCTTTCACAAATAATACCATACTCTTTCATTGTTCTTATAACCATTTCTTCTATTATCCAAATATAGCCTTTTAAGGATAAGCCAAGAGTTTCAATATCCAAAATTGGATAGCCAACAATTTGTCCAAATCCATGATAGGTTATATCCCCTCCTCGATTTGTTTTGTAGTAAGTGGCATTAATTTTCTTTAAAAAATCATCATTAATCAAAAGATTATTCACCTTCCCATGCATTCCAAGTGTATAAACGTGAGGATGCTCACAAAGAATAAAGTCTTGCTCAATAGAAGAAGTCTTGGGATTGCTTAGTTTTTCATCAATCTTTTCTTTGAAAATCTTTTCCTGTTTGTCCCAAGCTTCCTTATAATCAATTAAACCCCAATCAATATAATTTATATGTCTCATTTTTTGTTTATCTATTAAACATTGTGCAAATGTAAAGAATATTTTTCATCTAATTTAGATATTAAGGCAATTAATTAATAAATCTTAAAGCACAGAAATCTTATCGTTATAAAAATACACTCCTTTTATTTCAAAAAAGAAGGGGCTTAAGCAAAAAAAGTCGGCGTTTAAATTAAAAAAGTCGGTGATTAAATTTGTTTAAAAGGGACTTAATTTTTTAGCCAAAGAGATTTACTCAAATAAATTTTAATTACTAAAACACTAAATAAGGTTATTGACAATTTATTGTTGAATTGTTTTGCTAAAAACATACTACAATTCAAATAATATTGGTAATTTTACACGGGATTAAAAATATAAAAAAGAATATAATTTAATATGAATGAGTTTCAAAATCAATTACAAAAAGTTATTTCTGAAATAAATAAAGCTTCTCAAAGAGTGGTTTTGTCAGAAAAAGTTGAACAGTTAGATTTAGATGTTTTGTTGGAAAGAATAAGAAAGGCATATTCTTTAGTTATTGATTTAGGTATTGAGGAAGAAATTGAACAAATTAATATTCCAGAAGCTACCAAAGAACAAGAAATAGAAGAAAAGCCTAAGGTGGTTATTATTGAAAAAGAACCAGAGTTTGAAATGGCTCAACAAGAGAAAATAGAACCAGAAGTAGAAGTTGAATTGGAACAAGATTTGAAATTAGAAAAAGAAGCTCATGAAAAATTTGAGGAGATAGAAAAAGAACAGTTAGAATTGGTAATTGAAGAAACACCAGTTATTGAAAAAGAGGAAGTTTTGCAGGAAGCTTTATTTGAAACAACAGAAATTAATGATATACCAAATGAGATAGAAGAACCTGCTGAAAAGAAAGAGGGAATTCCTTCTGTATTGAAGTATTTAAATGAACAAATGCCTAAAACCTCAACATTTTCTCCAATTCACAACAAGATTGAAAATGAAGTAAAGGACACTCAACCAGAATTAATAGTTGAAGAAGAAAAGGTTATAGAAAATATAGTTGAAGAAAAAGATACTGAAGGAAACATAGTTGAAAAAATTGTTGTTGATGAAGAAGTTGTAGAAGAGGAAAAGGTTGAAGAGAAAAAAGAAGAAGTGGTTCAAGAATTGTTTTTTGAAACTCCAATAGAAGAACCAAAGCCTAAAAATCTTTCAAATGGGAAAACAATTGGAGAACAGTATGAACAAAAGAAATCTATATTTGAAAATTTCTCAACAACTATAAAGCAAGATGATATATCAAAACGTTTTAATTCTCATAAAGTTGATTTGAGAACAGCGATTGGAGTTAATGAAAAGTTTATGTTTATAAATGATTTGTTCTCTGGAAATTTAAGAGAATATACAGACTTTATTCAAAAGTTAAATGAAGCAGAAACAATTGAAAATGCAAACGCAATTTTAAATACAGAAAAGGGAAATAAGCGTTGGGTTGCAAATTCTTTATCTTATAGCACTCTCACTGAAATATTAGCAAAGAAGTTTCATTAGAAAACATTAAAGATGATAAGCTATGAATGAAAAATATTATATAGAAGTAGGTTCTAACCAAAGAAATCACCTTGGAGAATATATTTGTGGAGATGTTTTTCTTTCAAAGCGTATTAAAGAAGAAGGACGATTGATTTCTGTTTTGGCAGATGGAATGGGGCATGGAGTAAAGGCAAATGTTTTAGGAACTCTAACTGCAACAATGGCTTTGGGCTTCTCGGAAGAATATAAAGATGCTCAAACCATTGGCAATATAATTATGAAAACATTGCCAGTGTGTAGTGAAAGAAAGATAAGTTATGCAACTTTCACAATTGTTGATGTAGATAATGGAGAAGTAAATATATTGGAGTACGATAATCCTCTTTGTTTGGTTATGCGAGGAGCAAATATAATGGAGTTGGAATGGGAGGAATTGAGTTTGGACTGCAAAAATATTTTTGGAGAAACTCAAGAAATAAAGTCATGTAGGTTTGTTCCAGAAAAAGAGGATAGAATAATTTTTATTTCTGATGGAGTAACTCAGTCAGGAATGGGCTCACCGGAGTTAATGTTGGGATGGACAAGAGAAAAATATGTTGAATATGTTAAAGAAACCATTGCTCACGATAGAAATATTTCAGCATCCAAATTAGCTCAAAAGGTTGTTAATAGAGCATATTCCAATGATAATTTCAGGTCTAAGGATGATACTTCTTGTGGAGTTATTTATTTTAGAAATCCAAGGAAGATGATTATTGCAACAGGACCTCCTTTTAGGAAAGAAAGTGATGTGGAATTTGCTCAAACAGTTAAAAATTTTGAAGGGAAAAAAGTTATTTGTGGGGCAACAACAACAGATATAATTTCAAGAGAATTAGCAATAGAGGTTGATGATAATGTTGAACCAACAGATCCAACTCTTCCTCCAATGTCAAAAATGGAAGGGATAGATTTGGTGACTGAGGGAATACTTACTCTAAATAAGGTTGTAACCATTCTTTCAAACAACACAGAATCAACTCTAAATCTTGGAAACGGGCCAGCTGACCAAATTGTAAGGCTTCTTTTAGATAGTGATGAAATAATTATTATGGTTGGTACAAAAATTAATGAGGCACATCACGACCCTACGCTTGGAGTGGAAGTTGAGATAAGAAGAACAACAATTAAGCGTTTGGAAGACGTCTTAGAAAAGAAATTTATGAAGGAAGTAATTGTACAATACATATAAAATTTATACCTTTGCTTTCTGTTTTAATACTTAAAATTGAATTAAATCGTAAAAACATATTTAATATGATAAAGAGAATAGTGTTTGTTTTATTGATTGCATTTAGCACAACAGTCTTTTCACAAACATACATTAGAGATGCAGAACTTGGAGATAAGGATGCTCAATATCGATTGGGAAGAATGTATGAAAGAGCCGACAGAATGCCAAAGGATATGGCTAAGGCACTTTATTGGTATTCCAAAGCTGCAGAACAAGACCAGCCTCAAGCAATTCAAACATTGGCTGAACTTTATTTTTATGGAGTTGAGGTTGATAGAAAACCACGAATTGCATATACTTTATTTCTTAAGAGTGCAGAATTTAAAAATGTTGAAGCATATTACTGCTTAGGAGAAATGTATTTTGCAGGACAAGGAGTTGATAGAGATTATCAGAAAGCATATTCATGGTATAAGAAAGCTGCCGATGACGGAAATCTTGCAAAAGCTCAATTTAAGGTTGGACAACTACTTTTTGAAGGAGAGTATGTAAAGCAAGATAAGGCTATGGGAATAAACTATATTAAAATGGCATTCCAAAATGGTTACCCAAAAGCCAACGAATATTGGACAGAGCAGCAAATGTGGAAGTACGAAAAATAAATAAATCATTAATATGAAAAAAACAATAATATTTATATCCGCTATATTTTTCTTTATCCCTTTAGTTTTTTCTCAAAATATTGAACAAAAAGCTAAGAATGGCAATGTTCAATCTATGTATGATTTGGCAAAGGAATATTATTCAGGGATTGGTAGATTGGAAAACAAAGCAAATGCACTTGTTTGGTTTGAAAGAGCTGCAAATAAAAACCATATTGAATCGATGTATAGTACTGCTCAAATGTACGACAAAGGCATAAGCACTAATGTTAAATTAAGAAAAGCATTTAATTTATATCTTCTTGCAGCAGAAAAAGGACATGAAGCCTCTCAGCTAATTGTTGCTCAAAAACTTGAAAAAGGAGAAGGAGTTTCAAAGAGCAATAGTAGAGCTTATTTATGGTATAGAGTTTGTGCTGAAAGGAAGGAAGTTTTGGCTTGGAGAAAGATGGGGGATTATTTTAGAGATGGGAAAGTGGTTATGAAAGACCATAATCAAGCAAAGTTCTGGTATGATAAAGCAGTTGAAGAAAATGATCTTGAATCTAAATCATCATTAGCTTATCTATATATTGCAAATGAAGGATTAGCTCCAAAACCTAAAGAAGCAAAAGAATTGAACAAAGAACCTTTCCAAAAACAAATTCCTATGGCATATTATGTTGAAGGAGTGCTAAATTTAAATGAAAATTCAGAATTAAATAATAAGAAAGCATTTGAAAACCTTACTAAAGCAAAGCAATTGGGCATAAGTCATGCAGATTATCCTTTAGCAATGTTATATTATAAAGGAGAAGGAACTAAAAGAAACCTTCCTAAAGCATTTGAAATTATGCAATCTTTACCTGCAGAATACAATGGTGAGGTTTGTTATTTGATGGCAATGGGATATCAAAAAGGAGATGAAGATTTAGATATTAACCAAAATAAAGCAATAGAAAATTTCAAGAAAGCTGCAAATGCTAATAATGCAGACGCATGTTGGGAATTAGAGAAAATTTATAAGCAAGGCATAGGAGTTAAAAAGAATTTAAAAGAAGCAAAATTTTGGAGCAAAAAAGCTCTATCAATTGAAAAACCCAAATTGCAACAAAGCAAGAAATAGACTTGTAAATCCATTTCTTTTTATCTAAAAATCAAATTTATATTATGGCAAACTTAGATTTAGCTGCACAAAAGAATGCTCAACAATGGTTAGATAGCAATGCCATTGATTCATCTACAAAAGATATTATTAATGATATGATGCAAAATAATATTGAGCAGTTTAATGAATCATTTTATAGAAACCTTGAATTTGGAACGGGAGGCCTTAGAGGTATAATGGGAATTGGTACAAATAGAATGAATCAATACACTGTTGCAATGGCAACTCAAGGTTTTGCCAATTATATTATTAAATCTAATCCCAATAAGGAAATTAAAGTTGTAATATCATTTGACAGCAGAAATAATAGTAAGGAGTTTGCACAAATTACTGCAAGAGTAATTACTGCCAATGGAATTAAAGTCTTCCTTTTTAAAGAACTTCGTCCAACTCCAGTGCTTAGTTATGCAGTTAGATCTTTTGGATGTGATGCAGGAGTTATGTTAACAGCTTCACACAATCCTAAAGAATACAATGGGTACAAAGCTTATTGGAATGATGGTGGTCAGTTGGTTTCACCTCATGATACTTTAGTTATTGAAGAAGTTGTTAAAATTAATGACTACTCTCAAGTAAAGATTCAAGATAATTTGGATAATATTACAATAGTTGAAAAGAGCTTTGATAATAGATATTTAGAAGAAGTTCTTAAATTAAGTCTTAACCCAGAAATAATAAAGAAACATTCAGATATAAAGATATGCTACACTCCTTTGCATGGAACAGGAATAACAATGGTTCCTAAAGCATTGGAGATGTATGGATTTAAAAATATAAATATTGTTAGTGAACAAGCCATAATTGATGGTAATTTTCCAACCTGTAAAAGTCCAAATCCTGAAGAACATTCAGCTATGGAGTTGGGAATTAAACTTGCTAAGGAAATTGATGCCGATATTCTTTTAGCAACAGATCCTGATGCCGATAGAGTTGGAATTGCTGTTAAAGACCAAAACAATGAATTTATTCTTATTAATGGAAATCAAACTGCCACAGTTCTTACATATTATATTTTAAAGATCTTAAAAGAAACTTCAAAGCTTAAAGGAAATGAGTATACAATTAAAACAATTGTTACTTCCGAGCTAATAAAAAAAATATCTGAAAGTTTTGGAGTTAAGAATTATGATGTCTTTACTGGCTTTAAGTTTATTGCAGACAAAATGCTTCAATTGGAAGGAAAAGAAAAATATATTTGTGGAGGAGAAGAAAGCTATGGTTTTTTAATTGGAGATTTTGTAAGAGATAAAGATGCTATTTCTGCATGCTGTATGATAGCTGAGGTTTGTGCTTGGGCAAAAGAACAAGGAAAAACTTTCTTTGATATCTTGCTTGACATATATTTAGAATATGGCTTTTTTAAGGAAGAATTAATATCTATAACAAAACAAGGAAAGCAAGGAGCAGAAGAAATTCAAAATATGATGCTTGCTTTTAGAGAAAATCCTCCAAAAACACTAATAGGCCTTGAAATAGTTAGAATTAAAGACTATCAAAGACAATTAAATATTGACCTTAAAGAGAAAAAAGAAGAAGTTCTTGATTTCCCAAAATCAAATGTACTTCAATTTTTCTTAGAAGATGGAAGCAAAGTATCTGTTCGTCCTTCTGGAACAGAACCAAAAATAAAATTCTATTTTGGAGTATATAATCAACTAAATTCTCTAAAAGATTATCCTGAGCTTTTCGAAAAAGCAAATGAAAAGATAAATAGGATTATTATCGAACTTGGACTTAAATAATAAATCAATTCTCTAATAATTAAATCTATTCTAATTAATTATTAGAAAACAGTTCTTTTATAATTTCCTTTAGACAATAATATTTAAAGAAAATAATAATATTCAAAATAATTTTCCGTTTATTGTTTAAAATAACTTTAAACGATTATATCATGAAAAATAATATCCTATACTTATTCGCTTTATTACTGATTTTTAGTAATAATATTTATTCGCAGGCAAGTGCTCCAAAATCAGGAGGAGTAAGTGGAAAAGTTTTAAATAAAAATACAAATGAGCCAATTCCTTATGCTAATGTTATGATATTAGGCTCCTCATTAGGTTCATCAACAGATGAAAAAGGTTATTTTGAAATTAAAGAAGTCCCAGTAGGTTTTATTAGAATTGTTGTAAGTGTTATTGGATATAAATATGTTATTTCTGACGAATTGCAAGTCTTTACCAGTCATAGTGCCTACACAGTTATTAAAATGGAAGAAGCCCCCAAAGACCTTTTGGAAGTGGAAGTTGTTGCGGTCAAGGAAAAAAGTAAAGAATCTCCGATTTCTTTAAGAACAATATCTCTTCAAGAAATTGAAAAAACACCTGGAAGCAATCGAGATGTTTCTAAAGCAGTTCAAAATCTTCCTGGAGTTGCTGCAGGAGCTGTAAATAGAAATGACTTAATTGTTAGAGGAGGAGGTCCTTCAGAAAATGTATTCTTTTTAGATGATGTTGAAATTCCAATTATTAATCACTTTGCAACTCAAGGAGCTTCAGGTGGAGCAGTAGGAATTCTTAACCCAGATTTTGTTCGTCAAGTAGATTTTCTTTCAGGAGCATTTCCTTCCAATAGAGGAGGAGCGTTAAGTTCAGTTATGAATATTAAACAAAAAGAAGGTTCAAGAGATAAGATGCATTTCAAAGGTTCAATAGGAGCTTCTGACTTTGCTTTAACTTTTGATTTACCAATTAAAGATAATAATCTTTTGTTTTCATATCGTAGAAGTTATCTACAATTCCTTTTTACTGCTTTAGGACTTCCTTTCTTACCTTCTTATGATGATATCCAATTCCGTTATAAATGGAATATTAACCAAAAGAATGAAATTCTATTTCTTGGACTTGCTGCCTTTGACAGGTCAGAACTTAATCTTACTATAGATAATCCAGATGAATCTCAACAATATCTTTTAAATACTTTGCCTGACTATAATCAATTGAGTTATACTGTTGGTGCAGTTTATAAACATTATAATGAAAACTCAATTGATATGGTTGTTCTAAGTAGAAATATGTTAAGAAATGCTTTTGAGAAATTCCCTGATAATAATAAAAACCTTCCAAAACTTTTTGATTACTCATCTGTTGAAGCAGAGAATAAACTAAGATACGAAAAAAGATATACAACCCTTCCTTTTGAACTTAGCTTTGGAGCAAATGCTCGTTATTCAAAATACACAAATAATAGCAATAGAACAATTAATATAAATAATGTATTGATTGAAGACAAATACAACTCACTAATTGATTTATTTTCTTACGGACTTTTTGTACAGACTGGAGATGCTTACCTCAAAGAAAAACTTAAACTTGGAATGGGAGCAAGATTTGACGGAAACACTTATTCTAATTTAATGTCAAACCCATTAGTTCAGTTCTCTCCTCGAATTTCAGCTTCATATCTTTTCAACGAACATATATCCATAAATGCAAACGTTGGACACTACACCAAAGAACCTTCCTACACTTCAATGGGATATAAAGACTCAAATGATTTGTTTGTAAATAGAGAAACTTTAAAGTACATTCATGTTAATCATTATGTTTTGGGCTTAGAATTCAACACAAAGGCAAAGATTAAAGCAAGCGTTGAAGGTTTCTACAAACAATATTACAACTATCCAATAACTCTTAATGAAGGAATAAGCCTTGCAAGTAAGGGAAATGATTTTGGAGCAGTTGGTGATGAACCTCTAATTTCAGACGGAAAAGGTAGAGCTTATGGTATTGAAGCCCTTTTCACAGCAAATGACATTAAGAAATTTAATATTTATGCTGTCTTCACTTATTTTATTTCTGAGTTTACAGATATTAAAGGTAAATATGTTTCATCCTCTTGGGATAATAGATTTATTCTAAATTTAACTGCAAGTCGCAAGTTTAAATACGACTGGTTGGTTAGTGCTCGCTGGCGTTTGATTGGAGGTAGCCCATACACTCCAATTGATGAATATGTTTCTTCTCAACAACAAATTTGGAATGTAAGAAAACAGCCTTATCTGGATTATACAAAATTCAACACACTTCGTTTAGGAAACTATCATCAGTTAGATATTAGAGTGGATAAAGAATTTGCGTGGAAGAACTTTGATATAACATTATATCTTGACATACAAAATGTATATAACTATAAAGCAGAATCCGAACCAATCTATACTAATTTAAATACTAATGGTAATCCTAATCTAACACCAGATAACCAAGCTTACATACTTAGAAAGATTTCAACCACAACTGGAACAATACTTCCAACCTTTGGTCTAATTGTCTATTTCTAAAAAAATTAATAAATAATTTTTAAGGGTTTTTTCTGATTATTGAGAAACAAATGTTATTTTTGTGGAATCAAATTGATAAGTTATGAAAAAACCCTTAGCATTATTCTTTATTATTAATCTATTTCTTACAAACATATATGCTCAATCAAGCCTAAGTTCTGTTATTTATGATTCAATAAGTAATATTGTATATTCAGGAGATACAATTCAACTTAATTGTGCAAATCCTTCAATAGTTTTAAATAAAAGAATATTTGCTCCAGGAGCTACAAATTCTTATTTTCGTGAATCAATTCCTTATAATCCTCCTTGTTCATTTGATTTAAATGAATACCCTGATAGAATAGATTATTTTTTACCTTTTGAAGATATATGGTCTGAAGTGTTAAATATTAATTATAGACAAGAAGATTTAATTAATCCTTTTGTTTTTTCTTTTTATGGGCAAAATGCTTTATCCAAATTTGTAATTGGTTCTAATGGTGTACTTTCTTGGAATTTATCTGTTGCCTCAGCAAATGGATTTGATTCTAGTCGTTATTGTTCCTATAGTGCAGGAATATATATTCCTTCAACAAATCCTGACTTTTTAAATTGTATTTTTGCTCCTTATCAGGATCTTTATTATAGCAATGATACTAATATTAATTCTGGAAAATTGTATTATTGTACTGAAGGAGTATATCCTAATAGAAAATTAATTATTAGTTTTTATGATGTCCCTTTATTTGGAAATACGACTCAACATTCTACAACAATGCTTGTTTTATATGAGACAACCAATGTAATTGAGTTTTATTTGCAAAATAAACCTTGTTGTACTTCAACTAATAATGGTTATGCTACTTTGGGAATACAAAACCAAACTGGAACTCAAGCTGCTTTTATCTACAATTCTCAAGGCCTTGAATATAATGCAACTGAATGGCAAGCTACAAATAAAGCTTGGAGAATACGTCCTTCTTCTGAACTTAATTATTCTTCAAAATGGTTTAAAAGGCCTTTGTCTTCAAATATTAGAACAGAGGTTAGTTCAACAAATGGGAGTATTCTTGCTTTTGCTGATTCAATTGAAGGAGGACAATATTATATTTTAGAAACAAGTTTTTATGCTTTGAATGGAGGCACAATAAATATTTCAGATTCTTGTTTAGTTTTACCTCAAACAGCTTTGGTAAACAGCCAGTATGGAACAACTATCGATGCTGCAATTTGCAGTGGAGAAACATATTTTTTAAATGGATTCAGCGAAAACTCAACTGGTACTTATTCAAGAGTTGTTCAAACATCAAATGGTTGTGATAGTACAATTACGCTCAATCTTTTGGTTGATACAATGCAAACACCAACTAATTTAACCATTAATTCAGATACTAATTATCTTCAATTAGAATGGGAAGGAAATGGAGAAAGTTACATTATTTATCGTAATGAAGATTCCATAGGAAGTACAACTCAAAGAATCTATATTGATACCAACGTTGTTCAGGGAATAAACTATTGCTACAGAGTAAAAGCGTTAAATAGTATATGTGAAAGTGAATTAAGTATTCAAATATGTGAATTGATAGGATTAAGAGATATAGTTAATAATGAAATATCAATTAATTTATTTCCTAATCCAACTGAAAAGGAAACAAAATTGGAAATAGAAGGTTTGACTGAAGATGCGGATGTTTTTGTTTTGGATTTGAATGGAAGAGTTTTGAAGACATATAAATATAGTTTAACTCAAAAACAATTAATTATTGACGTTAGTGGATTTGCAAAAGGTATTTATTCTATTAAAGTTAATAATTCGAATTTCAACACTGTGAAAAAACTAGTTGTAAATTAGAATATTTAATTAATCCAAACCTAATTTAATTCAATTTCAATTTTCTTCTTTGGTTAATGAAATATCTTTACTATTTCATCTAATTATACTTTATTTTGAACTCAAAAAACGAAGTATAAATCATACTAATCCTTGTTTAAAAATAATATAATGCCATTATATTCTCCATTTAATGGCATTATATGATAAGTATAATGGCATTATATGGTTGGTTTAATGGCATTATACTGACATTATAATGGCATTATATTAGATTTAAAAGAAGTTTTGTCGTTTCCTGAAATAGGTTTACACTTTTTAGGTTATTACTAATTCAAATTTACAGTTTATTTTTTTATTTCTAAAACTAGTTTATTGATAAAAT
>JAFNAR010000058.1 GCA_017860255.1 Bacteroidota bacterium | reverse complement strand
TAAGGTGTAAACTAAAAATAGGACGATAAATCAAAAGTGTAAATATCATTTAGTACAAATTAATAATTTGTCAACCTTATTCAGGACGGGTCAATCATGGCATGATGTTCTTGAATTCATGGCATGAATTACTCGGAATCATGCCATGAATTGGTCGGAATCATGCCATGATATTAAGGAAATCATGGCATGAATTGGATGGAATCATGCCATGATTCCGAGAACATGATGCCATTAATTAGAGATTAAAACGAAGTTTAATAAGATTGATAAGTGATATTGTCACTTCTAATTAAGGTTTACAGATTATTAATTAGTACTAAATATTATTTACACTTAAAGACGCTCTATTTTGTCAAGAATTTATGTATAATTAATCACATATTTTTACTTTTGATTATCAATTATATTGTTTTATATCACTTTTTCAACTCAAGTAATTAAATAATCTCATTTGTTTTTGTATTTTTGCTTGTTATATTTAATTAAAACAAAGCTAGCTTTATGAATATCTTACTTATAGGTTATGGAAAAATGGGCAAAATGATTGAAGATATTGCTCTTTTAAGGAATCACAATATTGCATATGTAATTGACAAGGAAGAAGATTGGAATAATTTGAATGTAAATGAAATTGATGTTGCAATTGATTTCTCTTCTCCATACACTGTGGTTGATAATATTGTTGCATGTTTTAATCGTAATATTCCAATTGTTGTTGGAACAACTGGATGGTATGGAAGGCTGAATGAATTTAGGGATTTGACAATTCAAGAACAGAAAGGCTTATTTGTAGCTTCCAATTATAGCATTGGAATGTTAATTTTCAATAGAATTAATGAAAAGCTTGCCGTTTTAATGAATGATCAACCCTCCTACGATGTTTCAATAGAAGAAATTCATCATATTCACAAGCTTGATGCTCCAAGTGGTACAGCAATTACTTTGGCTGAAACAATTATTGACAATTTGGACAGAAAAACAAATTGGGAATTGAACTGCGAGGATGAAAAGCCTAATGTAATTAATGTAACTGCTCAAAGAATTGGAGAAGTTTCAGGAACTCATAGTATAACTTATTCTTCAGAAGTTGATGATATAATTATTACTCATCAGGCACATAATCGCAAAGGTTTTGCTTTGGGAGCTGTTTTAGCAGCTGAATTTATGAAAGGTAAAACAGGATTTTATGGGATGAAGGATTTAATAAAATAATATTTTCATGAAAAGCTATTCAATTGGAATTGACATAGGAGGAACAAATACTGGTTTTGGATTAGTTGATGAAAAAGGGAATATAATTTCCACTACCTCCATTTTCACTAAAGACTTTGATATTGTTGAAACCTATCTCGATGAAATTGTTAATCATATTATTCTTTTAATTGAAAGATGTGAAGACAAATCATTAATTAAAGGAGTTGGGATTGGTGCTCCAAATGGTAATTACTATCATGGAACAATTGAACATGCTCCTAATCTCAAATTTTGTGGAATTATTCCAGTGAAGGATTATATTGAAACAAAACTAAAAGAAAAGGGATATGATTTAAGAGTAACCTTAACCAATGATGCAAATGCTGCTGCCATAGGAGAAATGATTTATGGAGGAGCAAAGGGAATAAAGAATTTCATAATGATAACTTTAGGGACTGGAGTTGGAAGTGGAATTGTTGTTGATGGTAAGGTGGTTTATGGTGCAGATGGTTTTGCTGGAGAGGTTGGTCATACCATTGTTCAACCAGAAGGAAGAATGTGTGGATGCGGCAGAAGAGGATGCGTTGAAGCCTACTCTTCTGTTACAGGACTAAGAAAAACAGCTTTGGATTTAATAAATAATACTAAAACAAAATCATCTTTAAGAGAAATAAGTCAAGAAAACATAGGAGGCAAAGCAATCTACAATGCAGCCCAGAATGGAGATAAACTTGCGTTGAAATGTTTTGAAATAACTGCAAGAATGCTTGCTATAGGAATGGCAAATGCTGTTGCAGTAACTTCACCAGAAAAGATTTTCCTTTTTGGAGGTCTAACAAAAGCAGGAGATTTATTAATGACCCCTTTAAAGAAATACTTTGAAGAAAGTCTTTTTGTTGTTTTTCAAAATAAGATTGATATAGAAATTTCGCACTTAGACGAAAACAATGCAGCCATTTTAGGTGCAGCAGCACTTACTTATTAAGTGAAAAGTTAAAAGTTATATGAAAAAAACAATAATATTCCTCATCCTATTTTCTTTTATTTTTATAAATAGTTATGCTCAGAACAATTATAATAAAAGGATAGATCTTGAATATTGGAATATTAGTGATAATAAAAATATAAGTATTGATAACTGTAAATATTATCTTGAAAGTATCTATGAACTCTTGTATAATAAAAAAGTAATTCCTCATCCATTTAAGAATGATAATGAAACCAAATTAGGATGGATTGATTCTACCACTTGGAACTTCTCTTCATTATTTAATCTAAACAATGAAGATTTAAGCAATAAAAATATTATATTAAAATGTAGGAACCTCAATACTTATTCTACAATTTATATTAACAATAAGCCTATTGCTCAAACAGATAATGAGTTTTTGGAATATAGTTTTAATATTAAGCCTTATGTAAATCAAGGGAACAACTCAATTAAGATTGTTATTGACCCTGCAAATAGGAAATTAGACTATTCTTCTGAAGAGTTTAATACATTAGAATCTGAGAAAAGAGTTATTTCAAGAAAAGCACAATATCGTTATGGTTGGGATTGGTTTCCAAAAATGTTATCAGTGGGTTTTCAAAACGTATTTATTGACATCTATGATAATACTCCTCAATTTGAATATGCAAATATTCAAACAAAAGAAATAGATGCTAAAAGAAAATCCTCTTTAATGTTATTAAATATTGGCTTTACCAACCTAAGCAAAGGGAATTATACCATAAAACTAAAAGATATTAAGTGCACAAATAATCATTCTGATAAGAAAGAGTCAAAATATACTTTCATTAAAAACAAAGAATATGTTTTTCCTTTTACTAAAAAAGATTTAGATACACTTGCTGTACTTAATACAAAGTTTACTATTAAAAATCCTCAACTTTGGTATCCTAATGGCTTTAAAGATAAACAATATTTATATAGTGCAACCATTGAACTAATAGACAATAATGGAAAAGAGAGCAAATTAATAAATAAACAAACTATTGATTTTGGTATAAGGACAATAGAGTTAGTTCAAGAAAAGGATTCAATAGGCCAAAGTTTCTATTTTAAAGTAAATGGTAAACCATTATTTATAAAGGGAGCTAATTACATTGCAACAGAAAGTCAATACATATACTCAATAGATGCTGCCGTTAATGCAAATATTAATATGCTAAGAGTTTGGGGAGGAAGCAGGTATCTTAATGATAATTTTATAAGAAAATGTGATGAGTTAGGTATTTTGGTTTGGCAAGACTTTCCTTTTGCTTGTGCATTATATCCTGCTGACTCAAGTTTTTTAGAAAATGTTAGAGAAGAGGCAATTCAAAATATTAAAAGAATAGCTAAACATCCTTCTCTTGCTCTTTGGTGTGGTAATAATGAAATTTGGGAAGGTTGGAATAATTGGGGTTGGAAGCAAGAAGTTAAAGATACAGCAAAAGCAGTTGAGAATTATAATAAACTCTTTAAAGAATTACTTCCTAATATTGTGAAAGAATATACTCCAACAATAAACTATATACATACCTCTCCTTTGCATGGTTGGGGAAGAAGAGAAAGCTTAACGCATGGAGATTGTCATTATTGGGGAGTATGGTGGGGTGATTCAATATTTGAAACCTACACAAGAAAAGTTCCACGCTTTATGAGCGAATATGGATTTCAATCTCCTCCTACTATTTATACAGAAGAAGAATTTATGTCAAAACCATATTCAAAAGAAAATCCAGAATTTGCTATTCATCAAAAACATCCAAGAGGATTTGAGTTAATTGATAATAGGATAAAGGAATGGTATGGAAATTACACATCTGACGAAGATTATATGTTTAAAGCAGAAGAAATTGCACAAGAAGCATATAAAATAGCCATTGAAGCCCATCGTAGAGCGATGCCTTATTGTATGGGAACAATGTTTTGGCAATTTAATGAACCATACCCTGCAATTAGTTGGTCAAGTATAGATTATTTAGGAAAAACAAAATCCATTTATTCTACAATATTTAAATCATATCAACCAATTATATTCTCTATTGACAAGTATTCTAATCCTGACTCGATATTTATTTATATTTGCAATGACTCTTATGATTCTTATAATATAAAATATCATATAGAGGTAAAAGATAATTATGATAAAATAAAACTATCAGTAAGTCCTACAAAAATATATGTAGATAAGTTAACCTCAAAAATAATATACTCTATTGCCATTAAGGACATTAAAAGTTTTAATTCTAAATCTGATTATTTGTGGATAGAAGGAACAATTGCAGATAAGAAAAGTAGATATAATGGACTGAGAGTAATAAGTAACTACACATTCTTTGTTTACCCAAAAGACTACATAGACATAAACAAATACAACGAAGTTAAAAGAAAATATTATCAATAATATGAAAAAAAGAAGTTTATTATTTGGTTTATTAGGTTTAGTTAGCATAAGCCTATTTGCTCAAAACAATTTACATTATAAGAGTAAGGTTGATTTGGTTGATCCTTTTATTGGAACAGCTTTTCATGGTCACACCTACCCTGGTGCTACTGCTCCTTTTGGTATGGTTCAATTAAGTCCAGATACACGTTTGGATGGATGGGATGGCTGTAGTGCTTATCACTATTCCGACTCTGTTATTTATGGATTTTCACATACTCATCTTTCTGGAACTGGTTGCTCTGATTATGGAGATATTCTTTTTATGCCAACAACTAAAGGAAAGGGTTCAGAAAGTTTTGCAGAAGTTTTTTCTCATAAAGATGAAAAAGCCAACGCAGGTTATTATGCAGTAATGTTTTCTAACTCTCCTATCTTTGTTGAACTTACTGCAACTGAAAGAGCAGGCTATCATCGTTATAATTTTCACGGAAAGGATAGAGAAAGAAATATTTTGATTGATTTAAAACATAGAGATCAATTACTTGCTTCTTCTTGGGAAAAAATTGATGATAAAACAATTGTTGGTATGCGCCGTTCAAAGGCTTGGAATGAAGATCAGATAATATATTTTGCTTCTTCTTTCTCCGAACCTATTATTTCTATTGATTATGATTCTGCAAAAGCACAACTTTTTGTTTCTTTTGGAGCAAATAATATGGAAGATACAAAATTAGATATTGCGGTTTCTTTATCTTCTGTTAGTACTGATGGTGCTTTAAGGAATCTTAGAGCAGAAAAAGCAAAAGTATTTGATGATGCTAAGCAAATTGCAAATCAACTTTGGGAAAAAGAATTAAACAAAATTGATATTGAAGGCGGTACTTTAGAACAACAACGTACTTTCTACACAGCAATGTATCATTCAATGCTTTCTCCAAATCTGTATTCTGATGTTGATGGACAATATCTTGGAATGGACAGGAAGATACATAAAGCTGAAAATTACAATCGTTATACTGTATTTTCTCTTTGGGACACCTACCGAACTCTTCATCCTCTTTTAACAATAATTGACCAAAAACGCTCTAAGGATTTTGTTAATACTGCTTTGGATATGTATAATCAAAGTGGAATTCTTCCTGTTTGGGAATTATCAAGTTACGAAACATATTGTATGATTGGTTTTCATGGAATTTCTATGATTGCAGATGCTTATATGAAAGGTATTAGAGGGGATGAAAAGCTTACTTTAGAAGCCATGATTTATAATGCCAGCAGTACAAGAAGAATTAAGAATCTTGAAAAAAGAGGAGTTTATAATCCTGAACTCTTTGGATTAGACCTTTTTGATGAGTATGGATATATTTCATCAGAATTAGAACATGAGAGCGTTTCAAAAACCTTAGAGTATTCATATAATATGTGGTGTGTTGCACAGGTTGCAAAACAGAGAAACTCACCTTATATTTATGAAGAATTTATTAAAAAAGCTCAAAACTACAAGAACTTATTTAACCCTAAGAATAAATTTATTCAACCTAAGATTAATGGCAAGTTTACTTCTGATTTTGATCCAAAACAAATAGATATTAATTACACCGAAGGCAATGGTTGGCAATATGGTTTCTATGTCCCTCAAGATGTTAAAGGATTTATTAAACTTATTGGCTCAGATGAAGCATTTACCAACCTTTTGGATGATTGTTTCAATTCAAAAGAAAAACCAACAGGACGTAATCAAGCCGATGTTACTGGTTTGATTGGACAGTATGCACATGGAAATGAACCTTCTCATCATATGGTATATCTCTATACTTATGCTGGTGAAGCATGGAAAACGCAAGAATTGGTTAGACGTATTTTAACAACTCTTTATACCGACAAACCAGATGGTATTTGTGGAAATGATGATGCAGGTCAAATGTCTGCATGGTATATTATGAGTTCTTTAGGTTTTTATCCAGTTTGTCCTGGCTCAAATGAATATGTTATCGGTTCTCCTCTTTTCTCAAAAGCAACCATTAGATTGGAAAATGGAAAAACATTTGTGATAAATGCTCCTCAAAAGGAAAAAGAATTGTATATAAAGTCTATTAAGTTTAATGGAAAAAAATACAAGAACACTTACTTAAATCATTTCGATATTATGAATGGTGGTGTTATTGATTTTGAAATGGATTCAAAGCCTAACAAAAAATTTGGCAAGAAAGAAGCTAACCGTCCAAACAGCGAAATTAAAGATAATCAAATTGCAATTGTTCCATACTTCGAATATGAAGGAACTCAAACTTTTACAGATACAAAACAATTGTATGTAAATTCTATTAATGGGAATATTATCATGCCTACACTTGATTATGATGATGGCAGAAAATTAGTTCATTTTGGAGACAATGAGTATAAGAGAAGAAACATCAAGATTGATCAAACTGTAAAAATTACTGCAGTAAACACAACAGAAGATAATATTGAAAGTATTCCTATTTGCATTAAATTCAACAAAATTCCTGCTGGAAGAAAAGTGAAACTTCTTTCTCAGCCAAACCCTCAATATACTGGAGGAGGACCTGATGGTTTGATTGACCAAATTAGAGGAGGAAATAAATGGCGTTTAAGTAAATGGCAAGGCTATTATGGTGAGAATTTTGTTGCAATAGTTGATTTGGGGGAAAAACAAAACCTTACTCATATTGGTGGTAATTTCATTCAAGATATAAAATCATGGATATTCCTTCCAAAAGAAGTAAACTACTATATTTCTGATGATGGAGAAAACTTTACTCTTTTAGAAACTGTTCCAACTCCAATTCACGAAACTGAACCAACAACAATAACTCACACATTCTATAATTCCACTCCTTTTTCAGCTCGCTATATTAAAGTTGAAGCCATTAACATAGGGCCAATTCCTGACTGGCACATTGCAAAAGGCGAAAAAGCTTGGATATTTATTGATGAAATAATGATTGAATAATTAATGTAAAAAATCACACGCCGTGAAACGATGCGTTTGACGGCGTGTAAATAATAGAGATACGGCGTGTAAATTTTTAGGTCTTTTGTTTTTCTTTTTTTGCAGCTGGGAAAAGAATATTATTTAGAATTAAACGATATCCTGGAGAATTAGGGAATAAACTTAAATCTGTTACTGGATCACCAACATAATGCTGATAGTCTTCTGGATCATGACCTGAAAGGAATGTCCAAGTGCCTTTTGCTAATGTTCCATGAATATATCTAACTTCATCAATTGATTTATTCTCTCCCAAAACAATTACATTTGGCTTTAACAAACTCTTATTGAAAGCAGTGCTTTGTCCCATAAAACCTTTAATTATCTTAGTGTGGTTTTGTGTTAGCATGGTTGGTATCCAATCCCACTTTGCAGAAAAGTCAAATAAAACGAATAAATCATTCTTTTCATTCACTAATCTTGCTCTTTGAGGAGTTACATCAATATTTGACTTTTCGTATTTATATGGATTGGTTTCAATAGTGAAGTTTCTGAAAGCAAAACATTGAGAATAGTCTAATTTTTGTTGAGCATTTGGATCCATTGCATCTCCATCAAACATTACATCACAAATATCTGTTCCTTCAGCTGCTAAAGCAATATCAAAGCTATCGGGAGCTGAACACATTGCAAACATAAAACCTCCTCCTGCAACAAATTCTTTAATCTTTTTGGCTACTGCTAACTTTAATTGCGAAACTTTCTTAAAACCATGCTTTAAAGCCATTTCTTCATTTGCTCTTACATCTTCCATATACCAAGTTTGATTGCGATAATTTGCCCAAAACTTGCCATATTGTCCTGTGAAGTCTTCATGATGAAGGTGTAACCAATCGTAAATTGGAAGCACTCCTTTTAGAATTTCTTCATCATAGATTACATCATAAGGTATTTCAGCATAAGTTAATACAAGAGTTACTGCATCATCCCAAGGAAGTTTGTTTTTTGGAGAATAGACTGCAATCTTTGGAGCTTTTTGAAGTTTTACAACATCCATATTAACTTCTGGTTCTGCAATCTCACTAATAATTTGCCCTGCTTGAACATCTGCAATATTATTATAAGTTACACCTCTTAACTTACACTGCCTTTCTATCTTATCATCGTGTTTTATTAAAAATGCTCCTCCCCTATAGTTCAAAAGCCAACTTACCTCTACATCTTGAGCCAAAACCCAATAAGCAACACCATAAGCCTTTAGGTGATTCTTTTGAGTTTCATCCATAGGAATAAGTATATGCAATGAAAATGCATAAGTGCTAAACAATAAAGCAATAATAAGAAATAAAGTCTTTTTCATATCTTTCAATTAGAATGCTGAATCGTCATCTGTTGGTAAATCATCTTCTTGATTCATCTTTGATGCGACGATTGCATTTGGTCTTCCTTCACTGTCAAAATTAATATTTCTTCCCATAATGTCTTGCATTTGAGGATCAATCATATAATCCTTATTAAGGAATTTGGCAAAACGACTTTCAAATTTCAAACGTACTTCTCCAACTGGTCCTGAACGATGCTTTTGAAGTAAAATATCAGCCATTCCTAAGGTTGGTCCCTTATCGTCTGGTTCAGTCATACCATAATATTCAGGACGATAAATAAACATAACTATATCGGCATCTTGCTCAATTGCACCAGACTCTCTAAGGTCAGATAGCATAGGCTTTTTACTTCCTCCACGAGTTTCAACAGCACGAGAAAGCTGTGCTAAAGCCAAAACAGGAATACCCAATTCCTTTGACAAAGCTTTCAATTGACGAGAGATGGTACTAATTTCTTGTTCACGATTGCCTCCCCTATTGTCTGAACTACCACTCATTAGCTGCAAATAGTCAATAAAGACCATTTTAATATCGTATTTCTGTTTCAAACGACGGCATTTAGCTCTTAATTCAAATATCTTTAATTGTGGGGTATCGTCAATATATATTGGTGCTTTTGAAAGCCTACCAATATCTTGCAAACGTTCAATTTCATCTGGTCTTAATTGATCTCCTTTTTTAAGTCTATCTCCAGAAATTTCAACTTCAGAAGAGATTAAACGCATTGTAAGTTCCAATGCTGTCATTTCCAATGAGAAGAAAGCAACTGGAATATTATGATCAACGGCCATATTTCTAACCATTGACAAAGCCAATGCTGTTTTACCCATTGCAGGTCGAGCAGCAAGAACAATTAGAGTTCCCTTATGAAAACCTGTTGTCAAACTATCTAACTCTCTAAAACCAGAAGGAATACCAGAAGTTATACCTTCAGCCTTTTGAGCAGCTTGAATTTCTTGTTGAGCTTCATAAAGCAAAGATTCCAAAGTTTGAAAATCACTTTTGAAATTCTTATCGCTTATGTCCATTAAATTAGTTTCGGTTTTATCCAATAATTCTACAACGTCAGTTGTTTCCTCAAAAGCATCCTTAATGGTTTCGGTTGAAACTCTAATTAGCTCTCTTTGAATAAATTTTTCTGAAAGGATACGAGCATGATACTCAATATGAGCCCCTGAGGCAACTCTTGAAGTTAGTGTGGAAATCTTATAAGCTCCTCCCACCATTTCTAAAGTACCATTTTTCTTCAATTGCTCCACAACAGTTAGAATATCAACTGGTGAACTATCATAAAACAATTGTTTTATTGCTTTAAAAATTTCACTATGTTCGGGAGTGTAGAAGTATTCTTCTCTTATAATGTCAATAGAATTTGTTATTGCATCTTGGTCTAAAAGCAATCCACCCAAAACCGCCTCTTCAAGTTCTAAAGCCTGAGGAGGTAGTTTTCCATTTAGGGCAAATGCTTGCTCAGTAGAAATTCTTGACGTTTTTGTTTTAAAAGCATTATCCTTTTTTTCCATAGATTGCAAAGATAAAACAAAAATATTGCCAAAAAGAAGAAATAATAAAAAATATAATTACATCAAGAAATCATAATCTAAGTATTAATTATATCCATAAAGAGAATGTTGCTGTTAGTAAAATTTATACTCAAATTATGCTGAAAAAATTCTCATTAAACTTTGGTTCTACTTGGTTAAATTTTGAATAAAAAACTACTTAATAATTGGTAGTATCCCAAAAAGTGTGTAATGATAGAGTAATTTAGTAGTGCAAAGTTAATTAATTTCTTTAATATTTATTATGGATAAATAATCTTCAATCCAT
>JAFNAR010000037.1 GCA_017860255.1 Bacteroidota bacterium | reverse complement strand
GAAAGTTTTATAGTGGTAATTTTTTTGCACTTTTTTTATACCTTTTTTCTCATATTTTGCATTTTATCGCCTTTTTTCTGGAATCGCTGAATTGTTTTCTTGCATTTATTATATGATTTTGGTCTAAAAACTCAAATTTGGGATATATCATTCGCAAATTTATTCCCCAAAAAACTGTCAATTTTTTTAAATATCGACGATTATACTGCAAAATCTGGTAAGATTATTCCCAATATTGATATTAAATATTAAAATTACAAAGTCTAAACAAGACAAAAAAAGGACTTATTTACTCCATTCTTATTTATTATTTGTGTAATTCTTTTTTGTTTTCACTTTTTCCCTATAAAATTGACTTGTTCTATATATATTAAATACCATCTTTTTCTATCTAAATAGTAGATATATCTAATAAATCGAAGATTCAAAATAATTAAATATGACTTTGATGTCAAAACAATGCCATTGTTTTGAGTTCTAAAAGAAGTTTAGTTAGATTGAAAGCTTATTAAATAGGTTTATAAACTTATTTAGCTACTTTATAGACTTGATTAAATGAAATTTATGCTGACATTATTCTTATCTGTCAAAGTTATGAGAGAATATTCTCATTTTTATTTTATCGGACAACAATGTTTGTTTTTATTAGAAACATTGTTGCAAAAAAATAACTCCTTATTCAAGTAAATTAGAATAAGGAGTTAGTGATTTATAATAAGGTTTAAATTTTCTGAATTAAGGAGTCAGAAAACTATTACTGTTTAATTAAACATATTCTTCATTTTTTCGAAGAAACTCTTTTCCTTTGCAGATGGTTTTGGTTTGAAATTTTCTGATTTTTGAAGATCTTCAAGTATTTTCTTTTCTTCTTTACTATAAGATTTAGGTATCCATACATCAACTCTTACCAACATATCTCCTTTCCCATATCCATTTACATCTGGCAATCCTTTTCCTCTTAAACGGTAAACTTTACCTGATGTCATTCCTTGTTCAATTTTAAACTTAGCTTGACCTCCTAAGGTTGGAACTTCTAATGTGGTTCCTAATATTGCTTCAGAGACAGTGACATACGTTTGAAGACATATATTATTGCCATCTCTTTCAAAGTTTTCATGAGGAATTTCTTCTATGGAAACAATCAAATCTCCATTTACTCCATTTCTTACGCCTGCATTTCCTAATCCAGGGAAAGAAATTTGCATTCCATCTGCCACTCCTGCAGGAATGTTTATTGTCAAAACTTCTTCTGACTTAACAATTCCATCACCATGACATACAGTACATTTATCTTTAATGATTTTTCCCTCACCCTGACAAGTTGGACAGGTTGTTTGGGTTTGCATATTTCCTAAAATAGTTCGTTGAACTTGTGTAACATAACCTGCTCCATGACAAGTAGAACATTTTGTTGTTTCTGAACCTTTTTTTGCTCCAGAACCATGGCATTCATTGCAAGTTACATATTTATTAACCTTAATCTTTTTCTCAATGCCCTTTTCTATATCCTCTAAAGTAAGTTTTATCTTTATTCTTAATGAACTTCCTTTATTTACTCTTGCTCCTGCACGTGTACGTTCTGAACCAAAACCCCCAAAGCCACTAAAGCCTCCAAAGCCACCTCTACCTCCAAAAATATCACCGAACATACTAAATATGTCATCCATATTCATTCCTGCACCAGCTCCGCCAAATCCTGGACCATCTACTCCTGCATGTCCAAACTGATCATATTTAGCTCTTTTTTCTTTATTTGAAAGAACTTCATAAGCTTCTGCTGCTTCTTTAAATTTTTCCTCAGCATCCTTATCGTTTGGATTTCTGTCTGGATGAAACTTTAAGGCAAGTTTTCGGTAAGATTTTTTAAGCTCTTCATCAGTAGCTGTCTTGCTTACTCCCAAAATTTCATAATAATCTCTTTTTGCTGCCATTATCTTTATAATATTATATAGCTACTACAACTTTTGAAAATCTTATTACTTTATCGAACATTTTGTATCCTTTAAGTAATTCTTCTATAACTAATCCCTTTTGGCTTTCATCTTGTGCTGGAAACTGAGAAACAGCTTCGTGGAGATTTTCATCAAACTTTTCTCCTTTAGCATTTAATGGTTTAACTCCTTTTTGAGTTAAGAAATTCATCAATTTGTTATACACTAAAAGGATTCCTTCTTTTGATGTTTGTGGGATATTTTCTTGGTTGTTCAAATCTTCAATAGCTCTTTCATAATCATCAACAATTGTCAAAATATCTTTTATTGTTTCTTCAGAAGCATATTGGATCATTTCCATTTTTTCTTTAGAAGTTCTCTTTCGAAAGTTTTCAAAATCGGAATATAATCTTAGGTATTTATCATTGATTTCTTCCAATTTCTTTCCCATCTCTTCTAATTTATTTGTTTCTGAATTAGAATCATTCACTGGAACTTTTATGTCTTCATTTGGATTTGTTTCTGCAGTAGCTGTATCTTCATTAAGATTATCCATAGTTTCATTGTTAATTTTGTCCATTTTCTTTTTCCTTTTAATCATTTTTCTTCCTCCTATTCAACTTTTGTTCCTAAATATCATAAATGACATTTTGTCATCTTTTAATAAATACATCTTCTGGTTTTAATGGTCTTTCTTTTATTCTCCATTCAAAACCTTTTAATTTCTTATCTTCTTCTTTAACATTTTCTTCATCATCAGTAAAAAAGACAGGATTGGTTATAGTAGTTATTTTTTTAATCTTATTTTTTGAAACATAAATTTTCATTTCAGAACCACTTCCTACATTAATACCTAAAAGCTTTGGTGCTTTGTTTTTTTCTTCTTCCCAAATATAATAGATTGATTGAGCATTTCCATAAACTTCTACAAGATATAACTTATTTCTATTAAAGAAAGCTTTCATCCTTTTACCATAAATTTGATTATAACGCTCCTCTGATAATGAATCTGCATCTTGAATAACAAAAGCTTTTGGGAACATTTCAGCGCTATAGATATACTTTTTGCCAATATTCATGATAATTGTATCGGCAGTTATTTGATTCTCTTCCGACCACATTATAGGTCTGTCTAACATATATAATAAAGAATCATTCATATAAAAATACATTCTTTCAGCAGCAGCCTGAATATCTTCCCTATATACTTTAGCTCCATAATATGCATAAATGTTCTTAACGTTCATTAATGTGTCGTGATTAACCCATATTGTATCAGCATGCATATATAAGGTGTCTTTACCATTGATTTGACGCATTAAAGCTTGTTGAGTTAAAAAAGTGTATGAATTAGTATCTAAACTATTATTTATATATGCTTTGTGTGATGTAAGAATTATGTGTTGTGCTGTATCTTCAATATAAACATTTTCCAATCCTTCACCAAGCTTAGTTTGAGAATTATAAAAGAGAGTATCTGCCTGAAGAATTCTATTTTCATTCAACATTTGAGATTGTTTATATGACATAGATTCTTCCGTTTTGGTATTAAACCAACCTAATTCTGTATAAATAAAAGTGCTGTCCTTTGTAATAATGTTTGTAGGGCCATAAAATGTTGCTATGTCGGTATTAGTATTATATACCATTGTGTCTGAATAGACTTTTGTTTTTTCAGAATTGATTTCAACATTTCTTACAAAATAAATATCTTTTGTGGTCATATCATAAGTTGCTTGACGACTTCTCAAAGTTGATTTATTATCGTAAATATCAGCCCATCTTGTATAACTAACTGTATTTGGAATTCTTTCTAAGATAAGATAAGTTGTATTTAAAGTTATATTATTATCTTTCATAACAACTTTTTCTCCAAACATTTCTGCTACTTTTGTCTCTCCTTCATAATACAACTCATCACCCCAAACGTGCAATGAATCATGTTGAACAATATGGATATTCCCAAAAGATCTAAAGCGATTTTCTTTTTCATTGAAAATCGCTGAATCACAATACATCCTCATTCCTTCATGTTCAAACTCTACCTCCTTTGTCATAATGATTTCATCAGGAAAAGAAGGACGAGTTTCGCTCCAAGAAGCTTTATAATTTATTTTCTTTTGGCTAAAAACATTTGGGGTAAAGATTATAACACATAAAAAAATGAATATAATCTTTAATTTCATATTAAATTTATCTTCTTTATATTACTCCTCATCATATTCATAATCATCAGCAGCACCAGCTAAACCTTGGAATTTAAATGATTTATCATAAAGAAGTTTAATAGTTTTTACGTCTTTTCTTCCTTTAATTTTTTCAGTTAGCTCAACGTAAAAATATTGTTCAAGTTTTCTATCTGTAACAGTTCGTTTATATTTTGTGTCGTAATCAACCTTTTGGATGAAAGATAGTTTTGCATTTGGATAACGTTGATCAAGATCTTTAAGAATTATACGAGGATAACGACTTGGGTCAACACTTGTAGTTGTAGACATTACCATACCATCAGGCATAAATAAAGTTTCAAGTCCTGTACCTTGACGATTTTTAAAATATGCTTTATAGTTTTCGCCTTCTTTTTTCCATTCATCAACTTCAATTCTTGGATATTTTTTTGCAAAAGCTTTGGTTACTGTCTCAGGAATTTTTGGAGTTTCATTTATTTCTGGAGTTTCAATATCTACCTTTCTACCTTTTTTGCCACTATTTTTAGGATCTTTATTTGCTGCAACATAATTTTCATCTCCAATCTCAAGTCCAGTTCCTGGCAAAGCAGTTCTTTCAGCCATTTTCTTTTGTTGACGTTCAATATCTTCTGGGTTTAAACGAGCTATATAATCCTTTTTAACAAAATCAGGGTCTGGAGCGTTGGTTTTTATCATCTTTCCTCTTGTGTCAAAAATCATTTCATACTCAGTTTGACCAACTCCTTTCATTGAAATAATTAATCTATAATAATTATCTCCACCATAATCTTCAACGTACTCGGATTTTTTGATTCTATAACCAGGATAGTTATTAATAAAATAATTTGCTACCAAAGTAGGAAGTTCTTGTTCTGGCACATTGAAAATTGTAAACTGCCAATTTCCATTTGCAGTAAGAAAAACTCTTCCAATTCTATTGTCTATATCAATTTCTGCAACATACTGACCTGTTTCAAAATACCAACCTAATAATTTATAATCGGTATATGTATTTTGCAACCCCATTCTAACTTCTTGTGGAATGTCTGAAAGTCTTAGTTTTTGAGCTTGCAATGATAAAGTACAAGCAAAAAGAATAATTATTAATAAAATCTTTCTCATATCTTTTTGTAGATTATATTTTAACTTTAAATATTGTATCCTCTCTATCAGGACTTGTTGATATTATTGCAACATTAACTCCTGTTATTTTTTCTATGTTTGCAATATAGCACTTAAGTTCTTCTGGCAAATCATTATACGACTTAATACCATGAAGGTTACTATTCCATCCTTTATGTTCTTGTAGAACAACTTCTATTTTTTCTCCAAAGTCATAAGGTACTTGAATGGATTCGATGTTATTAATCTTATAATTTGTGCACATTTTAACAACATCAAAATCATTAAGAACATCCACTTTAGTAACTACTAAATCGGTAACTCCACTTAACATACAAGCGTAGTTTAGGGCAGGAATATCTATCCATCCACATCTACGAGGACGACCTGTAGTAGATCCAAATTCTTTCCCCAATACTCTAAGTTTTTCTCCTGTTTCATCAAATAACTCTGTTGGGAATGGTCCGCTTCCAACTCTTGTACAATATGCTTTACATAAACCAAATACTCTTCCAATATTTGAAGGTGCAATACCTAATCCAGAACAAACTCCTGCTGTTATTGTATTAGATGAAGTAACAAAAGGATAAGATCCAAAATCAATATCTAACATTGAGCCTTGAGCTCCTTCTGCCAAAATCTTTTTACCTTCTTTTAATGCGTCATTAAGAAAATACTCACTATTGATAAAAGAAAAATGTTTAAGTGTTTCTAATGAATTAAACCATCTTTTTTCATACTCTTCAAAAGAAATATTATCTATTGAGAATGAAGACAAATCATGTCCTAAAGATTTTAATTGTCTTAAATGTGTTCCTTTTAAATCATTATATCTTGTAATCCAATCATCTCTTAAAATATCTCCAACTCTTAGTCCTATACGAGCAATTTTGTCTGTGTAAGTTGGTCCAATTCCTTTTAATGTTGAACCAATTTTTTCTTTACCCTTAAATAATTCATTGGCAATATCCAACATTCTATGTGAAGGAGTAATAAGGTGAGCTTTTTTTGAAATAAATAGATTTTTGGTTGGTTTCATTCCTTTTGCTTCCAAATCCCTAATTTCTCTTTCAAAAATAAGTGGTTCTATTAAAACTCCATTTCCAATAATATTTTGTTTTTCGGAATGAAATATTCCAGAAGGTATAATATTTAACACATGCTTAATACCATTAAACTCTAAGGTATGTCCTGCATTTGGACCTCCTTGAAAACGAGCAATAATATCATATTTTGGAGTAAGAACATCAACTATTTTTCCTTTTCCTTCATCCCCCCACTGTAAACCAAGTAAAACATCTACTTTATTCATTATATAAATTCAATTTTTGAAATTAACATTTAACTTATTAAACGCGCAAACTATCTGCGAAAATACAATTTTTTTATTAATTATTATCTTTTAGATCTAAATAAAAATGAAAATCCACTAAATCTTTAAGTGGTGCTTGTATAAACTTTCCTATATCTAAACCATATTCCAACGCAACTTCTTTAAAAACATCTTGACATAAAAAGCCAACACTTCCAACAACATTTATCTTATATTCAGTATAGTTGGAATAAAGCAATATTTGATTATCAAAGAAAGAACGGAAACTTTCCTTTATTAAGTTTCTGCAATATTCATTTTGTTTTTTCCCCACAACAAATTTTGCAAAAGAAGCCAAATAGTAGTTGGGAACACTCCCTTTATACAATCTGTTTAAAAAATCTGATTCTTCTCCTGGAAATTGAATTGAAAATTCTTTTTCTAAATCCTTTGGCAATAAATGGCGAAGATAATTTCTAAGAATCAATTTTCCTATATTTGTTCCTGCTCCTTCATCACAAAGAACATAGCCTAATGAAGGAACATTCTCAAGAATATTTTCTCCATCGTAAAGACATGAATTTGAACCAGTACCTAATATTGCACAAAGTCCTTTTTCTTCTTGACATAAAGCTCTTGCTGCTCCAAGCAAATCATGTTCTATTTCAATATTAGCATTTGTAAAATACTGATAAAAAATCTCTTTCAACTCATTCTTCTTAACCTCAGCACTGCAACCTGCTCCATAGAATTTCAAAACATCAACATCTTTTGGATTAATATTTGAAATTAACACAGATTCTATTTCCTGACAAATTGCTTCCTGAGATATGTTATAAGGATTCATCCCACATGTTGAAATGAATTTTCTGTTATTTTTTTCATCCACCAAACACCAGTCAGCCTTGGTAGAACCACTATCGCATACTAACAACATTTTATGTATTATTTTTTTTGCAAAATTAATACATTACACGAGAAAGACAATATTTTTAGACCTAAGTTTATTTTAAAAGAGTTTTTACATCCAAAGTTGTTATATTATGTAATTCTCTTTCTGTATTTCCATCAATTTCTGCAAATACATGAGCAAGAATATTTAATTTAGGATTATTAATAAGTCTTAGTTCCAAAATATTTGAAAATTGCATCTTTAACTTATCAATTTCTAATATTGGATCCTTTACTCCTTCTGGTTTTTCAATAATTGAGAAATAATATGTTTTATTTTCTCTACCTTTCCAAATAGCATTATAATCAGGAGTTTTCCTTGTAAAGAAATATGTTAAAGGATGTTCTCCTACAAATTTGCAGAATAGTTCATTTAAACACATACCCGTAAAACGTAAAGGATTAATTTCTATCGGAATAATCGTTTTCCCATCTGCTCTCATTTCTATATGAACAGCTATATTATTTAAATTTAAAACAGAATTCAAACCTCGAATATAATCTGTAAATACTTCCAAATATTTATCAAATAATGCTTTATTAGTTAGATATAACCTATCACTAACATCTTTGTTCGATGAAAAACGATGTTCAAATATATTTATAATAACTGGTTCTTTTTCCCTAAAATATACATCAATAGCATATTCTGTACCTTTTATATAAGATTCTATTATAAAACGATTATCTCCAACTACTGTATCAGGAAATAAATCTGATAAACTTTTAAAGTTATTTTCTATATCATTTATTGCATTTTTCCAATCTTCAAAGCTTTCTATTGTGTAAACACCTGCACTTAAAAATCCAACAGATGGTTTTAATACAACAGGTAAATGAATTTTAGATATATCAAATGTGAATAAATCAAGATAATTGATTTCTTTAAATAGAAAGTCTTTATAAACTCCTTCACATGCTTTTCTAAATTCATATTTATCTTTTAGTAATGTTACTTGTTTAATTATATTTTCTCCTTTCAATGCATTACAAACTCCATCCAATGCATATTCTGAAACAGTATATAAAAGAGGAGATGACATTGAATGATATTGATATAAAAATTCTTTTCCTTCTATTAAATTTAATTTTTCATGAGATGAAAATTGTTTCACAGAAAAATCATTCTTTAATACTGGCATTTGAGTTTTTTCAAGATAATTTAGCAATGTTTCTGATACATAAGGTTCTTCTAAAACTACCATTTTTTTGTGTTATAAGTTTATTAAAATACGTAATCGTATAGAGTAATAATACTATTGATAGATTATTACTCTATTTTTTAGGATATAAATCAAAATCTTTATATTGAATATTATGAAATTACAAAACCTTTTTCCTTAATAGCTTTTATAAGCATAGAAGATGGACGACATGGTTTACGATTATTCTTATCAATAAAAGCTAATACTGTTTCAGCCTTATTTATAAGTTCATCTTTTTCATTGTATATGTTATAAATAAACTTTATCAAAGCCCCTTTTATAAAAATCAGTTCCGTTTGAATACGTAATAATTCATCGTAAAAAGCAGGCTTTATATATTTAGAGTTCAATTCAACAACTGGAAGCATAATGTTTGATTCTTCCAACATCTTATATGAAATACCGATACTCCTTAAAAGTTCCCATCTTGCCTTTTCATAATATATAGGATAATTTGAATGATGAACATATCCCATCTGGTCTGTATCTGCATACAAAACCCTCATTTTGCAATTGTGAATTAGCATTTTAAATTTTTATTTTTTCTTTCTTGTTTAGATTTAAACCTAACAATTTCTAATTAATAATTATTTGTTTTACTTATTAGTTTATCTGCAAGTTCATTAAACAAATCTTTCAAAGGAGTTGAATCATCCATGTAAAGATTGTATTTACCATCAACAAATTCATCTTGAATTAAAGGTATTTGCATTAATAATTTTGTATAAAATTCTTGAGCAATTACTTCTCCTCCTCCTTTTCCAAAAATGTAATATTTCTCATCTGGATGATTTAGCGGTGTAAACCATGACATATTTTCAACTACACCAATGAAAGGAATTGCTAAAGCTTCATTTGTGAACATTTCAGCACTTTTTCTTGCATCATTAACTGCAATAGTTTGAGGCGTTGTAACAATAATTGCTCCATCAACTCTAATATCTTGAATTGTTGTTAAATGAATATCTCCTGTTCCAGGAGGAAAGTCAATTATTAAATAGTCTAATTCTCCCCATACAACATCTGTAAACAATTGTTTGACAGCATTTGCAGCTAATGGTCCTCTCCATATAATAGCTTTGTCTGCAGGAACAATAAAACCAAGAGACATTAACTTTATTCCATTTTTTTCAATGGGAAGAATCCTTAGTTTTCCTTCTTCTTCAAATTGTTCAATCTTTTGCGTTCCAAGACCAAACATTGAGGGAATAGAAGGACCATAAATATCAGCATCTACTAAACCTACTTTTAATTTTTTTCTGCTTAAAGCGAGAGCGAGATTTGCTGCAACTGTAGATTTTCCAACACCTCCCTTTCCAGAGGCAACAACAATTACATTTTTAATTGTGTTTAATTCTATTTTTTGCATTTCTTATTTATTTGTTTATAATATATTCGTAAGCATCTTTTAATATGCCTACAATTTTTGAATTCTTATTATATTCTATTATAGTTTGTTTATTCACCATTGCATAAACAATTTCTTTATCAAAAGGTATTTTTGCAACAATTGGAATTTTTAATTTATCACAATAAAACTGTATTTCATTGGATATCTCATTATTCAAATCATATTTATTGATAATTACATAAATCTGTTTTGAATATTCCCTTGCCACATCTAAAGCTCTTTTCAAATCCATTAATGCTGATTTAGAAGGTTCTGTTACTAACACTACCTTATCTACTCCTGTTATTGTGGACATAAAAGGACAACCAATACCAGGAGGGCCATCAATAATTATCTTATCTATCCCTTTCTCACTTGCTTTTTTCTTAGCAATATTTCTTATTACACTAATAAATTTACCAGAATTCTCTTCTCCTGGTGCTAATTGACCATAGATTAATAATCCATATTCAAAATCGCCCACATATAGTTTACTTTCATCAGAATGAATCATTCCTATTGCATTACTTGGACATTTTCTATAACAAATAGCACATCCATCGCAAGAAATTGGATCTATTTTGTAATTCCCATTGATAAAATTAATAGCTTCGAACTGGCACAAAGTTTTACAAATTCCACATTTAATACAAAAATCTGGATTTATTACTGCATTTTTACCAGAAATATAATTTGTTTGAGAAGTATCATTGGTTTTAAAAATTAGGTAAAGATTTGCTGCATCAACGTCAGAATCTACAGCTATAACATTATTTGCTAAAGATATAAAAGCTGAACATATTGAAGATTTTCCAGTTCCTCCTTTACCGCTAAGAAAGGCTATTTCCATAATTAATTATTTTTTTACATAATTCCCTATACAATAAATTCATATCTTCCATTTTATCATAAACCAAATCACCTTGAGTGTATATTCGTGCAATTTCTTTTGAAAATGGGATTTCTCCTAATATTTGAATATTATTTTCCGAAAGATAATCATAAAGATCCATATTCCCAAGCCCAGCTCTATTAATAATAACCCCATAGCTCTTATTCATAGAATCCAAGGTTAAAATTGCTTGTCTTAAATCACTTAACCCATAAGGAGTAGGTTCTGTTACCAAAATTACGAAATCTGAACGAATGGAAGTCTGAATAAATGGGCAAGAAGTACCTGGAGGAGAATCTATTAAAATAAAGTCTGACAATTGTTTAGAGGCTTGAGTAATTGTTGACTTAATCATAGGTATTGTAGAAACAGAACCTTCTTTTAATCTTCCTTCAAAATATAAATTCTTACCCTTGTCAATATATGATGAAACAATTCCTATCTCTGTATTTGAATCCTCTATTGCACCATATTGACATGCAACACTACACGCCTTGCATCCATGACATAAATTTGGTAAAAGTTTTATTTGTTTTAATTCTGGAACATAAAATATTGCATTATATTCACAATAATCAGCACATAATCCACAATAAACACATTTTTCAGAATGAATTATTGGTCTATATTCTTTAACTATTGTTTCATCTACTTTTTTAAGTTTATAAAATAGAAGAGAATTAGGACATTCTACATCAGCATCTACTAATAAAGCAGAATATCCCAAGTCCTTAAATGCCTTAAAAAGATTTGTAGAAACAAAGGTCTTACCTGTTCCTCCTTTTCCAGAGGCAATTGCTATCTTCATCAATGATCACAAGCGTTTTGCCCAGTTTTTAATCTTCCTGAGATTAAATCTCTAACCAAATCTTCTGGATTCTTTTTTTCTGCTCCGATATATAAAGTAATATTTTGTTGAGCAAAAAGGATTTGAGCCTTTTCACCAACTCCTCCACAGATTACTTCATTTACCCCTTGCTCTTTAATCCATGCTGGATAAAGTCCTGGTTCATGTTTAGGAGGTTTAACAAAATTGCTTGTAATAATTTTTTCATTTTCTATATCTGCTATATAAAATGATTCACAATGTCCAAAATGTGAACATAAAAACCCATTTTCAGTAGGGATTGCTATTCTTTTTCTCATATAATATTTTTTAATAAAACCGATAGAATCAGGTTAAAAAACCTAATTCTATCGGTTAGTTAGATGTTAATTACTAAAACCTTTGTTTTGGCCATTATTTCCTCTGCCCTTTCCGTTTCCAATTCCTTTGACAGAATTTCTCTTACCAAAACCATTATTCAACATTTGATTTTCTGGATTAGAATTTGCATTTGATCTACAAATGCCCATTCCACGGCCAGTTCCGTTTCCTTGACCTTGAGGGCCTGTACCATCTCTTTTTGGCATAACTTTTTTATTTATTTAACAATTCGACAATTTCTCCGATTGTCTTTTCTTCGTTTACAACTATCATTTGAATAGACAAATCGTCCATAAGTGATTTAATCTTAAATCCAAATTCACCAGATACTGCTTTCTTAACTCCGTAAGAAGCGATTAATTTAACACTCAACGGACCTGCACCTTCGTTAACATTCAAATTTGGATTTTTAACAAATTCTAATTTCTTACTTTCTGTATCATAGAATGCAAAATAAGAACAACGTCCAAAACGTGAATCCAAAACACTTTCAAGGGTATTACCCTTACTTGTTATAGCAACTTTCATATCAAATTAATTTATTGTTTTTCTTCAAATTTTATTATTTCTTATATTTCCACATCTATTTCTTCCACATAAATCTTTGTTTTCAATATTTTCTCCAATATTAATATTGTCTTGAATATATTCATTAAGATTTTTACTCTTACATATTGGACATATCAACTCATCTTCTTCCAATTTATTAAAAGAAGAAGAACAATCATTACACTTAAACCAACCTTTTGTGAACTCTACTTTTCCCCCTTCAATTATTATTTGTCTCCCTTCAACAAAAGCTAAAGCTATTTTTCGCCTTGCAGATAAATAAATTCGAGTATAAGTAGGACGAGAAATTTGCATAATTGAGGCGGCTTCACATTGATTAAAATTTTCATAATCATTTAATCGTAATGCTTCATACTCTTCACATAATAAAAAAACAACTTCGCTATTATTTTTTGTTATGTTATCACCATAAGGTTTAAATCCTGAAACCGATGGTATTGTTGTAACTCTTCTTATTTTATGAGGTCTTGACATAGAAATATTTAATTAATTTCACACTGCAAAGTTATGAACTATTGTTCATAATACAAAGAAAAAGATGATTTAAATTTCATTTTTTAGTATTAATTAAAACACAAATCACTAATAAACAGATTAAATGATAAATATCTAATAAGAATTTTCGTAAACAAATTAGATGTAAAAACAATAATGAATAAGAAAGCATAAAACTAATTCTATACGATTTAATACATCAATCATAATTAAAAATATGTCCATCATATTTGGAAATATGTCCATCATATTTTCAAATAAGTCCATCATATTTTTATTTATGATGGACTTATTTTTAATTATGATTGAGTTTTTTCTCAATAACTAATTTACTCGCTATTTTTTATTTGGAAACTTTACTTAGTAAACAGAACTCTTTCCAAAAGTTTAATAGTTAAGGTAACCCTAAGTAAAACTTGGGAGTTACACATAACTTTGCTATTAAAATTTAGGTTGCATTTATAACTCTTTATTTCATTTTACTGAAATCAAGTAATAATTTTTTCTTTCTTCGTTTTAATTTACTGAAACAAGGTTTTATTTTACTCTCTCTTTATTCTAATGGAATAGAATTCATACAAAATATCATATCAATCTACAATTTTCACATTACCCACCATTCTATCAATGCTTTACTCTTTCAAAATATTCATATTCATTTATTCAAATCTATACATATAGAATGAATAAATATTTAATCATCATAGAATATTCCCCAACACTTAGTTGGGGGAATATTCTATCTTTTCTTCTTTAATTATAAATATTCAAGCTATACTTGTAAACTTTACTAGCTATTTAATTGAAAAAGTAATTGATATTTCTATAATTACATGAAAAATAAAAAGCTTAAAATACATATCTTATATAAATAAGGATATATATTTTAAGCTTATATGAAGAGATTACTATTTAGATTGAAATAATAATCTCCAGAAAGTCTATATTAAATATATTTCAATTCTCTTAGAGAAGCTTCAATTACTTTAAATGTAGCTTCCATATCATTATCAAGACCTACAGAATAACGAACCAAACCTTCACTCATTCCCATTTCTTTTTGTATTTCTTCTGGAACTTCTGATGAAGTAGATTTTCCTGAGCAAGAGAATAATGTTCTGAAATATCCTAATGATACAGCAAGATAACCTACTCCTCTTTCTTGCATTATTTCCATAAATTTGTTAGCTCTTTCAGCAGTAGTCAGGTCAATTGCAATCATACCACCAAATCCGAAGCCTTCATTCATTTGTTCTTTCATCAATTTATGGTCTATATGTTCTTCCAATCCAGGATAGTTAGCTTTAATTCCAATATCATTAAATCTCTTAGCTAAATACATAGCATTTTGGCTATGTTTTTGCATACGAATATGTAAATCGTATAGATTCTTTAATATAGAAGTTGAACGGTAACTATCTAAAACTGGTCCTAAAAGCATTGCTGTTCCATCATTTACATCTATTAATGAATTGATGAATTCACCATCAGCACAAATTGCCCCTGCAACGCAGTCGTTCTTTCCATTTACAAACTTAGTCATTGAATAAACAACAACGTGAGCTCCTAAAACATAAGGAGAGAAAATCATTGGTGTAAATGTGTTATCAACAATAAGTCTTGCACCTACTGTGTCTGCTAATTTTCTTAGCTCTCCAATATTTGAGATTCTAAGAAGTGGATTAGACATTGTTTCTGTATAAACAACCTTAGTATTTGGCTTGATAGCTGCTTTTACTTGTTCTAAATTAGTTGTATCAACAAATGTCACATCAACTCCAAATTTCTTTACATAGTTATTTAAGAACGCAAAAGTTCCTCCATAAACTGTCATTGAAGCTACTATATGATCTCCCTTTTTAACACATTGCAATAAAGCACATGTAATTGCTCCCATACCTGATGCAGTTACCCATGCAGCTTCAGTTCCTTCCATTGCAGCTAATGCCTTAGATAAAGAAAGATTTGATGGATTCCAATGGCGAGAATAGAGGAAATAACCTTCAGTTTCTCCATGGAAAGTGTCTGTCATTGTTTGTCCGTAAGGAAAACAAAATGTTGCAGAATCATTAATGCTTGGATTTATTCCTCGTTCTGCAGAAATTCCTGCAACAGCATTAATTGCCATTGCTGGATCAAATTTTTTATTTAACATGATATTATATTTTTAACAATTCATTGCACCACAAACATTAATAACTTGTCCGCTAACATAACTTGACAAGTCACTTCCTAAGAATACGCAAACCTTTGCAACTTCCTCAGGCAATCCACCTCTACGAAGTGGTATTTTCTTTTCCCAATCTTTACGGACTTCCTCTGGTAATTGAGCAGTCATATCGGTAATGATAAATCCTGGAGCCACAGCATTGGAACGAATATTTCTTGATCCAAGCTCTTGAGCTATACTCTTAGTGAAACCAATAATTCCAGCCTTAGATGCTGAATAATTACTTTGACCTGCATTTCCACTAACACCAACAACTGAGCTCATATTAATGATTGAACCACTCTTTTGCTTAAGCATAATTTTTTGACAAGCATGAGTTAGATTGAAAACGCTTTTTAGATTTATATTCATAACCAAATCCCAATCCTTTTCCTGCATTCTCATAAGCAAATTATCACGAGTAATTCCAGCATTATTAACTAAAATATCTATCCTTCCAAACTCTTGTGCTACTGCTTCAACCAACTGAGCACTTTCTTCAAAAGATGCTGCGTTAGATGCATAACCTATTGCCTTAACTCCAAAAGCTAATAATTCTTTTTCACATTGCTCCATGTTTTCATCTCTTCTAACATCAGTAAAAGCAATATTACAACCTTGACTTGCGTAACTAATGGCAATTGCTTTTCCTATTCCACGAGAAGCACCCGTAATAAGAGCTACTTTATTTTCAAGTAATTTCATATTCTATTAGTATTTTAAAATTATTTTTTGCAAAGGTAAGCAAAAAATACAATTCAAAAGCCAATTTATATGAATTAAGAATAGGATATCGCCTTTGAGAATGGGTTAAATTCGCCTTAACTTGGCAACTGTATAAAGAAATCGGAATGTCATAAGGAAATTAAACCATAGAGTAGGAATTAGTCCATAATATTTCTTCATTATAAGGAATCTTTCTTTGTTTGCTTTCAAAATATTCTTTCTTGAAAGTCCTCCTTCCAAATAACAAGTTATCTTATACTTAGTCCCTAAAATAAATTTTGCCCTTTTAAAAGATTCTAACACCCATTCATAATCAGCAGCTATCTTATATTTAAAATTATACTTAGGAGCTATCTCTCTTTTTACTAAAACTGATTGATGACATACAAGCATTCCCATGCGAAAGTCTTTCCAAGTTAAATTTTTCTTTGTTTTCAATCTTCTATCTCCTATCTGTTTTCCATCTTCATCAACGATCACTGTCTCTCCATAGTATATATCTCTCATAAAAGACTCTTTTGAGAAGAAATAATTAAGTACATCTGTCTTACAAATAGAATCTCCTGCATTTAAAAACCAAACATAATCTCCAGTGGCTAAACTTAAGCCCTTGTTCATTGCATCGTAGAGCCCATTGTCCTTTTCAGAAATCCATTTTGTAACAACATCAGAATATTTCTCTACAATTTTTAACGTACCATCAGTTGATGCTCCATCAATAATTATTGATTCAATATTATCATACTCTTGTTTTTGAATACTTTTTAGAGTCCTTTCCAATACCTTCTCAGCATTGAAGGTTACCGTTATAATGGAAATTTTTGGATTAATCATCGAATATATGTTTTAAATTATAGAAGAATATCTATTAAATTAATAATTTCACTCATGTAATTAAGACAATAAACTTTTCATTTGCATTTACGCCAATAGTAATCTTATGTTTGTTTTTCATAAACTTCATGTTTAAAAAGATATTAAACAAACAAATTAAATTGCATTCTGCTTTATATAAGACTTATTATTTCTTTTTATATTTCTCATCCTAACCTTACTTATTCATAAGCTTAAAAGAAATATATTTGAACAAATTCTTCAAATATGTATATATAAAAAAGAATAATATTTCTAATTCTATTTCACTAATAAACAGAGCAAAGATAAAAACTATTTTAATATAAGCAAATATTTTTCCGGAAAATTTCAAAAAAAATCTTTGTCTCGTCCTAACATAGCTTTACACAAAAAGTAATAATATGGAAGAACACATTAAAATCAAAGTATATTAAGCGTACCCAAAAGGATTATTCAATATCCTTAAAATTACAAATTGTATCAGAAATAGAACAAGGTATTCTTACAAAACGAGAAGCCCAAATGCGCTATGGTATACAAGGAAAAGATACAATTAGTTGTTGGTTAAGAAAATATGGTATTTTTGACTGGTCAAATCAAAATCCATTAATGATGAGTAATACACCATAACAAAAGCTTTTAGAGTTAGGACAACAAGTAAGCTCTTATAAAAGCAAAAGAACCTTTTAGAGCATCAGTTAGAAAATGCACAAGAGAAGGTTATATTCTTTGATATGATGATAAACATAGCAGAGAAAGAATTAAACATTCCAATAAGAAAAAAATACTCACCCGAGCAATCGAATACTACAAAGGAGAAAGAGAAAAAACAATAAGTTATACCTATAGATTGATCGGGGTTACACGACAGGTTTATTATAGAAGGAATTGGTCAGAATCTGAAAATAAAGATAAATTGAAGAAAGTAATTGAATTAGTAAATTCAATTAGATTATCAATGACAAGATTAGGTACAAAGAAGTTATATTATCTTTTAAAGAAGACCTCAGAGCCTTAAACATCGGGAGAGATAAACTATTTGATATTTTAAGAGCTAATAAGATGCTAATAAAGCCAACAAGAAGTTAAGATAGAAAGAAACAAACTGAAATTAGAAGAAAGGAAATTATTAATAAAAGAAGTAGTAGAAATTTATAATACAAAAAGACCACATTATTCATGTTATATGAAAACACCAGAACAAATGCATAAATAAGAAGGAATAAAGATAAGAAGGTACAAAAAAATAACCCAAAAACTTTTGAGGGTTTTTGAGTTATTTTTTTATAATTTTGTCTAAGAAAATAAGTGTGAAATCTGTAACGCTTATTCCGGACAAATCATTAAAAACTTATCTTAGAATTTGATTGACAATCCTGCAGATGCAAGTCTATTCATATCATATCCAAACTCAATAAAAGAACCTATGTTTTTAGTAAAGAAAAATTTAAACCCCATCATACCAGCACCATTAACAGAAGCAATTACAGGAACTGAAACTTCTTCTGGCTTACCTTCTGTCAAGTTAAAATCAAAATATCCAATAGATAAATATGCATACATAGCAACATATTTACTAAAATTAAGGGTAAAAGTAAATTTACCTCCTGCATAGTATGGTGAAAGTTTTGCTGGTTTTTTTGAATCTAACACCGCTGCTGTATCAAAAGGATTTACAAACCCCATATCCTTAGTTGCATCCATCATCCCATATGATCCTAAAATTCCAGCACTAAGTGCAATTCTTCCTGTAGAAAAGAAACAATAATCAACACCTAAACTTATTGGAGGAAGTGTCATGTCAGCAGATGGTAATAATGCCCATATTGGGTAGCTAACACCTGCATCAATAACAAGATTATTCTTCTGAATTGCAAACTCAGATCCTTTTTTTCCACGACGACCTCCTCTTCTAACAGGGCGACGTTTTGGTCCATTTAAAGAATTATCTTCATTGAATGTCAATTCTGAAGTATTTTTACCAAATACTAAATTATTGTCAGCGTAAGAAGGCATAATTGAACTTGCCAAGATACACAAAAGAAGAAACAATGATAAATTTAATTTTCTCATGATATTTTTGTAATTAATTAATAATTTAGATGCAAAGATAAAAGAAATATTTAATTATAGTATATTTGCACAACGAAAAAATACAATTATGATACTTAATTTTAAAAGAATCACACCTGAAGATAAAGAAATTTTTGATTCATTCTACAAATACAAAGACGTAAAGAACTGCGAAACAGCATTTGCAAATTTATGTGCTTATGGCTTTGCTCTAAATGGAGAATATGCAATTATTGACAACACACTTGTAACAAGAGTTCATTTTGAACTCAACAAAGTAATATGCTATCATTGTCCATTTGGTGAAGGTGATAAAGTTGCCATTATCAAAAAATTAATTAATAATGCTAAAGAAAAAGGCTTTACAATGAAAATGATGATTGATTGTCAAGATCTTTTCAGAGAAAACTTTTGCAGCCAATTTACTTGTGAGAAAAGAAGAGATTTCTTTGATTATGTATATTTAAAAGAATCTTTAGCTACCCTATCAGGCAAAAAACTTCAAGCAAAAAGAAATCACGTTAATAAGTTTATAAAAACATATAATTATGAATATTTGAATATTGATTCTTCAAATGTTCATTTATGTATTGACTTTGCGAATTGCTGGCTTGAAGCAAATACTAAAGAAAATCCTGAGAACGAACAAGGATACAAAGAAGAACTGCAAGTCATAAAATATTTTACAGAGAATTTTGATAAATTGGGAATGCTTGGTGGTGCAATTTTGGTTGAGGGGAAAATGGTTGCATTTACACTTGGCTCAAAGGTAAATAATCAAACATTCTGCACTCACATTGAAAAAGCCAACAAAGACTACGATGGTGCTTATGCAATTATAAACAAAGAATTTGCAAATCATCTTCCAGAAGAATACATTTATATTAATAGAGAAGAAGACATTGGCTTGGAAGGTTTGAGAAAAGCAAAACTATCCTATAATCCAATTGAATTAATTACTAAAACTGTTGCTACTCTAATACAGGATGGAACAAAGAATTAAAGAAATTTGGAATAAACATTTTGGGGACGATTTAGACTTTTTAGACAAGTATTTTTCTGCCTTTTATGAACCAAATAACCTCATTATTAATCCTGACTATGAGGAAAAGGGTTTTATTTATATGGCTTTAATTGTAAGGTATGATTATAAATACTACAATGAAATCCTCCCTATTGGTTATGTTACTGCTGTATTAACAAATCCAGCATATAGAAATCAAGGATATTTTCGATTAGCAATGAATGATGTTTTTCAAAAGCTAAAAAAGAATAATTTCCCAATATCATCTTTAATTCCTGCAACTGATGAACTTTTAACTACCTATATTAGATATGGATACTCCAATTGTTTTTCAGATAAAAGAGAGGAAAACAATAATAAATCAATAATTCACTCTCAAAAAACATTTCATCTTTACAAAGAACTTGGTTACGATATAAGCATATTGAAACCAAACTTAAATGCAATGATTAGAATTATTGATGTAAAAAAGGTTATGGAGCTTTTTGCCAAAGCAAATAATGAAATAGAAAAGACATATAAAGTAATTGATAATCAAATGACAGAAAACAATATTTACATAAATATTAAAAATGGTAATTCAGAAGTGGTTAATAACCCCAAAGATTATGAAGAAATTTCTATTTCCAGATTAGCTAATTTAATATTTAGTAATAGTTATATGGATTTAATGTTTGACAAATAAAAATTATATAAAAATATGAAGACTTTAATCAAAAATATCAAAGAATTAGTTCAAGTTGAAGATAACATCAGAGAAAAGGTTTGTGGGAAAGACATGGCTGAACTAAACACCATTAAAAATGCATACTTAATCACTGAAGATGAAAAGATTTTGGATTTTGGTGAAATGAGTGCTTTGAAAGATGAAAATGCACATACAGTTATTGATGCAACAAACAGACTGGTATTTCCTTCATTCTGTGATTCACACACTCATCTGGTTTATGCTGGAAGCAGGGAAATTGAATATATAGATAAGATTAAAGGCCTCTCATATGAAGAAATAGCTGAAAGAGGTGGTGGAATTCTTAATTCAGCAAAACGTTTGCAAGAAGCCTCAGAAGATGAACTTTATGAAGATGCACAAAAGCGTCTGGATGAAATAATCAGAATGGGAACTGGTGCAGTTGAAATTAAATCTGGTTATGGACTCAACACTGAAAGTGAACTAAAAATGCTCAGAGTAATAAAGCGTTTGAAAGAAAATTCTCCTCTAACAATCAAGTCCAACTTTTTGGGAGCTCATGGTGTTTCTATGGAATACAGAGGACGTCAGGGAGAATTTGTAGATTTAGTTATCAATGAAATGATTCCATTGGTTGCAAAAGATAATTTAGCAGATTTTATTGATGTCTTTTGCGATAAGGGTTTCTTTACTGTTGAAGAAACAGACAGAATGTTAACTCAAGGAAGAAAATATGGTATGCGTCCAAAGATTCATGCTAATGAATTAGATTATTCAGGTGGTGTTCAAGTTGCTGTTAAGCATGATGCTCTTTCTTGTGATCATTTGGAATTTGTTGGTGATGAAGAAATAAAAGTTTTACTTAATTCAAACACAATGCCAACAGTTTTACCAGGTGCTGCATTCTTTTTAAACATGCAACTTTCTCCAGTTAAAAAGATGATGAATGCTGGTTTGCCAGTGGCTATGGCATCTGATTTTAATCCTGGCTCATCTCCAAGTGGTAATATGCAGACAATTGTAAGTTTTGCCTGTGTAAACTATAGAATGACCCCTCAAGAAGCATTTAATGCAACAACAATCAACTCTGCTTATGCGATGGGAATAAGCAAAACTCATGGTTCTATAGCTAAGGGAAAGATTGCAAACTTCTACATAACCAAGGAAATTCCTAATCTGGAATATATGCCTTATTATTATGGAGTAAATAAGGTTGATAGAGTATTCCTTAATGGATTTGAATACTTTTCACAGAACTAAAAAATTAAGTTTCACTAGATATCCTTAGGTCTATTTTTATAATACACTATTAAACAAGAAAATATTTAAAAAATGCGAGAAATTTATTTATAGTTCTATATAAACTAATTATTTTTTTCTCGCATTTTAAGCTTAAATACTTTATGTGTTTAAAAATAAACCTTGCTTTAGAGAAAAAAATCACCGACTTTTTTAATTTATATGCCGAGTTTTTTTGAAAAAGTCGGTGATTAGTTTTAGATATAGTTAGATTAATTATTTCTAATCTTCCTCTATTTCTATTTTGATATCATAAGTACCATTAAATTCACTAACAAGTTTTGCTTTCCAAGAATACACACAAAACGATTCTTCACCACAGCCTTTCACTACTCCATTTTCGATATTATTAAGTATTGTATTTAGTATCTTAGTTAAATCTATCTCTTTAAAATCATTTATTGTCTTAGGGTCAAATTTAAAAACATAGGTGTCTTTCATTAGATTTCCACCAATAATTTTATAATTATGACTATCTCCTTTAACCTTAAACTCAATCTTATTGGCTAAAATTGATGTTTTGTCCAATTCGCAATTTTTTACCTTAATTTTTACTTCTCTTTCTTTAAAGAAATTTGAGCAAAATACTTGATTTGGAGTAATAAACAAAAAACACAAACCAAATAATGCTAATAAATAAACTCTTTTCATAAGACTTAATTTTAAATATGTTGCAAATATAAAAAAATTATTTCTTAAAATACTTTTTCATCAATTTATATTTTTCTATACAATCTATCAAAGAAAATTATTATCTTTGTAGTGAAAATAAATAGTTCTGTATTAATATCCTATTTTTGATTTATTACATCATTTAGACAAGAAACTATTAATTAACCGCCATAATATGAAAAACAACGAAAAATTAGACAACGCTTTAAAGTCTATCTCTAAAGATCGTAAAAGAACAAATATGCTTAGACGTTTTGAACAAAGAGCTATTGCTTATTTAGTTCAAAGAATGCCTTCATTTGTTAGCTCCAATATGCTAACTGGAATTGGGTTTTTGGGTAATTTAATATTAGCTCTTAGTTTTGTATTCGGAGCTATTTATAGCCCTTACTTTTTACTTTTTGGAATTTTAGGCTCATTTATTAACTGGTTTGGAGACTCTTTAGATGGACGTTTGGCATACTATAGAAATAAGCCAAGGAAATGGTATGGGTTTACATTAGATATTATTGTGGATTTTGTTGGAATAATATTTATTGGTTTAGGATTTATGCAATATTTAGAAACTCAATGGGCACTGGTAGGTTATGCTTTTATTGTTATGTATAACTTAGAAATGGTAATTGCCTTATTGAGATATAAAATTACAAATCAATATTCCATTGACTCTGGTTTTTTAGGACCAACAGAAGTTAGAATTGCTATTTGCATTGCTTTAACAATAGAAGTAATATTTAATGGAACATTCCTCTATTTTGCCATACTTTCAACACTTATACTTTTTATTGCTAATATTAAAGATATTCTTCAAATAATTAAGTTGGCTGACATAAGAGATAAAGAAGAAAAAAAGCCTGCTTCTGAATCATAGCCAAAAATTGCCTTAAAGCTAAAATAAAAAGGCATTTAGAATTCAAATATACCTTGAAAGTTCGTTGGATTGTGGTACTTTTTAACGAATCGCAAATGTGTTGTTTCCCCAAATATTTTATATCTTTGCAAATTGGAAAATTCGTTTAATTTATTAACTAACTAAAAAACAATGAGTTTTAGAATTATAGTTCTCGCAAAGCAAGTTCCCGATACAAGAAATGTTGGGAAAGATGCTATGAAGGAAGATGGCACTGTTAATCGTGCCGCTTTGCCCGCTATTTTTAATCCAGAAGACCTCAATGCCTTGGAAATGGCATTAAATATTAAGGATAATATTAAAGATGCAACAATTTCAATTATTACCATGGGACCATCTCGTGCTGCAGAAATTGTTCGTGAGGCAATGTATCGTGGAGCAGATAATGGAGTTGTTGTTTCCGACCGTAAGGTTGCAGGAAGTGACACTTTGGCAACATCATACACCATTTCTCAAGCAATTAAGAAAATGGGTAAATTTGATATAGTTATTGCAGGTCGTCAAGCAATTGATGGAGATACTGCTCAGGTTGGACCTCAAACTGCAGAAAAAATTGACTGTCCACAAATTACTTATGCTGAAGAAGTAGTTGGAGTAAATGACAAAAACATTAAAATCAAACGTCGTTTGGAAAGAGGTATTGAAGTAGTTGAATCATCTTATCCATGCTTAATAACAGTTCACGGTTCTGCAAAACAATGCCGTTCCCGTCATGCTAAACGTTTAATGAAATTCAAGTTAGCAAAAAGTAATTCAGAATTACAGGAACTTGGACAGGACTATTCTGAAATATGGAATGAAAGACCATATTTAAAAATTGAAGAATGGTCAGCTGCAGATATTATGGCAGAAGACAATCGTTTGGGACTTACTGGTTCTCCAACAAAAGTAAAGAAAATAGAAAACGTAGTATTAACACAAAAAGAAAGCAAGGTAATTACCTCTAAAGATGAAGAAATTAATGACCTGATGAAGGAACTTATATCTTCTCATATTATAGGATAATTCTGTTTTTTAAACCAAAAAGGAGATTAAACAATGAATAATGTATTTGTATATTGTGAAGTTACAGAGGAAAGAACAATTGCCGATGTAAGCTTGGAGCTTGTTTCAAAAGGCAGGAAACTTGCCAATGAACTTGGTGTTAAACTGGAAGCTATCGTTTGTGGAGATGAAATAAAAGATATTGAAAAGATGCTTTATCCTTATGGAGTTGATGTTATTAACTATGCAAAGGATTCAAGACTGTTCCCATATCAAACACTACCACATTTCTCAATCGTAACAAAACTGTTTCAAGATAATAAACCAGAAATTGCACTCTTTGGAGCAACTTCAGTTGGTAGAGATTTAGCACCTCGTATTGCTTCATATCTACGTACAGGTTTAACAGCCGATTGTACATCTTTGGAAATAGGTAATCACACTGAAAACAAAACTGGAAAAGAATACAAAAACCTTCTTTACCAAATACGTCCAGCTTTTGGAGGAAATATTATTGCAACCATCGTAAATCCTGACAACAGACCACAAATGGCAACAGTTCGTGAAGGAGTTATGAAAAAAGAAATATATGACAACTCTCACAAGGGAATTATAAACTTCCTAAAGGTTGAAGATTATGTTAAGAATGATGATTTCTGCATTAAGATTATTGAACGTCATATTGAACAACAAAAAATCAATATTAAAGGAGCTCAAATAATTGTATGTGGTGGTTATGGAATGGGGTCAAAAGAAAACTTCAATCTAATTCACCAGTTGGCAGAAGTTATTCAGGGTGAAGTTGGAGCTACACGTGCTGCAGTTGATGCTGGAATGTGTGAACATGAAAGACAAATTGGACAAACTGGAGTTACTGTAAGACCAAAACTTTACATTGCTTGTGGAGTTTCAGGAGCAGTTCAACACCGTGCAGGAATGCAGGAAAGTTCCAAAATCATTTCAATCAACACAGACCCTAAAGCACCAATCAATTCAATAGCTGACTATACCATTATTGGAGATGTTATGGAAGTCTTACCAAAAATGATTAAATATTACAAGGCTAATACAAAATAACGATAAATAAAGAATAATTATATGGCTAATTTTTTTAATGATAATGAAAGCTTAAAGTTCCATCTTTCTCATGAAATGATGAAAGAAATTATTCAATTAAAGGAACGCAATTATGCTGATTATGGAAAATATGACGATGCTCCAAAGGATTATGAGGATACTTTAGATAATTACGAAAAAGTAATGGAAATTGTTGGCGAAATCACTGGAGAAATTCTTGCACCAAATGCTGAAAGCGTTGACCAGGAAGGACCAAAGATTGTTAACAACGAAGTAATATATGCAAGAGGAACTCAGGAAAATCATGAAGCATTGCGTGATGCAGGACTTTATGGAATGAGTCTACCAAGAGAATTTGGAGGATTAAACTTCTCATATGTTCCTTATGTAATGGCAGCTGAAATAGTTTCTCGTGGAGACTGTGGATTTGCCAATATCTGGGGATTGCAGGATTGTGCTGAAACAATTTACGAATATGCTTCAAAAGAAATAAAAGATGAGTTCTTACCAAAAATAAACCAAGGTTTCACCTGTTCAATGGACTTGACTGAACCTGATGCCGGTTCTGACCTTCAAGCTGTACAGTTAAAAGCAACATGGGATGAAAAGTCAAATTGCTGGAGACTGAACGGTGTTAAACGTTTCATCACAAATGGTGATGCTGACATTAAGTTGGTTTTGGCTCGTTCAGAAGAAGGAACAAATGATGGTAGAGGTCTATCCTACTTTGTTTATGACAGAAAACATAAAGCTGTAACAATTCGTAGAATTGAAAATAAATTGGGTATTAAAGGATCTCCAACTGGAGAATTAGTATTCAACAATGCACCTGCTCAATTGGTTGGAGACAGAAAATTGGGATTGATCAAATATGTTATGTCTTTGATGAATGGTGCAAGACTTGGAGTTGGAGCTCAATCAGTAGGTTTATCTGAAGCTGCTTACAGAGAAGCTTTCAAATATGCTCAAGAAAGAGAACAATTTGGAAAACCAATTCATAATTTTGCAGGAGTATATGAAATGCTTGCAAACATGAGAGCAAAAACAGATGCAATTCGTACTTTGCTTTATGAAACAGCACGTAATATTGACATTTACAAGGCAATTGATGATAAAGCAAAATATGGATCAATTACTCCTGAAGAAAAACAAAAACTAAAGAAATACCAAAAGGTTGCTGACATTCTAACACCAATGCTAAAACTATTCTCTTCTGAATATGCAAACCAGATAACTTATGATGCAATTCAAGTTCACGGTGGTTCTGGATTTATGAAAGACTATGCAGTTGAAAGAATGTACAGAGATGCAAGAATTTTGACCATCTACGAAGGAACATCACAATTACAAGTTGTAGCTGCAATTCGTGGAGTTATCAATGGTGGATACATCGATTTGATTAAAGGATACGAAGCAAAAGAAGCAAAACCAGAATTTTCAACAATGAAGAAAGTTCTTTGCCAAATGAGAGAACGCTTTGAACAAGCACTTGAAAGAGCAAACAGCTTTGGTTCAAATTCTGAATTTTACGACTTCAATTCTCGCCGTTTGGTTGAAATGTGTGGTTATTTAATTATGGGACACCTGTTAGTTATTGATGCCAACAAAAACCCAATGTTTAGCAACTCAGCAGAACTGATGATTCGCATGGGACAAAGCAAGGTTGAGGAAGCTGCTTCATTTATTATGAACTTTGAAGAATCAGCAATAGCAAAATATAAAATTGCCGGTGACTGCAAAGCTTGTGCAGAATAACAAACTATTACAATAAAAAACACAAAAGAGAAGCCCTTTCCATGAGCTTCTCTTTGTTTTAATTGATTAACAACTCGCCATAAACCTTCAAAAGAAACCCTTCTCTTGCGTTTTATGACCTTAGAATGGAAGAATTAAGGAACAACAACTTCTTCTTCCAAAGGTTCAACACTGATTGAAACACCTTTCATGTCTTGTTTGAAATCAGTCTCAGGAGTAAACCCAACCCCAACTCTAAGAACAGTATCAGCAGTTACCTCATCAGAAGTATTAACCGCCTTAACCTTAGCCTTAGGATAGAATGTTCCCAAACCATCAAACTTAACTGAATGCCCTTCTTGTAGCATCCAAGTTGTTGAAGACACCAA
>JAFNAR010000036.1 GCA_017860255.1 Bacteroidota bacterium | reverse complement strand
TATCTCTATACGAATTGCATCCGTAATCTTGCCTCTTTTCTCCATTTTTGTTACACTTTTTTTGTATAAAAAGTGTCAACTTTTTTCAGTACAAGACAGACTAATTGGATTGAAAGCTTATTTATTGACTTTTTAAGCTTAATCTATTAGTTTTTATTCTTTACTTTTTATGTATTTATCAATAGCTTTTGCAGCTTGTTTTCCTGCACCCATTGCCAAAATAACTGTTGCTGCTCCAGAAACAGCATCACCTCCAGCAAATATTCCTTCTCTTGAAGTTTGACCAAATTCATCAGCAATAATACCTCCCCATTTTTCTGAAGATAGGCCTTTGGTAGTATTAATGATAAGTGGATTAGGGTTTGTTCCTAAAGACATGATAACGCAATTGGTTTCTATTTCATATTCACTTCCCTTAACTTCAAAAGGTCTTCTTCTTCCACTTTCGTCAGGTTCTCCAAGTTCCATTCGAACACATTTTATAGCTCTAACCCAACCTTTATCATCAGCAAGAATTTCAACTGGATTATTCATTGTATGGAAAATAATACCTTCTTCTTTAGCGTGGTGAACTTCTTCAACTCTTGCAGGCATTTCTTTTTCACTTCTACGGTAAACTATATGAGTTTCTGCACCCAAACGTTTAGCTGTTCTTGCAGCATCCATAGCCACATTTCCTCCTCCAACAATTACTGCCTTTGTTCCATTATAAACTGGAGTATCATAACCTTCTTCAAAAGCTTTCATCAAATTGGAACGAGTTAGAATTTCGTTTGCTGACAAGACTCCATTAAGATTTTCTCCTGGAATTCCCATAAATTTTGGCAATCCAGCACCTGACCCAATGTAAACAGCTCTAAAACCTTCCTCATTCAAAAGTTCATCAATTGTTATGCTTTTTCCAACAATAACATCATTGATTATCTTTACACCAAGTTTTTTAACGTTTTCCACTTCATATTGAACAACTTCTTTTTTAGGTAAACGAAACTCAGGAATTCCATAAACCAAAACTCCACCTGCTTCATGCAAAGCTTCAAATATGGTTACATCATAACCCATCTTAGCCAAATCACCTCCACAAGTCAATCCACTTGGACCTGCTCCAACAATAGCAATCTTTTTACCATTTGAAGCAACCTTATTTGAAAGTTCAATTTTATTATTTCTTGCCCAATCAGCAACAAATCTTTCCAATTTACCAATAGAAACAGCTTCTCCCTTCTTACCTAAAATACATGTTCCTTCACATTGAGATTCTTGAGGACAAACTCTACCACAAACAGCTGGAAGAGCAGTGTCTTCTGCCAAAATATGAGCTGCTGCTTCAAAATCTCCTACCTTTACTTTTGCAATAAATTGAGGAATCTTAACACTTACAGGACATTGAGTTACACATCCTGGTTTCTTACATTCAATACAACGAGATGCTTCTGCCATAGCTTCTTTTTCGTTATATCCATATGATACTTCTTCAAAATTTTGTGCTCTTTGAACTGGATCTTGTTCTCTAACCTTAACTCTTTTAAACTTTTCTACAACTATCTCAGAAGCTTTTTCAGATTGCTCAACGCTTGAAGTTAAATTACAATGGTGTTTGTCTGTATCTTTTGCTATTTCGAATGTTTTATACATAGATTGACGTCTCATGGCTTCATCAAAATCTACCAAATGTCCGTCAAACTCTGGTCCATCAACGCAAGTAAATTGTGTTTTACCTCCAATGCTTACTCTACAAGCTCCACACATTCCAGTACCATCAACCATTAAAGTATTTAAACTAACAATGGTTTTAATATTGAATTCCTTGGTCAACATACAAACAAATTTCATCATTATCATTGGACCAATTGCAACAACCTCATCGTAATGTTTGCCTTTGTTTTCAATCAAATCCCTGATAACATCTGTAACCAATCCTTTGTTACCATTTGAGCCATCATCAGTACATATATATAAGTCTCTGCAAACATCTTTCATTTGTTTCTCAAGGATAATCATGTCCTTAGTTTTAGCACCAACAACAACATCTACATCCAATCCCTGTTGCTTAAACCATTTCACTTGAGGATAAACTGGAGCTGTTCCAACACCACCAGCAACAAAAAGAATACTTTTTGACTTTAGTGTTTCTTTACTTTGATGAACAAACTCACTTTCTCTTCCAAGTGGACCAACAACATCTTTGAAGCTATCACCAACTTCAAGTTTAGCCATTCTTTGAGTTGATTTTCCAATGATTTGAAACACTAAAGTAATTGTTCCTTTTTCTTTGTCAAAATCACAAATGGTTAAAGGGATTCTTTCCCCTTTTTCATCAATAATAACTATTACAAATTGTCCTGGTTTAGCTGAACGTGCAACCCAAGGAGATAAAACATCCATTAAATAGATGTTTTCTGTAAGTTTTTGCTTCGATTGTATTTTAAACATAAAAGTTTTAAAAGTATTTATTTTGATTATTTTATTTCTTTGCTCTTTTCATTAAATGGCTGTGAAAGATTTTCTAATTCTTTCTCACTTAAATTTAATTCAATTTTCAATTTGAATTTACTACTTCTATTTAATAGTATTAGGATTACGAATAAAACTGAAAAAAAGAGGTATAAATAATTATTAGAAAGAATTAAAAACAGAATTGCAAAACCATTCATAATGGTATATGAATTTAAACGTTTCTTGTTCAAATTATGGTGAGCATTTAATCTTTTACCCATAGGGTAATCTCTGATTTTCAATAACTGTGATTGATACCTTTTCTTGCCCATAAGAAATATAACAAGAATTATCATCATCATAATCACAGATAAATACATATTAATTTTATAATCAGAAATTATTTTACCAACTATAAAAGTTGTAATAAATCCTGAAATAGTTAGAATAAAATTTATTATTATGTATTTGATATGCAGCCCATTTAAATTATCAATATAACTCTTCATCTTATTATTTTTTTGTTTTTTGAATTAGCAAAAATATAAAAAAATTGCTTTTTAATTGGTCTTATAATTTTTTTTTCTACTTTTGCAAAGTTAATAAGGAATTTAATGTACAATTTTTTCCTTCAAGAGAACAAACATTTCCCAAAATGATTATTTAGTATTAAAGCGATTTAGTCGCACATTTATTTATCATATTAATTTTTATGTACAACAAATCTGAATTAGATGCAAAATCTTTAGATGATTTAAAGTTAATTGCCAAGGAATTGAAAATTCCGAAGTTTAATAAGTTTAAAGAAGCAGAGTTAGTCTACAAAATATTAGACTTTCAAGCAGCAAACCCAGCCGAAGAAGATATTGCTAAAGAAGCTGAGAAAAATCAAAAAAATCAAAAAAGAGCTCGTCTAAAACCAAAACCTGTTGCAGAATCAAATGTTGGAGCATCATTAAAAACAAATGAAACTAAAGACGAAAAACCAACTCCTCCACAAGCTCAAACTCCTGAAAAGCAAAAACCTCAACAAAAGCCCCAACAACATCCAAAGAAACAAGCTATAAAAGAAAACTCTATTGAAGAATCTAAAGCTAAGATGAAAAGCGAATTAGATTTATTTGATATGAGTGTTCCTCAAATAGATAATATTAAAAAGCCTGAGTTAAAATATAAACCTCAAGAAAAATCTCAGGTAGTTAATTCAAATGAAATTATTTTATCAGAAACAATTGTAAATAATAAAATAGATAATAAAGATATTAAAAAGGAAGAAGTAAAAATTGAACCTAAAGAAACTTCCGAAGGCAACAAATCAGAAATCAATGTTGAAAGTCCAATTTCACAACAAAATCAATCAAATAAGGTTGTTTATAATTTTGAGAAAGAAGGATTAATTGAGGCTGAAGGAGTTTTAGAAATTATGCCTGATGGATATGGTTTTTTACGTTCTTCCGACTACAACTATCTTAACTCTCCTGACGATATTTATGTTTCTCAATCTCAAATTAAACTTTTTGGTTTAAAAACTGGAGATACAGTTAGTGGAATTATTCGCCCTCCAAAAGATGGAGAAAAATACTTTCCTTTAGTAAAGGCAAAATTAATTAATGGAAAAACCATTGATCAAATTAGAGATAGAGTTCCTTTTGATTATTTAACTCCTTTGTTTCCTCAAGAAAAATTTAAACTTACTGGACATATAGGAGAAAGTCTTTCAACAAGAGTTATTGACCTGTTTACTCCTATTGGAAAAGGTCAAAGAGCTTTAATTGTTGCTCAACCAAAAACCGGTAAAACTACACTATTGAAAGAAGTTGCAAATGCAATTGCTGCTAATCATCCTGATGTTTACTTAATTGTTCTTTTAATTGATGAACGTCCTGAAGAAGTAACTGATATGCAAAGAACAGTTAATGCTGAAGTAATTGCATCTACTTTTGATGAACCAGCTGAAAGACACGTTAAGATTGCAAATCTTGTTTTAGAAAAAGCAAAACGTATGACAGAATGTGGACATGATGTTGTAATTGTTTTGGATTCCATCACTCGTTTAGCAAGAGCTTATAATACTGTTGCTCCATCTTCTGGAAAAGTTCTTTCTGGAGGAGTTGAAGCAAATGCTCTTCAAAAACCTAAACGATTCTTTGGTGCTGCAAGAAATATTGAAAATGGAGGCTCACTAACAATTATTGCTACTGCGTTGATTGAAACTGGTTCAAAAATGGATGAAGTTATTTTTGAAGAGTTTAAAGGAACAGGTAATATGGAATTGCAATTGGATAGAAAGATTTCAAATAAAAGAATCTATCCTGCAATTGATATTGTTGCATCTTCAACTCGTAGGGAAGATCTTCTTATGGAAGCAAGCATAGTTGGAAGAATGGGAATTGTTAGAAACTTCCTTTCTGATATGAATCCTGTAGAGGCAATGGAATTTATCAAAAAACATATGCAAAATACAAGAAACAACGAAGAGTTTCTTCTTTCAATGAATTCATAATAACAAATAAAGAAAAGATTTAAGGCTAAAACTAAAATGGCACAAAACGAAGATTTATTTAAAAAGATAATCGCTCACGCAAAAGAATATGGTTTTATATTTCCTTCAAGTGAAATATATGATGGTATGGCTGCTGTGTATGATTATGGACAATATGGTGTTGAACTAAAAAACAATATAAAAAAATATTGGTGGAAGTCAATGGTTCAAATGCATGAGAATATAGTAGGTATTGATTCTGCAATATTTATGCACCCAACCATTTGGAAAGCTTCTGGACATGTTGACGCTTTTAATGATCCTTTAATTGATAACAAAGATTCAAAAAAACGCTATCGTGCTGATGTTCTTATTGAAGATCATATTGCAAAGATTGAAGATAAGATTAATAAGGAAGTTGAAAAAGCTCATAAGCGATTTGGAGATAGTTTTGATAAAGAACAGTTCATAACAACAAATCAAAGAGTTTTGGAAAATCAAGCTAAAATTGATGATATAACAAAACGCTTTGCTGAGTTAATGAATAATAATGACCTTGGTGGGATTAAACTTCTAATTGAAGAACTTGGAATTGTTTGCCCAATATCAGGAAGCAGAAACTGGACTGATGTTCGTCAGTTCAATTTAATGTTTTCTACCCAAATGGGTTCTGTAAGTGAGGACACAAACGTTGTTTATCTCCGTCCTGAAACAGCTCAAGGTATATTTGTAAACTATCTTAATGTTCAAAAGACAGGAAGAATGAAAATTCCTTTTGGAATTGCCCAAATAGGAAAAGCCTTCCGTAATGAGATTGTTGCTCGTCAGTTTATTTTCCGTATGCGTGAATTTGAACAAATGGAAATGCAATACTTCGTTAAACCAGGAGAAGAACTTAAATGGTTTGAATATTGGAAAGGAACTCGAAAGAAATGGCATTTATCTCTTGGTATCCCTCAAGAAAAGTATCGTTTTCACGATCACGATAAGCTTGCACATTATGCAAATGCTGCCACTGATATTGAGTTTGAGTTTCCTTTTGGCTTTAAAGAATTGGAAGGAATTCACTCTCGTACAGATTTTGACTTAAAAGCTCATCAAGAGTTTTCAGGAAAGAAACTTCAGTATTTTGATCCTGAAATTAACGAAAGCTATGTTCCTTACGTTATAGAAACATCAATTGGTTTGGATAGAACATTCCTTGCTGTTTTCTCACATAGCTTTGAAGAAGAAACTCTTGAAGATGGTTCAATAAGAACTGTACTTAAATTACCTAAGGTTCTTTGTCCTATTACAGCTGCTGTTTTGCCTTTGGTCAAAAAAGATGGTATGCCAGAAAAGGCAAGAGAAATTTTAAGTTTGCTTAGAGATGATTTTATGGTTCAATATGATGAAAAGGATGCTATTGGTAAACGTTATAGAAGACAAGACGCAATTGGTACTCCATATTGCATAACTGTAGATACTCAAACATTAGAAGATAACACAGTTACTATTCGTGAAAGAGACTCTATGAAACAAGACAGGGTGAGCATAGATGAGCTTTCAAACTATATTCATAAAGGGATTAAGCCACTGGCTTAGTCTCTTTACTTTAAATATCTGATAAGAGTATTTGAGAATTAAATAGCTCTAATATCCCAAATTTTTCTTCTTGCCTTATGTGTTTTTTTCATACTTTTGCTTCATAAATTTCTAACGGTGTTTAAAGGCAGATTTGTTACAGTATCAAGGGTTTTGGGTATGCTTCTTATGATGGAAGCTGCGTTTATGCTTTTAAGCATTGGCGTTAGTTTGCTTTATGATGGGCGTGATACAATGGCGTTGCTTAATAGTGCAATTCTGACTTTTTTAGTTGGGTTTTTCCTTAGAGTTCCGTTAATTAAGCGTCAAACTATTCATATTGACCAAAGGTTAGGTTTTCTTATTGTTGCTCTTATTTGGGCTATAATGTCTGCTTTTGGAGCTTTGCCTTTGTATCTTGGGGGTTATGCTTCCTATACTGATGCTTACTTTGAAACAATGTCGGGCTTTACTACCACTGGTGCAACGGTGATTAGCGATGTGGAGAGTTTGCCAAGAGGTGTTTTGTTTTGGCGTCAGTTAACCAATGCTATTGGTGGTATTGGTATTGTGGTGATTGTGATTTCTTTTATTCCATTTATTGGTGGTGGGGGTATGGCTATGTTTTCTGCGGAGGTGGCTGGTCCAGACAAGGGTAAACTCTCACCTCATATTAAAAAAACTGGATCAATTTTACTTTCTATCTACGTTGGTTTGATTGCTCTTTCCACTCTATGGCTTTGGATTGGAGGGATGAGCCTCTACGATGCAGTTTGCCATTCCTTTGCTGCAATGGCTTCAGGGGGATTATCCACCAAAAATTATTCTGCTGCAGCTTTCAGCCCTTTAATTCAATATTTATTAGTCCTTTCTATGATTCCTTCAGGGATTAACTTTACTTTAATGTATTACTTTATAAAGAGACAATACAAGAAGATTTGGATTAACGAGGAAATAAAAACATATTTTGCTATCATTATTGTTGCAACAGTTATTCTTACAGCATTAATTTATGACCCTTCCTTAGGATTGGAGACTTCCTTCAGACATGCAATCTTCCAAGTGGTGAGTTTAACTACTTCCACAGGATTTGTTAATGCCGACTTCTCGCAATGGGCCACACCTGCTGTTTTCTTACTTTTCCTTCTGATGTTTTCTGGAGCTATGAGCGGTTCAACTAGTGGAGGCTTGAAGATTGTAAGAATTATCCTGCTCTTTAAGATGGCTAAGAACATAATAAAGAGAAGCGTCCACTCAAGGGCAGTCTTTCCTTTAAGATTTGAAAAAAAGATTGTGGAAAAACCAGTCCTAAGAAACGTGCTAACTATGTTCCTCCTATTCTTAACAACCTATATCTGTGGGGTTTTACTCTTTATTATTTTGGGAATAGATTTTCTTGAGGCTTCTGGAGCAGCAATCTCTTTCTTAAGTAATATGGGACCAGGATTGGGAAAGAATGGTGGATTTAATAATTTCGCTCCCTTCCCTGATGCAGCCAAATGGATAGGTTCTTTTCTTATGTTTGCAGGTCGTTTGGAATTAATTACAGTGTTCGTACTCTTTATGCCATCATTCTGGAAGAGAAGCTTTTAATAATCAAAAAGAGTTTAAGGATAATAAAGAGCTTAGGGACTTTAGGGACATTAAGGACTTTAAAGAGCTTAAGAAATTAAAAGATAATATAATCCCCTCTCCTTAAACTCCTTAAGCTCCTTAGAGTCTTTAAACTCCTTTTACCCAAAATTAGACTTAGTCTGAGCATATTTAGACTAAGTCTAATTGTTTTTTAACTAAGTCTGGTCGTTTTTAGACTTAGTCTAAAAAAGCTGGGATTAAGTAAAAAAACGCTCAGACTAAGTTAGATTTTCACCACCCTTTCTCCCATGCTAATCAATTACTGTTTAGTTGTTTAAAGAGTTGCTAAAACTATTTTTTCACTTCTAAAAACCATCAAAACATCAATTTAACTCAGTCATTTGCGTTTTTTAACTTAGTCTAAATAAAATTAGACTGAGTTAAAATTAAATTTAACTAAGTCTATTTTTTATTTGTGAATATTTTGGTGGAGTTTCTACAGAAACAGACTTACTGCAATTTGATTGGAAAGAAGTATGCCTTTTGTGGTAAGGAGGTATTGGTCACCATGGGGTTGAAGGAGGTTATTTTGAAGCAGTTGGGGAATTTGCAAAAGGAAGTGGTTAACGATTTCCTGGGAGAAGTTTTCACTTATATAGCTTGTGCTTATGCCTTCCTTTATTCTTGTGGCACTGAGGATGTATTCGTTGTAATGGTCCTTTTGTGAAAGTATTTCTTCCTCGAATATGGTTTTATTTAGGTTTACGCTCTCAATATATTCATGGACATTGGCAACATTCCATCTTCTTTTGATCAGGTTAAAACTGTGAGCCGATGCACCCAAACCAAGGTAGGGTTTGTTGTGCCAGTAAAGGGAGTTGTGCTGTGAGCGATAGCCAACGAGTGCATAGTTTGAGGTTTCGTAGTGTTCGTATTTGTTTTTGGTTAGATACTCATCAGTAAAAAGGAACTGCTCTTCCTGTTCAATTTCATTAGGCAGGGTTATCTTTCCCTTTTCCAAAAGAGTGTTGAGCATGGTCCCCTTTTCCACAGTAAGGCAGTAGGCTGAAATATGCTGAACTTTAAGCTCAGTTGCCCTTCTCAGGTTTTCCTCCCAACGCTCTCTGGTCATATTCTTAAGGGCAAAAATCAAGTCTATACTTATGTTCTTAAATCCCACCTTTTGGGCTAATTGTACGGAGTCGGCAGCCTGCAAAGCTGAGTGCCTTCTTCCAATTGCTTTGAGGTCGTCATCACAAAAGCTTTGAATGCCTATGCTTAGTCGGTTTATGGGAGTTTGTGTTTTGAGGAAGTATAAATAGTCATAGCTTAAGTTCTCTGGATTTGCCTCAAAGGTTATTTCCATTTCCTCGAGGTTGGGGTGAAATAGGGTTTTGTCTTTTAGAATTTGGTAGAAGAGATATTTTACCTCATCCTTATCCAAACTTGAAGGAGTTCCCCCTCCTATATATATGGTTTTGATTGGTTCTTTTACTCCCCAGTCCAAATCATTTTTCCTTTGCTCCCATTCCCTTGCAAGTGCTTCAAGGTATGCTTTTTTGCTTTCTCTTGTTGCTAAGGAGTAGAAATCACAATACAGGCATTTCTGTCTGCAAAAGGGAATGTGAATATATAGTCCTGACATACTATCGATCTAACTTGCGGAAGGTTATCCGAAAGGTTGTTCCTTTTCCAAGGGCAGATTGCTTAACAAATATCTTTCCCTTATGGTATTCTTCAATAATTCTCTTTGCTAAGCTTAGGCCTAATCCCCATCCTCTTTGCTTTGAAGAGTAGCCAGGATAGAAGACTTTCTTTTGGTTTCTTTTTGGAATCCCTTTCCCTGTGTCGGAAATATCTAAATGAATCTTTTTATTCTCTTCAATCATATCAATTCGGAACTCTCCAACGCCTTCCATTGCATCAATTGCGTTCTTGCAAAGGTTCTCCAAAACCCACTCCAAGAGGTGTTCATTTAAAGGGAGTATGATTGCCTTATCTTGAGGAATATTAATCTTGAAATCTACTTTCTTTGAACTTCTTGAACGCAAATAATTAACAGCATTGTTTATAATAGGGATTAAATCCTGTTTTCTTAGCTCTGGATTAGACCCAATTTTAGAGAAACGCTGTGTTATGGTTTCCAAACGTTGAATATCTTTGGTGATTTCCGAACAATAGGTTTCATTCTCAGGGTTCATTTTCAAATACTCTACCCACGCCATAAGCGAAGAGATTGGGGTTCCAAGCTGATGGGCTGTCTCCCTACTCATACCTACCCACACAGAATTTTGTTCGGAGCGTTTAACAGTGATAACGAACTGGTATGCAATAAAAGCAATCACCACAAAAATCAGAATAAAGAAAATTGGGTAATACTTGAGCATCTTTAAGAGATTGGAGTCTTCATAAAAAACCAGCACCTCTCTCTTATCGGGCAGGATAATTGGTATTGGCTTATTATAGCTTTCCATGTTAGCGAGAGTGTTATGGAGGTTCTTTTGGATTAACTTGTCAGGCGTTACATTTCCTGAAGAATAAACAACACTCCTACTCGTATCGGTTATAATAGCAGGGACAAAGACATAATTCTCAGTAACCTCACTTAAAAGAGAATTGGACAAATCCAAAAGCATGTTATGTAAATCAGTATAAACCCTACTTTCAGTATAATAGAGCCTAAACTTCATCCCAAAAACTTCGTATTCCAAAGGAGCGTTAACTGAAAACTCTTTAAGTAAGTCTCCCACCAATACCTTATAGCCCTTTGGCAGGGAGATATTCTGTGAAAGCGATATATTATTGAACTCGTCAGTAATAATAACGGGTATAGTTTTGTTATCTGCCACAAAACGAAAATAGAAGTCTATTTCCTTATCCAGAGGTTGCTGTAAAATTATCTTGTGAGCCTCAATAAACTGCTCAACCCTTTTCCTTTCTTCATCTTTTACCTGCTTAAAGAAAATATCCGTATGCTGAACAAGATCGCTCTTTCTGCTAATGGTATTAGCCCAAAGCTCAATTTTTTTCTTTTCCTCAAACCTAAGCTGAACAATAAGCTTATTTATCTCATATAAGAAATAGCCTATCAGAGCAAAAGCTATGATAAACAGAACCCATTTCAGCCGTGAATTTCTTTGACGTATTTTCATTTTCAAAAGCAAAGGTAATACTTTTTAGCAAACGAAATAATCAAAAATTTGTTTCGTATAAATATTAGTTGTAATTTTACAAATTATTTCAAGTATGTAACAACAAGGTTCAATGATAGACAGAATAAGAAATACTATCCAATCTTTAGTTTTAAAGATTAAACTAAAACAACATCATAGAGAAATAGAAATGTCTTCTATGAATGTGGCAAAAACTGTTGGAGTAGTATGCTTGGTTGACAAAGAAACTAATTGGAATGAGATTAAAAAGGTAACAAAAGAGTTTCAAGAAAAAGGAGCCAAAGTTGAAGTAATGGGAGTTTTCTATGGAAATGTAAAGCCCTTATGGTATATTGAAACACTAAACGTTACTCTTTGTACAGATAAGGAGTTGGGCATTTCTCAAATTCCAACTGGCATGCATGTTAGTGAGTTTATTGAAAAGGAGTTTGATGTATTGATTAACTTCTTAATAACTGACGATTTTGCCCCTTTCTATATTGCTGCTCTTTCAAAAGCCAAATTTAAAATAGCTATTGATAACGAAAAGAATCGTAATCATTTTGATATGTTACTTAAGCTGGAAGATATAAACATGGGAGAATATCAAAAACAATTAATCCATTATCTTTCAAAAATAAAAATATAAATAATCTAATTTGTCATGGATAAAAATTTCAAAGGAACAGGAACAGGTGTTGCTATTGTTACACCATTTCACAAACAAAGAAATATTAATTTTACATCTTTAGGAAACATTGTAGAACATGTAATTAATGGAGGAGTTGATTATATTGTTTGTCTTGGGACAACAGCAGAGGTTCCAACCCTTACTGCACAAGAACAAATGGCTGTTTTGGATTGCATGATTGACCAAGTTGACAAAAGAGTTCCAATTGTTTTGGGAATGGGAGGAAACAACACAAGTGACTTAGTTGACAGAATTGCAAAAACTGACCTTTCTGAAGTTAGTGCCATACTTTCAGTTACCCCATACTACAACAAACCATCACAAAAAGGAATTTATGAACATTTCAAAGCTGTTGCTGAAGCATCATCAGTTCCAGTTATTCTATACAACGTTCCTGGCAGAACAAGTTCAAATATATCAGCAGAAACTTGCCTTCAATTAGCTAATGATTTCCCTAATATTATTGGAATAAAAGAAGCCTCAGGTAATTTTTCTCAATGTATGGAGATAATTGCAAAGAAACCAAAGAATTTCCAAGTAATATCTGGAGAAGATGCTCTAACTTTACCTCTTATGAGTGTAGGAGTCACAGGAATAATATCAGTTACTGCTAATGCTTTTCCTAAAGAAGTAAGTACAATGATTAACTTAGGCCTTAAGGGAGACTTTAAAAAAGCAAAGGATATACACTATAAACTTCTTTCATTTACAAATGCTATTTTTGAAGAAGGAAATCCTGCAGGAATTAAAGCAGCTCTTGAAATTATGCAAATCTCTCAATGTTATCTTCGCCTTCCTTTGGTTAAGGTAAGCAAACCTTTATACAATAAAATTGAAAATCTTATTAACGAAATATCAAAATAACTATCTATATTTATTAACCAAAAATAATTTGATATGGTAAATTACAAAGAATTAGGCTTAGTGAACTCAAGAGATATGTTCGCAAAAGCGGTTAAAGGTGGATATGCAATACCTGCATTCAACTTTAACAACATGGAACAAATGCAAGCTATTATTCAAGCTTGTGTTGAAACAAAATCACCAGTAATCCTTCAAATTAGTTCAGGTGCAAGAAAATATGCAAACCAAACTATACTTCGCTACATGGCACAAGGAGCAGTAGAATATGCTAAGGAACTTGGATGTAATATTCCAATTGTACTTCACCTTGACCACGGCGATACATTTGAATTATGTAAATCATGCATTGAATATGGATTTTCTTCAGTAATGATAGATGGTTCTCATTTACCTTACGAAGAAAATGTTGCTCTAACAAAACAAGTTGTTGAGTATGCTCATCAATATGACGTAACTGTTGAAGGAGAACTTGGAGTTTTAGCAGGAGTTGAAGATGATGTTGCTGCTGAAAAGAGCCATTACACTCAACCAAGTGAAGTGGAAGACTTTGTTAAGAAAACAGGAGTTGATTCACTTGCAATTTCAATTGGTACATCTCATGGAGCAAATAAATTTAAACCAGAACAATGTACAAGAGATGAAAAAGGAGTTTTAATTCCACCTCCATTACGTTTTGATATCCTTGAAGAAATTGAAAAACGTATTCCTAGATTCCCTATAGTACTTCATGGTTCTTCAAGCGTTCCTCAAGATAAGGTTGCAACAATAAACCAATATGGTGGAGCAATAAAAGACGCTGTAGGGATTCCAGAAGATCAATTACGTAAAGCTGCAAAGAGTGCTGTATGTAAAGTAAATATTGACTCAGACGGACGTTTGGCTATGACAGCTGCAGTTAGAGAAGTTCTGGCAACAAAACCTGCAGAATTTGACCCAAGAAAATATCTTGGACCTGCAAGAGACAGCCTAAAAAATCTTTATATGCATAAAGTAAAAAACGTTCTTGGTTCTGACAATAAAGCATAAAGAATAAAAAGATTAAGCTATAAACATTAGCTTAAAAAAGAGAGGCTGCAAGAATTAATATTTATTCTTTGCAGCCTCTCTTTATTTATGGGAAAAAGTCCGATATAATAAAAAATAAGTGCCGACTTTTTTAAAATATGTCCCTTATATTTTCGATTATATCCCTTCTTTTTTTAAATATATCCCTCTTTTTTAAACAGACTTATTATGTTTTAGAATTTTTGCATCAAGATAGAAAACAATCTCTTCAGCAATATTATTACATCTATCTCCCATTCTTTCAAGCTTACGAATAACAGCATTCAAATATAAATATTCTTCAATTTTTTCAGGATGCTTCTTCATTTCTTCGGTTATTATTGGATTCGATCTATGATTTATTTCATCAACCAAATTATCTAAACCGAATATTTTTTCAGCTTTTGCAGAATTTTCTTCATGTAATGATTCTTTTGCAAGCGTAAACATTTCAGACACTCCATTAAACATTTCTTCTATTCTAAGTTTTTCAGCAAACTCTTGTGGAAGTTTTTCGCTCATATTCCTTAAAACAAATTCAGCAATACCTTCAGCAAAATCGCCAATTCGTTCAAGATTATTATTTATTTTGATATATGCCAAGGCCAATCGCAAATCTATTGCAACAGGATTATTTCTGGCAATGAAATTCTCACATTCCTGATCTATTTTAAGTTCCAAAGCATTAACCATTTTTTCTCTTGAAAGAATTTCTCTTGCTATTGCTTTGTCGTATTCCATAAAGGCTATTTGAGCTTTGGTTAATTGTTTATCAACCAATAACCACATTTCCTGTAATGAGTTTTTAAGCTTAAATAATTCTGTATCTATATGTAATGTTGCCATATTTTTCTCTAATTAAATTATTAATATATATTGTTCTTTATCCTTTTTCTTTAAGTAACATGTATCACCCAAAACGACCAGTAATGTAGTTTTGAGTTGCCTCTTTTGAAGGATTGGTAAATATTTTTTCTGTAAAATCATATTCAACAAGCTCTCCCAAATAGAAAAAAGCTGTTTTATCACTAACTCTTGCAGCTTGTTGCATGTTGTGAGTAACAATAACAATTGTGTAATCTTTTTTCAATTGGAATATTAGCTCCTCTATCTTTAGGGTTGAAATAGGGTCTAATGCAGAGGCTGGTTCATCCATAAGAATAATTTTAGGAGCAACTGCCAATGCTCTTGCTATACAAAGACGTTGTTGCTGTCCTCCTGAAAGTTCAAAAGCTGATTTCTTCAATTTATCTTTAACCTCATCCCATAGAGCAGCACCTTTAAGCGAGTCAACAACTCTCTCCTCAATTACCTTTTTATTTTTTTCTCCATTAACTCTTAATCCATAAGCAACATTTTCAAATATTGTTTTAGGGAAAGGATTAGGTTTCTGAAAAACCATTCCAACTTCTTTTCTTAACTCATCAACCAAAATATCTTTATCGTAAATATTTCTTCCATCAATATTAACTTCTCCAGTCATTCTTATATCAGGAATTAAGTCATTCATTCTATTGAAAAGTCTCAAAAAAGTTGACTTACCACATCCTGAAGGTCCAATGAAAGCAGTTACAGAATTCTTTTCAATTGACATTGAAATATCCTTCAATGCATGAAATTCTCCATAATAAAAATTCAGGTTGTTTACATCTATATTATACATAGTTATTAATTTGTTTTTACTTTATTAGAAAAATATCGTCTAAGTGCATTCGCAATTAAATTAAGAATAAGCACTATCATTATTAAAACAAAGGCAGTTCCATAAGCCATTGTTCTAGAAGCTTCAATATCAGTTCCCGATGTTGAAATAACATAAAGATGATAAGGAAGAGCCATAACTTGATCGAAAATTGAAGAAGGTAACATTGGAAGGAAATAAGCAACAGCTGTAAACATAATTGGAGCTGTTTCTCCAGACACCCTTCCTACTGAAAGAATAAGACCAGTTATAATATTTGGAAAAGCCATTGGAAGCACAACCTTTACAATTGTTTGAAGTTTTGTTGCACCAAGAGCCAAACTCCCTGTTCTATAACTATTATCTATTTGTTTTAAAGCTTCTTCGGTCGTTCTAATAACAACAGGTAAAGCAAGTAGTCCTAAAGTTAGTGAACCTGCAATTATTGAATCTCCAAAACCAAGAGTATTTACAAAAAGACTCATTCCAAAAAGACCAAATACAATAGAAGGAATTGAGCCAAGATTATTAGTCATCATTCTTATGAATCTAACAATCCAACCTTTTCCAGCATATTCATTAAGATAAATTCCTGAAAGCACACCAATTGGGAAGGCAAAAATTATTGAACCTGCTGTTAAACATAAAGTACCAATTATTGCAGGATAAATACCCCCTTTAGTCATACCATCTTCAGGCATTTTTGTTAAAAAGTCCCAACTTATGGCTTGAAATCCGTTTACTATTATAAATCCCAATATCCAAAATAATATAGCTATAACGGCTAAACTCATTATTCTAAATATCCAAAAAGCTGAAGCTTGATTTAATTTCTTTCTTTTATTATAGTCCATATTAAGCTACTTTGTTTTTGTTTTTTGAAGAAATATATTCAACAACAAGATTAATAATTAGAGTGATTATAAACAATATACATCCCAAGACAAATAAAGCTTCATAATGTGCTCCACCTTTAGGAGCTTCTCCAAGTTCTGCAGCTATTGTTGCAGGAATTGTTCTTACAGGTTCAAGAAGCGTATGTGGAATTACAGCAGCATTTCCTGTAACCATCAACACTGCCATTGTTTCTCCAATTGCTCTACCAATACCCAAAACAACACCAGCAGTAATACCTGAAATTGAATATGGAATTGTAACCTTAAGAATAGTCTGCCATTTGTTAGCTCCCAATGCTAATGAAGCTTCTTTCATTGCTCGAGGAGTTGAACGAAGAGCATCTTCAGCAATTGTTATTATTGTTGGTAAGGCCATAATTGCTAAAACAATACTTCCAGCAAGTCCAGTTTCTCCAACATCCAGATTAAAAACTTTTTGAATTAAAGGCACAATAACAATAAGTCCAAAGAATCCATAAACAACGGAAGGAATTCCAGCTAAAAGTTCAATAACAGGTTTTAATATTTTATGTACTTTTTTGCTTGCAAGCTCTGCAGAATAAATTGAAACAGCAATTCCAAAAGGAAGAGCAATTAATATAGCACCAAGACTAACCCATAAAGTTCCCATAACAATTGGTATTACTCCAAATTGAGGAGCAGGCTGAGCTGTTGGGAACCATTCCTTTCCTCCAAAAAACTCTTTTAAATTTATATTTCCCAAATCAAGTACTTTCTCTGAGAAACCTTTCTTAGCAAAATCTTCTGGAATAAAAGCAATCATGCCTGGATGTTCTTTAAGAATTTGACTAATAATTTGAGGAAGATTGCTCATATCTTCTGCTATCTGGTCTTCAGGAAAATAGTTTGGAATATCATCTAATCTTAATAATGAAATTTCATCCTCATTTATATTAACTCCTAACTCTTTCCATGAAACAATCTTAACATCAAAAATATTTTTTATCTGCTCAGGAGACAAATCCTTAACTGGATTATTTTTATTAACTGCAATAACATATCCGTCTTCTACAACTTTCTTCTTAAAAATTCCCATTCCTTCACTAAACAGGAAAAGAACAATTAAGATAATGATTATGCTTGTAACACTACCACTTATCTTTAAAAGCCCTTCCCATAAAGCTTCAATAAAATACTTTTTCCCTCTAAACATCTTTTTTCTCATATAATATTCAATTTTATATTGTGAGGTTGAAAATCAATTATAATTAACATTTTTACTTTACTGGAATATATCCAACTTGACGTACTATATCTTGCCCTTGCTTTGAAAGAACAAAATTTATAAAAGGACTTACAACCTTTGTTTTCTTAATATCATAATAATATAATAGAGGGCGTACTATTGGATAGGTTCCATTTTTTGACGTTTCAATTGTAGGTGCAAAATATTTTTTACCATCAAAACTAACCTTCAAAGCTTTAACTTCTTTGTTTAAATATGCTAAGCCAACATATCCAATAGCTCCTTTGGTTTGTTTTATTGATTGTATTATTGCTCCTGTTGCAGGCATTGACAAAACAGAAGATTTATAATTCTTATTTTTCAACACAACTTCCTTAAAAAACTCATAAGTCCCAGAAGAAGTTTCTCTTGAATAAACAATTATTTTTAAATCACTTCCTCCAACTTGTTTCCAATTGGTTACCTTTCCAGTGAAAATATCTTCTAATTGTTGTCTTGTAAGTTGAGAAACCTTATTTGAAGGATTAACAACCACCGCCAAAGCATCCTTTGCCACAACAACTTCTTTAATTTGCTTCTTCTTAGCAACAAGCTTAGCTTTTTCACCAAACTTCATTTTTCTTGAAGACTGAGCAATATCGGTCGAACCATCAATTAAAGCAGCAATGCCAACACCAGATCCTCCTCCAGTCACTGTTGCTCTTCCACCTTTTTTAGCATAAGCCTCAGCTTGCTTTTGAGAAAGAGGCAAAACTGAATCAGATCCTTTAATCTTTTGAGCATTAACTCCTAAATTAAGAAGGAACAAAGCAAGACAAAATCCAAAAATCTTTATTTTCATAATCAGAAATTATATTTTATAATTCATGTAGCAAAAATATAAAACTTAATAACATATTGTCTTTTTTAACCTATTACCTTTTCATTAATTTAATGTTAAGCTAATATTAAGTCAATCTGGATGTAAGACATCTATTATATTATTTCAAAGAACATGATTGAATAAAGTAAGTTTAAATTGCTATTTATTGATTAAATGATTTCTTACTTTTTCAAATGAAAACAAGAGTAAAACTAATCACTCCTGCTTTTTCAAATTTAATTATTGTTCTATTTTAGAGAAATGTATCCTACTTTATCAACTATTGCTTGACCTTCTGATGAAAGGACAAAATCAATATATGGTTTTACTTTCTTTGCATTTTTCACTTCGTAGTAGTAGAACAAAGGACGAACAACTGGATAGGTTTTGTTTTTAGCTGTAGCTACTGATGGTGCAACAAAGTTCTTTCCATCAAAACTAACTTTAATTGCTTTTACTTCTTTATTCAAATATGCCAAACCCACATAACCAATTGCTCCTTTGGTTTGTTTGATTGATTGAATTATTGCTCCTGTTGCAGGCATTGACAATACAGAAGACATATAGTTTTTATTCTTTAGAACATGTTCTTTAAAGAATTCGTAAGTTCCCGAAGAAGTTTCACGAGAATAAACGACAATCTTCATATCATCTCCTCCTACTTGTTTCCAATTGTTTATCTTTCCTGTAAATATATCTTCCAATTGTTGGCGAGTAAGTTGAGATACTTTGTTATTAGGATTTACAACTACTGCAAGTGCATCATAAGCAATTACAACTTCTTTTGCTTGTTTTCCTGCTGATTGTAGTTTTTGCCTTTCGCCAAACTTCATCTTTCTTGAAGCTTGTGCTATTTCAGTTGTACCATCAATTAGAGCTGCTATACCAACTCCTGAACCTCCTCCAGTAACGGTTACCTTACCACCTTTCTTTCCATATGCTTCTGCTTCTTTTTGAGATAGTGGAAGTACTGTGTCCGATCCTTTAATCTTTTGTGCGTTAATCATTGGTGTGAATGCCATTGATACTGCTATTGCTAATGCTATTTTTCTTAAACTTTTCATCGTATTTTGTTTTTATTTGTTTGTTATTATTTAATTGTTATTAGAATTTATATTGTAATCTTAGGGTAAATAAGTCGTCTTTTATATCTTTATCATATCCTGCAATTGAAGTACTCTTTTCGTTTGTGGTCAATTCATAGAAAGCCATAAGTCTTAATGCTGGATTAATATTCCACATTGCTCCAAATCCAAAGGTATTCATTGAAAGGTCTGTTTTGTTCTTAATGTCATTTCCTGAAACTTCAGTATTAGGGTCAAGGAATGAATATTTAAGTACTAATGTAATTGGGGTTGCGTAAATATCTTGAATTAGATAAACATGTCCACCAGAGAATTTTCTTATATAATTAAATGGTGTAGCCATAGTATAAGAATTTGATTTAGGAGAGCCAAAGTCAGATTTTAGAGATGGTTGTTCTCCAAACAAATACTCTCCTCTAATATTGGTTATACCCATAATGGTTACTATTGAAAACTGTGCATCAAATCCTATATATTGTCTTTTGTTTATAACATTGGTATCTGCTGTTTCGATAGTCCAAGCATTGTTTTTCATTATATATAATGTATCATCTGCATTATTTACTTTGCCACTATACATTGAAGCTCCAAGTCCAAATGATAAATTTGATAAAGTTTTTTCATATTTCAAATGTCCAATAAAGTCCAGTTTTGAATTATCATCTACTCTGATTCCATTACCAGAGAACAATCCTCCTTCAAGTTTTAATCCTTCCATTGAAGAGCCTTTTGGTGCTGCAATAATTAATGATGCTCCCAAATCTCTTTCATCTGGGAATAGTTTTTGGAATATTAAAGAGCGTTCTGGTGATTCTCTTTTTGAAGAAGAATATGATATTTCATCTCCAAATGGTCTATCAAAAATACCTGCCTTTAATGAAAACATCTTTATAAATGGATCATTAATCTCCAAGTAAGCATCCTTAAATCCAACTCCTTTTTCTGTAATGTCTAATTGAAAAACTCCCTTTGCTATCTTTTCAGTGTATTGGAATTTTATTCTTCCTCTACGTATTCCATAGCGCGAGAACCAATCAGCATCCTTTCCATCAATATCTTCATTATACTTTCCTCCATTAGCACCTGTTTTAGTTCCCATTGCTGGTTGAGCAAATTCAGCTTGTGCTTGAATGTATCCAGATACTTTTAATTTTTCTAATGTCTTTATCTTACCTTTGTTTTCATCAATCTGTTCTTGTAAGAGTGTTAGAGTGTCCTTTTGAGGCTCTTCCATTTGTGCCTTTGCTGTCAAACTCATAATTGACAAACTTGCTATTAAAAATAATTGTTTTCTTCTCATGTTAATCTTTTTATTTTTCATTTATATTTTTCTGTTTTATTTGACAATGCAAAAGTATAGCTGGAATGTTAAGTCAGTGTTAAAAACATATTTAGTTTACATTACCTTTAGGTTAAGCCAATGTTAAGTTGCCCTACACTATATTAAGGGAAAATTAAAAGTAAAAAGCGAAAAAGGAAAGATGGAGATGATAAGGTAAATATGAAAAGTGAAAAGTTTAGTCTATAGTTATTCCAATTGGGAAATCTTTTGTAATTTTACACACGCATTTTAAAAAATTTGATTTATGGAATTTGATTTATATTTTAACCCATTAAATATTGACGAAATTGGCTTAAAGAAAGATGAGTCTTCTGTTAGGCTTGGAAATGAAATTTTGGTTTATGGTTCTGAGGAAAGTTTTCCTGCAATTGACAGTGCTGAAATAGCAATAATTGGCGTTGAGGAAGAAAGAAATGCTTACAGGAATAATGGGTGCAAGCTTGCACCCAATCAAGTCAGAAAATATCTATATAATCTTTTCCCTTTAGAAAAGAAAGTAAATATTGTTGACTTGGGAAATTTGAAATTAGGAGCTACAGTTGAAGACACCTATACTGCATTGGCTGATGTTTTGGCTGAACTTTTCAGGATGAGAATCATACCTATTATTATTGGAGGTTCACAAGATATTACCTTTGCCAATTATAGAGGATATGAAAACATTGGGCAGATTATAAATGCTTTCTGCATTGACAGTTCGATTGATATTGGTTTAGATGCCCACAAATTTAATTCAAAAGCATATCTGACAGCCATTCTTTGTCGTGAGCCAAACTACCTTTTCAACTACACTCAAGTTGCCTATCAGCAATATTTTGTTGACAAGGAAACGCTTGGTTTAATGAATAAACTCTATTTTGAATGCCAGAGAGTTGGAAAGATTCAAGAGAATTTGGATAATGTTGAGCCACTTGTTAGAAATGCCGATATGGTTACAGTTGATATTGGAGCTGTAAGACAAAGTGATGCACCTGCAAATGCCAATCCATCTCCTCACGGACTTTATGGGGAACAGCTATGTAAGATTGTTCGCTATGCAGGCATGAGTGATAAGTGTTCATCAATTGGTTTTTATGAACTGAATCCATTATTTGATATTAATGGTCAAACCTCACATATGGTTGCACATGCAATTTGGTATTTTATTGATGGCTATATCTGGAGAAAACACGACTATCCATATAAGGAAAAGGAAAGCTATAAGAAGTTTTATGTTTCAATTCAAAACGATTCACACACCATTGTTTTCTACAAGAGCAAAAAGAGTGAACGTTGGTGGATGGAAGTTCCTTGTACAAAGGATAAGATGATTAAATATGAAAGACATTATTTAATACCATGCACCTACGATGACTACCAAACTGCCTTGAATGATGAAATTCCAGACAGATGGCTTATGGCTTATAATAAAATGACAGTATGAGCAAGATTTTGATAATTGATGACGAAAAGGCAATTCGCTATTCTTTAAAAGATATAATTGAATACGAAGGGCACACTGTTTTTGAAGCAGAGGATGGACTTAGTGGACTAAAAATGATTACGGAGAACGATTATGATATTGTTTTCTGCGATATAAAGATGCCAAAAATGGATGGAATTGAGGTTTTGGAAAAGGCTCTTAGTGAAAAGTTTGTTAAGTTTTGTATGATTTCAGGTCATGGAACAATAGCAACTGCAGTTGAATGTTTGAAAAAAGGAGCAGTTGACTATATTGAAAAACCTCTTGATTTAAACAAGCTTCTAAAGGTACTTAAAGACAATCTTTCTGCTGACAATACAAACTCTAATCATAAAGAAATCAAATCTTCAACAAAGAAAGACAAGATAAATAATAAATCAAACTCCAAAACTCCAGGCTTAAATCCTTTAAATATGATTGGATGTAGCAAGGTTATGAAGGAGATGTATTCTTTTATTGAAAAGGTTGGCGTTACTGATGCAAGAATATTGATTACAGGCTCAAATGGAACAGGAAAAGAACTTGTTGCAAAAGCATTACATAATATAAGTCCAAGAAAGGATAATAGTTTTGTTGAAGTTAATTGTGCTGCAATTCCTTCGGAGTTGATAGAAAGCGAACTGTTTGGACATGAAAAAGGATCTTTCACTTCAGCCATTAAACAGAGAAAAGGTAATTTTGAGATTGCAGATAAAGGAACTCTATTCCTTGATGAAATTGGAGATATGAGTCTTTCAGCACAAGCAAAGGTTCTTAGAGCTTTGCAGGAAAACAAAATAACACGAGTTGGAGGAGAAAAAGATATTTCAATTGATGTTAGAGTTATTGCTGCTACCAATAAAAATCTTAAAGAAGAAATAGAAAAAGGTAATTTCAGAGAAGACTTGTATCACCGTCTTTCAGTAATTGTTATTAAAGTCCCTGATTTAAATGATAGATTAGATGATATTCCTTTACTTGTAGATAGTTTCTTGGAAAGCTATGCAGAACAAATGCAAATTCAAAAACCAAAGATAAGCCCTCAAGCCATTAAGAAACTTCAAACAATGAATTGGAGTGGGAATGTCAGAGAATTAAAGAATATTACAGAGAGATTGGCAATTCTTTGTGAAGGAGAAATTACAGAAAAGGATATAGAAAAATACAGCTAAGATTAAAAAATACTAATGATAAATTACAGTTTCCATACATTACAGAACGGATTAAAGATAATACTTCATAAAGATGTTTCCACTGCATTGGTTTCAGTTAACATGCTATACTCAGTTGGAGCAAAGGATGAAAACCCTAACAAGACTGGTTTTGCACATTTATTTGAACATTTAATGTTTTCTGGAAGTAAGAACTACAAAGACTTTGATGCAATTGTTGAAGAAAGTGCTGGAGAAAGCAATGCTTTTACTAATAATGACTATACAGATTATTATATAACCCTTCCTTCAACTCATCTGGAAACAGCTCTGATGCTTGAAAGCGATAGAATGCATAACTTAAATATATCGCAAAAAAGTCTTGATGTACAAAAGAATGTTGTTATTGAAGAATTCAAACAAAGATATCTCAATCAACCTTATGGTGATGTTTGGATGTTGATTAGGGAACTATCATATAAAACTCACCCATATCAATGGAGTACAATAGGAAAAGACATTTCACATATTGAGAATGCGAGTTTGGAAGATGTGAAGTCATTCTATAATAAATACTACTCTCCCAATAATGCAATTTTATGTATTGCTGGAAACTTTGATGAAAAAGAAGCTATGCAATTATGCGAAAAATACTTTGGAAAGATTGGAAAAGGCAATGAAATAGTTAGAGAAAGGATTAAAGAACTTGTTCAAACTCAAAAAAGAGAACTTAGAGTTAAAAGGGATGTTCCTCAATCAGCAATATATATTTCTTTCCCCATGGCATCAAGACTTGAAAAAGGCTACTATGCATTTGACTTGCTTTCAGATATTCTTTCAAATGGACGCTCTTCAAGACTATATAATAGATTGGTTAAAGAAGAAAAACTATTTACTGAAGTTAATGCTTTTATAACTGGAGATGTTGAAGAGGGTTTGTTTGTTCTAACTGGAAAATATGCAGACAATGTTAATCTTGAAGAAGGTAAAGATGCCCTAATGAGAGAATTGCATAAAATATCAAATGAAGAAATAGATGCTCAAGAATTTCAAAAAGTAAAAAACAAGTTTGAATCAACAATGGCATTTTCTCAAATAAAGAATATTGATATTGCAATGAACCTATGCTATTTTGAACATTTAGGTAATATTGAACAAATAAATAATGAAGTTAATTCATACCAAAATTTAACTGTTGAATACGTTCAACAAGTTGCAAAGAATGCATTTAAAGAAGAAAAATCAAATATTTTATACTATGAAGCAGAATAAAGGTCAGTCAACTAATCTAATCCCTATGATATCTATTACGATATTATTCTTTATGTGGGGATTTATCACTTCACTCAACGACATTTTAATTCCATACTTTAAAGGAGTATATAACCTTTCCCATTTTCAAGCAAATATTGTTCAATTTGCTTTCTTCATAGCTTATTTTGTTGGTGCATTAGCATTTTATCTATTAGCTAAGAAAGGTAAAGATCCCATTAACAAATTAGGTTATAAACAAACATTAGAAATTGGTTTGTATATTGCAGGTACAGCATGTATGCTATTTACTATAACTGCAACTCTAAACTTAGGATTTGGAATATTTCTAATTGCTTTATTTTTATTGGGTATTGGACTTACATTTCTTCAAGTGGCTGCAAATCCATTTGTAGCAATGCTTGGTAAACCAGATACAGCTTCAAGCAGATTAAATCTTTCTCAAGCATTCAACTCACTTGGAACAACATTAGGACCAGCTCTTGGAGGTTATTTTATATTTAAAATATTCTTAGAAAACTCCGTTGGTGCTGATGCTGTTAAATATCCTTATCTATTTTTAGGTCTTCTGCTTGGATTATTAGCATTATTTATTCACTATACTAAGATTGAAGAACCACAAACAGAAAAATCAGATACAAATAAAAATGAATCAATCTTCAAACACACCTATGTTTGGCTTGGAGCATTAGGGATATTCTTCTATGTTGGAGCAGAAGTTTCAATTGGGAGCAATATGGTCGCATATCTAACTTCTGTTAGTGATGGTAAAATTGCTGAAAGCTTAGCTGCAAGTTATCTCTCCTACTATTGGGGTGGTGCTATGATTGGTAGATTTTTAGGAGCAGTTTCATTAAGCAAAATAAAGACCAAGCTAAAGGTTTTATATATGGGAATATTGGCAGTAGTAAGTTTTTGCTTAATTTATACCATTAATTTCTATCTTCACTCACTAAGCATTGAAAGTGTTTGGTATTTCTTAATATTTATGTTGCTAAACTTCCTATGTTTCTATTTGGGAAAAGGTAAACCAGCTCGACTATTAGCCATATTTGCAATGGTAAATAGTGTATTGATACTAATTGGTATGAATATATTAGGATTTTCTGGATTATGGTGGGTTTGGGCATTATTAGCAATTGGACTATTCAACTCAATAATGTGGTCTAACGTATTCACCTTAGCAATTGATAAACTTGGAGATAGAACTTCTGAAGCATCATCAATTTTAATTATGATGATACTTGGAGGTGCAATTCTTCCACCATTACAAGGATTAATTGCCGACTTAAGCAATAGCATGACTATTTCATTTATAGTTCCTCTTATAAGTTATATTTACTTAATATTCTACGGATTAAAAGGCTATTCAATAAATAAGAAGTAAAAAAGCTTTAATCATTTCATATGGAAAAAACCATTAAGAAAGAGGTAATTTACAGGAAAACCATCCCTACTCCACTTGGAGAGATGATTGCTTGCACAACAAAGAAAGGATTATGCTTTTTAGATTTTTCGGATAGAAAGGACTTCACAAAACTTTTCCACAAAATGCAAGAAGCATTGAATGGTATTATTACTGATAGTTTCATAAATAATGAAGAAAAGCAAATTATGGATTCTGTGGAGAAAGAACTAAAAGAATACTTCAGTGGGAAAAGAAAAGAATTCACAATACCTTTAATACTTATTGGAACAGACTTTCAGAAAAAAGTGTGGCAAGAACTCTTGCAAATACCTTATGGTAAAACAATATCCTACCTTCAGGAAGCGAATAATATAAATCAGCCCAAAGCCTTCAGAGCAGTTGCTAATGCCAATGGTAAAAACAAAATTTCAATAATCGTTCCTTGTCACAGAGTTATTGCAAACAATGGCAAATTGGGAGGATATGGTGGAGGACTGGATAAAAAGCAATACCTGCTTAAATTAGAAAGTTCAAACTAATTTTCCTTTTAGAAGTTTATCTTAAAATCTATACAAGAAAGGTGGAAAAGTGGAAAAATGAAGTCATTTTTCAAAACTTTTTTGTATTCTGTTACAGAAATACTTTTCAAATTTAGCTCTATTTTTCCACTTTTTCACCTTTTTCTGTCAAATTAACTTTATTTGTTCATTATTAAGCTAACCTATTATTAACTTTACAGTTACTCACGCCATTAACTCCAAATTTGGCACTCTACACTTATTTCTGTTTATTTTTTGATTTCACAGTTCGTATAAAACAATAATTACAAAAACACCTTAACTTTTGAACCCTTCCGTCTTTGAAATATCTATCCCATTTAATTACATCACATTCATAATCTGCATTAAAATACTTATTATTCTCTTTAAACCATTTTGTATCTTTCTTCTTTTTAAATTTATAAACGACATAACTACTATCAATATCCAAATTATTATCTATCCATCTTGATTTTGATAACTTAGTCAGGTATCCATAACAATAAAGGGAATCTATTCTATTTTCATTACAATAAACACGATAACGAAATACTGTATCGTTTCTTTGAAAATATTTCATTTCATAATCAAACACAACTTGTGAATAAACACTATTGGCGATAAAAAGCAATATTATTAATATCAATTCTTTTTTCATTTTATTTTTATTCTTACAGAATTTATAATTTAGCATTTATTCATTTTAATTTTTCTACTACTTATACAATCAACTCCAAAACTTATACACTACCTGATTTTAGTCTAAGAATAGTACACTATCTCTTTTTTCACATTTTTCAATACATGAATTAATCATATCACGTATTTTCTTACAATAATCATAATATCTCTCATCTGTTTTATCAAAACCATTGCCGTCAATATTACAAATATAATTTGAAAGACGAATATCATAAATTTCAGATATTTTAAATATTGTAAATGGCTTTAGGTCTTGAGTAAATTTGAAACATTTAGAATTAATACTAAATTTAAAACTCCCTAATAGTAAAGTATCAGTTTTTAATTCTTTATTCAATGGGAAAATTAAATATTGACAATCTAAGATTTCTTTATCTGTTATAAAGTCTCCATCAAAATGCTTAAATAATATTGAACTTATTTCAACTCTTATTAGTTTAAAATATGTATTAGTATCAGAATCTATATATTCAAATGTACAACAAGGTTGAGTGTCCAAAATCTTATATTTTAGTCCAACACAATCTCCTTGTCCCAATGTTATTGCTTCATATTGAGAATAAACTTTATTATTGAGTGAATAAATAACAGTAAGCAATACAATTAAAATGATTTTCTTTGTTGTGCTGGATATGTTTTCCCACATTCCTTTAATATTAGGATTTAGAATCATGAGCGGTCGGAAGATTTTTTTGGATATGCTTTCTCATAAACGTAATTTCTCATTTTTTTTGAATAATCCCATTTTTGTAATCAATTTTATCAT
>JAFNAR010000002.1 GCA_017860255.1 Bacteroidota bacterium | reverse complement strand
AAGTTACAATAATTACCTGATATACGCAAGCATATTATTGTATTTCAATGTGTTAAATAATTATAAAATCTTCCTACCGCTCATGATTTATAATCCGATGCTTTATCCCTTAATAAATATAATATCCCTTTCTGAAAAATATTTTCTCAATAATAATCCGAATATGTTATTTTAAATTATACCTTTGCTTTTATAATTAACCTTAATATCTGTCTTTAATACTTTTGTATTATGAAAAGATTATTGTTGTTTTTGATGCTTTGCCTGTCTATTGGCTTTATTGCTTGTGATGGTGAGGATGATTTTGTTTTTCCAGAGCCTTTTTCTACTCCTCGTCCTTCTCCTGCCGTTCCTGATTATGATACTATTTTGCCTAAGGAGTATTTTCCTGCTTTCCCTGGCTCTTATTGGGTTTATAACAACACTGACACTCTCAGGGTTATGGAGGATTATCAGCTGTATATTTATAGAAGGTATCTTGATTACTACGGAGTAGAATATGTTGACGACACTATAGTCTTGCCCAAGTTTTACCCTAATTCAATTTATGGTGATGTTTTAATTTTGCGTTATGAAATTAGTAATTTCAGGGGCAGTCATAATGAACCTGCCTGGAAGGGTATTCTTTCAGAAACTCTGGGTGGTGTTTTTTATCAGAGTGCTTCTGAATTTGGAAATCAAAACATAGGTATGACCGTTGCTGTGGATACTACCATAATTGTTAATGGTGTTACTTATAATGATGTTATAGTTACTGTTTTATATAACAGGGCTTTTATGCTTCCTCCTGAGCTTTGTTTCTACTATAGGGACTATTATGCTAAGGGTGTTGGTTTGATTAAGCGTGAGGAAACTGATTATCCTCCGAGCAGTGAAGTAAGAGTTTTGTTTGAATTGACGGATTATAATATTGTGAGGTAGGATGTTTTTGTTTGTGTGATATTACTTTGCTTTACAAAGCGACAAAGTCGATAAGCAATGCCGCACAACGAAAACCAAACCGTGACAATTTGTAACGGTTTGAAATTTTAAGTATAATTATGGGAGAGAATAAGTTAGTTACAGATAGTAACCAACTGAAAAATGCAGTCAAGTTATGTTAGGTTACCATTGTGCACTATTTCAAATTATAATTAAGCGGTAAAACGATAATTCATATCCCGCACAACGCAAATGTCCTATAAAATCGGACGTTTGAAAATGCTTTTCATATCGTTTTATTTCATTGTTCTGCAAAGCGACAAAGATTAAATTGCATTAACTTATAGAAACAAAAAGTGCGGGAGTTATTTATCCCGCACTTTGTTTTTAAGAAAATCTTTGTTTTATTTTTTGTATTAATAAGCTCTTTTTGAATTACCTTCGTAGAAATTGATAAAGGCTTGATTAACCACTTTATTTCCTCCTGGTGTTGGATAGTTGCCTGTGAAATACCAGTCTCCTGTGTGATTTGGACAAGCCTCATGTAAGCCTTCAATTGTTTGGAATACTATTTCAACTTCGGCTTTGCAGTCTTCAGGGGTTAGCAATTGTGTTATCTTAGCTGTTATCTGCTCATTTGTAAATGGTTTGTAGATTTCTCTAACATAGTTTACAATCTCTTCACTTGGAAGATCAACTTGAGCTTTACATTTTTGATAAACTTCATCAATGATATGTGTAAGGTTTTTTTCTTTCAAAAGGGCAATGGTTGCATTGAAAGCAATAAACTCATTCATTCTTGACATATCAATTCCATAGCAGTCAGGGTAGCGTATTTGAGGTGCTGATGATGCAACAACTATTTTCTTTGGATTAAGTCTGTCAATTATTCTTAATATGCTTTGTTTAAGTGTTGTTCCTCTAACAATGCTATCGTCCAAAACAACAAGATTGTCAACATTGTCTTTAATCTGTCCGTAGGTTACATCGTAAACGTGAGCCACCATATCATCTCTATCGTTAGCATTGGTAATAAAGGTTCTCATCTTCACGTCTTTTACAACCAAATAATCTCTTCTAACGCAGTCTTGAGAAAAGATTTGTTCAAGTTCTTCTTTTGATAGAACTCCATTTTTTTGCTTTTCTAAAATTTTATTAACCCTTATTTGATTTGTATAATCATTCAAAGATTGTGCTAAGCCTTGAAAAGCAACGGAAGCTGTGTTTGGTATATAGGATATAATTGTGTTGTTTAAATCGTAGTTAATTGCTTTTAGAACAGATTCTCTCAGGTTGCGTCCTAAGTTCTTTCTTTCTTGATAAATTGATGAATCGGTACCACGAGAGAAGTAAATTCTTTCGAAGGAGCATTTTGCAGGTTTTTCAGCTGCAGGAAGAATTTGTTCAACACTAATTCTACCATCACGTTTAATAATTAAGGCTTCTCCACATCCCAATTCTTTCACTTCATCTCTTTTCATATTAAGAGCAGTTAGAATGGTTGGGCGTTCAGAGGCTGCAACAACAAATTCATCGTTATAATAGTAGAAGCAAGGTCTAATTCCATTTGGATCTCTTAAAACAAAAGCATCTCCATGTCCTAAAATTCCTCCCATAACATATCCACCATCCCAACGTTTTGATGATTGTTGTAGAATTTTTGCAATATTTATTTCTTCTGCAATCTTATTAGTAATTGTCATATTATCCATTCCCTGGTCTTTGTATTTGCGAAATAGGATTTCAACTTCCTTATCCACAAAATGACCTATCTTCTCCAATATAACTGCTGTGTCGGCTGTTTTAACAGGGTGTTGACCAAGTTCAACCAACTTATCCATCATTTCATCAATATTGGTTAGGTTGAAGTTTCCTGCAAGAATAACTGAACGAGTTTTCCAATTGCTCTCACGCAAAAAAGGATGAAGGTTTTCTATTTCATTCTTTCCGAATGTTCCATAGCGTAAATGTCCTAAATACAATTCGCTTACAAACTTCTCATTTGCAAAAGCTCTTGAAATAACATCTTGAATTGGAGTATTGCTATTGCTTTTTTCAATGTTGATGTATGGAACGCCTGGCTCAGTGTTAAACTTAACTGAAGCCAAACCAGCACCGTCTTGTCCTCTATTGTGCTGTTTTTCCATTAGAAGATACATTTTGTTTAAGCCCCAGAATTTATTTCCGTACTTTTTTTCGTAGTAATCCAATGGCTTCAACAAACGAAGCATTGCAATTCCACATTCATGTTTAATCTTATCGCTCATATAATTTAGGATATTGGAACTTTCCTATCAATAATAAAACAGAATTTTGTTAATTTTATTGCTGTTGGACATTGACGTCGTTTCCACTCATTAATTTTTACTAATCTTATTACTTTTTCAATTGTTTGTTTCTCAACATGTAGAGATTCCTTTTCAAAATCATTTAGAATTTCTTCTGTAGTCTTGCAATTTTCCAAATATTCTTTTAATATTCTATCTAAAATAGGATAATCAGGAAGAGAATCCGAATCCTTTTGTCCTGGATGCAACTCCGCTGAAGGAGCTTTGTTAATGGAGTTTTGTGGGATAGGGAAGTTGGTTGAGTTAGGGTTTTCTTCTAAGAATTGATTGTTGATGTATTTTGAGAGTTCCCAAACCTCTGTTTTGTAAACATCGGCAATGATTGATATTGCTCCAGAAGTATCGCCATAAATTGTACCATAACCAACGGCAGCTTCAGATTTGTTAGTAGTGTTTAAAACTCCAGCTCCAAATTTATTGGCAAACCACATTAGAGTTATCATTCTCAAACGACTTTGAAGGTTTTCTTCAGCAACATTGAAGCTTTGATTTGGTAGAACTTCGTTGTAGGTTGTGCTGCATTGATTAAAGGCATCCTTAATCGGAACAATATAATGCTCAATCTCCAAATTCTTTGCAGAACATAAAGCATCTTCAACTGAATGCTCTGAAGAATATTCAGAAGGCATAAGTATTCCAATAACGTTTTCTTTTCCTAATGCTCTAACGGCAATTGCACAAACAAGGGCAGAATCAATTCCTCCTGAAAGTCCAAGAACGGCTTTTTTAATGCCATTCTTATTGCAATAATCTTTAATGGCAGTTGTTAGTGCGTCATAAATGTTTTGAAGTTTGGAACTTGGATTTTGAACAATTGGTTTTAGGGTTAAGGTTTCAAATGATTTGCTTTCTTGATTAAATCCTGAAAACAATCCACATAATTCGCCTTTTCTGTTTATAATAAAGCTTCCTCCTCCATAAACATAACCTCCTTCTGCACCATAGCGATTGCAGAAAACAATTGGAGCATTAAGTGTTCTTGCAGCAACAACCATTTCGTCAAACAATTCCTTTTGAGAGGATTGATGAAACAAATAGTTGGAGCATAGAACAATTACATCTGTTTGGATTTTCTCTTTAGCAAACTCTTCCAAGTCTTCCAAGAATCCAAATGCTAAGGAGTGGTTATTATATTTTACAAGTTCAATTCCTCCTCCTTGTTGGAATCCAATGTCAAATTGTGAGAGATTTTTCTTTGTGGAAAGAGCAAGAACTTCTCCATTTTGCACCATAACCAGTGAATTGAAACGTCCTTCACCGCTTTGAATGGGTGTTCCAAAAATTAAATCTCTTTTTTCTTCAATCAGGCTTTCACAAACCATCATTGAATTGGAGTATAAATCATTGTAGGAAGAAGTATTTAGCAACATTCCTCCACTTACTGAAAGTTCAGGAAATATAGATAAAACATCTGTATTTACTCCCTTTAAACAATCAGTAATTAAGTCTTTGTTATAATCTAATCCTAAAGTCTTAGGGTTAATTTGATTTATTTGAATTTTCATTTATTCTTTTAATGCTTGGCGAATTTGTCCTTCAAGCTCAGCGGTAAGTTCTTCGTTATCCAAAAGTAGTTGTTTAACAGCTTCACGACCTTGACCAAGTTTTGTATCTCCATAGCTGAACCAAGAACCACTCTTTTTAATAACATTTTTATCAACGCCCAAATCAACAATTTCACCAACCTTTGAAATTCCTTGACCGAACATTAAGTCAAATTCAACTTGACGGAAAGGAGGTGCAAGTTTGTTTTTAACAACCTTAACTCTAACTCGGTTTCCAACATTGCTTTCACCATCTTTTATGGCTTGAATACGGCGAATGTCCAAACGAACAGAAGAGTAGAACTTAAGAGCATTACCTCCTGTTGTGGTTTCTGGAGAACCAAACATAACGCCAATTTTATCTCTTAACTGGTTGATGAATATACAGCAGCAATTTGTACGGCTTATTGTTGAGGTTAGTTTTCTTAGAGCTTGAGACATTAGTCTTGCTTGAAGTCCCATTTTACTGTCGCCCATTTCTCCATCAATTTCAGCTTTTGGAGTTAGAGCAGCAACAGAGTCAATAACAATAACATCAATTGCTCCTGAACGAATTAAGTTATCGGCAATTTCTAAAGCTTGTTCTCCATTATCGGGTTGAGAGATAAATAGATTTTCAACATCAACACCTAATTTTTGAGCATAGAAACTGTCAAAAGCATGTTCAGCATCAATAAAGGCTGCAACTCCACCAGTTTTTTGTGATTCAGCAATTGCATGAATGGCTAATGTTGTTTTACCAGAGCTTTCAGGTCCGTAGATTTCAATAACTCTTCCCTTTGGCAATCCTCCAATTCCAAGAGCAATGTCTAATCCAAGAGAGCCTGTTGATATTACATTAACTTCAACTGATGGTTTGTCTCCAAGTTTCATTATGGAACCTTTACCATAGTTTTTTTCAATCTTATCAATTGTTGATTGCAACACTTTTAACTTTTCAAGTTTTGCTGCATCCATTTGATTTTCTTTAGCCATAATCTTAATAATTTATTTTTTTGGTTTTTATGCTTTTCTAATATTTATTGCCAATTCAACTCCTTCAATAACATCAATTGTTGAAATTGGTTTTGTGATTTGTTGTCCAAGATAAACTTCAATATCATTTTTGCGAACTAATGACAATTCCTTTGTTAGGGTTTCGCCTTTAATATATTCGCTGTATTGTTCAATTGTTTCATCCAAAAGATGGTTAAATTCAATCTCAACAATAATAAAATCGGTAACTTCGAAGTCTTGTTCTTTTCTTATGTTTTGAATTCTGTTTACAAGTTCTCTTGCAATTGCTTCCTTGCGAAGGGAATCAGTTATTGTTGTGTCTAAAGCAACAGTTACTGCTCCTTCATTCATAACAACCCATCCTGGAATGTCTTGAGTTACAATTTCCACATCAGAAATTAGCAGTTCAACTTTTTCTCCATTAATGTCAATATAAATCTTTCCTTCTCTTTCAATTTCTGAAATATCTTCTTGAGAGAAAGCATTAATAGCGTTAGCAATTGCTTTCATCTTTGGTCCAAATTTAGGTCCTAAAGATTTAAAGTCGGCTTTTGCTTTCTTAACCAAAACATTGTTTTGTGCTGAAAGGAACTCAATTTCCTTTATATTAACTTCTGAAAGAATCAGCTCTTTTACTTTTTCAATTTGGCTGATAAATTCTTCATTTAAAGCAGGAATCATAATCTTTTGCAAAGGTTGACGAACCTTTAAGTTATTCCTTTTTCTAAGTGAAAGAACCATTGAGCATATTTTTTGAGCCAATTGCATTCTTTCTTCCAATGCTTTATCAATTAAGTTTTCTTTTACAGTTGGGAAGTCAGTGAAGTGAACTGAGCCTATTGGGCTTTGGTTATTGTCTTTATATTTGTTTGAAACTTCATTCAAATCCAAGAATAGTTTTTCTCCAAAGAATGGTGCTATTGGAGCCATTAGTTGAGAAAGAATTTCAAGGCAAGTGTAAAGGGTTTGATATGCTGAAATCTTATCTTGAGAATATTCTCCTTTCCAGAAACGACGTCTGCATAAACGAACATACCAGTTGCTTAAATATTCATCAACAAAATTTCCAATTGCTCTTGCAGCTTTTGTTGGTTCATAATCATTATATGATTCATCAACCATTTTCACTAATGAATTAAGCTCTGATAATATCCAACGGTCAATTTCTGCTCTTTCTTTATATGGAACTTCTTCTTCTTTGAAAACAAATGAATCTATATTTGCATAAAGAGCAAAGAAGCTATATGTGTTGTAAAGTGTTCCAAAAAGTTTTCTTCTAACTTCATCAACTCCATCAAGGTCAAATTTCAAATTTTCCCATGGCTGAGAGTTAGAAACCATATACCAACGTGTTGCATCAGCTCCATACTTTCCAATAACTTCAAAAGGATCTACTCCATTGCCCAAACGTTTAGACATCTTGTTTCCATTCTTGTCTAAAACCAATCCATTTGAAACAACATTTTTGAATGAAACTGAATCGAAAACTAATGTAGCAATTGCATGTAGGGTAAAGAACCATCCACGAGTCTGGTCAACTCCTTCAGCAATAAAGTCAGCTGGGAAATTCTTCATCAACTCTTCCTTATTGCAACTGAAAGGATAGTGCATTTGAGCAAAAGGCATTGCTCCAGAATCAAACCAAACATCAATAAGGTCTGTTTCCCTAAACATCTTCTTCCCACTTGCTGAAACCAAAACAACGTCATCAATATAAGGTCGGTGAAGGTCAAAAGAATTATAATCAGAAGCTGAATATTTATTCTCCATCATAAATCCTTTTTCCACACTCTTATCTATTTCTTTTCTTAGCATTTCAACAGATGAAATACAAATTTCTTCGCTTCCATCCTCTGTTCTCCAAATTGGAAGTGGTGTTCCCCAATAGCGTGAACGAGATAAATTCCAATCAACTAAATTTTCTAACCAGTTTCCAAAACGACCTGTTCCTGTTGACTCTGGCTTCCAGTTAATTGTTTTATTTAATTCAATCATCCTTTCTTGCATTGCAGTGGTACGAATAAACCAACTGTCCAAAGGATAATAAAGAATTGGCTTATCTGTTCTCCAACAATGAGGATAGGAGTGAGTATGTTTTTCAATCTTAAAGGCTTTACCTTCTTGTTTTAGATAAAGTGCAATTTCAACATCCAAACTCATATCTTTATCAGTTAAGGTTTGGTCATAAGCATTCTTTACAAACTTACCTGCAAATGCAGAATATGAATCAACGTTTACACTTTCCTTAATAAAGTCTTTATCTAAATCTTCAATACTGTAAAACTTACCAGTTCTATCAACCATTGGTTGGCGTTTACCTTCCTTATCAATTAAAACTAAAGGCGGAATTCCATTCTGCTTTGCTACTCTATCATCATCAGCTCCAAATGTAGGTGCAATATGAACAATACCAGTACCATCATCAGTTGTAACGAAATCTCCAGCAATAACTCTAAATGCTTTTTCTTGTGGTTTAACCCAAGGAAGTAGTTGTTCGTATTCAATTCCAACCAAGTCCTTACCCTTGCATTCCTTAATAATTCTGTATGGAAGAACCTTATCTCCATGAGAATATTCCATAGGTAATTCAGGAGTTTCAGGATTGAAGAATGATGCCATTAAAGGTTTTGCCAAAACAACAATAACCTTTTCAGCAGTGTATGGATTGAAAGTATCTACCCAAAGATAATCAATATTATTACCAACAGCTAAAGCAGTGTTTGAAGGAAGTGTCCATGGAGTTGTTGTCCATGCTAAAAAGTATGCATTAGAATATTCGTCAGTTTTGATTTTGAATTGAGCAACCATTGTTGTATCCTTAACATCACGATAACAACCAGGCATGTTTAATTCATGTGAACTTAAACCTGTTCCAGCAGCTGGAGAGAATGGTTGAATTGTATATCCTTTGTATAGTAAGCCTTTTTTATATAACTCTCCAATCAAAAACCAAAGAGTTTCAATATATTCATTCTTAAAAGTAATGTAAGGGTTTTCCAAATCTACCCAATAGCCCATTTCCTTTGTAAGCTTATCCCACAAATCCTTATACTTCATTACCTCAGCTCTGCAAGCTGCGTTATATTCATCTACAGAAATTTTCTTTCCAATATCTTCCTTTGTAATGCCAAGATTTTTTTCAACTCCCAATTCAACAGGCAAACCGTGAGTGTCCCAACCAGCCTTACGAGCAACATAAAAACCTTTCATTGATTTGTAGCGACAGAAAATATCCTTAATTGCACGAGCCATCACATGGTGAATACCTGGCTGACCATTAGCAGAAGGAGGACCTTCATAAAAAATGAATTCCTTGCTACCTTTTCGAAGTTTTAAACTATTTTCAAAGATATTATTTTCTTCCCAATACTTGAAAATATCCTTATTAATTGTAGTTAAATCAAGTTGCTTATATTCTTGATATTTCTTTCCCATACTCCACTTATTTCAAATAGAATTTCTGATTAATATTAACTTGCAAAGGTAATAAATATAATTAGAAAAATCAAAAAGAAGAATCTATCAATGTTTAGTTGAAAAAAATAAAGAAAATAAATTAGAAAAATAATTGGCTAATAATTAATATTTTGAGAAGCAATCAAGAATATATTCTTCAAAAAAAAGCAAAAAAAAAGCAGAAAAATTTGCAGGAATGAAAAAAGGTCGTACTTTTGCAACCTCAAACCGATTTGGGAGCATAGCTCAGCTGGTTCAGAGCACCTGCCTTACAAGCAGGGGGTCACAGGTTCGAATCCTGTTGCTCCCACAAAATAAAAAACCTTGCAAATTTAATCATTGCAAGGTTTTTTTATTTGTATTCTGTTTTGATTTATTTTCTACCAGTATGTCCAAATCCTCCTTCTCCTCTTTGAGTTTGAGACAGTTCATCGGTTTCTTCCCACTCAACTCTTTCGTGTTTTGCAATAACCATTTGAGCAATTCTTTCTCCGTCTTTTATTTCAAAGTCTTGATTTGATAGATTTACAAGTATAACTTTAATTTCTCCTCTATAGTCTGCATCAATTGTGCCAGGAGTGTTGAGAACTGTAATTCCATTCTTTGCAGCAAGTCCACTTCTTGGTCTAACTTGTGCTTCATAGCCAATTGGCAATTCAATAAATAACCCAGTTTCAACCATTGCTCTTTCCAAAGGTTTAAGCACTATTGACTCTTGAAGGTTTGCTCTTAAATCCATTCCTGCAGAACTTTCAGTTGCATATTCAGGGATTTGATGTTTCGATTTGTTTACTATTCTTACTATCATTGATTATATTTTTTCTTTTCTGACTACAAAACTAATATTTTCTTTCCAAATATCAAATATAATATCCTCTATCCTGCATTTCTGTTGCTTGAAGCAGGGAGTATTTATCATCAATCAACGGATAATCCCAGCATCCCAACTGATGATATATTTCTCCTCCAAAGCCCTGTTTAAATTTATAAAGTCCATACATTGGATGTGAAGGCTCTGCATTTGGAGAAATTCCAAACATATCATATTCAGTGCAGCCATTTGCCTTTGCAATCTCAATTGCCCTCCATTGAAGAGCATAGGTAGACATATAATTTCTTTTCTCATTAGAAGATGCTCCATAAAGATAGGTTGCTCTATGACTCGACAAAACCAAGAACATTGCTGCTAAAGGCTGGTTATCTAAATATGCAATAAGTAACTTCACTTGCACTGGCAAATCCGCATTCTCCATCTTTGCGTCCATAACAGATTGGAAATATCTTAGCTCATTGATATGTAGTCCATTTCTTGTAGCTGTTGTAAGATATAAATTGTACCATTGGTTCAGGTCTTTAAAGCTCATTGTCCTAACATCAATACCCTTTCTGTGAGCAAGACCAATATTATATCTTGTTTTAGGTTTCATCCTGTTTAGAATATCCTCATAACTTCCTTCAAGATTTAAGATAATTGTGTTTGAGGGCAATATATCTGTATTGGATTTTATAAGATTCCAGTTAACTGTTCCATAATTTAATTTGAATTCCTGGTATTTCTTATCAGGAGCACCAATCCATTCTCCTTTTTCATTAAAATCGCTTTCCTTGCTCCAATGGCTTTCCCAGTTAAGGTCATATCTTATGACAATACAGTCTTTGGGCAAATAGGAACGAAGAATTTCGGACAACTCTTCAAGAAATCTTCCCTGATTTTCTTCCGAAGGCTCCACTTCAGGACCGTAAGGCACATAGGCAACACAATCCTTGTTATTAAGATAGCGCAAAAACATTACAAAATCGGCTTGAGTACAGGAGTAACCTCCAACATTGGAATATAAATCCCTGTTTCTTGCATTAAAATCAAAAGCCGAAGACTCCACTCCCTGATTTTTCTTCACCATAGACCAAAACGAGGTCTGCTGAATAATGGGAGTTGAATAAAGATCAACAATCTCTTTTTTCAGAATACTAAGTGTCATTATAACAAATAAATTTTTTTTGCAAAGTTACCCCTAATAAAACTTCTAACCAAATAAAGAGAATTTTAAAAGAGTATTATTCAGCAAAATAAACCCTAAGATATATGAGTTTAAAGCAAATTTACAGAAAAATAAATCAAGCTTATTACAAATTATATCAAGTATAAATCAAAATATATCAAGTATATTTCAAAATATATCAAGGATAAATTTGATTTAGTAGTGACTTAAAAGAATAAATCATTTAAAGGAAAGAAATAGACTTTATTAAGAACTCAAAACATGTCTTGTACTGAAAAAAGTTGACACTTTTTATACAAAAAAAGTGTCAACTTTTTTCAGTACAAGACACTTCCCTTATTTTTCGAGGAACGTTTATCTTTAATTATATTATAATAATAGTCAACATTGCTTAGTTTTAACTCTTCAAAATTCTTTAATAAATTAACACCACTATAACCAATTAAATAAAAATCTCCATTTAATCTGAAAACATTTGGGAATCCAACAATATCATATTCTTTATTAGTTTTCTTATCCCTAAACCATGTAGTACTTCCCCATTCTCCAAAATCCATATAAGTTACATAGAATTCTTTATCTTCATAAATCAAATCATCTGCCTCTTCTGTTTCTATCCATTTATATTGAATAGTATCTAAAAAATAAGTTTTTGAAGTATAGTAGTCTTTTATTGTAATTCTGTCTTTATAGATAAAAAGATCTGAATAGGAAGAAGAAATAAAATGATCAAATAATTCTACTCCTATTATGGAATCTCCTTTATCAGAAATAATAATTAATTTATTCCTATTCCACGATGACTCAGTTAAAGGAGTCTCATTAATTATGCAGTAATATTTATTATTGAACTTTACTGCATTTTTAAGTGAAATACTTACTGCAGGTTTTGTTATTTGCTTTAGTTTGATATAGGTTGTATCAATACTAATATTTATTTTATGTTCTTGAGCAAAAACTTGTATTGCAAAGAAAAATAATAAAAAAAGCAGAATAGGTTTTTTCATGCTATATGTATTTAATCCCTTATCTGCGAATTAGTTTTTTTATATCTAATTTATAGGCTATGGCAATAAAGGATAGGATTATAACTGTATTTATTATCAGTCTTATTGGCGTATTTTCAATTGGCACAAAGGACATTAATGCGTAAAGACAGAAAGATAGGAGAATATATAGGGTAATATGTTTAAGGTTATAGTTTACTGGATAATGCTTTTGACCAATTACATAACAAAGTACTGCTATTGTGAAATAACAAATAAAGGTTGTCCATGCTGCTCCCATATATCCCATTATTGGAACTAAGATATAGTTAAGAATTAGTGTAATAACAGCTCCAATTATTGCAATATATGCTCCGTAAATTGTTTTGTCGGTAACCTTATACCAGATGCTGAGATTATAATAAATACCAAGAAACAGATTTGCTCCCAAAAGTATTGGCACAACACCAAGTCCAACTCTATAATCACTTCCAACAAAGTATTGGAATATATCAATATATCCCATAACTCCAAGGAAGATTATGCAAAGGAAGATAACAAATACTGTCATTATGCTTGAATAGGATTCTTTGGCGTCTTTCTGTTGCATTTTGGAAAAGAAGAAAGGTTCAGCAGCAAATTTAAAGGCTTGAATAAATAGACTTATGATAATTGATAACTTATAACAAGCTCCATAAATTCCAATCTGACTCATCTTATAATCGCTAATTGCCTTTGCATCGGTTATTCCTTCTGGAATTGTAACAAGATGTTTTAGTGCAATCCTGTCAAAGGTTTCGTTTACCATTCCTGCCAAACCTCCAATCATAACAGGAAGTCCATAGGCAAGCATTTTCTTAAGAAGTTTGAAATCGAAATTAAAACTAAACTTCAAATACTCTGGCAATAGCAAAAAGGCTGCAATCAATGATGCAAGGAAATTGGAAACGAAAATATATAAAACCAAATCATTTGGATTAAACCAGGAGGTAATTAAAACATTTCCGCTTTTATAAAGGGTAGGGCATAGCAAGATAAAGAAGAGATTAAAAAAGATATTGGAGAAAATATCAATTGACTTTATCATTGCAAATCTTGCTGCCTTTTGTTTTACTCGTAAAAGAGCATAGGGGATAGCTCTTAGAGCATCAAGAGCAAGGATTAAAAGAAATAGAAAAATATAATTTTTATTGTCTGAGTATTCTAAGGCTGAGGAGATAGGATTAATAAAAAGAAAGGTAATAACTAAGAAAAGAGTTGTGGAAACAAAAAGAGAAAGCATTGAAGTGTTATAAACCACATTCTTATCTTTTTCGGTTTGAGTATAGCGGAAGAAAGCCGTTTCCATTCCATAAGTAAGGATAATCATCAAGAAAGATATGTAAGCATAAAGCTCACTAACCACTCCATAGTTTTGAGTTGCGATATTATAAGTATAAAGAGGAACTAAAAGATAATTAAGAAAACGTCCAATAATTGTTGGCACTCCATAAATAGCAGTTTGCTTGCCAAGTTTTTTAATATCACTCATCTTTCAAAACAATAAATTATCACTATTTCCCTGCAAAGATAATCTTTTTCTAAAAGAGAATCCTAAAAAACTTAATATCTTTGCAGGATGAAAATTGTTTTGGGTTTTGGTAGTAATTTGGGTGATAGGGAAGAGTATATTCTTTCTGCTTATAAGCTTTTGGGAAAAGAGCTTGGAGAGTTGATAAAGAAATCTTCTTTTATTGAAACTTCGCCTTGGGGTTTTGAAAGTGATAATTCTTTTATTAATTCTGTTGCAGAATTTGAAACAAAAAAAACTCCTTTTGAAGCTCTGGAGATATGTAATAAGATTGAAAAAGAATTGGGAAGGCAAAGAAATCCATTACACAAAGGCTATCAAAACAGAACAATAGATATTGATATTCTTTTTTACGAAGATATTGTTTTAGATACATCAACCTTAAAAATTCCTCATCCCCTAATCCAAGAAAGAGACTTTGTCCTAATCCCCCTAAAAGAAATTCTCCCAAACTTTATACACCCTGTTTTAAAGAAAGAGATAAGGGATATTTAATTAATATATTTCAATAAAATCTCTCTTTTTGCACTCTCATAGTGCGAAATTTGCATAAAATTGCACTATCATAGTGCATAATGTTGTATATTTGCAAAAATTAATGAGTTATGGATAAATTATTCGAACAATATAATAAGCTTATTTCAGAGGTTGACTTAGGTTTTCTGAGATATATGCACAATGAGATTAATTGGCAAAACCGTTTGATTGGGCTAATTGGTCCAAGAGGTGTTGGAAAAACGACTCTTGTACTTCAGTATATTAAGCAGAACCTAAACCTTAATGAAACTCTTTATGTAAGTGCTGAGGATTTCTATTTTGTAGACAATAAAATTACCGATTTGGCAGATAAATTTGTAAAGTATGGAGGTAAATATCTTTTTATTGATGAAATCCATAAGTATAAAGACTGGTCAAAAGAAATTAAACTAATCTACGACTACCATAAAGAACTAAAAATTGTATTTACTGGCTCATCTGTTTTGGATATAAAGAAAGGTGTTTCGGATTTAAGTAGAAGAGCAATTGTCTATAATATGCAAGGTCTGTCTTTTAGAGAGTATCTGCAATTATTTCACAAAATTTCAATTCAAATTTTTTCTTTAGAGGAAATTCTTAATCACAAAGTGGAGGCTTTGGATTTAAAGCTACCTCTTCCTCTCTTTGAAAATTACTTAAAAAATGGTTACTATCCTTTTTCTTTAGAAGATGATTTTGAAATTAGACTAAAACAGATTATTAATCAAACCTTAGAAGTCGATATTCCAATTTTTGCAGATATGAATGTTTCAACTGGAAGAAAACTTAAACAATTACTTTCAATAATATCTAAAAGCGTCCCTTTTAAACCCAATATGACAAAGATTGCCCAAATGCTATCGGCAAGCAGGAATAATATTTCTGACTATTGCCTATATATTGAGGAAGCAGGAATGATTGCACAATTAAGAAATAATACCGAAGGTATAAGAGGTTTGGGAAAGGTTGAAAAAATATATTTGGATAATCCTAATCTTATTTATTCTTTAGCTCAAGATAATTCTAATATAGGCAATATTAGAGAAACTTTTTTCCTTAATCAAATGCGAGTAAAATATAATGTATTTGCTTCAAGTATTGGAGATTTTAATATTGATAATAATGTATTTGAAGTTGGAGGTAAAAACAAAGGACAAAATCAGATTAAGGATGCTGAAAATGGATATATAGTTAAAGATGACATAGAAAGAGCATACTTAAATATAATCCCTCTATGGCATTTCGGTTTAACGTATTAATATATTGAATTTCCAAAGTAATAATTCAATAAATACAAGTCCAAAATACAACAAATCATACCCAAAAAGTGAGACTTTCTTAGTAAAAAAGTGAGACTTATTAAGAGAAAAGTGAGACTTTTTGGGGTAAAAAGTGAGACTTATTGGGTAGTATATTCAAATAAATGACCTTATATTTGTTGAATTTAGAGTTGGTTATTTTGAATTTCACTCTCTTTATTCCAATTAAATATACCTCTCGTACTCTTGTTTTAGGATATCTTTGATTTCCTTTCTTAAACTATCTGGAGCAAGAACTTCGATAAAGCGTCCATGAGAGAGTATTTCCTTAATAAAATCGTAAGTGGATTTTATCTTATAACTAAAAATGGTGTAATCAATGTCTTTCTCTACTTCCATTTGGGAATGATGCAAAGGAAGTGTTTCAATATACTTTACGTTTTCATCATAAACCTTCAATAAAACTTCTTCAGTTTTAAGATTATTATCTACAATTATCCCAAATGAATCATTAAAATACTCTTGACCATCAAAATCCTTTGGCATTTCAAAATTATTGGAAGTGGTTTCTACAGCTTTTATCCTATCTAAAGAATAGATTAAAATATCATTCTTATATGGGTTGAAAGCAACAACATACCATCTTTGTTTGAAAATCTTAACGCAGTAAGGATAAATCTCAAAGGTATATGCTTTGTTGTGTTCAAACTTTTGGTAAGTAATATTAATTGCATGATTTTCTCTCATTGCCTCAATAATAGGAGTGAGGAACATTTGACCAGAAGGAATATTCTCAAAAAGAATTCTATCCTTAAGCCTGTGACTTTCATTAATAATATTATTTACCGAAAGACTGTTCAAAAGCCAAGTTCTAATCTTCTCTTTGTTTAAGTCTTCTTCGTATTCAATAAAATATTTATTCCCATCCTTCCTGTCGCATGCAATATCAATATCAAACATTTCACTAATAGCCAGACGATGATTATGGAAAGTTCTTAAAGGCAATTCTTCACAAGAATAATTTAAGGATGAATTTTGCCATCTACGATTAATATCCTCAAAGCTAATTTTCTTAGAATTATAAATCAAATCCAAAAGCCAAATATACCTTTTGAAAAGATAAGCCGTAGTATCCTTACTCGTTTTGCGTTTTTCCATAATAATCAATCTTTCTAATTATAATTATACTACCTCTTTTATTCTTTAATACTATATCCTTTGTCCAATTATTATTTTGGTCTAATTCATATTCATGGGTTTCTTTATATAGTATATTCCCATTAGAATCATGCGAACACTTTTCCATTAAGTTATCTAATGAGTTGTAATTATATTTAAGTTTTAGATATAAATTGCCTTCTGAATTGCAGAGATACATTTCAATGATTTTTCTATTGGCATTTAAGATATTTTTCTTTATTAATGTTTCGTCTGGAAGGTAAACAAATTCAGTCTTATTACCATTTGAATCATATTCATATTTATGTTTACCAATTAGTTCTTCTTTTGAATCGTAATAATCAATTTCTATAGTATTTCCTTTTAAGTCATATTTATAAATGTTTTTTGAGTTAGGTTCACCATTACTATAAGAATAAAACTCAATTTTTTTACCTTCTGAGTCATATTTATGAATTTCCTCCCTGTCAAAATCTTCTGTATTTTTCATATGTTCTTTAATCAAATTACCTTTTGAATCATATTCATAATTTGTCCCTATGCAATATGTATCATTTGGAGAATTAATTAAAGACTCAATAAGATTCCCATTTAAGTCATATTTATAAATCATTTCATAATCCAAAACTTCTTTTTCATATACACTTTCTTTAAGAATGTTCCTGTTTGAATCATACTCATATAAGATTTTCATATCAAATTTAGAAGTACGAAAATTATGGCTTAACATATACCCATCCTCATTATATACCACCAAAGAATACTCTTTTAATTTCCCTTTCTTAATTTCACCAGACTTTTGGGAAATATAGTATTCTTTTGTTTCTATAGACTTCACTTTACCATTAATTCCACATTGATAAAGATTACTTATGGTTGTATTCATTACGATATATTACTTGGTGGATTTAATATTATAATATCTTTGTTGCAATAAATGCACAAGCTTCTGCATCAGCCAAAGCATTATGATGATTTTCAAGAGTGAAACCCAAGTGTTCTGCAACAGTATCAAGTTGATAATTTGGCAAATCAGGAATAACTTGTCTTGCTTTTCTTAAAGTGCAATAGAATTGAAAGTAAGGGTATTTCATATTAAATTGATCATAATTTGCCTTAAGACAACCTTCATCAAATTGACTGTTATGAGCAACCAATGGCAAATTCTTAATTCTACCAACAATATTACTCCAAACCTCAGGGAAATACTCAGCATTATTGGTGTCTTTCTTAGTTAATCCATGACATTCAGTAGCCCAATAACAATAGAAATTAGGTTCAGGTTTAACTAAACTATAAAACCTATCGGTTATTATTCCATTTTTTACAATAACAACCCCCATACTGCAAATACTTCTATGCTGATTTGCCGTTTCAAAATCAATAGCTGCAAATGTCTTCATAATAATCAATATGTCTGATTGTTATTTCTATCCCATTTATTAACTTATCAGTGTATTTTATCCAATTATTCTTATCGTCAAATTCTATATAATTCCTATCGCACATTAATTCACCTTCAGAATTATATCTAATCCACCCATCATATCCTTTTCCATTTGACTCATATTTACAAATTGTAATATATTTGAAATAATCATCTTGCTCCTCGATACGATAAATTAACTTTCCCTCAGAATTATACTTATTGTTAAATGCTTCTTTTTGACAAATGTTCCCATCAGAATCATATTCACTTTCTTCTATAAGATTACCTATTGGATCATAAATATTTTTCCAGTGCAATATTTCATCGAGATCATAATAATTTTCCTCAATAAGCTTCCCATTATCATCATATTTATATATAGTTTTTTCTTTTAAGCGTCTATTAGAATCATATTCCTTTTCCTCAATGAGCTTTCCATTAGAATCATATTCATAAGTAGTTTTACCTTCAAACAATCTATCTGAATCTTGATACATTTCTTCTATTATATCCTCATGATAATAATATGTATAATTATTTTTTTCATTAAAATATCTTTCAGTACAATAAGAATTTATCTCAATTAGGTTTTCGTTTAAATCATATGTATAATAATCTTTAATTATTAAGTTCCCGCTATCATCATACCTATATCTTTCTGTTATTTTATTGTTATGATCAAATATATATTTAGAGTGATTATAAGTATTATGGGAGTCTGTTAACTTTTCTTCAATTATATTCCCATTTGAGTCATAAACATAAATTTCTTTAGATGAAGAATGTGCAGAATCATTAACTTCAACTAAAAGATTACCTTCTTCATTGAATGAAGTAAAATGACATGATATAAATTCTCCTTTTTCTATTTCTCCAGAATTTTCAATTGCATAATATGTTTTTTCTTCTAAAAACTTTATTTTCCCTCTTAAGCTTCTTTTATTTAGGTCGTTCTCCTTTATATCCATGCTACAATATTATTGATTTGGACTCATTAATCCGTTTGAATATTTCACCAAAAATATCATTAATCTTTTCTTTTCTTATTTCAGCATTAATAAGCATAAATGTTTCTTTAATATTAAAGTCAGTTATATTAATCCTTTTATTTTCATCTTTAAAGGCAATAAACCAATTTTTATCCTCTTTTTTATCATTTATTTCTATTCCACAATTCCCATAAGTAAGACCATTTTTTTTATCATTTACAATATACCATTCTTCTCCATTCTCTAATTTAAAATTAATTCCTGTTGAGCCTATACCTTTATGAGCAACTTTAGTTATTTCTTTGATATTAATCTCCTTACTAATTTCTGCTTTTAACTCATCTTTTAATTTCTTAGTTAATTCTATCCAAAATTCATCAATAGTATGCCATTTTACATGTTTAAAATCTTCCATTTCTAAAATAAAAGTTCTTGTGTCTTGTTCATGTAAAGCTTCATCTATATTATCACTTATTAGTTTCTGTAGTTTCTTTGCTCTTTTAACATCATTTGTTAGAATATTGATTACTTCTTTATATTGTTTAAGAGTCTTTTTTAAATAGTTATCTTCAAGGCTATTAATACAACTTTCAATCCAATCTATGATTTCAGTACGATAATCAATTTTTAACACAGGAAAAATAGTTTCAATTTTTTCTATATCTTCAGGATCATGACCATCAAGAGTTAAATAAAAAACAAAAATCTCTTTTATGTAATTTTTTAACTTATTATCATTCAGTACAGAATTGTAATTTCTTATTAGTTGAATTTTTTCTTCTGTATCATCTTTTTTTGGATCATTGCTATCTCCAGCAAATATTTTATTTTCTATAATAATCACTTGTGATTTATCTTCACTTTGAATATAAATATCAATATAATTGTGTTCGTTTTTATATTTTTCATCTGGAAGAACGATACAATTATCAATATTAAAGTTCTCTATGTTAGGAAAGTTTTTTAATAATCTTTCAATGAAAAGTTTTAAAAATAAATTTCCCATTCCATGTTTTGAAGTTGGAGAAAGGAGATATGAAATAAATCGAGAATGTAAATTTTTCTCATCGTGTTCTTTGTGTAAAGCTCTGAAAATATTAAATCTTTTACGTTCTGCTTCATATTCTTCTTTGATTTTTTCTAATTCTATTCTGAAATCTGATTTAATTTCACTCATAATTATTCTGTCTTTAATAGTTAGTATTTTGTTTTAAGTTACAAAGGTATTGTTTTTAATTATGTATTTCAACTATTCTATTTATATTTAATTGCTCTTTCTTTATTCTTTCAAATCTTTGAAAAATGGGGAATCCCAATTTGGGGAATTTGTATTGTCTTCTTCTCCGTAATATACAATTTTTCTTGTTGTTACTTTGTAATTATCACCATCATTTATTATTCTTTTTATCCAGTTATTTCTTTGGTCGTATTCGTATTGTGAGGTTATACATTTCCAATCGAACATTTCTTCTAAATTGAAAGAATTATATTCTATTACATTCCCTTTTGAATTGTATTTATATATTTCTTTCTTTTTAAAATTTCTTTCGGAATCGTATGTGTTTTTTTCTACAGTATTTTTATCAAACTCATATTTAAAAAGTTCTTTTTTATTTAGTTTGCCTTTTCTATCGTATATGTTTTTCTCAATAATATTTCCTTTTGAGTCGTAATTTTTTGATGAAATTAATTTCCCTTCAATATCATATTCTCTGCATTCTTCTATATTCCCTTCTAAATTGTATTCATATATAGATTTTTGTATTAACACTCCATTTGAATCATAGGTATTTTCTTCAACAATTTGACCTTTTGTGTTGTATTTATAAGAATATTTTAGAAAATTTGTATTTGAATCATTCTCATCTCCACTTTCTATTACCTTATGTTCGCTTATTGAAGTGTTTTTTGACTTTTGAAAATAGTTTAAGGTATTTCCTTCTTCATTGTAAAGCGTAAAACTATACGATTCTAATTCATTTTTAATAATTCTTCCTGATTTTTCAATCCCTATGAAGGTTTTTTCTTCGATGTACTTGTAGGATTGTTTTAAAACAGCGGGAATAAGACCTTTTTTCCTCTTAATATTCATAATTTTTGTATTGGATAAATTTATGAAAGCAAAAATACCACCCTATTTATGCCAATTCAAAGCATAAGAAAGATAGATACTAAAATAATTGGAATTTTTTATTGAATTTTATCGGTTAAGTTTATCAAAACCAACATTTAATCTTTGAATAATTTTAAACTTAGTTCTTGCCTCAAGAGGACTTAGTTCTATAGGTCAAAGGACTTAGTCTTTACACCCAAAGGACTTAGTCCTACGACCATAAGGACTAAGTTTATTTTTAATGTAAGTTAAGTCTGTTTTTATCCAAACAAGGAGTTAAAAAAATTGAATTCTTATTTCGAAAAATTAGAACAAAGAAAGAAAAAATTAAAATCAAGTTTCAGTTAAATAAAGTAAGGTTTTAATTTGCTAAAGTAAGGAGTTAGTAAAATGAAATAAGGAATTAGTTTTTGATTTTTGGGAATAAAAAAATTGGATTCAAAAGAGGTTTTATGCTCTTATGAATCCAATTTGTTGAATGTTTATTCTAATTCTTCTCTATTCTTTATTAGTTGAAGAAAGAGAAATTGTTCTCGATTTTTGCTTTTTCTTTTAGGATTTGAAGTGGAAGACGTAGTTGTGATGTTTTTTGCATATTACGCATTCCAAAGTTTTGTTGAATCATTTGAGGTTCTTCTTTTGTTGCTTTCTTGCCAAATGAATCAATTTCTAAAATATAAACTCCATTATATCCTTTTACTGGTTTTTGAATTCCTGTTTTTGTTGCTGCTGCAAGTGAGCCAAGTACTCTCATTTCTGGTCCTGCTTGAACGAAATAAGGATCACCAAATGATACGTTTGCGGCTGTGTCAACTTTTGAGTTTGCTTTAATTGCAATTGCGTCTAAAGTTTTGTCAGTTGAAATTAGAGTTTGTGCTTTCTTCATTAACACTTCAGCTTTCTTTTCAATTCTTACTTGGTTTTCAATATATGGTTTTACCTGTTCTAAAGTAAGGGTTCCTTTTTCTTTAATGTCTTTTACTCCTGCAACAACAAACATTTCTCCTGACAAATCATAAACTTCTGGAGCAACATCTCCTTTTTTAGTGTCTTCATTAAATGCCCATCTTACAATTTCTCTTGCATATGGAGTTCCATTAAGTTGGTAGTCCATATCTCTTAGTTGAGAGGTAAGAATATTTAGGTTTTGTTTTTGTGCAGCTTGAGTAAATGAGCTCATATTTGTTGCTGAACCTAAGAAATTATTAGCTTTATCTCTTATTTCATTAACAGTTTTTTCACTTGCTCTAATTTCGTTGATTATGGTTGCAACTTGCAATTTTGTTACTGGAGCAGTTTTACCTGTTACTTTAATTAACATATAACCCATTTCGTTAGGGATATTGTAAACAAAGATTCCGTTGATTGGAGTTGTGTTGATTGAGTTGTAAAGGTCTGATTGAAGTTGTCCGTCTAATAACCATCCAGAGTCTCCCATGTTTTTTGCAGCTTCAGGGTCATCAGAATATTTTGCAACATTGTTTTCAAAACCAGTAGCATCAGCTTTTACAATATTATATATGCTGTCTTTAAGTTTGGTTGCTGCTGCTTCATTTCTTTTAATGTCTCCTCCAGCTTTGCTGTTAAGAATAATTATTCTTGAAAAACGTACTGAGTCTGGACGAGCTTGAACAGAGGTTAGCTTAGCCATAACCCAATTTGTTCCATTTTGGAAAGGTGCAATAAAACCACCTACGCTAACTTTTGAAAGTATTGAATCTGGAATAACTTGAGCGAAAGCTTCTTTTTTGTAGTAGTTACTATCATACATTCTGTCTGACATTGTTGAAACGAATGATGCTAATTCGTTTGGAGCTACTTGTTGGAAAGCTGCAAAGGTTTTAGCAACTGTATCATTAATAACTTGAATGTCTTGAGGTGATGGTGAAACTTGGAATTTAACAAATTCAACATCTCTTATTTCTTCAGGAAGTTTAAATTCGTTTTTATGTTCTTCGTAGTATTTTTTGTAATCTGCTTCTTCAATCTTAACTGCATTATCTGCAACTGAAGTAAAAGGAAGTAATGTGTAGCGAGAGTTTGTAGTTTTGTCATAAAGGTTGCTTAAATGAGCAGCAATTGCTTTTGGTAAATACATACTTTTTGAAAGAAGAACTTCATATTTTTGTTGTAAACGATTTTTCTTAATATAGCTTTCAAAATTTCTCCATGATGCTTGTTCTTCTGCAGGAAGCTTATCAAATTGTGCTATATATTGAGAAATAGCTTGTTTGTTGTAGTTTCCTGTTTTAGGATCTGAGAAGTTTTGAATAACCATTGGGTCAACAAAATCTCCAAAGAACATATCATTTAATTCGTCTTTCCCCACTGTTATACCAAGCTTGCTAAATTCTCCAGCTAATAGTTTTTCATTCAATAGTTCTTGGAAAGCTTGTTGACGAACCATGTAATTTTGTTCTGTTGTAAGATTGTCGGTTTTGTTTTGTTGCTTCATGTTTGTTTCAATTGTTTGGCACATCTGATCAAACTCAACCTTTGTTATTTCAGTTCCGTCAACAACTCCTATATTATTAGGAATCTTGTTTCCTGATTTTGAAAAAATATCACTAAAAATAAATGATAATATAGCTATTGCAATAATTGCAACTGCTATACCTGCTCTTTTTCTAATTCTACCAATAATAGCCATTACTAATTTGTGTTTTATTCGTTATTATTAAATTACTATAGTCTTTTTTTCTTATAGCCTGCAAAAATAGGAAGAAAATCACTATTTAAAAACTTTTTATTTAAAAAAGTGCAATAAATACAATAAAAAAGATATTTGATTTGTTTGTTTGAAGTATCTTTGCTACAAATTTTAATAAAGTTTTACGATGCTAAGAAAAACATTTTTTATACTAATTTCGGTTATTACCCTAAGCATTAGTCTTAATGCACAAGAAGAAGACAAAGGTTTTGAATTATCTAAAAACCTTGAAATCTTTTCATCTGTTTACAAAAATCTACATTTAAACTATGTTGATGAAATTAATCCTGGCGATTTAATGAAAACTGCCATTGATGCCATGCTTGCAAAATTGGATCCCTACACAAATTATATCCCTGAGGCAAATCTTGAGGATGCTAAATTGCAGTTAATGGGTCAGTATGGAGGAATTGGAGCTGTTATACATGAAAAAGATGGTAAAGTGTATATATCTGAACCTTACCAAAACCTTCCTGCTGATAAAGCAGGTTTTAAAGCAGGAGATATGATTCTTGAAGTTAATGGTCAAAGTGCTAAGGATAGAACATCTGACCAGGTAAAAGAATTTCTTAGAGGTCAAGCAGGCTCAGAAATCAAATTAAAAGTACTTAGAGATGGAAAAGAAATTGAAAAAACTTTTATTAGAGAAGAAATAACCTTAGATAATGTACCTTATTATGGAATTGTTGGAAAAGATATTGGTTACATTAAGTTAAATGAGTTTACAAATGGAGCAGCAAATAATGTTTTAAATGCTTTTAAAGAATTGAAGAATCAAAATAATGACCTTAAGGGTTTAATTTTGGATTTAAGAGGAAACGGAGGAGGACTATTGACTGACGCTGTAAATATTGTAAATATGTTTGTTGAAAAAGGACAAAACATAGTTTCTACAAAAGGGAAAATTGTTGAAAAAAATCAAACCTTTAAAACCACTTTTAATCCTATTGATTTGAATATTCCTATTGTTGTTTTGACTGATAATCTTTCTGCTTCAGCATCTGAAATTGTTACAGGAAGTCTTCAAGATTTGGATAGAGCAGTTATTATGGGACAAAGAACTTATGGAAAAGGATTGGTTCAAAATATTATTCCTTTAACTTATAATGCTCAAATGAAGGTAACTGTTTCAAAATACTATATTCCAAGTGGTCGTTGTATTCAAGCAATAGATTATTCACATAGAGATGAACAGGGAAATCCAACAAATATTCCTGATTCTTTAAAAGTTGCTTTTAAAACCAAAGGGGGAAGAACTGTATATGATGGATTTGGAATTGAACCAGACATTACAATTGAACCTGAATATGCAAGTCCAATAATTATTTCAATAATTACAAAATTCCTTGCCTTCGATTTTGCATCAGAATTTGTAAAACAAAATCCTACAATTCCTTCTCCAAAAGATTTTAAAATAACAGACGAAATCTATAATCAATTTGTAAGTTTTGTGAAAGATAAAGACTATTCCTATTCAACAATTACTGAAAGAATGCTTGCAGAATTGGAAGATATGGCACAAAAAGAAAAATATAGCGAAGAAATTGATAAGAGTATTGAAGAGCTAAAAGGAAAGATTGAAAATGATAAAAATAACGATTTTATTAAGTTTAAGGACGATATAAAAGAAATTCTACTTTCTGAAATTGTTGTTAGATACTATTACCAAAAAGGAAGAATAGAAGCTTTGCTTAATTTGGATAAAGAAGTTAATAAGGCAATTGAATTATTATCTAATAGTAAGGAATACAACAAAATTTTAGGCAAATAGATACATTATAATTATTAACGAATTATTTCTTTATTTATGGAGATGAGAAAATTATTGAAGTTATTACTCATTTGTTTTTTGTCTGTTCAATCTGTATCTGCTCAAACAAACAGTGAAAAAATTACAAAAGATGAAGCATTAAACTTCCTAAAAGCTTATATGCCTTTAAGTGATATTGCAGACTATGATGAGGCTTTTTTCATAACTCAGGTTGATTATGCTTTTAAGGCAAGAGAATATTTTACTTGGGGCAAAACTATTCCAGATGATATATTCCGCCATTTTGTTTTAGTTTACAGAGTAAATAATGAAAACTTGGATAGTTCAAGAGTTGTATTCTTTGAAGAGCTTAAAGACAGAATTAAAAATATGTCTATGTATGATGCAGCTTTGGAAGTAAATCACTGGTGCCATGAATATGTTAACTATAAGGCTGCCGATGGAAGAACTTCTGCACCACTATCAACAAGAAGAACATCTCATGGTCGTTGTGGAGAAGAATCTACCTTTACTGTAATTGCTCTTCGCTCTGTTTCAATTCCTGCTCGCCAATGCTACACTCCTCGTTGGGCTCATACTGATGACAATCATGCTTGGGTTGAGGTTTGGATTGATGGTAAATGGTATCATCTTGGAGCTTGTGAACCAGAACCAGAATTAAATGTTGCATGGTTTGATGCTCCTGCCAAAAGAGCAATGATGGTTCATACAACTGTTTTTGGAAAAGGATATACGGGAAAAGAAGAAGTTAATTTAGATAAAGAACTCTACACAAAGATTAACCTATTAGAAAACTATGCTCCAACAAAGAAAATCTATGTTAAGGTAAATGATCTTGATGGAAATAGTGTTGAGAATGCTAACGTTGATTTTGGACTTTATAATTATGCAGAATATTATCCAATTTCTCAAAGCAAAACAAATAAGGAAGGCTTAGCTTTTTTAACAACTGGACTTGGCGATTTAATGATTTGGGCAAATAAAGGGACAGATTATGCTTATAAGAAAATTAGTGTTAAAGAAGTTGATACAATTTCCCTAACTCTTTTGCCAAATAGGAATAAGGATTATGAAGAACTTTTAGAAATTGTTCCTCCAGTTCAAAGAGCAGTTACAAAACTTTCAAATAATAAGGTGAAAGAAAATGCAATTAGATTAATATATGAAGATTCCATTCGTAATGCCTATATAGCAACTTTTCCAAATGATGATTATATAAGAAATCTTTATTTAAAACTACCTTCTTTTGATTCAACAGATATTTCTTACGTTATCAAACAAAGCTGGGGAAGCTATAAAGCAATAGAAGAGTTTTTAAAAGAAAATAAGGACAAACCTGAGGCAATGACAATTTTAAAAACCATCTATGAAAAAGACCTTAGAGATACACCAAAAGATATTTTGCAAAGTCATTTAGATGTTTTTCTTAAAAACAAAAAAGACCTGACTTATTCAAAAGAAATTATAGATAATTACATTCTTAATCCTCGCATTCAATTGGAACTCATAACTCCTTGGAGAGAATATATAAGCAATAATAAACAAGATATATTTAAAGGGAATGAAAATCTTGATGCCAAGGAAATTGCAAAATGGATTAAAGATAACATAGAACTAAACAACGAAGACAACTATTATAACTGCCAAATTTCACCTAAGGGTGTTCTACATTTGAAAGAAGCTGATAAGGTTTCAATGGAAATTCTTTTTGTAGCAATTGCAAGAACATTTAATATCCCTTCAAAATATGACTGGGCAACTGGAAATGCAATGTATTATGAAAATGGCGAGTGGAATTATGCTTTTGTAAAAAGAGAAAATAAAGAGTCAAACAATAATAAATGTATTCTAACCCTTCATAATGGAAACACAGCAAGTAAGATTAAGCCAGAATATTACACTCATTTTACTTTAGCTAAGTTTATTGATGGAAAGTTTGTAACATTAGATTATGAATATGACCCTAAGTTTAAAGAATTCCCTGAAAGATTGGTTTTGGATGCTGGATATTATCGTTTGCTAACTGGAAACCGAGCAAATGATGGGACAGTTTATGTAAAAACCAATTATTTTGAACTTAAGCCAAACACTAAATCAGATATAATGGTTCAACTTAGAAATTTGCCTCAAAACTTGGTTAAGGAAGGAAATATTAAGATGGAGACAAAAGTAAAACTTCTTAATAATGAGAAAACTAATCTTTCAAAAATAGCAAATGGAAAAGGATTGGTTATGGCAATTATTGATCCTCAAAAAGAACCAACAAGACATATTATGGTTGATATTCCTTTGTTTAAGGAAGAATTTGAACAATGGGACGGAGGAATACTTTTCCTTATTCCTGAAGATAAAATCAGTAATGATTTTTCAGTAAATAAATACACTAAACTTCCAAAACAATCTCTTTTTGCAATAGATAAAAATAATAAGATCCTATCTCAAGTTATTAAATCAACACAAAAAGAACTTAAAGACAACCTTCCTATTCTTCTTTTAATAACTAAAGATGGAGATATTGTTTTCCTTTCAGAAGGATATAGAATTGGAGCTGGTGAAAATCTTATTAAATCAATTTTTCAATTAGAAAGCAATGAGAAAAAATAATATAAACAAATCAAGTAATGTATTTAAGGCTTTGAGCCTTGCTTTGGTATTATTCTTTATTGGGATTAATTCAACCAATATTAATGCTCAACCTTACAAAAGTAATGTTCAGTCATCCAAAGAGCCATGGAAATATGGAGTAAGAGCTGGTTTAAGCTACGATAACGTAACCGTCAAACAGGGAGTTAGCTATAAGTTCGGCTGGAAGGCAGGATTGGTTGCTGAAAAAAGATTAGTATATAACCTGTATTTTCAACCATCACTTTCTTTTCAAAACAAAGGTTTTCGCTCCGAAATTCTTTTTGAAAAAGTTGATGTAAATGCATATTTGCTTGAAGGAGTTTTAGGATTGTTAATTAAATTTGGAGATGAAAGAAAAGGAAGTGGATTATATATTTCTGCCTCTCCTTATTTCACTTATGGCATTGGAGGTAAAACAGAATTTGTTGATTTGAGAAAACCATCAGATTCAACTTTTTATGGTACTGCAAGTGTGAATACTTTTGCAAATGACCTTTATCAACCTTTAGATATTGGTTTTCAATTAGGATTAGGCTATGACCTTAATCACAAATTCTCAATTGGAACTTTCTATTATTTTGGAATGCAGAGAATGAGAAATGATGCAAATTATCGTTGGAAAGGATTCCAAATTCATTTATCTTTTTTCTTCTAAGAGGAAAATTATATGGAAAAACAAATTTAGGGATAAAATTAACCTTAAATCAATAATTGAATTTCCTAGTTTCAACTCAATTGTTTTTTATAACATAAAAGAAACAATTTTATCTACCTTACGTACAATAAGACTAAATAATGATAGTCAGATAAATAAAGCGTGAAAATTTTGCCTATTTTTCTATTTAATACTACCTATTTTTTATAAAGAAAACCTATTTATAGTTTTAATTACTTAGCTTATCTGGACAAACTACTTTCTTTATATCTTTATTCTATTTAGATTTTTTAATTTAAAATAATCTGAATTTTCAAGATAAGCTTTATATTAGAAAAAATATTAATGCAATAAATATGAAACTATACATTAAATATATGGTGAGCATTCGCTGTAAAATGGTTGTAAAATCAGAACTTGACAAATTAGGACTTCACTATAGTGTTGTTAATTTAGGTGAAGTAAATATTTATGAGACAATAACTGAAGAACAACGCTCAATTCTGAAAGCTGCTTTATTAAAAACAGGACTTGAGCTTATGGATGATAAAAAGGCCATTTTAGTTGAGAAAATAAAGAATATAATAATTGAAATGGTTCATTATTCGGAAGAAGTTCCAAAAACGAATTTTTCTGACTTTTTAAGTCTAAAACTCAATTTAAACTATACTTATCTTGCAAATCTTTTTTCAGAAGTTACAGGTATCACTATTGAACATTATATAATCAATCATAAAATAGAACGAGTTAAGGAGCTACTAATTTATGATGAGCTAAGTTTAACCGAGATTTCCTATAAATTGAATTATAGCAGTGTTGCACATTTATCCAATCAATTCAAAAAAACAACAGGGCTAACCCCTACCTTCTTTAAAAAGCTAAAAGATAAAAGGCGAGTCAATCTTGAGGATGCGTGAATCATGTAATTCTTTTCTTAAATTGTGTAATAGATAATGATATTTATCCATCGAACTTTGTACTTTAATTATTTATTCACAATTAGAAAAAGAAAATAACATGAATAATATAGAAGTAGAGAAATCTAAAGTTCATATTACGGTGGAAATTATCGAATATGTGGCTAATTCAGTTGTCGTTAAGACTATCTTAAAAAAATCAACAGGCAACATTACTCTTATGTCTGTTGATAGTGGTGAAGGGTTAACAGAAAAAATTACTCCATTCGATACCTTTGTTCAAGTAATTGAAGGACAAGCAGAGGTTGTTATTGAAGGAGTACCCCACCTCCTACTCACCGGTCAATCATTAGTAATCCCAGCACATGAGTCAAATTATATAAATCCTAATGGTCGTTTCAAAATGATATTAACTGTTATTAAAAGCGATTACGAATTATAATTTTTGAAAGTTAATAATATAAGCCTTTTCTTAATTGCTAATATTTGGTGGTGGAGTAAAGAGATATAGCTAAATGCAAAACTTAAATAAAAACAATATGTCTAAAGAAAAAGATGGAAAAGAAAAATCGGGTAAAAAAGTCCCTTTAAGAAGTAAAAAAGAAAAACGAGCCGATAAAATTGCTAAACGCAATAATAAGGGTAAAATAGAAGGAATTATTGGATTATAATTCTAATAGAAGGATGTGTGAATGATGTAATATATTTATTTAATTATATAACAGTTAATTAGGTTAGCTGTCGCACCTTTGCAGAGTAAATTAATACACAAATTAAAATGAATAAAGAACTTGTTAAAGGAAACTGGAATGAGCAAAAAGGCAAACTCAAAATGAAATTTGCCACTCTTAATGATGATGATTTAATGTATCTTGAAGGGAAAAAAGATGAGATGCTTGGAAAACTTCAGATTAAATTAGGTAAAACAAAAGAAGAATTGGATAAAATAATTGCAGAATTGTAATAAATCGCACAATCTATATATTAATATCCGAAATAAATAATTTTTAAAATCAAAAAAATCACAATGAAAAAAACAATTTTTATCCTTAGCATAACAATGTTAATGTCAGGAACAATTTTAGTAGGATGCTTATCTTCTGATGAAAAGGTTGAAGCTGCAAGAAACAATGTTAACGATGCTAACAAAGAAGTTCAAATAGCAAATCAAGAACTATCGCAAGCCAAACAAGATTCAATACTACTCTTTAGACAAGAAGCTGCTGAAAGAATAAGCATGAATAAGAAAAGTATTGCAGATTTCAAATTAAAAATATCTAAGGAAAACAAAATTCAAAAAGCTAAAAATGAAAAAAGATTAGCTGAACTTGAAAAAAGAAACAACTTATTGGAAAAATCGCTTGCTGATTATAAAGATGATGAAAAAACTAAATGGTCTGAGTTTAAAATAGAATTTAATAATGATTTGGACGAATTAGGCAAAGCCTTTAAAAATTTAACCAAGTAACTTAGTAGTATCACTACACTTAATAAATTAATCAAATGAAAAAACCAATAATAACCATTGCTGCCATTATATTAATGGTAGGCAATCTTAGTGCACAAAACGACAATGATACCCGTAACCTTCTACATGTTGGAGTAAAAGCTGGTATAAACATTTCTAATATGTACGATTCTAAGAATGAAGAATATCAAGCAGATCCTAAAATAGGTTTTGTTGGTGGTATATTTGTTAGTATCCCTATATTAGATAAAATTATTGGCATTCAACCTTAACTTCTTTTCTCACAAAAAGGATTTAGTGCATCAGGGAAAGTTCTTGGAGCTAATGTAAATTTTACTCGTACTACCAATTATCTTGATATTCCAATATTTTTTGCTTTCAAGCCTATTGAATACGTAACATTATTAGTTGGTCCTCAATACTCTTATTTTATGAAACAAAAAGATGTATTTGAAAATCCAATATCTGACATTATCTTAGAAAGTGAGTTTGAGAACGAAAATATTCGTAAAAATACACTCTCTTTAGCCACTGGTGCAGATATTAATTTTAGAAACTTTGTATTTGCAGCAAGAATTGGATGGGATCTATATAATAATAATGGCAATGGCACTTCATCAACTCCACGTTACAAAAATGTATGGGGTGGACTTACACTAGGAATTCGTTTATAAAGACTCAATATCATGAGAAATCTAATTTATGTTATAGCAGTAGTATTAGTAATTGGATGGGCTATTGGGTTCTTCTCCTTTCATGTAGTAGGCATGATTCATATCCTACTTGTTATTGCAATTATAGCTATATTGCTACAAATCATTAGACAAACTACTAGAAGATAGTTTACAAAATCAAAAGAATAAATATTATAATATAAAAACATTATGAGTACAGGAAAAATTGTTTTAGGAGTTGTGGCAGGTGTTGCCTTAGGCTCAATATTAGGAGTTTTATTTGCTCCAGAAAAAGGTTCAACAACCAGGAAAAAAATATGTAAAAAGGGACAAGATGATATTGATACATTGAAAGACAAATTCAGTGATTTTATTGATGGCATTTCCGAAAAATTTGAAAAAGTAAAAGAAGACGTTAAGGACTTTACAGATGAGGTTAAAAACAAATCTGAAGAAACAGAAAAAGAAGTCAAAAAATAAACCTTCTCAAATAATTTTCAATATTGAATCTGCCCAGAATAAATAATAGTGATTATATTTTTGGGAGGATTCTTGTAATTAATATTAATCAACAAAATAATAAAAACCAATATTATGGAAGAGAGTATAAAATCTATTGAATCGCTATTAGAAAAAACCACAGAATACGGTAAAACTAGCTTTGAAATTGTAAAATTGAAACTCATTGACAAGGTCTCAGATGGAATTTCTTCTTTTATACCAATTTCTTTTGTTTTATTCTTTTTCTTTTGTTTTTTCCTTTTTATTAATTTAGGAATAGCTTTATGGATTGGGGATTTATTAGCTAATATTTATTATGGATTCTTTGCTGTTGGAGCTATTAATCTTCTCATCTCTCTTATTTTCTATTTCTTTTTGGGTAAATGGATTAAGAGAATTTACTATGATAAAATAGTAAGGATAATAAGTAAAGAAATTAAATAATCAAATTCAAATAAAATATTATGCAAACAATAAATTCCGCTTTAGATCTTAAAAATTTAATACTCAAATTAGAAGAAGATCAAGAAATTCAAGGACAATTATTGAAAGAACATTTTTATAATACTATTGAGACGTTAAAGCCTGTGAGCCTAATAAAGAATACACTAAAAGATATTACTTCTTCACCGTTTTTAATGAGTAATTTAATTGCCTCCGCAATAGGACTAATAGGAGGTTTTATTTCAAAAAAATCACCCGATGATAAGTCAAACCATCCTATTAGAAATATATTTGGAAGTATTTTACAATCAGGTTTTACAACATTTATTGTAAAGCATCCAAGTGCTATTAAATTGGTAGGAGGACTAATTATACAATACTTTGTATCAAGAAAACTATCCAAATCACAAGAAAGTGATAAGTAAACAAGTAATATTGCCATTCTATATAAAGGCAAGTATTTTCTTAATCGGAATAATTGCCTTTATATCTATTTTGTATAATGTTCAAGATATTATTATTCCACTTGTCTTTGCTGGCATTATAGCAATATTAATTAATCCTATAGTTAATTTTTTTGTTAGAAGAAAAATAAACAGACTCATCGCAATTTTCTTTACTTTATTACTAATAACCATATTTATTGGAGGTATTGGTTTATTACTAGTATGGCAAATCAGTGGATTTACAGAATCATGGCCAAGCTTTGTTGATAAATTAGCTTCTATGGCGAATCAATCAATCATTTCTCTATCTAAATATATTGACATAGATCGTCAATTGATAGATGATTGGATAATAAAAATACGCAAGCAACTTATTGACAATAATGGATTATTAATTGGACAAAAGATTATTTCTTTAGGAAGTGGGATAATATCAATGGTCTTAATCCCAATCTATATATTCTTTATATTATATTATAAATCTCATTTATTTGAATTCATTTGCAAGCTTTTCCCAACAAATTATAAAGAAAGAGTTAGAGAAATAATCTCTGAGATAAAAACAGTTGTGCAACGCTACTTATCAGGATTAATAATTGAATTAATTATTGTTGCTGTGCTTAATTCAGCAGGACTTCTAATAATTGGAATAGATTATGCTATATTACTTGGAGTACTTGGAGCTTTATTAAACCTTATCCCTTATATAGGAGGAATGGTTGCAGTAACTTTACCTATGATAATTGCTTTGGCAACAAAAACAACAGCTTGGTACGCATTTTATGTATTAGCACTTTATACATTTGTTCAGTTTTTAGACAATTATTTTCTAGTTCCTAAGATAGTAGCTTCGAAAGTAAAAATCAATGCACTTTTTTCTATTATAGTAGTATTGGCAGGAAATGCCTTGTGGGGAGTATCTGGAATGTTTCTTTCTATACCATTACTTGCAATAATAAAGCTTATTTTCGATCACATAGAACCCTTGAAACCATGGGGCTTTCTATTAGGCGACACAACAAGTCATCTATTAAAACTTAAACCGATTAAAAAATAAATAAATCGGAAACATTATCTATTCGATTTTTCTGATAGATAAACAAAAACAAAAAATATGATAAATCTAATTAAAGAAGGAATAATTCTTTCAAAAACTGATATTGAATTTGAAAATGGAGCAGTAATAAATCCTGCAGTAATAAGAGAGGGAGATAGTGTTCATATATTTTATCGTGCAGTTAAAGAAGGTAATTATTCAAGCATAGGTTACTGTCGATTAGATGGACCATTGACTTTGGTTGAAAGATGGGACAAACCTATTATGGTATCCGAATTTGAATATGAATCAAAGGGAGTTGAAGATGCAAGAATAGTAAAAATAGATGATTTATATTATTTGACTTATACTGCTTACGATGGAATAAATGCACGTGGAGCTTATGCTATTTCAAGAGATTTAAAACACTTCGATAAACAAGGGATAATTGTCCCTAACATCACATATGCAGAGTTTGTGCGAATGGCTCAATCTTTAAAAGTAAATATAAATTACTATCAAAATCATAAGTTTTATTACAAGAAATCTGATCCAGATAAGAAAACAATCCTATGGGATAAAAATGTTATTTTTTTCCCTCGTAAAATTAATGGAAATTTTGTGTTTTTACATCGTATTAGACCTGGTATTCAAATTGTTTCAGTAAAAGAATTAACCGATCTCACAAAAGAATTTTGGATAGACTACTTCAACTCATTTCCTAAAAACATTGTATTTGATCCTTTTTATGAACATGAATCAAGCTATATAGGAGGTGGTTGTCCTCCAATAGAAACTCCAGGTGGTTGGCTTTTGATTTATCATGGAGTTGAAGATGAAAATGGACCAGTTTATAGTGCTTGTGCAGCATTATTAGACTTAAAAGACCCATCCATTTTATTAGCTCGACTTCCTTATCCTTTATTTTATCCTGAATATGAATGGGAATTATATGGAGATGTGAATAATGTTGTTTTTCCTACAGGTACAGCTATTTTTGGAAATACTTTATTTATTTATTATGGTGCTGCTGACAAATATATCGCAACAGCATCAGTAAATTTAACTGAATTAGTAACTGAATTATTAACTTACAAAAATATATAATGGAAGTGAAAACAAAATTAAATCAGATAAGTGAAAACATAAAAAGTTTAAATATTCCTTTTGATTATAAACTAATAACCTATAAACAATCAATTAGTTTGCCTTTAAATCGACAAAATATTGTACAAAAAGCTATTCAAAAACGACCTGAAATACTTGTTATTACTTCTTTTCCTCCAAGAGAATGTGGAATAGCAACCTATTCTCAGGATTTAATTAAATCATTAAATAATAAATTTAGTGATTCATTTTCAATTAAAATATGTGCCCTAGAATCAGGTAAAGCAAATTATAATTATGCCAAAGATGTTAAATTTGTTCTTGATACATCTAATGCAATTGATTACAAAAGAATAGGAAGATTGATTAATGAGGATAATAATATTCAAATTGTATTAATTCAGCATGAATTTGGATTCTTTATTCAGCAAGAACAAGCTTTTGTTGAGTTATTAAATGAAATTGAAAAGCCAATAGTGATTGTTTTTCATACTGTATTGTCACAACCTGATAAAAAATTGAGATTAAAAGTTAATAACTTAGTTAATCTTTGTCAATCTATAGTTGTTATGACTAATACTTCTGAAAAAATTCTAATTGAAGATTATGGAGTATCAAAAGAGAAAATTAACTTAATTGCTCATGGAACCCATTTAGTATTACATTTAGATAAACGTCAATTAAAAAAGAAATATAATCTTCAAGATAAAAATATCCTAACAACTTTTGGTTTATTAAGTTCGGGAAAGAGTATTGAAACAACTATTAAAGCATTACCAGAAATTGTAAAGCGATGTTCTGAAACTGTATTTCTTATTATAGGAAAAACTCATCCAGAAGTAGTTAAATATGAAGGAGAGAAATATCGCAAAAGTCTTGAAACCTTGGTTGAAAAACTATCGCTTCAAAAACATGTGAGATTTATTAACTCTTATTTATCATTATCAGATTTGCTTGAATATTTACAGTTAACAGATATTTATTTATTTACTACAAATGATCCTAATCAAGCAGTAAGTGGAACGTTTGTTTATGCAATGAGTTGTGCTTGTCCAATTATTTCAACTCCAATTCCTCATGCAAAAGAAATGTTGACAAAGAAAACAGGTATAATTTTTGATTTCCGTAATTCAAAACAATTAGCAAGCAGTGTTATTAGCTTACTTGACAATAGAACACTAAGAAGACATTTAAGCTCAAACACTTTACAGGCTATAGTACCAACTGTGTGGGAAAATTCAGCAATTGCTCATGCTCAACTATTTGAAAAAATAGCAAATGAAAAAATAAAGATGAGATACAATTATCCAGCAATAGACCTTAGTCATATTAAGAGAATGACTACAGATATTGGAATAATTCAGTTTTCAAAAATAAATAGGCCGGATATTTCTTCAGGATATACTCTTGACGATAATGCACGTGCTCTTGTAGCAATGTGTATGAATTATAAATTGACAAATAATAAAGAATATATAAGTGATATAATCAAATATCTCAATTTTATAGAATTATGTTGGCAGGGAAAAGGAGATTTTTTGAACTACATGGATAAAGAAAAAAAATTTACAAATCAGAATAGTGAAGTAAATTTAGATGATTCAAATGGAAGAGCAGTTTGGGCTTTAGGTTATCTTCTTTCTATAAAGGAAACACTACCAACAGAAATAATTACTCTTGCAGAAACCATATTTCAAAAATCACTTCACTCAATGAAAAATATAAGTTCAACTCGTTCAATGGCTTTTGTAATAAAAGGAATATATTACGCAAATAATATTAATACACATCCAGAGAACCTTATTTTTCTAAAAACATTTGCGAATCGTTTAGTTGATATGTATAAATTTGAATCAAGTAGAACATGGCAATGGTTTGAAAGCTATCTTACATATGCTAATAGTATATTACCAGAAGCAATGTTATACACTTGGTTAATTACAAAGGAAGCCATATATAAAGAAATAGCTATTACTTCATTAGATTTTCTTCTATCAAAGACGTTTAATGGAAATGGGATAGAAGTAATTTCAAATAAAAGCTGGCTTCAAAAAGGAGGTACATCAGAACATTTTGGTGAACAAGCAATTGATGTGGCTTATTCAATAATGACACTAAGTATTTTTTATGATAAACTAATGAATGAAGACTATAGGTTGAAAATGGAAACAGCATTTAATTGGTTCTTAGGAGAAAATCGTTTACATCAAATCATTTATAATCCTTGTACTGCAGGGTGTTATGATGGATTAGAGAAAACCCATGTAAACTTAAACCAAGGTGCCGAATCAACAATAAGTTATCTTATGGCACGATTAACGATGGAAAAGTATATTCATTCATAAAAACGGAAGAAGAGTTTCTTTTCAAAAAAACTACCCATAAATTATTATTATCTTTATGATATTTTCCTTTTTCTATTGATGTTACATATATTTATTGATCATGTATAATCTTTCCAAATATTATTAATATATTTTTTCGTGAATTAAACCTCCAATTAGAATTGTTAATCTATAAGGCAGGTTTTTCCAAAGAGAAAAGAACCATTTGTTATTGCGAATGGAGTTTGTTTTGTGAGAAGATGACCAATAAAGAGGGATTTCCTTTGCTTTGAAATGTTTTTTGAAAGAATAAACTGAACTGTCTTTGGTGCATCTTCCAAAAGAATAAGTTTTTGCATTATTTTCTTTGCAGTAATTTATCATTGAATAATGAAGCAGGTAGGAAGTATAGTTTTTATTCTCAGAAGAAAGAGTTGCAAAAAGATTATTTTCAAAATAGGAGTCAGTAATTTTATCTATGCTTGCACTACCTATTGGTTTATTATCTTTATAAGCTACAAATAAAATAGTGGAATTTGAATTTATCTTTTTAATTAAATGTCTTTTGTATATTGCAGGAACTCCTTTTTGGTGCATCCTTTTAGTATAAACCTTATAGAAATCATTAATTAAATTCTTATCAGCTCCCTGTTTTATAATAACTCCATTCAACTGGGCTTTTCTTATTTTCCTTCTAATATCTGATGTATAATTATATCCTTGTTGAAGGTCTATCTCAAAATTTACTTTATCTGCATAAATAAATTTGGAGTGAGCAACAGTATCTCTTATTTGCCAATTATTGGTAAGAGATTGGAAATCGAATTTTGGAGGATTTGTTTCAATAATCCCTTGAGATAGATAGGGAAGAGAAATATAAGTATTATTGCACTTAACCATTAAAAGAGCAAATTCGTTTTTACCAATAAAATTAAAAGGAAAGCGGTAAACTTTCCTTTTATATATTTTTTCAAATTGCTTGATTAAAGAACTTGCATTCTCTACCTCAATCATTATATTTAGATTTTGAATGGATGTTTTGCCAGTGGAAGTTTGCAAAGAGGGTGATAGTCACCTTTAAGTCCAACAGGGGTAGCATTTCTTATGTCGTGAACTATTTGAATGCAGTTTCTTGCATCTTCAAGTCCAAATCCATTACCTGCTAAAATATTTTTATAACTTAGAGTGTGAAGTTCAGTGAAACCTTCGCTAAATTCAATTTCAGTTCCTTCCATTTCAATTTTACGATAGGTTCTTTTGCCATTTTCTTTACATTCTTGAGGTAAGGTATCAGCATTTATACTCATAAAATATCTAACTCTTGCTCTTTCAAACTGCAAAAATCCTCCAACTCTGTCGTGTTGATAAATATGAACAGTGTTTTGTTTAATAGGACCAAATATCCAAGAAAGCATATCATAGAAGTGAACTCCAATATTGGTTGCAACACCACCTGATTTTTCAGTAAAACCTTTCCAAGATGTGTAGTACCAAGTTCCTCTTGAAGTAATGTAGGTTAAATCCACATCATAAATCTTATCCTTTGGACCTTCATCAATTTGTTTCTTCCATTTAATTATGGCATCGTGAAGACGAAGTTGAAGAATATTATATACTTTCTTTCCTGTTTCTTTTTGCATTAATTCAAGAGCATCAATATTCCAAGGATTAAGAACAAGAGGTTTTTCACAAATCACATCTGCTCCAGCGCGCAATCCAAAACGTATATGAGAATCGTGAAGATAGTTAGGAGTACAAACAGAAACATAGTCAAGTTTTTGGTCTGTATGTTTTATCTTTTCAACAAATCTGTCAAATCTTTCAAACTCTGTGTAGAAGGAACAGTTTGGAAAATAGGAATCCATAATTCCAACTGTATCTGATTTATCAAGAGCAACAACAAGATTGTTATTTGTATCTTTAATTGCTCTTAAATGGCGAGGTGCAATATATCCAGCAACGCCAATTAGTCCAAAATTTTTCATTTTTTATTTTATTCTTGTAACTCTATTGTCTTTTAATTTGTACTCTTGACCAGACTCTGGACAAACAGCAATATTATCTTCATTAAAGTGAAGTTTGTGACCATATTCACTCATCCAACCAATTTGTTTTGCTGGGTTTCCAACAACTAAAGCGTAAGGAGGAATGGTTTTAGTAACAACTGCTCCAGCTCCAATAAAAGCATATTCTCCAATATTATGTCCACAAACAATTGTTGAGTTAGCTCCAATGGAAGCGCCCTTACCTACAATTGTTTTTGCATACTGGTCTTTACGATTTACAGCAGAACGAGGGTTTGTAACATTTGTAAAAACACATGAAGGCCCTAAGAATACATCATCTTCACAAGTAACTCCAGTATAAATGGAGACATTGTTTTGAACCTTAACGTTATTGCCTAAAATTACCTCAGGTGAAACTACAACATTTTGTCCGATATTACATCTTTCTCCAAGGGTTGCTCCTATCATAATATGAGAAAAATGCCATATTTTTGTACCTGAACCAATGGTGCAACCTTCGTCTATAATTGCTGTTGGGTGTGCGAAATACTCCATATTAAAAAGAATTTTGTTGACAAATTTTGTTATTTGCTTGACTGCAAAGATAAAAATTATTTCAAATACTTTTTATAGGGTTCAAAATATTACTTAACTTTGCATCTTAGTTATGGGAAGAAAAAATATGAAGAGGTTGATTAAAAATTCATTAAATTATAGTTTGGTTGTTTACTTTTTTTGTTTTTTGGTTGTTATATCAATTAACGCTAATGCTCAAAAAAATAGAGTAAATACTCAACCTAAAATTACTTTTGAAACAACTTCTCATAACTATGGCGTGATTTTTGCTGGGGATGATGGAGAGGTGGATTTTAATTTTAAAAATGAAGGAAAGAGTCCTCTAATAATAAGTAATGTTGTTTCCTCATGTGGATGTACGATAGTTAAATGGTCAAAAGATCCAGTGATGCCAAACCAAACAGGAACGATTAAAGTTGCATACAACACAAATATTATTGGAGATATAAAAAGAAGTATTACGGTTTCAACTAATGACCAAAGCCAAAACAGAATTGTTTTAATTCTTACGGGTAAGGTTGTCGCTAAAACAAAATAAATAAAAACAAATTTAAAATATAAATGAAAATGAAAAAGTTAGTTTTATTAACACTCCTTGTTTTTGGAGTTTCATTCGGAGTTATGGCTCAAAACAATAAACCAGCTACTCCTAACAAAAATCAAGTAGGCTCACAAGCTGAAATTACTTTTGAAAAAATAGAACACGATTATGGTGATGTTCAAAAGAATGGAAATGGAGAAACAACATTTGCTTACAAAAACACTGGAAAAATTCCATTAATTCTTTCAAATGTTCGTTCATCTTGTGGATGTACAGTTCCAGCATGGTCAAGAGAACCATTAATGCCTGGCCAAACTGCATCTATTAGAGTAAAATATAATACTGCCAATCCTGGACCAATCAACAAAACAATAACTGTTGAATCAAATGCAAAAGAAAATAGAGTTGTTTTAAGAATTAAAGGAAAAGTTCTCAACTAAATCTCAATAAACTTAACAAACAAAAACATAAATTAAAAGAATTTTATTATGCCACAAATATCGCATAAAGGTAAGATATTACCTGCTTCAGCTATTAGAAAGCTGGTGCCTTTTGCAGATGCAGCAAAAGAAAGAGGATTAAAGATATATCACCTTAACATTGGTCAACCAGACATCCTAACTCCAAAAGGAGCTATTGATGTACTAAAAAATGCTGACATGCCAATAGTTGAATATACTAATTCAGCTGGAAACCTTTCATACAGAAAGAAATTGGCAGGTTACTACCAAAAGAATAATATTAATGTTACAGAAAATGACATTATAGTTACCAATGGAGGCTCAGAAGCTCTTCAATTTGCTTTTTCAGTTTGCTTAAACGAAGGAGAAGAAATAATTATTCCAGAACCTTACTACACAAATTATAACTCTTTTGCTATTCAAAGTAATGTTGTTATCAAAACAATCCCTTCATACATTGAAAACGGATTTGCACTTCCTCCAATTGAAGATTTTGAAAAAGCCATTACACCAAAAACAAAAGCAATAATGGTTTGTAATCCTAATAATCCAACAGGTTATCTTTATTCAAAAGAAGAACTTGAAGTTTTAGGAAAATTAGCTAAGAAATATGATCTTTATCTTTTTGCGGATGAAGTTTATAGAGAATTTTGCTACGATGGAGCAGAACATCATTCAGTAATGAACCTTCCAGGTTTAGAAGAAAATGTTGTATTGTTTGACTCAGTTTCAAAACGTTATAGTGCATGTGGAGCAAGAGTTGGATGTATTGTAAGTAAGAATAAAGAAGTAATGGATGCAGCAATGCGTATGGCTCAAGCAAGACTTTGTCCTCCATATTTTGGACAAATATTTGCTGAAGCTGCAGTTGATACTCCAGAATCTTATTTTACAGAAGTAAGTGCAGAATACACAAAACGTAGAGGAGTTTTAATTGAAGCAATTAACAATATCCCTGGTTGTTTCTGCCCAATGCCAAAAGGAGCATTCTACACAATGATTCAAATGCCAATTGATGATAGTGATAAATTCTGTAAATGGTTATTGGAAGACTTCTCATATAATGGAGCAACAGTAATGTTAGCACCAGCAACAGGTTTCTATTCAGATCCTGAAAAGGGAAGGAAACAAGCACGTATTACATATTGCCTATGTATAGATGATATTAAGGCAGCAACAAAATGTTTGGAAGAAGCATTAAAGGTATATCCAGGCAGAACAAACTAAGATAATAAATCTTAACATAAATAAAAATACCACCCAGAATTCTGAGTGGTATTTTTTTATTCCTATAAACTCAAACTATTTTCTTGAAATCCATTTTCAGAAGGATTAATCAGTTTTATCCATTTTAGCTCTTTATAACGCCATTTCATCCTAAATTTATTCCTGTTCATGCGAGTAAGTTTTTTTCAATAAACTTTTACTTCTAATTTTGCATTCATAAAATTTATAGATAACAAACAAAAATACAGAATCTATATTTTTTCTTTGGATAATACATATTAAAAACATTAATATTAATTGCAAATTGTAGAATCCAAATTTCATTAGAACTAGTCGACAATTAAAATTCTTTAATTGTGTTAGTTAAACAATAATAATAGTTGTGATTGCCTCTTTTGAGGCAATCACTTTTTTATATTCAGTTATTAAAAGTTTCTTTGTAATTTCAATCATATTACCTATGTATAGATGATATTAAGGTAGCAGTAACATTTTTTGAAGTAGCATTAGAAGTTTATCCAGGAAGAACAAACTAAGATAAGAAGTCTTAAAAATAAATAAAGATATCACCCAGAAAACTGAGTGGTATTTTTTATATTCCCATAAACTAAAATTAATTTCTTGAAATCCATTTTCAGATTGATTAATCAGTTTTATCCATTTTAGTCCTTTATAACGCCTTCTCATCCTATATTTATTCCTGTTCATGCGAGTAAGTTTTTTTCAATAAACTTATGCATCTAATTTTGTATTCAGAAAATTTATAGATAACAAACAAAAATACATAATCTATATTTTTTCTTTGGATAATACATATTAAAACATCAATCTTAATTGTAAAATCCAATTCCAAACTTGAACTATCCAACAATTAATTTCATGTTAATTGTTTTAGTTAAACAATAAATATGTGTATGTGGTTGCCTCTTTTGAGGCAATCACTTTTTTATGTTCTGCCATATAAGTTTCTTCTTCATTTCAATACATTACTATTCCAATTCATCCTCAATTTATTCCACTCCATACATAATATTTGCAGTTTTTATTCAAGTATTATCCCAATTCATACAAATAAAATTTTTACATTAAAATGTCTTGTTTACATTTGCATCATTAAAATCTAACAAATTTCAAATGAGAATAAAATAAAAAAATCTTCAATTTTACTAATTAAAAAAGAAAGGAGTAATTTATGTCTATTCGTTACATACGCATAATGCGTAAAATTTCGGTTGGAGCCATATTAGGAAATAAATTCATGATAAAAATCTTTATGGGTGAAGCCTACGACTTAAACAAAATTGCAGAAATGATAGCCGAAACAAGTGCAATGTCAGTAGGCGATATAATGAGCGTACTGAAACAACTTGAAAAAGTTATCAGCTGGCAATTATTAATGGGTCACCCAATCAAATTGGGATCATTGGGAACCTTCTACCCTGGCATTTCTGCAAAAGCAGTCAATACCGCCGAAGAAGTAACTCCAGAAACCATTAGAAGAGTTTACTGCCGTTTTCGTCCTTCAGTGTGGCTAAACAAAGAATTGAAAGATTCTAAAAAGTCAATTGAAGAACTAAATGTTGCTGGCTACCAACCAAAACCTACCCCACCAGCAGGAAACTAAAAAACTGCAAAAAGACGGCCTGTTTTTGCCAAAACTACGGCCTCAAAAACGCAAAAAGACGCCATCCACAACTCTGTAGAGGCCGTCTACGGGGGTCGTGGAGGCCGTCTACACCACCCATGGACGGCCTCTTTTTACTATTTAGACAGCCTACTTTTCCCAAAATTAGGCCGTCTTTTTTCTCATATCTATTATAGATTAAATATCTTTGAATTTGGAGGAACATTCTTCACAATCCAAGTATTTCCACCAATAACTGAATTTTCTCCAATTGTTATTCTTCCTAAAATAGTTGCATTAGAATAAATAATAACATTGTCTTTAATTATAGGATGCCTTTCTATCCCTTTTATTGGTTTTCCCTTGTCATCAAGAGGGAAATTTTTAGCTCCCAAAGTAACACCTTGATATAGTCTGACATTATCACCAATTATTGTTGTTTCACCAATAACAACTCCTGTTCCATGATCAATAAAAAAATATTTACCAATTCTTGCTCCTGGATGAATATCAATTCCTGTTTTTGAATGTAAGATTTCCATAATCATTCTTGGTAACAATTTTACACCTAATTGCCACAATTCATGTGCAATTCTATAATGAGTTATTGCCTCAATACTTGGATAACATAATATTATTTCTTCACTACTTTTTGCTGCAGGATCTCCATTGTAAGCTGCCTTTACATCCGTTAATAATAATTGTTTAATTAAGGGCAATCTTTCAATAAAACTTCTTGCTTTATTATGAGCTTCTTCATCACAAACAAAACAATCATAAGTTTTTTGAGAGCATGAAAAACATAATCCTCGTCTAATTTGTTCTTGTAATAATTCATAAATTATTTCCAACTTATTACTAAAATGGTTAATTGGTGAAGAATATTTTATTTCGTCTTTCACAAATATGGGGAACAACACTTCTTTAATATGATTTAATATATCTATTAAATCATAAATAGAAGGTTGTGATAAATAAGTTTTCGCTTTATCATCTTGGAATTTATTTATTTCCAAATCATTCAATTCCATCACAACTTTATCATATAATTTTTTATCTCTTTCCATCTTTACTTATAAATTAAAATCATACAAATCTGTACTTAAATATCTTTCCGCAGTATCAGGCAATATCACAACAATAAGTTTGTCCTTATTTTCTTTCTCTTTTGCAATCTGAATTGCAGCCCATACTGCAGCCCCAGATGAAATGCCACACATAATACCTTCTTCTCTTATTAGTCGTTGAGCTGTATTTATTGCATTGTCATTACTTACCTGAATAATACCATCAATAATGTTTTTATTAAATACTTCAGGAATAAATCCTGCTCCTATACCTTGTATTTTGTGTAAAGAAGGTAATCCTCCCGATAATACTGGTGAAGATTCTGGTTCAACAGCAATGCTAATTATTTCTGGCTTTATTCTCTTTAATTCTTCCGATACTCCTGTAATTGTTCCTCCAGTCCCAACACCTGCAACAATTATATCTACCCTTCCATCTGTATCAGTCCAAATCTCTTTCGCTGTAGTTATCTTATGAATCATGGAATTAGATTTATTTTGAAATTGTTGCGGAATAAAAGAATTTGGTATTGATTTTGAAAGTTCTTCTGCTTTTTCAATTGCTCCTTTCATACCTAAAATTGCAGGAGTTAAAACTAATTCAGCACCTAATCCCTTTAATAATTTTCTGCGTTCAATACTCATACTTTCAGGCATTGTAAGAATTAACCTATAGCCCTTTATCACACATGTAAAAGCAAGTGCAATTCCTGTGTTTCCACTTGTTGGTTCAATTATTACACTTTGTTTGTTTATTAATCCATTTTTTTCGGCATCATCAATCATTGCCCATCCTGCTCTATCTTTAATAGAATTTGTTGGATTAAAAAAATCAAGCTTTGCAACAACATCGGCAAAGCTGTTTTCTGTAATTTTGTTTAATTTTACTAATGGTGTATTACCTATTAGTTCAGACATATTATTTGCTATCTTCATAAAAAATATTTATTTGTTTAACAATTGCTGTTTAATATATACCTATATGTATACTATAACATTTGGAGGGCTAAAAAAATCAATAGGAATTTATTCCTGAATTATTTATTGTAAAATTTTAATAGATAACAACCCATTGAAATAAAATTATCCTATTGAGTTTGATAAATTAATAATGGGATTTTACATTTACAATAAACATAATGTCATCGTAAATTTAAATACTTCGAAATTTAAGCCTTTTAGGGTGTTTATAGAGAATATAAACTAAAATATATATTGCATACAACAACAATATCGTAAATTAAGGATCAAAAATTGTTGATTTTTTTGAGCTTGTTTTAATAAATCGATGAAGTACATAATATTTAATTTTAAGTTGTTACCCCTTATAAGGTATTGTTTTGAATTACCATAGATGGTAAAATATTGTTGGCAAAAATACAAAAAAAATCAATCCGAATATATTATCTATAATATATTAAAACTAAAGGGACAAAATTTATTTTCAAATTTAATTTAGTAGAGAGATATCTATAAAGGAAAATAATCCTAACTGATTAGAAAAAAAAATGTACTTTTGCGATTAGAAAAAAGAATATTGAAATGCATACAAAAGGACTAAAAAAAATATTTGCAATGTATATCATTACAGTGATTATTCCTATTTTATTCTTTTTACCTATCGATATTTTAATTTTTCGTGATTTAAATTCTGATGTTATAATACGATATCTAATTATAAATATCATCATAATTTCCATTATAATTCTTTTATTCAATATAGGAGTAATCCTTTTAAATAAGAATTTAAAACATAGAGAGAAAAAAAAGGTATTTATAATAAAAGTGATATATATCCTTATAATATCAAATATCATTACGTTTATTTTCCAAAATATATTTATGAGACCAATAAATATAAATGAATATTTTTCAAATATTTTTCAAGGAAAATATTTTTTCATTTCAAATGTCGAAAGTATCTTTATTTTAATTTTATTGGAGACAATTTATTATTACAATAAATACAAACAAAGTGAGTTAGAAAAAGAAAAGCTTAAATATACTCAATTAAAGAATCAATTAAATCCTCATTTTCTTTTTAATAGTTTAAGCGTATCAATTTCTCTAATAAAAAGAAATCAAGACAAAGCAGTTAAATATACTCAGAAATTATCTTCTGTTTATCGATATGTTTTAATCAATATGGAAAATGATATTGTTAGTTTGGAAGAAGAAATAGAGTTTATAAAAAAATATATTGAAATTCTTCAAATTCGTTATGAAGATGGGCTAAATGTTAGTTATAATATTGATGAGAAGTTAAAAAAAAAGCGAATTATTCCATTGTCGTTACAATTACTTATTGAAAATGCAGTAAAACATAATTCTATTTATTCAGATAATCCTTTAAATGTATATATTTATACAGAAAATAATAAAATAATAGTTGAGAATAATATTATTAAGAAAACAACAATAATAGATTCTACTGGAGTTGGACTAAAAAATCTAAATCAAAAATATGATATTCTTTGTTCAAAGGATATTGAAATCATTAATGATAGTAAGAACTTTGTCGTAAAAATACCATTATTATGAAAGTAGCAATAATTGAAGATGAACCGCTAAGTCAAGAAGAACTAAAGGATTTATTAAATAAATATTTTCCTGAGCTTGACGTTGTTAAAATATTAAGTTCGGTTAAAGAAAGCATTGAATGGTTAAGCGAAAACACGGTTGACCTATTATTTATGGACATTCAACTAAAGGATGGTATTAGCTTTGAAATCTTTGAACATTTAGAAATTAAAACTCCTGTTATTTTTGTAACAGCCTACAATGAATATGCAATAAGAGCATTTAAAGAAAACTCTATTGGTTATTTACTAAAACCCATTATTGATGAAGATTTGATTCAGTCGGTTAATAAGTTCCTAAAAATAAACGATTTTGATTCATATATAAACAGAATAAACAAGATTATACCTAAATCGAACGAGAATAATTATAAAAATAGGTTTGTCATAAAATTAGGGGCAAAACTTATTGTTGTTGATGTAAATAATATTGCTTACGTCTATTCTTGTGATAGGAATAATTTCTTAATCACAAAAGACAATAATAAATATATTGTAGACTATACAATAGAAAATTTAGAATTTATGCTTGATCCAAAATTATTTTTTAAAGTATCAAGAAAATGTATTGCTTCAATTGAAGCAATTGATGAAATAATAAGATATTCGAACAGGTCACTTAAAATTGTTCTTACCCCCCAATGCGATATTGATATTTTTGTGGGTCGTGATAGGGTACATCATTTCTTAAAATGGTTGGATAAATAAATCTTTCTGCCATTTCATCCTAAAATTCCGACATTTCATACTAATTATATGGCATTCCATTATTTGCCTCTTCATTATAATAAGTCAATCTCATACCTTTGCCCTCAACTTATAGAAAAATAATATCTAAATATTTGGATCTATTTCTCAATATTTTGTGTTGTAACTTAAAGTAATACCATATTAAATAATTAAAAACAAAAACAAAATGAAACGATTTCTATTTTTTGCAATGGCAATTATGTTTTTTGTCATGCAAGGGTGGACACAAACCACATTAAATGAAAGTTTTGAAGGGTCAACATTCCCTCCAAATGATTGGACAGCAATCTCAACATCAGGTCAAAATGCCTGGGCGAGTTCTACAGTTATGACTCATACGGGAACAAAGAGTGCTTACTCTAGAAATGAAAGTTATGGATGCACAAGATGGTTAATCACACCAAAATTATCAGTAACTTCTAATAATGCCAATTTCTCATTTTGGCTTGCAACAAATTATTATTATGCAGGTGTAGATACAATTCAGGTTTTTGTTTCAACAACTGATAATCTTACTACCTCATTTACATCTGCCGCATTGCTTACTTTAACACAAAGGAATCTAACAACAGCTTGGACTCAATATAATGTTGATTTATCAGCATATACGGAACAAAATATTTATGTTGCAATTAAAGTAGTTGATAATGTAGGATCATCTATTTTTATTGATGATGTAACAGGACCAAATCTATTTGTTTCTTCATGTCATAAACCAACAAATGTTACTGTATCCAATATAATAGGTAATAATGCTCAAGTAGGTTGGACTGATGCAACAGGTTCTTTATGGAACGTTCAATATATGCTTGCTTCATCAAACAACTGGTCAAATGCACAAACCATGACAGGAATAACATCTAATTCTTGCACAATTACAGGATTAAATCCTACCTCAAGATATAAAGTTAGAGTGCAAAGTGATTGTTCTACTGAACAGAGTGAATGGACTACAGAAGTTCCTTTCTTAACGCCATGTGATGTAATTACATCTGAATCTCTTCCTTGGAGTGAAGGGTTTGAATCGACTTGGGATTCTGTTAATTTACCTGGTAATGCTACTGCTCCAAAATGTTGGATAAACATAAATGGTGCTAATTCAACTTATAAATGGGCTAGATCCCCTCTTGCAGGTTACACACATACAGGTCTCGGAACTGCAATAATGTATGTAGTTCCAAATAATTCTAATTTGAATTCAGATTGGTTAATAACTCCTATATTTTCTTTAACAGGAAATGAAATGATAAATTTCTGGACAAAAGCTTATTCTGCCACCTATCGAAATGATATATCATTATATATTTATGATGTAACAACAAATGGAGATTTATCTTCAGCTGCTGACACTTCAAATTTTGTAAGAATTTATGGCCCAGAAATTCAATCAAATTCATGGCTATTTCATGAAGTATATTTAAACTCTTATGTTGGTAATTACCGTATTGCATTTGTTAGAAATTCTTTACCTGGAGGTTTTTATTTTTGTTTAGATGATGTTTCTGTTTCAGAGATACCTACTTGTTTATATACCTATAATTTAACTTCAAGTCTTCGTTCTTCAACAGAAGTCGATTTAAATTGGATGCAAAATATAGATGTTAATGATGCTAATGGATGGCAGATGGTTTATGGTGAAGCTTCAACTTTTGATACTTTAAATACAGCAAATGCTATTACAATTACAGCAACAACACCAATGCCTTACACAATAACAGGATTAAATCCTCAAACAACATATAAATTTGCAGTTCGTCACAATTGTGGAGGTTTATTTAGCAATATTGTTACCGTAACAACACCAGCTCCTGAAACTCAACTACCATACTCAACCGATTTTGAAAATTCAACCGATAATTCTGGATGGACATTTATAAATGGAACTCAAACAAATCAATGGTTTATTGGATCTGCTACAGATACGTTAGGTACAAATTCTCTTTATATTTCTAATGATTTGGGAGTAACAAATGCTTATACTGCTGGAGGTACAGCTGGTGTATCGAAAGTATATGCTTACCGTGATTTTGCTGTTCCTGAAGGTGTTGGGGAACTTAAACTTAAATTTAACTGGAAAGCAAAGGGAAATAGCTATTTAAATGATTTCTTAAGAATGTATTGGGTACCTTTGGATGCAAATATCACAGCTGGGGATAACCCACGAAATGGGTTAGAAACATCTGCACAAATAGGGAACTATACAGGTGGTGAAGGACAGCAATATTTAGCAGATTCAATTTATTGGCAAACAAAAGAGATGTCTATAAATACTATTCAATTCCCTAATTTAGCAGGTAGAACATGGCGTTTATTAATTCATTGGAGGAATGCAAATTATCCTACTCCTATTCAACCTCCTGCTGCAGTTGATAATTTAAGTTTAGAAGTTATATGTTCTCGACCTTCTGCATTAGCTGATTCTGTTCCTACATCGAATTCTGTATACTTATATTGGAATGAAGCGGGTTCTGCAACAAATTGGATAGTTGAATACAAATCGTCATCTGATAATGAATGGTCTCAAGTTCAAACATCATCAAACCCTTATCTTTTATTAGGTTTAACCTCTGGCAGTTACTATCAAGCAAGAATGCGTTCATTATGTTCTTCAACTGATACATCTGATTATTCAAATACAATATCATTTGAAACGACATGTGTTAATTTAACTGTTCCAACAAATATAGAAACATTTTCTGAATCAGTACCTCCAACTCCTTGTTGGGAAAAAAAAGAAGGAATATTACCTGCAACGGGTAATGCAATTTTGAGTTTTGTAACATCTTCTTCTACTGGATGGCGTTGGAATTCAAATATAACTCATAATGCTAATGTTAGTGTATCTGGAACAAGTTGTAAATATTGGCTAATATCGCCATCTATTAGTTTGGGAGATGGAACAAATCTAGCACAATTAGAATTTGACGTTTTTTATACTGCATCATATAGTACTGATGCTGCAGGGACAAATGGAACTGATGATAGATTTGCAGTTGTAGTTTCAACTGATGATGGTTTGACATGGAATGCAACAAATGCAACAATTTGGTCAAATGCAACAGGAGCAACAAGAGTTCTAAATAATATCACAAATATTCCAACTCGTATAATATTACCTTTGTTTGATCCATCAACATCACTTTCATATACAGGAAATATTAAAATAGGGTTTTATGCAGAATCTACTACTTCAAATGCAAGTAATGCAATGCATATTGATAATTTTGAGGTAAGACCATATTCTACATGTCAACGTCCGACAAGTGTTTATGCGAATAATATAACAAATACAAGTGCTTCAATCACCTTTACAGGAAATGGTTCTCCTACAACATGGGAATATGTTTATGGTAATGCGTCTTTAATTACAGATCCTGTAAATGGAACAGCAATTTCAACAAACGATAATCCTTTTCAATTAACAGGCTTAACCCCACAAACACAATACAATGTTTGGGTACGTTCAGTATGTTCTGATGGTAATTCTGAATGGTCTACTTTATGTTCATTTGTTACAAAATCACAACCTGCAACCCTTCCATACATTTGTAATTTTGAAGATCCAATCGAAAATTTAGCTTGGAGATCATTATCGAATAGCGATAATAAATGGTTTGTAGGAAACTCTGTTGGCAATGGTAACTCAACAGGTGGAACAAAAGCAAATTACATTTCTAATGATAATGGATTGTCTTGGGCAATAACAACAGGTAGTTTCTATTCTTATACATACAGGGATATTGACTTTGGAACAGATACATCTTCATTTAATTTATCTTTTGATTGGAAATGCCAAGGAAATATTAGTTCTAATTATTTATACGCCGGATTATTAGTTTATTTAATAGATACATCTGATGTATTTACAGATTCTTATGGTTTCCCAACAAACCCTATTAAGAGTTTAGGTTCGTTTATTAATTATCCTACATGGCAATCTGCTCAATTAACTATTGATACTATTGCGGGAGTTAAAAGGTTGGCTTTTGTTTATATAAATAGACTTAATAATCAGGATTACACTCCACCATCTGCAATAGACAATGTTTCAGTAATTTCAGCAAATCAAACATTATGTTTTACTCCTACAGGCTTGGCGATATCAGATATTGCAGCAAATTCAGCAAATATCAGTTGGACAGCAGGAGGAAGTGAAATAAATTGGCAAATAACGACAGACATTACATCAACTCCTATTGATGTAAATAATACTCCTTTTTATCAACTAAATGGGTTAACTTCTAATACCAATTATACTGTCTATGTAAGAGCAAATTGTGGTAATGGTAGTTATTCTCCATGGGTATCCCAAACATTTACAACTACAACACCTCCTTATCAATTGCCAACTGTTACAACAGCACAGCAAATAGGTACAACCCAAACTTCAACAACATTAAATGGTTCTTACATAGAAGGTACAAATCCAATTTTAGTTAAAGGTTTCCAATGGAAACAATCAAGTGCAAGTTCATGGACTACAGTTTCTGTTTCTACAGGTACAACTCCATTTATATATGCTTTAAATGGTTTAGTCGCAAGTACTCAATACGACTTTAGAGCTTATGTAGAAACATCCTTAGATACAACCTATGGAACAACATTACAATTTACAACTCTTGCAAATACCCCACCAACAGTAACAACAACACCAATAACAAATATAACTCAAACCACAGCTACATTTAATGGAACAATAGCACAAGGAACAGAGCCAATTCAAGCAAGAGGTTTTGAATATAAATTAACGACTACATCAACATGGGTAGGAGCAATTGATGTTTCTGCATCTGGAATAGCAACAATATCAGCAAATGCAACAGGATTAACAGCAAGTACTCAATATGATGTAAGGGCTTATGTTCAAACTGCAAGTGGAAGAACTTATGGTAATGTAGAAAACTTCATAACACAAGGATTGTCAACTCCACCAACAGTTACAACTAATACAGTTATAGGATTAACACAAACAACAGCTACATTGAATGGAACAGTAATAGCTGGTACTGAAACAATTTCGAATCAAGGTTTCGAATGGAAGTTAGCAAGTGCAAGTGCTTGGAATACACAACCTGCAACTGGTATAAATCCAAGCTATCAACTAACTGGATTAACTGATAATACTGCTTACCAATACAGAGCTTTTGCAACTACTGCTACTAATACTTACTATGGTACAACTCAAAACTTCTCTACATTAGCTATTGTTCCTCCAACTGTAACAACTAATACAGTTTCAGGATTAACACAAATAGGAGCTACTTTATATGGAACAGTTACACCAGGAACAGCACCAATCTTATCACAAGGATTTGAATGGAAAGAAACAAGTGCAACAACATGGACAGTACAATCAGCAACAGGAACAACAATAACTTATACACTACAATCATTAACTCCAAATACATCATACACATACAGAGCCTTTGCTATGACTTCAACAGATACAGTTAGAGGTATAGATATTAGCTTTACAACCCTATCAATAGTTACTCCAACAGTTGCAACAAGTGCAGCAACATCAGTTGCTCAAACTTCAGCAACCTTAAATGGAACAATTACAGCTGGTTCTGAACCAATAACAGCAAAAGGTTTTGATTGGAGAGTAGTAGGAACAACAACATGGAATAATCAACCAGTAACTACAGGTGCATTAACATATAATTTATCTGCATTAACAGCTAATACTTCTTATGAATACAGAGCTTATGCTACAACTACAACTACAATCTATGGTTCTATAGTTCCATTTACAACTCTTCCAAATACAGTAACACCACCAACAGTAGTAACTCTACCAGCTGACCAGTAACCGTAGTACCAGTTAATGATACCATAATATATCAACTAACCGGCATAGAACCAGAAACCAACTATGAATTTAAAGCCTTTGCAACTACAGCAACTATAACAGAATATGGCACAACCCAAACCTTCTTAACCTTAGGCATAAGTGAAATAGATGGTAGCGTAATAAGTGTAATTATGTATCCAAACCCAGCCAGCCAAGAAACTAAATTAGTAGTAACAGGCTTACAAGGCGAAGTAAAGATTACCATTAGTGACGTACAAGGCCGCATAATAAGCACCATCAATACCAAAGCAAACAACAATAAGGTAGAAGAAACCATAAATGTAAGTGATATGGCAAATGGCGTATATTATGTAAGACTACAAAATGAACAAATAAATAGAACCCAAAAGTTAATAGTAAAATAATAACCAGAAGGTACTATTTAAAATAAATAGACAACTAAACACGAAGTGACTACCTCAAAAGGGTAGCCACTTTTTTTGTTCCTTAATTTACTAACTCTTCGTTTTATTTTACCCAAATAAGGTTTTTATTTTCTATCTCATTATCTCAATAAAATCAAGTTTAATCAAAAATAAACGGGATATAATTAAAAATATAAGGGACATAAATAAAAATATATAGGACATAATCAAAAATATAAGGGACTTATTTGAAAATATAAGGGATATATTTTTAATTATGATTGATGTTTTTCAGGCTTAATTGAATAAGCTTCTCTACTTCTTTTTAGAAAAGTCCTACAATGTTTCCGTCATTATCAATATCTATATTTTCTGATGAAAGAAATTCAGTGTATATGTAAAGAAAATTGGGATTTTCTTTACATGTTTTCTCGATATGTAAAGAAAATCGAAAATTCTTTACATGTTAAAGTATATTGGAGGATATAGGTTCATATATTAATTACAGAATAAATATTTAATGTTAGTTCAATATCTTAATGATTTTGTCTTTATATTTGCAGTAATTAAAAAAGGATTATTCAAATTTTATATTCAAGTTTAGTTTCGAAAGCTAGTTTGAATAATGTATTGATAAAAAAAGTTATTGAAAAATATTTAATATGAAATACGAGATACCAAAATTACCTTTTAATTTTGACGTTGAGACTAAGGCAGTTCTTAAACAAACTATTGAAGCTAACCGTAGGTTAGCTGAATTGAAAGGAGTGGTTAAGTCTATGCCTAATGCATCAATACTAATTAATACTTTAGCTTTACAAGAAGCCAAAGATAGTTCGGCTATTGAAAGTATAATCACAACTCATGATGAACTATATAAAGCAGAGTTATTTGTTCAGCATATTACTTCCCCTGCAGTAAAAGAGGTACAAACATATGCAGATGCTCTTAAGAAAGGTTTTGATATGGTGAAAAGTAATAATCTACTTACTAATAATACAATAATTGAAATATAGGAATATAAAACTTAATCAAGCAGGCTTTAGAGTAACACCAGGAACAATACTTAAAAATGAACGTACTCAAGAAACTGTATATGAACCACCTCAAACTATCGATGAAATTAATGGTTATATGAAAAATCTTGAATTATTTATTAATGATAATTCAATTAGTGATCTTGATCCAGTAATAAAAATGGCTATTATTCATCATCAATTTGAAAGTATACATCCTTTCTCTGATGGTAACGGACGTACTGGCCGTATTATTAATATTTTATTTCTTGTTAAACAAAGACTTTTAGATTTGCCAGTATTGTATCTTAGTAGATTTATTATAAAAAATAAAGGAGAATATTATAGATTATTGCAGGAAGTTAGAGATACAAATGATTGGGAAAATTGGTTGCTTTTCATGCTTAAAGGTGTTGAAGAAACAGCAATAGAAACAATAAATATAGTTGAAGGAATTAAAAAATTGATGCAGGAGAATAAATATATTCTGCGAGAAAAGTTAGGAAAAATTTATTCTCAAGATTTACTAAATAATTTATTTAAGCATCCTTATACAAAGATTGAATTTGTAATGCAAGAACTTTCTGTTAGTAGACCTACGGCAACATCTCATCTTAATAAGTTGATAGATATAGGTATTTTAAAAAAATTAAAATTAGGAAGAGAAAATTTTTATGTAAATACAAAATTATATGATTTATTGGCAAATGCTTTTCATATTGAAAATAATAACAATATTGATTCAATTGATTCAATTGATTCTAATGGTTAAAATGTAAAGAAAATGGAGGTTTTCTTTACACGTTTATTGGATATGTAAAGAAAATCGGAAAATCTTTACACGTTGTTATAAAAAATAGGGGAAGAACATTAGTTTTTCCCCTATTTTTCTTTATTTAAGACTTCTCTTTTAGAAAAGTCCAACAATATTTCCGTCATTATCAATATCAATATTCTCTGATGAAGGGATTTCTGGAAGGCCAGGCATTAGCATCATTTCTCCTGCAATTGGGACAATAAATCCTGCTCCAGAAGAAATTTCAACATCTCTAACCTTAAATGTAAAGTCCTTTGGTCTTGCTCTAAGATTTGGGTCATCAGAAATTGATTTTTGAGTCTTGGCCATACATATTGGCAAAGAAGAAAGTCCTAATTCATTTATATTCTTCATTTCAGAACATGCTTTTGAAGAAAATTCAACTTTCTTAGCTCCATAAAGTTTCATTGCAATTGTTGTTACTTTATCCTCAATTGAAGATTCCTTATCATATAGGAAATTCACTTCTTCTTTTGTTTGAATGTTTTTCTCAATTTCTTTTGCAATTTCAATTGCTCCTTGAGAACCTTTTGCCCAAACCTCCAAATCAAAAACTTTTACTTCTAATGATTGGCATGATTGCTTAACAAAATCTATTTCTTCTTGTGAATCATTGGCAAACTTGTTGATTGCAACAATTGGAGTAAGTCCAAAGAGTTTTATGTTTTCAATGTGTTTTTCAAGATTTTCAATTCCTTTCTTTACAGCTTCAAGATTTTGCTCTCCAATTTGCTTAACACCAACTCCTCCATGGTAACGTAAAGCACGAATTGTTGCAACCAAAACTATTGCATCTGGTCTAAGTCCTGACTCTCTACACTTAATGTCTATAAACTTTTCTGCTCCCAAGTCAGCAGCAAAACCAGCTTCAGTTACAACAATATCCGAAAGGCTCATACCCATTTTAGTTCCAATAATTGTGTTTGTTCCCTGAGCTATATTTGCAAAAGGTCCTCCATGAATAATGGCAGGTGTTCCTTCTGTTGTTTGAACCAAATTTGGTTTAATTGCATCTTTCAACAAAGCAGCCATAGCTCCATGCACTTTCAAATCTCTTGCAAAGATTGGCTTTTTCTCGTAGGTGTATCCAATAAATATATTACCCAATCTTTCTTTTAGGTCTTCAAGGTTTGAACTCATACAAAGAATTGCCATTACCTCAGAGGCAGCAGTAATCTTAAATCCACTCTCACGAACAACTCCATTTGCACTTCCTCCCATTCCAATAACAATATGTCTTAGTGAGCGGTCATTCATATCCATTACCATTGGCCAGCGTATTGTTCTTGGGTCAATGCATAGATTATTTTTCTTGCTTTGAACATTATTATCAATTATTGCTGATAGCAAGTTGTGAGCTTTTTCAATAGCAGCAAAGTCTCCAGTGAAATGAAGGTTAATATCTTCCATAGGTACAACTTGAGAGTATCCACCACCTGTTGCTCCACCTTTTACTCCAAACACTGGACCAAGAGAAGGCTCACGAAGAACAACTGTTGCCTTTTTCCCAATTGCATTTAAAGCCATTGAAAGGCCAATTGAAACTGTTGTTTTTCCTTCTCCTGCAGGGGTTGGAGTAATGGCTGTTACCAAAACTAATTTGGATTTTTTTATTTTTTCTTCATCTATCAAGTTTAAAGGCAATTTAGCCTTATATTTACCATAATATTCAATATCTTCTTTGTGTATATTTAGTTTTGAAGCAATATCTTTTATATGCAGCATTGAATATTCATGTGCAATTTCTAAATCTGTTTTCATATCTTTTTTATGTTTAGTATATGAATATACAACTACAAATAATTGTTTTTATTGCAAGAGAATTAATTCTTTAAGAAATAATATTTTTAAAAATGGTTTTCAAGATGACACAAAAAAAGGGAACAATACAATTATGTATTGCTCCCATTCCAATTATTATGGTTGTTTAATTTTCTGAGAAGGGATTAGATTAGTTTTGCTAATCTTTCAGCCAAATCACAAACTCTGTTAGAGTATCCGTTTTCGTTGTCATACCATGAAACAACTTTCACCATGTTTCCTTCAAGAACCATTGTAAGTTTTGAATCGAAGATTGATGAATGAGGATTTCCAAGTATGTCACAGCTTACAATTGGATCTTCAGTGTATTCTAAAATACCTTTCATAGGTCCTTGAGCTGCTTCTTTCATCGCTGCATTGATTTCTTCTTTAGTTACAGTTTTTTCAAGTTCAACTGTTAAGTCAACAACAGAACCATCTGGAGTTGGAACTCTCATTGATAAACCATCAAGTTTTCCTTTTAATTCAGGAATAACTAAACCTACAGCTTTTGCTGCACCTGTTGAAGTTGGGATGATTGAAACTGCAGCTGCTCTTGCTCTACGAAGATCTTTGTGAGGAAGATCTAATATTTGTTGGTCGTTAGTATAAGAGTGAACAGTGTTCATTAAACCTCTTTTAACTCCAAATTTATCGTTAAGAATTTTTGCAACTGGAGCTAAACAGTTTGTTGTACAAGAAGCGTTAGAAATACAAGTCATTTCTTTTGTAAGAATATTATCATTTACTCCCAAAACCACTGTTGCATCAACATCTTCTGCCTTATCAGCTGGAACTGTTAAAATAACTTTCTTTGCTCCTGCTTTTATATGTTTTCCCATTTTTTCTTTGTTGCGGAAAATACCAGTTGACTCAATAACTATGTCAATTCCTAACTCTCCCCAAGGAAGATTTTCAGGATCTTTTTCTGCAAAGACTCTAATCTTTTTTCCGTTTACCACAAGGTATTCACCTTCTGCATAAACTTCTCCATTGAAACGACCATGAACAGAGTCGTATTTTAATAAATGTGCAAGGGTTGTTGCGTCAGTTAAGTCGTTTATTGCTACAACTTCCAAGTTGTTTTTAGATTGAATGTTTCTGAAAGAGATTCTTCCGATACGTCCAAATCCATTAATTGCTATCTTTACCATTTCAATTTTGATTTATTTGATTAATAGATATTATTAATTTCTTCAATTACTTATTGAACTGCAAAGTTAGAACTAAAAATCGAGTTAAGAAAGTTTTTATCTTGATTTTTATTATTTTATATATCCAAACGGATAGTAATAGAATGACTTAAAGCCTTTGTATATTAGATACCCTGAGTTATCTTTCTAAAGATTGTTTCCAGACTTTGTCCAGAGGCTAAATGTTTGGTATTATCATCTGCAACAACTTGTCCGTTATTGATTATAATTGTTCTACCGCAAACAGCTTCAACCTCTTGCATAATGTGAGTAGATAATAAAACAGTTTTATCTTTACCAGCATTTTTAATTAAATCTCTAACCTCAACCAATTGATTAGGGTCTAAGCCAGAGGTTGGCTCATCGAGAATTAAAACTTCAGGATCGTGAATCATTGCTTGAGCAATACCAACTCTTTGACGATATCCTTTAGAAAGTGTTCCAATTTTTTTGTTCACTTCCTTTGTTAGTCCAGTCATCTCAATCATTTGTTCAATTCTTTCTTTCTTTTGTTTTCCCAAACCATGAACTCCTGCAATGAAATCAAGAAACTCTCTAACATACATATCCAAATAAAGTGGATTTTGCTCAGGAAGGTAACCAATTTTCTTTCTAACATCCATTGGATTGTCAAAAATATCGTACCCGCACACCTTCACATTTCCTTTTGTTGGAGGTATAAAACAAGTGATTATTTTCATCATTGTGCTTTTACCAGCACCATTTGGACCTAAAAGACCAACAATTTCTCCTTTGTTTATTTCTAATGAAACATTATCTAAAGCCTTTTGTTCATTGTAAACCTTACTAAGGTTTTGTATTGATATAGACATATTATTCTATTTTTGTAACAAGCTGCGAAATTAAAATAAAAACTGTACTTTTGCAAATTATAATATTTTTATTGATGAAAATTACAGCAAAAGAGAACATATCTTTACTTAAATTGATTTTGGAAACCTTCCCCGAAGTATCTGTTTCAAAGGCTAAGAAGATGATAATTTATGGCTCAATCTCATATAAGGAAGCCATTATTAAAAGTCCTGAATATATTGTGGGCAAAGGAGAATCTGTTGAATATACTAAATATTCTGGAGGAAGTCATATTGCAAGAGAAAAAACAGATGTACCAATTCTTTATGAGGATGAATACCTTATTGCAGTAATTAAATCCTCAGGAGTAAATGTTGACGCAAGTCCTAATGAGAAAGTAAAATCTCTTTATGCTCTAACCAAGAGTTATGTTAAGAGGAAATGGGGAATGAGACAAAATTTATTTATTGTTCATGAGCCACAAGGTGATGAAGCAGGAATTTGCATATTTGCCAAAACAAAGAAAGCTCAAGAAACACTAAAGAGAAATTTTCATCTTTCAAAGAGAGAGTATAATGCAATTGTTTCTGGTAAACCAAAGCATAAGAATGATAAATTAAACCTTTGGTTAAAGAGAGGAAGCAAGAATAGAATATTTCTTGAAAAACCTCAAACAGAAGGAGCTGAACTATGTGTGATTAAGTATACAACAGTTGAGAATTATGACAACTATACCCATATAGTTATTAATCCCGAAACCTATTTCCCATTGCAAATTCGTTTTATTTTATGTCATATTGGAAATCCAGTTGTTGGAGATTCTCGTTTTGGAGTTAGACAAGTGTCTGCTAACTGGTTAAAAATGTATCTTACTAAAATAGAACTTCAACATCCTGCAACAGGAAAGAGATTAAAAATAGAAACTTCACTTCCAAATACATTTATGAAAGTAAATTTACCTATTTTTGCACCCTCAAACGAAAAGAATATAGAAATAGAAAATAAGGAAGAAGACCAATAATAAAGAATACTTTTATAGTTTATTAGGTCTTCAAATTTCAATAAAACGGAGAGTTGTCCGAGTGGTTGAAGGAGCGCGCCTGGAAAGTGCGTAAAGCTCAAAAGGCTTTCAAGAGTTCGAATCTCTTACTCTCCGCAAAAAAATCTGAAAATATTATAATTTATTCTCCTTTAAGAGTTTCAATTATCTTTTGAGAAAGGAATAATGCAAGTTTATAATAAGATTCAACTGTCCAACCTGCAACATGTGGTGAGAAAACTGCATTTGGCATTTGAAGAAGTTCAATCAATTCTTGAGGAATATTGTTATCTGAACATAATTCTGAACTAAAGGCTTCATATTCCAAAACATCTAAACAAACTCCCAAAACCTTACCTTCTTTTAGTTTATCAACCAAATCCTTTGTCTTAACAACTTTCCCTCTTGAGGTATTAATCAGGTATATAGGTTTTTGGAATTTTGAAAGAAAGTCCTTCTCTAACATATATTTTGTTTCATCTGTTAGAGGAACGTGAAGAGAAAGAATATCAGATTCCTTGAATATTGTTTCAAGTGAAACTTCATTAGCAAACTGATTAGAATAGTTAGTTTTGTATTTATCGTAGGCTATTACTTTGCAATCAAATCCCATCAGTCTTTGAGCAAAAGCATTTCCCATATTTCCATAACCAATTAATCCAACTGTCTTCCCTTTAATTTCCAAACCCCTATTATCTTCTCTTTTCCATATACCTTTTCTAACTTGATGGTCTGCAATTGAAAGTTTATTGAAAAGACATAAAAGCATTGCTAAGGCATGTTCTCCAACAGCATCACGATTTCCCTCAGGAGAATTAAGGCATTTAATACCTCTCTTTTCAGCATAATCAATATCAATTGCATCCATTCCAGCACCAACTCGAGCAATACATTTTAATTTAACAGCCTTATCAATAACTTCTTTGTCAATTAAAATTTTGCTTCTAACTACTACAACCTCATAATCTCCAATTTCTCTTAAAATATCTTCTCTTTGGTAATCTGGCTTAAGTACAACTTCAATTCCAGCTTCCTTTAAATTATCAATTAATACTCTATGAGTTGTGTCAATTATTAATGCTTTCATCTTTGTAATTCTTTATATTGATTAACGTATTCAATAAAATCTTCAATATCTCCATTAAATGTATTCAAATCAACCTTACCTTCAATTCCATCAACCTCTCCCTTATGCGAATATTGCCAAAGTGTCCAATGTTTATTGTCTGGCTCGGAGCAAATCCTACAAATCCAAATTTCATAATCGTCAAAATACCCTTTAATATAGTCATTATAGCTTTCCAAATTGGTATAGATTATGGGTTTTACAAAATAGTTCTTTTCAATTTCAATTAAATAGTTTTTTATTTCAATTCTAATTTGATCAACCTTTGAAAAAGATAAATAATTACCATGACGCTCAACATCCAAAACAGGAGGGAGGTCTAAGTTTTCAATAGACACTTGATTAATAAAGTTCTGAGCTTGTTCTTTTCCTGAAGTTCCAAAACGGAAGAAATGATACGCTCCAACCAAAATTCCATTATCCTTTGCATTAAGATAATTTGTCTTATATCTCTTATCAACAAAATCACCTCCTTCAGTAGCCTTTAAATATGCAAAATCAATACCATCCTCTTCAACTTTCTCCCAATCAATTTCATCTTGATGAGAAGAAACATCAATACCAAAAACAGTATACTTTTTATCGTCAATCCTTACTCCCTCACATTCATAATAGCTCTTGTAATAGTCCTTAATGTTATTAAATGAAAAATAAGCAATGAAAGATAGTATTAGAACTATTCCAATAGTTAATAACCACCATTTTAATATTTTCTTATTTTTCTTTTTCATATTTACCTCCAATTAAATATAGGGGAAAGACTATTTCTTATCTTTTATGAATTGATTCTTGTTTTTGAAATAAGGTCGTAGTGTTTCTATGCTTTGTCTAAATTGTTTTTTTATAAATTGATTCTCTGTTTTATCTTGATTAACGTTAAATGAAATAGAATCTGTTTCAATATTAAAATCTGTTTTCTTTAATTGCTCAATAGTTTTTATTGAAATATCCTTTTGTAAAAGAGCAATGAAGGAAGAGAAATTAGAATCCTTAACTAAGAAAATATCATCAAATCCAAGAACTTGATCTTCTCTATAATTATAAAGAATGGTGAAGTAGTCCTTAATTGTATCTTCGCTTGCGAAACAAGTAGTTTTCTTAATCAAACAACTATAAAAATAATCATCATAAAGGATAAAATAAGTAGGTCGAATTTCAATAAAGTTTTTACCCTCAATTTTTCCTTTTGAATTTCTTTTCTTAACCTCATTTACAAAAGTCTGCATCTGAGAACCAATACTCTTTTCAATAGGTTTAACATTTATTTCATTTTCTTTAACTCTGCTGATTGGAAAAAGCAATCCTCCATAAATATCATTAACAGTGTCTTTAATATTGTAACCACTCAAACCAAAAATCTCTGGCATATAGTAGTTTTCCTTAACCTCATATTTTGTTATTTTAACATCCTCTTTACCTTTCTTATTACATGAAAAAAACAAAATTGAAAGGGAAGATATAATTGCAATTGAAAGAGTTAATTTTTTATTCATATTTCTTTTAAGCTCTATAATTTATAATTCACAATTTGGATCATATTCATCTAATTTGTTGCTCCAAAGATATTTTCTGGTCTCTTTAACAATTACTCCTGAAAGCAAAAGCACGGAAATCAAATTAGGTATTGCCATTAGTGCATTCATTGTATCGGAAATATTCCAAACTAAATCAAGATTCATAACAGCTCCAACAAAAACAATAACGACCCAAGTTAATCTATAGTATATTATTGTTTTTTTGCCTCCTAAATATTCAAGTGCTTTTTCTCCATAATAGCTCCATCCCAGTATTGTAGAAAAAGCAAAAGTAATAATGCTAATATTTAAAAATAGATTACCCACATAAGGTAATTTTGAAAATGCTTTCTGAGTAAGAAGAGCAGTTTGTGAAGCATCAATATCAGGATAAGCAACAACAGAGCTAACAATAACCAATCCAGTTAGAGCACAAACCACAACGGTATCCCAAAAAGTTCCTGTTGAAGAAACCAATGCTTGACGAACACTATTGCGTGTTTGTGCAGCAGCAGCAATGATTGGAGCAGAACCTAAACCACTTTCATTGGAGAAAAGACCTCGAGCAATTCCATATCTTGCAGCCATCATAACAGTACCTCCAACAAAACCTGCACCAGCAGCATGAGGAGTAAATGCTGATTTAACAATTAAAATTATGGCTTCATCCAAGAAATTCCAATTCATAATTAGAATTGCAATACAGCCAATAATATAAAATATAGACATAAAAGGAACCAAGCTTCCACATACCTTAGCAATTCCTTTCACTCCAAAGAAAATTACTAAAATAACCAACAAAACTTCAACAATTCCTGTTGCATAATGAGGAATATCATAAGATATAAATAAACAATCTGCAATAGCTTTCGATTGAACTCCATTTCCTATACCAAAGGAAGCAAATACGGTAAAAACACAAAACAGAACAGCAAGCCATTTTAAACCTAAACCCTTTTCAATAGCATACATAGGTCCGCCTAACATTTTTCCATCTTTAGTCTTTTCTCTATACTTAACAGCAAGCAAGCCTTCGGAATACTTTGTAGCAATTCCCAAAACTCCAGTTAGCCAACACCACAAAACAGCGCCAGGACCGCCCAAAGAAACAGCAGTTCCAACTCCAATAATATTGCCAATACCAATGGTTGCAGCCAATGCAGTCATTAAAGCTCCAAACTGAGAAACATCCCCTTTTGAGTTTTTGTCATTTGTGAAAGAAAGCTTAATTGCTTTAAAGATTTTTAATTGAGGAAATCTTAGTCGTATGGTCATAAAAATATGAGTGCCAAAAAGAAGAATAATCATTGGCCATCCCCACAAAAACCCACTAAGTGCAGAGAAAAAAGATTCTAATTGTTCCATAAAAGAAAATAGTTTTGATTATACAAATATTTCTAAAGTGTACAAAAGTAATAAAAAAGGCAACCTAATATATAAGTTGCCTCAAAAAAATCATTTCTTTTTTAATCTTTTTTCTTTCTTTAGAGCATTGTCTATAATGTACAATATTTGACCATTAACACTTCTAAACTCATCCGAAGCCCATTTTTCAATAGCTTCCATTGTTTCAGCGTCCAATCTCAAAAGAAAACTCTTTGAATTCTGTTCTTTCTTACCCATCAACTTTTCCCTTTCTTATATAATTTATTAAGAGCTTCTTCCAAAGAATTAGGAGAATGAGTACCAATCATAATCTTAGTACCATCTTTCAAAATAAGTTCCAAACCATTATTTCCCGAAACGGTATAACAAATATTACTTTTAACTTGAACCCTAAAATTGCGAAAACGCAATCTATTTCTTTTAACTCCCCATCCTCCAAATTCAATTAAAGGATTATATCTCCTAACCTTTGCCGATTCAATACTCTCCCAACTAAAAAACTTATACTTAAGATGAAAAGGAAAGTACATCACATACACACCCTCATCATTAATATAAGTTTGAAGATAGCTAAGCAAAAGCACACTCGAAAAAATAATAACAAATAAAGTAACAATAATTAACATAGTATTGCTCATAGGATTATCACCAAAAGCCCTTCCATAACCAACCTGCATAATAACCCCAACAATAAACATTAAATCCAAACCAATCATAAGCAACCATTTCCACCATGATTTCTGGTATTGTCTTTCATTAAACTCAATCAATTGAACCCTTGCCATAACTCAATTTTTTACTTAAATAATAAACTAAACCCTATTGATAAAGAGTTCCAGTATTAACAACTGGCTTAGCCTGTTCATCAGCACAAAGCACCACCAATAAATTGCTAACCATTGCAGCCTTCTTGTCATCATCAAGCTCAACAATCTCTTCACTTGAAAGTTTATCTAAAGCCATCTTAACCATCGAAACAGCACCCTCAACAATCTTTTCACGAGCAGCAATAATTGCAGAAGCCTGTTGACGACGAAGCATAACAGCAGCAATTTCAGGAGCATAAGCCAAATAATTAATTCTTGCCTCCACAACTTCAATACCAGCAAGGAATAACCTTTTGTTCAATTCAATTTCAAGCTTATCATTAACCTCTTCACCACCAGAACGCAAAGTAATATCATCGTCAATTTCATTATTATCATAAGCAAACTGACCAGCAATATTTCTTAAAGCAGCATCACTCTGAATGGCGACAAACTGTTGATAAGAATTCATCCTCTCATTCATTTTCGATTGAGCATCGGTCTTATTGTCAATATCAAACATAACCTTATAAGTATCCTTAATTCTCCAAACCAAAATAAGACCAATCATAACAGGATTACCCTTTTTATCATTAACCTTAATAGGCTCAATGTCTAAATTCCTTGCTCTAATAACAAGTTTTTTCTTAACATAGAAAGGATTAACCCAAAAGAAACCATTTTGCTTCATAGTACCCTTATACTTGCCAAAGAAAATCATTACTCTGGCCTCATTTGGTTCAATCATAACAAAACCAATAAGAGAAAACATAAGTATTGTAAACAATACTAATTCACTTACAATAATCCAACCCTCGTTGCCCTCAAACTTAGTTGCAACGAAAATCATAGCAGCAATAATAATAATTTGGATAAGAATCATAAAAAAGCCCGAAACCCTAAGACCATTAAACTCTTTTTCTTGTGTGTTCATTTTACAATAATTTTTTAGTTATAAATAATATCATTTTGATATTGCAAAGATATATAAAATATTTTTTCACTTGCAAGAAATAAGAGAAAAAATTAAGAATTATTTTGTATTCTAAAAATAAAATAATACATTTGCAGGAAAATAAATTATACATATTATGAATAAATTATTTCTCTTTTTTATTTTATCTATTAGCTTTATAAATTATGCATTTTCTCAAAGCTTAACTTCAACAAATACAACTTATAATTCTACAATAATTTCTTTTCCTAATTCAGAAGGAGAGAATTTAAATATTCATGTTTTTACTAAATCAGCTGAAGATACTATTGCCCTTTTTGAAAATTTTTCTCGTTTTCCAATTACAAATAGTGGAAATCTTTATAGTGCTTATTATACATATTTGAATTTGCCTTTTTCTTACACCAATAATATAGGTTTTCGGGGACGTAATTTTTATAATAATAATGGTGATAGTTGTTCTTTTGGTTTATATGGAGGTTTGGTTACTCCTTTCTTGAATTTATCTAAATCAGAAGGTAATTATAAATTAAGGTTTTCAATTAAAAATACTTCTACTTCAAGTGTAAATTATTTAAGTATATATCAATCCGATAGTTTAGGAAATTTTCCTTCTAATTCTTCTACGGTTTCAGTTAATAAAAACTCATCTAAAATTTATGATACCATTTTTTCAAGTGGAAATTCAAATTGTAAGATAAAATTTTATTCAAATACATCTCAAAATTTAATTATTGATGATTTATCTGTTTCTTATGCTTATATAATAAAAACGCCAATACCATCTTCTCCATTTTCTTCTAATACAAATTCATTACAAATATCATCTTTAAAACCTAATACTATTTATCATTGTTTTATTGAGGGGAGAACAGATACTATTTCTTTTACAACTCTAAAACAGGCTACAATTAATAATGTAATTGATATTTCTCCAAATTCAGCAAAACTTAATTTCTCTTCTTCAGATAATAATTCAAATAGACAAATAATTATTAAGAAGAAATCTAATGGCACAAATATTTTTGCAGATGATTTATTTATTTCTGAATATACTACAGCAGATACATATAATAGAGCTATTGAAATATATAATGGTACAGGCAGGGATATTTGTTTGGGTGATTATTCAATAAAGTATCATTTAGCTACAGGAAATGCAAGAATTTCTCCATTATCATTTTTAGATACGATAAAAGCTAATCAATGTTTTGTTTTAATGGAATCTCTGAAGAATATTAATGTTTCAAATGAAGGAGTTTTTTGTAAAGATACGATATTAAAAGGTCAGTTTTTATTTAATGGTGATGATGCAATAGCTTTAATGAAAAATGGTGAGTATGTTGATATATTTGGTTGCTTAGGAGAAAATCCTGGAATAAATGGATGGACTTCTACAGGGATTCAAACCTCAAAAACAACTTTAAGACGTAAATCAAATGTTAGCAAAGGCGTAAATGTTAATCCTACGAGTGGTTTCCCAACGCTGAATTCTCAGTGGAATATGATAGGAGTTGTGAATACTACAACACCTCCGTCTAATAATTTTGCTGATTTTGGGAAGCATACTATGGATAATGCTTTTGGGAATGTTGATAGTTTGGCAAAAATTGAGAATATATCTAATTCAGATACTTCTTCCATTTTGGAAAATCTTGAAGAAGATACTTACTATGAAGCAACATTATTATTTATTAATGGAAATGATAGTGTATATTCAAATAGTGTTTTGTTTCAAACGGGAGTTAATTCTCAAAGACTAACTAATGGCTCTTGGGATGATGCAAATTGGTCTAAGAGAAAACCGACAAAAATTGATAATGCAATTCTTCTTAATAATCAAATCTTAAGAATTGATAATGGAACTAATGCAGAATGTTATAATTTAATTATTAAAGACACTCTAAATCAAAATAGAGCTTCTTTTATCAATAATGGTAATTTGAATGTATTAAGTAAAACAATTATTGAATCATATTTTAAAGGTTATACTTTTAATAATAATGGATGGAATTTATATGGTTTGCCAATTAAATCTTCTTCAAGTACTCAAGATTCAATTGGATCAATCTATTTTAATATATCTGCAAATGATGATTTATATTATTGGAAAGAGGATTTTGAAACAGAAGGGATATGGATGAATTGGAAGTATGTATCAAACGCTAGTGATTTTTTTGTTGATTGTAGAGGATACTTGGTAAGTTATGAAAATGATAAATTATTGAAATTTTATGGAGAATTAAATAATGAAAATTCTTATTCGCTTTTGAGTAATGCGTCTTTATCCTCTCCAATCATTCAAAGGGGTTGGCATTTATGTAGCAATCCTTATCCTTTTTATATTAAATTAAATCAACTTCAAAGGACAAACGTTTCTCTTCCTTCATTATTGGATAATAATACTTCAAATTACCTTCCATTGCTCCCTACTGATTCAATTCCTCCTTTCTCAGGTTTTATGGTTCAAGTTGGTGATTTAAATAACAACTTAACAATAAATAAAACTGTTTCTGAATCAAAAAATACTGAAGATTTCTCTGTCATTAACTTAAATGTATCTTCTTCTGAGGGTAATGATAAGACTTATCTTATAATTATTGATAGTGCTAGTTTGGGATATGATATCGATTATGATAATAGGAAACTTAGTGGTTGGTCTCAAAGTCCTGAAATATCAACTAAATATGGTAATGATATTTTTTCTTTAAACTCGATACCACAAATTGAAGATAGTTTAATAATAGATATTGGATTTGTGGCCAAAACAGAAGATAACTATAATATAAGATTGGATTTTGATTCCATTGATCAATATTATAAAATTTCACTTTTTGACAAAGCTACTAATGTTGAATTAATCAACTTTAAAAATGATAGTGTTTATAGCTTTTATTCAAATTCTATAGCCTCTCAAGATAAATTTCAACTCAAAATCTACAGAAACCAATTGTCAAATGAAGAAATAAAAACTAAAAATGATAATATTTCACTGAATCAATCAGAAGATAAAGTAAATGTAATTTCTTCATCTAAGATATTGAGCCTTGAATTAACAAATGTAAGAGGTCAAAAAATAAATAATAATGTTAATTCCAATTCAATAAATATAAATCAAAAAGGAATATTTATTCTAAAGATCAAAACACAACATAAAACTTATATAAGAAAAATTATAAACCTATAATTTCAGAATGATTAATTAATCATTCTGAAATTAAGGAATAAATAAAATCATTAAAGTGAAAAATTAAATTAATAATCAAAAAACTATTTTTCTATGAATCAAAAAATAAAAATTATCTTCTTTTTAACTCTTATTTTAATTTCAATTTCATCTTTTTCTCAACCTACTCCTCCTGAAAATCATGGGAATAATGTTAATTCTGCTCCTTCTGGAGGGGCTCCAGTTGGTACTGGTACTGGGTTGCTTTTGGCTTTAGGTTCTGTTTATACTTCTGTAAAGGTGTACCAAAGCCATAAAGGGGATAGGGGTTAGGTTATTTCCTTCTTCTTTTCTTAGCTTTTTGAGTGTTTTTGCCAAAGTATTTACCTATATCGAAACGTAATGTTGTTTCAAGAAAGAATGGATGATATTTGAAAGTTCCTCCCTGAAATGTTCCATTTGCAATTCCATAAGCAACATTTGTAAGGGAATATCCAACTCTTGCTATTGCTCTGAAGCCTTCAGGTATATAGGTTATGGTGTGTCCATTGCTAATTGTATGTGCAATGTAGCTGTATTCTATTATTGCTGAAGGGTAGTTAAGTGTTCCTCCAGGAATTTCTAAATAATTTTTAGCTGGAGATAAACAATAGGAGTATTGAGCTCCAAATCCTAAATACTGATTGTTAAACTGAAAACAAATAAGTGCTGGAATGTGTATATATTGCCATAAGGTATTCATATCTGTACGAAGTTCATATTTTGTTTCAACAATTCCAAGTGTTACATCAGTGAAGGCATAGTTGTAAAATAATCCACCATCTATACCAAAATTAGAGTTGGCAAATTTTGTAATATCCATATTAACTCCTATAGATAATACGGGTCCAAATTGCCAGTCTCCTTTGCTGTAGCCTTGTGAGAAAAGGGTTGAAATGCTAAATAGCATTGCGAAAAAAAGTACTTGTTTCTTCATGTTTTTTATCTTTTATTTTAGTTAATTATTTATTTCCATTGTTCCGAAGTTAAGTATATCTCCTTTAAATCTTCCCATTATTATGTTTCCCTGTTCATCTTTAAATGAAAGGTTTTCGGAGAAGAATGCCTGATTTTCTTTTTTAGAGAATAGTGTTTTAAGAGTTGGTTTGCCTTCTGGTGAAATTTTCATAAGATTGGTTACAACAACTTTCTTGCCTTTAGGGAATCTGATATTGGTTTCAACAAACACTTCATCGCTAAGGTCGTTATCGTCTTTGTCGGTGTTGTATACTGCGTAGAAATCGTTTCCTTTGGTAAAGAAAAGTGGTCTTTCAAACTGTCCATATTCTATTTGCCAGCGGTTATAATAGCATGTTGCCTTTGACACAAGTTGATTGTAAACAAGGTTTGACTGGTTTGGATTTATGCAGAGTGCATAGAAGCTTCTGTTGAAATAGGTGTAGGTTGGAGGTGTTTTTGTTGTTTCGTAAATGTATAGATAGGCATCTTGAACAATTGCAACCAAGTTACCATTTTCTAAGGTTAGTATATCTTTTATCACCCAAAGTGTTCCTTTTTCTTTTTTGTATTCAAAGGAAACGGTATTGGTTATTTCTTCTGTGCTTATTTTATATGTATAGCCATTAAAATTACCTTCTGAGTTGTTGCCAATAAAAACATTATCGCTGTCAATCAAATGCAGTTTAGCATCTTTAAGCTTGATTTTATCGCTTACATAATATTCTGTTATTTCTTCATCATTTAGTTTTGAAAGATAAACCTTTTCTTCATTTGATTCAAATTTTGAAAGGAGGTAAACATCTCCATTATTATTTACAGCAACGTCCATAAAATAAACTGTACCTTCATTTTCTGTTGAGTATTTTTTATCCCAGATTTTATTAAAGTCTTTATCGTAAACGTTTACACTGTAGAAACCTTCATCGGTTTTTGAATTTACATTCATGTAAGTGATAACATATTTTGACTTATCAGGTGAAGAATAAAGATAAATTTTTGGGTCATCTCTTCTTGTATGGTTAAAGGCTAACAAAACCTTTTCTGATTTTTCTAAAAGAGTATTTTTGTCAATCAGTTTACACTTAACCTGATTCTTTTCAATATCTTTATTTACTTCGGAATAAATTATTGCAACTTCATTGTTTGTTGTAACGGTCTTAATAAGTGAGAAAGTTGGTATTTTGAAATATTCAGGATTATAGGTCTTAACATTGTTTTTAGTAACAGACATTAATCCAACTCTGTTAAATCTTCTTGTAAATGCTGTTGTCTGGTAGCCAAAACTGTAATAATGCGTTTCTCCAAATGAGCCTACATAATTGTAAATTGAACCATCATCCTCAGGTTCATAATCTTCACCCCATTGAATGTTTTGTGAGAAAGCTCCAAAGCTAAAGAGCATAGCAAAAACGATAAAAAATCTTTTCATACTAATTCTGTATTTTTAAATATTAAAAAGGTAAAATTCCTAATGTTAAATTAACTCCAATAAAGTAATTGGCAAGTACACGTGTTGAGGCTTGGTCCATTGGTTCATTTAATTTGTCAATACTCATAAAACGATAACCATTTGTCAATGCTCCAAGCGAAAGGCCTGTGCCTAATGAAATATAGTTTGAAACTAAAACTGTTTTTCCAAATTCAACTCTAAATCCCAAAGCCCAGTCTTCTCCCTTGAAAGTGGTTGACATTGGAAGGTAATCATATTTAATTTCTCCAGTGGCAGTATAGGTGAAGTAATCTAATCCAAACTTGTAATAGTAGCCAAGAGGTGCTTTTGGATTGGTGTAGTATTTTGCATAAATGCCAAATCCATATAAATCTATATCAGACTCTTGAGCAGTATAATTAGGAGGGGGAATTGGTATTTCATTATGAGATGAATACTCTGGAGTATATTTTGAATGTTCAAACTGATAGCTTGCACCAATTACCCAGTCTCTGTTTACAACATATTCAAAGCTTGGAGAAAAATGTGTGTTAAAATCACAGTACTTTGTTACTACTGTATAGACTGGAGTTATAATTGTAGGGGAGAAACGAGTGTCAAAAACAAAGTGGCATCTTTTTCCCAAATAACCTGCTTGACCAAAAACATTAGAAGAACAAGCAATAACAATAACAAATAATAAAAGTCTATATTTCTTCATCATATTAGTTTTTTGAAAGATTATTAGTTTTAACATAGCACTCATAAAGCTCTTGATTTAACATATCAAAAGTATTTTCATGTTCAAATTGCTTTGTTGTTGAATATATTGTTTTGTTATTCTCTAAATCGTAGGAAATAAAAACCAGTTTTCCTGATTGTTCTCTAAATATCCATTGATAAATGCTGAATGGAAGTGTTGGAAGAGTCATTGATGAGAAAAGGGTATGAAGTCTTTTATAAGTCTTATTTTTTTTGTAAACCAAAGATTTCTTTTCATAATAAACCAAATTTAAAATAGGAGTACCTAATTCCTTTGCCAAGGTTTCGGAATCTCTGCTTTCATAGGTTATTTCAGAAAACTTATTCAAACTTCTTGAATAGTCAATTAAACGTGAATTAAGTTGATAGTTCAGAGAAAGTTCTTTTTGATAGTTTGAAATTATTACTGGATTGAGATTTGCAACCTTAGCTATATTTTTAATTCTTTTTTCCAGTCTTTTTGTTTGAGTTTCTTTTGATGATTTGGATGAAGGTTTGCCAGAGCGATAAGCTTTTTCAGCATATGAATTTAATACAATAATTTTTTTCTTAACTTTTGATTTTTTTGAATTATCTCTTAATGATGTGATATAATCATTGGCATTTTGATTTTCAATTTGGGTTAAAGAAGAATTGAAAGCTTTAACAAATTCTTCATCCTTCTTTAAGTCGCCAAGCATATAGTTTTCGGTTTTGAAGCTTTTTAAATGACTAACAAGTCTTTTGTTCTTAACCTTATCGTATTTTGTTTTATTTTCATTGTCATTTGCTGTTGTGTCTTCCACAATAACCTCACCCATTCTATAGTCGGAGAACTTATTTAATGAACCTAAATCACTTTCTTCAACCAAAGCCTTAACCATATCATTAAAAAGTAGTTTGAAGTAGTTTACATTAGGATACGATTTCATTGCATCCCAAGATTGTCTTAAACTAAGAAGTGCCAACTCCTTTTTGTTCATTTTCTTGAAAAGATTTACAACAAACTGCATCTCTCCTTCAGTTTTTTGAGTTCCTAAATCAATATCCTGATAGTTACCACTAATCTTAGCTTTTGCAATTCCATATAGAGAAGCATTTAGAGCTGTTTTTAGAAACTTATTATCAGGATTATCCTTAATCAGGCAAAGAGTGTTATAATAAGCCTTAATATAATTATTGGTAATAATTTGCTGGTTTATTGTTTCAAAACGAGAAATGGTTCTTATGAATTCAAATGAGCTTTGAGGTTGAATAAACTTGCTTGTTCCCAAAACAACGGAGGATGAAACAATGCTTTCCATTTCATTTCTTCTTGACTTTAGGTTGGGATGTGTTGAGAAAGTATCAATGTAATCTTCACGAGAAACAATAGGAGTGATGTTCTGAAGAAAATAACTATCGTTAAATTTGTAGTATTCATTTTCAAAAATATCTCTACTTAACTTAACTTCGTCAAAAGGTAAATAGGAATATTGAAGAATATCAAACATCCCATCAACGGCTTTAGAGTCATAAGAGGTGTTTTTAAAGAAATTTTCGTAACCTAATTTATCACACTCAAACTCTTGTTCTCGAGAACGGGAATGGTATTTTAAATAATCATCAATTGTTTGTAATTTATCTCCTTTATTATCGTATTCTTTTTGCGAATGCTTCTTTACATAATGTATAAGTTCGTGAGAAATTACATAAGCAATTTCAGCTTCGGAGGTTGATTGAGCAATAAAACCTATGGTAACAAACAAAAATCCATCACCATTCATAAAAGCATTTGCTTCTGCTGATTTAATGGTGTAAATTTTTATTTCCTTTCTTAACTTGGAGTCATTAACCAATAAATTATCTAATACTTTCTCCAAATACTTTGTAACGGTGTCACCATAAACAATTCTACCCGTTAGCAAAAGTTCCTTAATATTATCATTTGATGCTTTTTGAATATCGTTTTTGGGAATTGACCCATCAAAATTCAATCCTTTAATAATATTAGACAAATCATTAGGTAGCTGCCCTTTAGCTTCTAACCTGTAAAAATCATTTAATGATATTTGCTGAGCTGATACAAAAATAACATTTGATACCAGCACCAAAAAAAGTAAGAATTTCTTCATACAAAAATTTAGTTATTGGAAATAATTCTTAAAAACTAAAGCAAAAGTATGAAAATATATTGATTCTGCAAGTTTATAACCTGTTTTTTCTAATTTTAACAAAAGAAATTTCTATTCTTGTTGTTTTTTAGCTTTTTTGCTTCCTTCATAAATATCATATTTACAAAATCTGCATTCAAGATTTGAGTTGTAGACAGTAATTTTTTGAGAAGGGCGTAGTCCTATATGTTTGAAGGCATCCAAATCGGAACTTATTATCCAAGCTGTGTTTCCTGAGTATTTGTTTTTGAAAACTCTTCCAATTAAGTCGTAAAGATTAAACAAATCATCTGTTTCAATTCTTTGTCCATAAGGAGGATTAATTATTATTAATGTTTTGCCTTCCGGTGGATCTTGTTCTTGAATGTCGGAACGAAATAGCTCTATGTCTTTGTGAAGTTTTGCATTAGTTATGTTTTCAGTGGCAGTTTTGATGGCTGAGCCTGATATGTCGGAACCCCATATTTCATAGTCAAATTCTATCATCTGCTTGTTGGCTTCATCTCTCACTCTTTTGAATTCTGGCATTGAGAAATCACCCCATTTTTTAAAGGCAAAATCGTATCTGTAATATTGTGCTGGTATGTTGTAGGCATACATGGCTGCTTCCATAACCAGTGTTCCTGAACCGCACATTGGGTCAAAAAAGTTGCAGTCTCTTTGCCAGCCTGAAAGTTGAATAAGTCCTGCTGCAAGAACTTCGTTTATTGGTGCCATTTCGGCTCTAAGGCGATAGTTTCTTTTGTGAAGACTGTCTCCACTGCTGTTGAGAGAAACTGTTACCTGATTTTCGTTTATGTGAAGGTTAAGTATTAAATCTGGATCATCTTTTGAAAGACTTGGTCGCTGATTGAACATTCTTCTGAATCGGTCACAAATGGCGTCTTTGGTTTTTTGTGAAGCATAAAGTGAATGTGTGAATATGCTGCTGTAAACCGATGGTTCAATTGAAAGCACTCCATCTGCATTAAGAAGTTTTTCCCATTTAAATTTATATATATTGTCGTAAAGCTCTCTGTCGCTGTTTGCTTCAAAAGTATATATTGGCTTAAGTATTGACATTGCAGTTCTCAGCAAATAGTTAGCTTTGTAAAGCATGTTCATGTCACCTTCAAAACTAACGGCTCTATTAAGTTTTTCAATATTCTTTCCACCTATTGCTTCAATTTCATTTGCTAAAACATCTTCCAATCCATACATTGTTTTAGCCACCATTTTAAAATCTTTATTTTCCATTTTCTTTGTTTAACAAGGACTGATGTCCTTAATTTATATTATATCTTTTCTCTACTTAAGCTTTTCAACAAACTTAACTGCATCTACTATATATCTTATATGGCTTGCTTCTCCAATCTTTCCCTTTTCATCAAAGGCTTCAATGTTGAAGTATAATCTTTTTCCTTCAACTTTTTCAAGTGTTGAACAGCATTTAACCCTGTCTCCAACAGGAGTTGCCTTTATATGTTTTGCATTAATTTCAATTCCAACTGTTACATTGCCTTCTTCAAGAAAATTTTGAACACTTGTATGTGCTGTATTTTCCATAAGGGCAATCATTGCTGGAGTTGCAAAAACATCAATAAGTCCTGAACCAAATGCTTTGGCAGTATTGGTGCTGTCAACCAAAACTTCTTTTTCTCCCTTTATTCCAACAGGAATGTTTATTTCCATATTTCTTTAAAATCTTTTTGTGCTTTATAATAATCTTCCGGTATGCCTATGTCTATAAAATAACCCTTTGCTGTGTATCCAAAAAACAGGCCTTCATTAACTTTCTTTTCAAGATAATCATTTTCAAATGAAAACTTGTTGCCATGGTTCATTTCCTTGAATATATTTCTTTTTGCAATATATACTCCTGCATTAATCAGTCCTCTGCTTATAAATTTCTTTTCACAAAAGGCAGTTATTTTATTGTCATTGACGTCAACACTTCCATAACGGTCAAAATCTGTCATCTCCTTAAGTACAAAACTAATTGTTGCTTTGTTTGCTCTGTGAAATTCATAAAACTCCTTAAGGTCAAAGTCAATAAAAGAATCTCCATTAAGGATTAAAACATCTTCTTCTTTGGTTTTATCCATTGCCAAAGCAATCCCTCCACCAGTTCCAAGAGGAGTTTCTTCAACGGCATAAGAAATTTCTACTCCTTCAAAGCTGTTGCCATAAATTTCCTTAATCATTTCCCAGCGATAGCCAACAGAAAGAACAATATGCCTTATGCCCTGATTTTTCAGAAAACGGATAAGATAGGTTAGAAAGGGTATATTATTAACTGGAGCCAATGGTTTGGGAATATCAGCAACAACACTCTTAAGTCTTGTGCCTTGACCTCCTGCCAAAATTATTACTTCATTAATATTCATTCTTAGTTCTTCCAAGTTTTTAATCCAGTCTTAGTAAATTCAAATCTTCTAACTGTACCTCCAAATTTTCTTAAGCTCTCAATAACATCATATCTTGTTTGGTTTGGACAATAGAAGAAAATATAACCTCCACCACCTGCTCCTGAAATCTTTCCTCCAATTGCTCCAGCCTTAAGGGCAGAAGCATAAACATCTTCAAACAATTTAGTTGTTATTCCTTTTGCCATTTGCTTTTTATATTCCCAGCCAATGTTAAGTATGTTTCCAACTTCATCCAAATCATTCCTCAACAATGCTTCTTTCATCATTATGGCCTGTTCCTTGAGCTTGTGCATTGCTTCAATGCTCTGTTCATTCTTCTGCTGAACATTCTTTTGCTGAAGCTGAATAATGTCGGAAGATTTTCTTGAAGTTTCGGTATAGTAAAGAACAATGTTTCTTGATAGTTCATTAATTACTTCATCCTTCAATCGCAAAGGATTAACAATAACTTTTCCTTCTGAAAAGAATTCCATAAAGTTAAATCCACCAAAGGTTGCAGCATACTGGTCCTGCTTTCCTCCTGCAAGTTTCAGGTCTTCTCTTTCTATGCTGTAAGCAAGGTTGGCAATATCATATTCTCCCAAAGGCAAACCCAACCATTCACTGAATGCTCCAACAACTGCCACAACCAGAGTAGATGACGTTCCAAGGCCTGAACCAGCAGGAGCATCAACAAAGGTGTGAATGTCGAATGAAAGTGCTTCAAGTGAATAATCTCTTATTATGCGATTATAAATTGATTTTAAAAGGTCAATCTCTCCATTGATTGGTAATTGTTTTTCGCTTTTATAAGAATATTTCTCCTTCTTGTCCTGAAGATAGAAGTTTATTTCTCCACTGCAGGTTGGAATTATATCACAATAAGCATAAAGAGATGTTGTTGCATTAAGAATGCATCCTCCATAAATATCGGAAAACGGTGAAACATCAGTTCCTCCTCCTGCAAGTCCCAGTCTCAAAGGTGCCTTAGATCTAACTATCATATTATAATTTATATATTCTTTTAAAAGCTTCCCAAACCATTTCCTGAGTTATTGCCTCCACTGCCTTGGCAACATAGGTTGTTTTGAAAAAGGCATCCCACAAATAAGGTGAAACAACTTTTTCCATAATTGAGTAATCGTAAATTTCATCTGCACTTGTGCAGGTAAAGATTGCTATTGTAGGTATTTTCAAGGCTAAGGCCAGGTGCATTCCCAAAGTATCTCCACAAATAACACAGCCACATTTTGCTATGTCCTCCATGTATTCCTTAAAGCTGTTTCTCTGTTCAAAGAAAACAACATCATATCCTTCCTTCCTGAGTCTTTGAGCAAATTCTTCATAACCATTCCAGCGTTTTGTTGGCCATCTTTCGCCTGAACGTGCTTCAATTCCAATTAATTTTCTGTCTGGATTAGGCTTTACTCCTTCATAAATAAGATATTCCTGATTGGTGAAATTTTCTCCAATCATTTTAAAAAGATGAGCCTGAACACTTAATTTTCCTTCAAACTTCATCCTGTCAGCTTCTTCTTTAGTGTAATGAGAAATAAGGCTTAAATCAAACCAGTGAGCAGAATCTTCGGTATAGGTAATCTTGTTTGTTCCCTTATCTCTGTATGCTCCAGTAAGTTTTTTGTATTTTAAATCCTTTATAATATCAATGCTTTCCTTGTCATCATCAAGTGAAAGAACAAGATCGAAATTTATATCTTTAATCTCGTTATTTGTATAAAAGTCTTCAATGGCAATTACATGTTTCAAACATTTCTGTTCCTTTGGAAGAATGTCAGCATTCATTTTGGAAGTAATCCACCATACGCTGTCTTCCCTGAAACAGTGTAAAAGAGTAGTTGTTCTAACAACATCGCCAGTGGCAGCAGTTTTTATGATAAGTATGTTTCTCATTAGTTCAATAATTCAGAAAATATGTTTTTTAAATTCTGATATCCCAGTCCATAAACAAATTTTGTAATGTTTTCAGAATAAGGAATTGTATTCTTTGTTTCCAGAACCTTCTCCATTGCAGGAAGGAAATTTTCAACATTATTATCCTTTACAACTATACCAGTTTCATTATTCTTTACAAGTTCAGAAATACCTCCAACATCGGTTACAACAACTGGAACATTGAACCCATAAGCCATCATCAAAATTCCACTTTGTGTGCCAGAATAATAAGGCATTGCAACCATGTCGGCAGCTTTGAAATAAGGCTCAATATCTTCATTGTCTATGAAATTGTTAACCATTATTGTTTTGTCGCCAATTCCATTTTCAGAAATCATTTTTTCATATTTCTTTATATCTTCGTAGCATTCGCCAACAATTAAAAGAGTTGTGTCAGGAGTCTTTTCAAGCAAAAGTTTAAAGCTTTCAATAAGTTTGTCCAGTCCTTTATAAGGACGAATCATTCCAAAGAATAGAACAACATTTTCAGTTTTAATGCCTAAAAATTCTTTTGCTGTATGTTTTGTATATTTGTTGAGGTTATAGCAGTCGTATATTGAAAGTGTGGTTTCGTAAATAGGTGTGTCTGGAAAATCAACCTTGATCTGTTTGTTTATGTAGTTTGATTCGCATATGAAACTGTCTGCATATTTAAGAGTATGCTTGCAGAAAAAACGGTCAAACCACCAGCCTTCATGTGAAGTGTAATTTTCAACAAGGAAACATATTCTGGTATTCTTAAGTTTCTTCTTCACCAGATATGCTATTGTTCCCAGTGCAGGACCAAAGAAAGGCATCCACCATACAATAATAATCAAATCAGATTTATCTTTCTTTATTTCCCTGTAGGTTTTGCACCAGGTGAAAGGATTGATTGAGTTTATTATTCTCTTAATTTTATCATTATGCTCAAAGGGAATAAGCTTTGAATTGTCAAACTGAGTCTTGCCAGGGAAGAAAATTGAAGGATATAGAAGTTTGTATGATATGGTGTTAGTGTCATATCCAATTTCGGAAACAGTTTTATGAAGATAAGCCTCAACCAAAGCTTGTCCACCTCTGTATGGATATGCAGGACCAATAATAGTTATTTTCATTTCCTAATTTCTTTTAGTTAGAGTTTTTTTGCAATAAAGACATAATTCTCAATATTCAGACTGTCAGGATTTGCCAAAGCATAACGCAATACTTTTTCTCTTTCAAGACTTTCAATAAATCTGTCTTCAACAATTTCAATTCCATCTCTTTTAAGAATTGAAGCATAATCCATTCCAAATTCACGTACATGATCTTTCTGTCCGAAATGTTTTTCTCTTTCCAAAGGGTCGGTTATGGTTTTGTCTTCGTAGGTTGTTTCACGTTTTGGATTTATTGGAGAAAGTAAAATTGCATATCCTCCCTTTTTCAACACTCTGTATATCTCGCTTAATGCCTTGTCCAGATTATCTACATGCTCAAGGATATGGTTTGCCATAACAAAGTCATAGCTTTCTGTTTCCAAAGGCATATCTTCAACATTCAAATGAACATCTGCCCATGGAGATTCCAAATCGGCAGTGGTATATTTAATGTTTTTCTGATTTCTAAAGCTTTCAATAAAGCAAAGTTCAGGTGCTATGTGAAGAAATGAAATGTCTTTCTTGAATATGTCAGTCTTTTCTTTAAGGTAAAGCCATAGCAAACGGTGACGTTCCAAAGCCAGGCAGTTTGGACAAAGCGCATTTTCCCTTGAATGAACATATCCGTAAGGGAGGAATTTTCTGTAATGTTTTCCACATACAGAACATTCAACCTTATTTCCAAGATAAAAAATCTTAATGCTGTTTGTTGCAAAATAAACCACCTTTTGTAAGTATTTACGTGGAATATTTCTAAGGAAGAACTTTATTATCCTCTTCATATCATTCAATTTAATTGCTTTGGTTATAACCTTTTTTATATTCTACCAAACAAAATTATCTGCAAAGGTAATAAATCTTTAAAAATATTCATCAGATTTTGACATTCTTATATAATGTTGTATTTTTGATTTTTAGTAATTAACCTTAATTTCTCTAACTTAATAACAATAATATAAGGTATGAAACGATTAATAATAAGATTTTATTTATCCATTTTAGCTCTATTGGGATTTACAAATTTGTATTCTCAAAATGTAGATACTAATTACAGTATTACCATTCATGTTCAATCGGGGCAAAATATTAGATTAAAGTTGGGATCTAATACTTCAAATCAATTCGCTCGTATTGTAAGTGGAAATACAGATACATTAGTTGATTTAAATAATCCTATTTTTGAACACCATCAATATTTTGCAGGGGTAGATACAATGACAATATATGGAAAGGTTTCTTATTTTGGTTGTGATGGAAATGGGAATAATTTAACCTTAATAGATGCTTCTCATAATAGTGATTTATATTATTTAATATGTAGTTACAATAATCTTTCATATATGGATTTAACAGGAAATACTGCATTAGTGACTTTATTTTGTGATTATACTAATCAAACAAATCTTGACTTAAGCAGATTTACAAACTTAATAGATTTGTCATGTAGAGGAAATTCGTTAACAAGTCTTGATCTAAGTGGATTAAATAATTTGGAAAGTGTGTATTGTGATAGTAATTCCATTTCAAATTTAATTTTAGGACATTTACCAAATTTAGTAATGTTGTCTTGTGTTAACAATTCTTTAACAAGTCTTGATTTATCAGGGTTAAGTAATTTAGAGATGTTATATTGCTATAACAATTCTTTAACAAGCCTTGATTTATTAGGGTTAAGTAATTTAGAGATGCTATATTGCTATAACAATTCTTTAACAAGCCTTGATTTAACTGGATTATCAAATCTGATAGTACTAATTTGTCATTTGAATTCTATGGAAAATATTGTTCTAAATGGATTAATAAATTTGGAAAGAATTTATTGTGCTGAAAATTTATTGACAAACCTTAATCTAAGTGGACTATCAAATTTGCGTGAAATAAATTGTTCAAATAATCAATTGACAAATTTGGATTTAAATGGGTTGATAAATCTGGATTATGTACACATTGAAGATAATAACTTTTCTACATCTTCTTTGGATTCACTTTATTGTAGTTTAGAAGAAAGACAACAGAATTATGAAGGGTTGATTTTCCCTTTAAGAGACTCTTCTTCTTCTAATTATTCAATAGTAATGGCTACCAATAAACAGAACGCATCATTAAAGAATTGGAAAATAGCATTTCCTGATTATACTGAAATCCCTCCAACAACTGGGACATATAATTGCAATCTTGGAATTAGTGAAGTAAATAATTCTAATATTTCTGCTAAGATTTATCCTAATCCGTTAACTAAATATTTAACTATTGAAGCTGATGAAAACATTGATAGACTTGAGATCCTTAATATTTTAGGTCAAAGAATTTATTCAAAAGAAGTGAAGAATAATAATTCTACTATTGATTTATCTCAACTTAATCAAGGAATATATATAATTAAACTTTTTATGCCTAAAGGAGAAATAGCTTATAGGGTAATTAAAGAATAAATTCATCAGATTTTGACATTCTTATATAAAGTTGTATTTTTGAAAGTCAAAATAATTAATATAAATTAGAGATAGACAATGAAACCAAGAGTAAGTATTATAATGGGAAGCACCAGTGATTATTCCGTAATGGAAGCTGCTGCAATATTTTTAGATCAAATGGAAATACCTTTTGAGATAAATGCACTCTCAGCTCACCGTACTCCAAAAGAAGTTGAAAAGTTTGCAACTGAAGCTCAAGATAGAGGTATTGAAGTAATTATTGCTGGAGCCGGAATGGCAGCTCATTTGCCAGGTGTTATTGCTGCAATGACTCCACTTCCTGTTATTGGAGTTCCAATTAAAGCTTCTTTGGATGGAATTGATGCCTTACTTGCAATTGCTCAAATGCCTCCAGGAATTCCAGTTGCAACTGTTGCAATAAATGGTGCATTAAATGCTGCAATCCTTTCTCTTCAAATTATGGCTAATGGTGATCAAATTCTAAGAGAGAAAATGAAAAATTATAAGCAAAGCCTAAAAGAAAAAATAGTTAAAGCTAACGACGACCTTTCAAAGATTTCATTTAAGTACAAGGTATAAATAAAGTACTAAGATGATAATAATAGGCATAACTGGTACTCTTGGAGCAGGCAAGGGTACGATTGTTGATTTGTTAAAAGAAAAAGGATTCTTACATTTCTCTGCACGAGATTTTATTGTTGAAACAATAGAAAAAGAAGGGTTGGAAGTTAATAGAGATTCCATGACCATAATAGGTAATAAACTAAGGGAAGAACATAGCCCATCCTATATAATAGAAAGCCTATATTATAGAGCAAAGGAAAGTGAAAAGAACAGTATAATAGAAAGCGTACGCAATCCAATGGAAGTAGAATTTCTTCGACAAAAGGAAGATTTTCTATTGATTGCCGTTGATGCAGATATAAAAATTAGATATCAAAGAATACTTCAAAGAAAAAGTTCAACTGATAATGTAAGCTTTGAAACTTTCAAACAAAATGAAGAAAGAGAGATGCAATCAAATGACGTAAATGCTCAGAATTTGAAATCTTGCATTGATAAGGCAGACATACTTGTTGATAACAGTGGAACAATTGAAGACTTAAAAGAAAAGATTGAAGAGATATGGAAGAAAATAATAAAGAAATAGGAGAAAACACATATAAAAGACCATCATGGGATGAATACTTTATGGAGTTGGCAAATGCTGCAGCCAAAAGAGCAACTTGCGATAGAGGTAGGAGTGGATGCGTTATTGTAAAAGACAAACAAGTTTTGGTTACTGGATATGTTGGTTCTCCAATAGGATTGCCTCATTGCGATGAGGTTGGACATCTTTTCAAGAAAACTTTTCATGAAGACGAAACCATAACAACACATTGCGTTAGAACAGTACATGCAGAACAAAATGCAATATGTCAAGCTGCAAGAAGAGGCATAGCACTTGATGGAGCCACCCTGTATTGTAGAATGACTCCATGTAGAGTATGTGCAATGCTAATAATCAACTGCGGAATTAAAAGAGTTGTATGTGAGAAAAAATACCATGCAGGAGAAGAATCAGAAGAAATGTTTAAACAAGCAGGAATTAAATTAGAATTCTTTTGTGAAGATATTCTTAAATATAGTAATCAATAAGTAGAGGATTGATTAATCAATTATCTACATTATTTATTTATTATAGTGGAAATCTTACTCTGAAAAATAAAACCTTATTTCAGTAAAATAAAGTAAATAAAGAAAAAATTAAAGTAAGGTTTCAGTAAAATGAAATAAGGAGTTAGTAAACTTGTTTAAATAAGCTAAGGATTAAATGTTATTCTCGTTAGCTGAATTTATTTCATCACGAATTTTGTTCACGTCTTCGGTTACTATGCTAAGGCTTTCTTTACATTCATCCAATAGAACCAAGGCTTGTTGAATCTTAAGGGTCATATCGTCAATGGTTATATCTCCTCCTTCCAACTCTTTAACTATCTTGGTTAGTTCTTCAAATTTCTGAGTATAGTTTTTTGTTTTCATATTTCTATTCTTTATCGGTTACTGTTGAAATTATCTTTCCGTCTGCAAATAGTGTTACTAATTGATCTCCTTTTTTAAGTTCAGATGCTGATGTAATTATTTTATCTTTTAGGTATGATATGGAGTAACCTCTTTTTAAAAGATTTTTGGGATCAAGGAGTTTTAAAACTTGTTGATAATTGGCAAGGGTTTGAGTTTCTCTTTCTATTCGTCTTGAAGCAATATTAAAAAGGTTAAGTTTAATTTCTTTGAGTTGCTGGTCAAAATTAACAAAGCGTTTGATTATAAAATCAGCAAGTTCAGTAGGTGTGATAGCAGTTTTGTTAGAAACCATTTCGCTTACGGTTTCGTTTGTTGAGTGTCCAATTCCTGTTAAAACTGGCAAAGGATAGGAGGCAATGCATTTAACTAATTCATAATTATTATAACATGCTAATCCAATATCTCCACCTCCACCTCTAATTATTAAAACAGCATCAAAATGGTCTTTAACAACTTCAATTGCATCTAAAGCAATAAGCAAAGATTCAACTGCATTATCTCCCTGCAAAAGAGAAGGGAAAAGCATGGTGAAAAGTTTGTAGGGTTGTTTCTCTTCATTAATAATATTCATAAAGTCAGAATACCCTTTGCTGGTTTGAACTGAAATAATTGCAAGTCTTTTAGGTAAAAGAGGTAAGGAAAGTTTTTTGTTATTATCCCAAAGTCCTTCTTCTTTAATCTTTCTAATTGTATCTAACCTTTCTTTCTCCAATTCTCCAAGAGTGAAAAGAGGGTCAATATCAATAATTCTTAAAGATAATCCATAAAGAGCATCAAACTGAATTCTGCAATAAATAAGTACTGTTATGCCATCCTTAATTGGTTCTTTGGTTGTGGAAACAAACTTCGAGTTTATTCTTTCAAAATCATCTTTCCAAATTAGTGATCTAACTTGCGCAACAATTTTGTTATCTTGTTTTTCAACCAAATCAGGATAAGCATGTCCTGAATGAACATAATGATTTAGCTTCATTAAATCGGCTTTAACCCAAAACGAAGAGGTGTAGCGATTGAGTAAGGTGTTCTGAATACTTCTTAGGGCTTCTAAAAGAGTGAAGTATTTAATACCATTTTCTTCTTTTGCCATATTAATTGTTTTTACGCCAACTAATCAAATATTTATTATAACTCTTATAGAAATCCTTAAACCATTTATCATTCTTAAACTTATCATCAATAATATTGCTTTCTCTAATCTTGTCGGGACGATTAACAACATCCAAAGACATCATCATCCCAATTTTCTTTTGAGCTTCCTTAGTCTGTTTTCTTTTAAAGCCCATATCTTTCAAAGCACCCAAAGCTTCCAAAGAACCAAAATATAAACGATACTTAACCAATTCTTCAATTGACTTAATAACCAATTCGCTATTATTGGTGTTGTATAATATTTTTCTTAATGGAAGATGCTCAACGCTTATTTCTATAAGCTTGTTATCGTTCCAAAACTGTTCCAATTCTGCGTATGTTTTAATGAAAAGCAAGGTGTCTTTATTCTCCAAATTTTTCATTACACCTTCTTTCATATTAACATATTCCAAAGGCTTTTCAATTTGGCGTTTTAGTTGACGGATCTTTTGCTTGTCTAATCGACACTCAGAAGAACCCTTCACTTGCATTGCAGTTGTTATAAGTTGGTCCGCTCTATAGAAATCATTTCTTCTAACACAATCCAAAATATTATAAACAAACACATCAATTTCATCCTGTTTCTTTTGGCAAACCTTTTGGTCAATAACTCTCAAATAACTATTCATTATATTAATAATGGTTGGGTCATTTTCCATTTTATAGGTAGTAATCAAATCATTTGTTTTTGCAACCAAACTGTCTGCCTTTGCAACATCTCCCTGAAAAATTGCATATTCAGCAGCTGACATTCTCCTTGCAGATATTTCCCTGATTGCAGAAGTGTACATTTTTTCAACTTCCTGCTTTTCAACATCAATCTTTGCCAAACGATTAGCTTTCTCCAAAACCTCCATGGCTTTATCGTAATTGCTTACAGTCATAAAAGTACGTGACTCATAAAACTTATCATCAATTTCTTTTTTCAAGCTTTTGGTTTTAGTTTGTTCAACAGCTAAAGATTTTTCTGGAAGTTTATTTTCAGATGAAGGAACATATTGTTTTTCTATCTCCTTAACCTTTTCTTGTGCATTACTCACACTGTCTTTTACATATTGAGCATATTGATGAGTGAATCCTTCCAAAGGAGCAGCATTTTCAATTGAATCAAGTTTCATGTCCACAGGAGTTGAATTTCCTTGCAATGATGACAGAGTTTTAAGAACGCCAGCTTCATATTCTCCTCCAACCAAAGCAACAAGTTCTTTGGTCTTTCTGATTAAATCAATTTTTGCTTCATTATTCTTTGCACTGTATAAGTCTTTTATTTGTCCAATGTAGGAATTAACCACTCCACGAACCAATCCTTCAAAACTTGTTGTATCGGTAATGGATTGACGGTTTCTTTGGAAGTAGTCGTAAGTGTTTTGAACAAAATCTCCTGCAACATCGCTTCTTCCAATCTCCATTGCTTTCTTGCTTACAGTTATATGCTCATTATAGATTCCTGTCTTGCAAAAGTCAAGATTCTTCTTAACAACAGCTTTATTACAAATGCCATAAATATCCCCTTGACAATAAGCATCCAGTTCAGTTAAGATGTCAACTGCATAAGCATACTTTCCCTGATTAATTAATGATAAAGACTTCAAAAGATTTTTATCATAAGCAAAAGCAATTAAATTTTGACAAAGCAGTTTTTCTTCATCATCGGGTTGCATTTGCGAAAGAATATTAGTCAAACGATTTGTAGCTCCAACAATTTTACCACTATCCAAGCTTATCTTTGCCAATTCGTAATTAACCATAACATTCTTGGAGTCGTAAACAAGAGCCTTGTTCAAGAATTCAACAGCCTTATCTTTTTCATTGTTCGCAACAAAACCAACAGCTTTCCTGTAAAACCAGTCTCCAACTCTTGGCTCAAGGAAATCAACCATTTCCTTATTTTGCTTAACCAAAGTTTTTAGCTCAAACCATTTGGCATAAATCAAATTATCTGACTTATAAACCTCATACTTATCTAAAGTTTTATTGGCATTTAATAGTTGAGAATTATAAACTGGAATCATATCAAGCTTTTCGGAAGAGAAAGCAGAAACAATGGTTATTTGCTTTTGTAAATCAGATAATATATCTTTTCGTTGTTGGTCAGAAAGAGTTTGACTATATGATAACAGAGATATTAGTATTAAGAATATGGTTATAGTGAATCGTTTTAGCATTTCAATAATTTATGTTACGGATTAAAAAATAAAGTACAAAAATAATAATAATTTTGCTAATGAAGATAAGATTAAGTATCTTTGCAATAGTAACGAAAATGATAAAGGTTAATTGTAATGAAAAGAAGTTGGATAAAAGAATTGAGTATTGTGGCTATAGTATTATCTTCCATTGCTATTATTATGGGAATATTTGTAATGGCAAGAACTGCACCAACAAATAGTGATAGTGAGTATATGGATATTGTTAAACAGCATTATCAAAATTTTGCACCACCCATTCCTCAATATGTAGAGTTTTGCGGAAATGAAATACCATTGGATAATGTTTTTGTTAGAGAAGCTTTAGACAGAGAGCTAACTTCCATTATGTACAATCACTCAACAACTTTCTTAATCCTTAAAAGAGCCCAACGATATTTTCCCACAATTGAACCTTTGCTTAAAAGTCAGTCAGTTCCAGATGATATTAAATATTTGGCTGTTGCTGAAAGTGGATTAACAAATGTTGTCTCTCCTTCCAAAGCAGAGGGATTTTGGCAATTTTTACTTCCAACGGCAAAAGAATATGGATTGGATACTTTGGATGGTTGGGATGAAAGATACGATTTGGAGAAATCTACAATTGCAGCATGTAAATATTTAAAACAGAAAAAAGAAGTATTTAGCGATTGGGCTTTAGCTTGTGCAGCATATAATTCTGGAGAAAGTTCAGTAAGGACAAGATTGAATGATCAAGGATGCGACAATTATTGGGATTTATACACCTACACCGAAACAGCAAGATATGTTTACAGAATTATTGCCTATAAGCTTATTATGGAAAACCCTCAACAATATGGTTATTACTTTCGAATGAAAGATACTTATCAACCAATTCCAACAAGAGAGATAATAGTTGACACAACAATCAACGACCTTTATGCTTTTGCACAGCAAGTGGGAGTAAAGTATAATCACCTTCGTTTTCTAAACCCTTCAATAAGAGGAACCAAAATTTATAATAAGAATAACAAAAAGCTTAGAATCTATTTGCCTCAAAAGAATGGTCTGTCTTGGGATTATCTAACAAGAGATATGCAAAACGAACAAATGATAATTGAATAAAATTGATTGAGAATTAAAGAGAGAAAACTTTAATCCCATAATCGAGAAAAAAGTCCCGATATAATTAAAAATATATCAATCATATTTTAAAATATATCTGATATATTTTTGAATAAGTCAATCATATTTTCAAATAAGTCCCTTTAAATTTTAGTATTAATTAAAAAAGGGATATAAAAAAACGAGGATTAAAATTAATTAACCCTCGTTTTTCTTTATGTAATTTAAAGTATCTTAGTCAACTTTTATAATTAGGCAACGATTTCCTTTCCAGAATTGTTCTGGGTTGGTAATACGAATTGATGTTGGTGCTTTAATATCGCCTTCCAAAGAATAAGAAGAAGCAGGATGAGAAGTAACTATTTCAACTCTTTTGCCTGTTAGTGCAATTTCTTGAGTGTTACGGATGTCTATCTTAGTGAAGTTAGTATAGTCAGCATTTGAAGATAAAACAGATGATTTACCAATTCCGATAAAACCACCCTTACGGTCAATAATCTTTTTGCTCATTAACTCTTTCTTTGTTCCAATAACAAAGTATGCAGTGTTCTTTTCATCTTCAATCTTCATTATTTGAGCATCTCTTTGTTTTGCTTTTTCATTCAAATCAGCAACGTTTTTATTTAAGTTATCAATTTGAATGTTTTTCTTTGCCAATTCAGCAGTTAAAGCCTGAATTTGTTCTTCCTGTTCCTTAATTCTTGATTCCAGATTTTTTACAAATATTTTCAATTGTTCATTCTCCTTGTTGTTCTTTTGCATCTTGGAGTTAATATTTGCAATTTTTCTCTTGTTTTCAGCCAAAAGATTATTTATTGTTTCAATCTTTTCTTTAATACTTACCTTAGTGTCTTGAGACATTTCGCCAGAAGTATTGGCAACTTTTGACACATTGGTATATTTGCTTGTAACTTCAGTTAGAGAGGAGTCAATTTGGTTAAGTTCCATAAATAGATTTTCCAAATCACCATCTTTAACAGACATTATTTGAGCAAAGGAATCTTGTATTTGTTTTTCCCTTGCAAGTTGTTCTTTATCGTTTTGGCAACTAAACATCATTGCAGAAACGATTAAACCGATGATTAACAAACTTTTCTTCATACAAAAAAGGGTTTAATGTTTATAAGAATTAATATTATATTAGCATTTTAATGCTACAAAGATAATAAAAAATATTAGATTACAAATTAATCAACAGGTTATTGAAAGAATATTTAAGACGAGGAATCAATAATTAGCTCGCAAAAAAGTAGTATTATTGCAAATTATTTTAACCACAAAAAATGAAAGAAGACAAACTCGAAATATTTGGTGCTAAGGCTCATAACTTGCAAAACATTTCTCTTGCAATGCCAAGAAATTCTCTTATAACCATAACAGGTTTGAGTGGGAGTGGAAAGTCCTCATTGGCCTTTGACACCATCTACGCAGAAGGACAAAGAAGATACTTAGAAACCTTTTCAGCATACATTCGCTACTATTTAGGTTCAATGGCTCGACCAGATGTTGAGAAAATAACTGGACTTTCTCCAGTAATCTCCATTGAACAAAAAACAACAAATAAAAACCCTCGTTCAACAGTTGGTACAACAACTGAAATTTATGACCTTATCCGTCTTCTCTATGCAAGAGCTTCCGATGCTTATTCCATAAATACTGGAGAAAAAATGGTTAAGTATTCCGAGAAACAAATAATTGAAATAATTGAGACGAACTATTTAGACAAATCAGTTTTAATACTTGCTCCAGTTGTTAAGGCAAGAAAAGGACATTATAGAGAATTATTTGTTTCCACTGCAAAGAAAGGATTTTTGAAGGTAAGAGTTGATGGAGAGATATTAAATATTTCAACAGGATTGCAGTTGGACAGATATAAGATACATGATATTGAAATTGTTATTGATAAACTGAAAATCAATCCAGAAAACACTTCAAGGCTTAAGAAATCTGTTGAGGTTGCCTTTAAACATGGTAATGGCACAATGATGATAATTGATGATGAAAATCAAATTCGCTATTTGAGTCGTCAACTAATGTGTCCAACCACAGGAATATCTTATCCAGAACCACAGCCCAACACTTTCTCTTTCAATTCTCCTTATGGAGCTTGCCCTCATTGCAATGGATTGGGAGAAACCACTCAAGTTAATATTCAGAAACTAATACCCGATGATTCTAAATCTCTAAATGAAGGAGGTTTGGTGCCTCTTGGAATTCCAAATAAAAGCTCATGGTTTACCAAACAATTGGAAGCATTGGCGAAGAAAATGGATTTCACTCTTGACACTCCAATTAAGGATATAAGCGAAGAAGCAATGCAAATTCTTCTCTATGGTTCAGATATGGAACTTGAAACCTATGACTCCAATCTTGGAATAAGGTCATTGAGCAAGGATAGATTTCAAGGTGTTGTTAACTTCATTAACTCTCAATGTGGAGAGAACATGCCTGCTTCAATTCAAAAATGGGCAAGTAGTTTTATGAACAATGTTCAATGTCCTCACTGTAAGGGTAAACGCTTAAGACCAGAATCACTTCAATTTAAGATTGATGACAAAAACATTGCCGAGCTTGCTCAAATGGATATTAAAGACTTGGCAATTTGGAGTGAAACCATTTTGGATAAGATGCCAAAGAGGAAACAGGAAATTGCAAGGGAAATTCTTAGAGAGATAAACACTAAAATAAAGTTCCTTTTAGATGTTGGCTTAGGTTATTTGAGCCTTAACCGTCAAACAAGAACACTTTCAGGAGGAGAATCACAAAGAATACGTTTAGCCACTCAAATAGGTTCAGAACTTGTTAATGTATTATATATTTTGGATGAGCCAAGCATAGGACTACACCAAAAGGATAATGTAAAACTTATTCAAGCCCTTAAAAAGCTAAGAGATTTAGGTAATAGTGTAATTGTGGTTGAACACGACAAGGAAATGATTACCGAAAGCGATTGGATATGTGACATTGGTCCAGGTGCAGGAGTTAATGGAGGTAAAATAATATTTAATGGAACACCTCAAGAATTAGTTCAATCTGATGTAAGTTCCATAACAGGCGACTATATTAAAGGAATAAGAAAAATTGAAATTCCAAAAGAAAGAAGAAAAGGAAATGGAAAATCAATTGAAATAATAGGATGCACTGGAAATAACCTAAAGAATATTGATGTTAAGATACCTCTTGGAATGTTTATATGCGTTACAGGAGTTTCAGGAAGTGGTAAATCCTCACTAATCAATAATACACTACACCCAATACTTAGCAAACATTTCTATCGTTCTGACAAAAATCCTTTGCCTTACAAGAAAATTAAAGGGATAGATAATATAGACAAGGTAATTGAAATTGACCAATACCCAATAGGAAGAACTCCACGTTCAAATCCAGCAACCTTTATTGGAGTGTTTGATGAAATAAGAAAGGTTTTTGCTTCATTACCAACAGCAAAAATTAGAAACTATCAGGCAGGAAGATTTTCTTTCAACGTTAAAGGAGGAAGATGCGAAACCTGTCAAGGAGCAGGAGTAAAGCAAATTGAAATGTCTTTCTTGCCCGATGTTTACGTAACTTGTCAAGACTGTAATGGCAAAAGATATAATAGAGAAACTCTTGAGGTCAGATATAAGGGAAAATCCATTAGCGATGTTTTGAATATGAGTTTTGAAGAAGCAGCAATATTCTTTGAAAATCATCCAAAAATTAAACGTCAGCTATCAGTAGTTAAAGATGTTGGACTTGGATACATAACACTTGGACAACCTTCCACAACTCTTTCGGGAGGAGAATCTCAAAGAATTAAACTTGCAGCCGAATTGGGTAAATTGGAAACAGGTAACACTCTTTATATATTAGATGAGCCAACAACAGGACTGCATTTTGAGGATATAAGAATATTATTGGAAGTTTTGGATAAATTAGTTCAGAGAGGAAATTCAATGATTGTAATTGAACATAATCTTGATGTTATTAAGGTTGCCGACTATATTATAGACCTTGGTAAAGATGGAGGAAAGGCTGGAGGAGAAATTGTTGCAGAAGGAACACCAGAGGAAATAATCAAAAATCCCAATTCCATAACTGGAGAATATCTCAAAAAAGAGATGCAGTAAAAGCAAGCAAAAACTAATAAAAAGTCAATTAAAGTCACATTAATTTGTTTGTAATTGATTTTTTTGTAAATTTGCACCCTCATTTGGCGGGGTAGCTCAGTTGGTTAGAGCGTCGGATTCATAACCCGGAGGTCACGAGTTCAACTCTCGTCCCCGCTACAAAACAAAAAAAGTGATTAATATTTAAAACATATTAATCGCTTTTTTTTATTCCCTCTTATATCCTAAATCCATCCTTCTAAACTCAAAAAAAGATTTCCAAAATAAAGGCAAAAGTATATTCAAACCTTATTCTTTCAAATTTATATCAAGAAAGAAATTATTAGAATCAAGAATAAATTTACTGAAATCAAGTAATAATTTATTTTAATAAGGGAAAAATTCAGTAAGGTGGCACGATACTATAAGTAAGGTGGCACCATACTATCGGTAAGGTGGCATGTTACTCAAGTAAGGTCGTACGTTAGCAAATTTAATCCTTATCTTTTTCAATTATAATAAGGATTTGATACACTTATATAAGATAAAAGTATTTTTATATAGGAATTAGGGTGAAATTATGTATAAATTATGGGAGAGAAATTACTAAAAGCTACTATGAAATACTATTGAATGTTATTCATTATTTATATAGTAGATCAAGGCTTGAAATGGACTGACATTATGTATAAATTAAAAAATGATTTACGCAAAGAGGAATTCAAAGTGTATTTTTCAGGATAAGTTTTTACTATTCTTTTTATCTATATTAATAAAGTTTTTTCTATATTCATTTGGAGATTGTCCTGTTCTTAATTTAAAATATTTACACAAAAATGCTGTATCAGCAAAATTCATTTCATCAGCTATTTTTTGAAGACTTTGCTGTGTTGATTTTAAGAGAATTTTCAATTCCAAAATCACGTAATCGTCAATCCATTGTTTTGCGCCATATCCACAAATTTCCGTTGTTATCATTGAAAGATATTTTGGGGAGATACATAAAGTTTCAGCATAGAAATTAACATCTCGTCTTGTTTTATAATTAATCATTACCAATTCCACGAAATTGTTGAAAATCTCAGTTTTTCTATTATGTTTGGATGTAGAATTACTTAATTCATCTCTATGTATTTTGTCATAGAGTTCCAAAAAATATATACGCAAGAGATTCAACAAAATTTCTCTACGACAACAGTTCTCAATATCCAAAATCTTTTGTTGCATAACGGCGAAACGCACCTTCTCTTCTAAAAGCGAATCAGAACTAACTTTATAGAAGAAATGTTGATGTAGAAATGAAAGAAAATCAGGAGGGAAACGGAAAATAACCTCTTGTAATACATTTGGAGAAATTGAAAAATACATTACTGAAAAATCATTACTCACTTTATTCTGTTCTACAATTTGTGTTGGAAAAAATATCATAATTTCCGATTCAACAAAATGATGTTTTATTAAATTAACTTCCATATCAGCCCAGCCTTTCAAGCAGTAACAAACTATACATCGACCTATTTTTATTAATGGTCCTTCAATTGGTAATGAATTTCTATTGAGCGATAAATCAATATCTTCTTCTGATAATTCATAAAGAGAAATAGTATTATTTTGAGATATCATATATTTCCATTTTTGACAACAAAATTACAAAATATAAGAATTTGAAATAAGATATATTGGAAATATTGACAAATATTCATGCAAAATGGAAAGTCGTTATTCGATATAATAGGAGTAATTTTGCACTCCAATTTAAAAAATCAAAATAAATGAATCTAAAAGTCTATCTGACAATAATGATAGCATTATTGTCAAGCACTATCTTTGCCCAAATGAAAGAGGGTAGAATAATTTCAATAGATTCCGTTTTCGCATTAGTGGAAAGGAATTGTACACTGTTGAAAATTTCTGAAAAAAATGCAGAAAAAGCAGAGCAAGCTGTATCAATAGTAAAGAATAATCTATTACCTTCAATTGACATTAATCTTTCTGCTTTGTATTTGGGAGATGGTACTATATTAGACCGTAATTTCTCTAATTCGCAAAATGCTCCAATTCCACATTTTGGAAATAATTTTTCAGTAGAAGCTTCTTACCTAGTTTTTTCAGGCGGTGCTGTTTCCAACTCTATTGCTAAGGCAGAATTAGAATCACAGGTTGCTAATCTTGCCTATAAAAAGAACTTATCAGATATGCGTTTTCTTGTAGCAGGGTACTATTTAGATTTATACAAACTACAAAATCAACGACAAGTTTTCTTAAAAAATATTGAGCAAACCGAACTTATGATTAAACAGATTAATGCCAAACAAAATGAAGGGATGGCTTTACTGAATGACCTTAACCGTTATAAACTAATGCTGCAAAATCTAAGACTTGATCTTATTGAGATTGAAAATAATATCAATATTATTAATCAACATTTGGTCATAACCCTTGGTTTGCCAAAAGAAACTAATATCATTGTAGATACAACAATTCAAAATCTCAAACTATTTCCATATTCACAAGAAGAGCTTATGAATATTGCTCAGCAAAATCGTCCTGATTTGTATATGTCTGCATTAAGAACTACAATAGCAGAAAAGCAAATAGAATTAGCAAAAGCAAATTATTATCCCTCAATTGCAATTATTGGTGCTAACAATTTTAATGGACCAATAACTATTGAAGTACCACCAATCAATAAAAACTTTAATTACTGGTATCTTGGCATAGGACTAAAATATAATTTAGCTTCACTTTACAAATCAAGCAAAGATGTCAGTTTAGCAAAAACAAATAAAAATGTGGCAGACTATGCTAAAACTTTGGAATTAGAGAATACTCAAATTGCTTTATTTGCTGCACAAACAAATTATTTAGAGTCAATTGAAAAACTTCATACTTATGAAACTACTTTTCAACTTGCAAAAGAAAACTATACAATTGTAAACAACAGATATCTTAATGATTTAGTATTAATCACAGAAATGCTTGATGCTAGTAATATAAAGTTAAATGCAGAATTACAAGTTGTGAATGCTAACTTAAACATCATTTACAACTATTTTAAACTACTTAGAGAAATAGGAAAGCTATAAATAACTCAATTAAGAAACAAAATATACATATTATTAAACTAAGAAAAATATAAAAATGAAAAGAACAAAAAAAATGAAATTGACATACAATATTGTAATAGGTGTTTTACTTTTAGGTGGAATTATTTGGGTAAGCTCAAGATTTGTACATTTGGGTAATGTAGAATTTACTGATAATGCACAAGTAAAGCAGCAGATTGTGCCCATAAATTCTCGTGTCCAAGGATATATTAAAAAGATTTATTTTAAGGAATACCAACATGTGAAAAAAGGTGATACTTTATTAGTAATTGAAGATGCAGAATATTGTTTTCGTTTAGCACAAGCTGAAGCAGATTACCAAAATGCTACTGCTGGTAAAAAAGCTATGGGTACTACTATCTTGACTACTCAAAGTAATATTGGAGTATCTGAATCAGAAATTCAAGAAAGTAGTGTTCGCATGGAAAATGCAGAAAAAGAGTATAAGCGATACAAAAACTTATTAGCACAACAAGCTGTTACAAAACAACAATTTGATGGAGTAAAAACCAATTATGAAGCAGCAAAAGCACGTTACGAACAAACTTTAGGACAACGCAAAACCACTTCTTTAGTGAAAGATGAACAAACATTGCGTTTAGATCAAAACAATGCTCAAATAAGATTAGCTAAGGCAGCAGTTGATTTGGCACGTTTAAATCTTTCTTATACAGTAATAATTGCACCTTGCGATGGTGTTACAGGACGTAAAGTTATTGAAGAAGGACAACTTTTGCAGTCGGGGCAAGCTATTCTTGATTTAGTAAATGAAAATGAAAAATGGGTAATAGCAAACTATAAAGAAACACAAACCACAAATATTAAAGAAGGTCAGAATGTAGAAATTAAAGTTGATGCAATACCTAACATAAAATTCAAAGGAATAGTTAAATCAATTTCAAAAGCAACAGGCTCAAGTTTCTCTTTATTTCCTCAAGATAATTCTGCTGGAAATTTTGTAAAAGTGGAACAAAGAATTCCCGTTAGGATTGAATTTTCTGCAAATAATAAAGCTGAAGATTTAGCACGTTTGCGCTCAGGTATGAATGTAGAATGTGAGGTAAAATATTAGTATGACTCAAAATTCTAGACCTTTTACAATACCAGATATCCGAAATTTCATTCCAGAGAAAGTGAAACCATGGATTATCATAGCTTTTGTATTAGTATATCAGCTTTCAGGGGGCATATATTTAGCATCTGTAAGTGAAATGAAAGGCACATTATCATTAATGCAAGAGGATATTATGATGGCTGGCTATGCTTCATTAGTGGGGCTTGCTCTTACTTTTACTGTTATGTTTCGTCTTAAATTTCGCTTCCCTTTAAAAAACAGTTTAATAATAACTGCTGTTGGTTTAATAATTTCTAATCTTATCTGCATTCATACTAATAGTTTACCAATATTGGTGATTACATGTTTTTTTGCAGGTTTTTTTAGAATGTGGGGGACTTTTGCATGCAATACCACAATTCAACTTTGGGTAACACCTAAACGTGATATGTCTGTATGGTTTTGTTATATTTATCTTTTAGTAAATTCATGTTTACAGTTTTCAGGGATATCAACCGTTTATGTAGCATATTTAAGCAAGTGGGAATATATGCAATGGATTGTCATTCTCCTTCTAATATGTTTGATATTTATTACTTTTATTATATTCCGACATTACCGTTCTATGAAAAAACTACCCCTTTTTGGGATTGACTGGATTGGGATGATTTTATGGGCAATAACAATACTTTGTATAATTTTTGTACTTAACTATGGAGACTATTATGATTGGTATCAATCAATTTATATTATTATTGGAACAGTTTTTGGAATCCTTTCACTAATACTTAATCTTTGGAGAGCTTCATTTATTCGTCATCCATTTATTGCATTAAAAACATGGACATACCGTAATGTTTGGCTTACCTTTGGATTATATATAATTATATCTATTTTACTAAGCCCTTCACATTATTTTGAGCATATATATACAGAAATCATTCTTGGCTATGATTCTCTTAATGCAATTTCACTTAATTGGGCAATGATATTAGGGATATTTTTTGGTACAGCAATTTCTTATAAATTTTTTGCATTAGGAAAAGCCACCTTTAAAACAATGACACTTATAGGAATAATGTTTATTATATCTTATCTCTTTGTTATGTACAATATTATTGATTTCAATTTATCAAAAGAGATTTTATTAATTCCAATATTTCTACGTGGTGTTGGTTATATCATTATTGCAATAACATTTATTACAGCTTTAACAGTTATTCCCTTTCAACATTTCCCTCAAACCCTCACCATTCAAGCATTTGTTAGTGCATGCTTAGGCTCACTTATTGGTAATGCAGTTCTTAATCAAATATTTAAACTAACACTAAAGAAAAATATAATGCTTCTTGGTGCAAATCTTGATAACATAAATCCAATTGTAAATAAAATTCCATCAACGGAACTTTTTGGCAAATTACAATTTCAGGCAATGATGGTTAGCATGAAAGAAATTTATGGTTTGCTATTAATATTTGGACTTATATTTTTAATGGTTTTATTTTTGAAGGAAAGTACTTTGCGCCCAAAAGCCTTACATCCCAAATTCTATACAATAAGACGTGCAGCTAAACATGAAATTAAAATGACAAAACTGCATAAGAATATTGACGATTAATTAATAAGTTGATTTAAACCCTCTTTCCATAAATTTTTATCAAGAATAAATTTACTGAAATCAAGAAATAATTTATTTAAATAAGGGAAAAATTCAGTAATGTGGCACCATACTATCAGTAAGGTGGCATGTTACTTGAGTAAGGTCGTACGTTACCAACAGTATGGTCCTACCTTATTTAATTAAGGTCGTACCTTAGCAATATTAAGGTCGTACGTTAACAAATTTAATCCTTATCTTTTTCAATTATAATAAGGATTTGATACACTTATATCAGATAAGAATATTTTTAAATAGGAATTGGGGTGAAATTATGTATAAATTATTGGAGAGAAATTACTAAAAGCTACTATGAAATACTATTGAAGGTTATTCATTATTCATATAGTAAGTCAATGCTTGAGAAGGACAAAGCTTAACTGTTTCAATAATTTTTTCTGTAGTTGAGTACTCGGGTTGAATCCAAGGTCTTTTGGTAGGTTTGAAAACTTCAGGATTATTTTTAACGCATATTCCAGAGGCACAACATTTATTTGGTTGCCAAACAATTGTTACTTCTCCATTAGTATAATGCCTAACTATATCTCTATCTTTAATTTTGCTTCTAACACTCATAGTAAATCGTGATATTCTTTATTTCTCTCAATAACAATCTTCACATAAGGGCATATAGGCGTAATTTTAAAATTGTTTTCCCTTGCATAGTTTACAGCATACTCCACAAGCAATTTTGCCAAGCCTTTCCCCTCATATTCTTTATTAACTCCTGTATGATTAATAATTAGTTTTGAATCTTTTATTTGATAATCAATCTCCCCAGCCTCTTTTTCGTTTACAAATAATTCAAACCTATTCTTTTCCTTATTATCTATTAACTCTATTTTATCTTCCATAACTTTTTCTTAATAGTGGTTTTATGAATTAATTACGCAAGAGGTTTGGTTTTTATTATTTTTTATATCAAAACACAATTAATAAACATGTACACTTCCTTGAGATGAAGGTAAATAGCTAACTCCAAGCCATGTTATGCAAAGAAGTATAAGTGCAATTATTAATATCCAAAGGGAAATTCTAATATTTATTTTTTGTATTCTTGTGTGTATATATGCTAAATAAGTTGTTATGGTTAAAAAAGCCCAAGTTTCTTTAGGATCCCAAGACCAATAGTTCCCCCAAGCTGCTTTTGCCCACATGCAACCCATAAGCATTCCCAAAGCCAAAAAGCCAAATCCAACATAAACTAAATTGTCAATTAGTTTTTCCAATTCTCTGTCCTCTTTGTCTTTTCTTAGTTTGTTAAGAAGAATGATGGCTGCAATGGTTGATGCTCCAAACATTGAATATGAAATAATATAGGATGTAACATGAGGAATAAACCAATAGCTTTGAAGAGCAGGCATAAGATTAGTTGAATGTATTTCTGGTTTAAGAAGATTAATGATGATGAAAACAGAGCCAACCAAAGCAGTGTAGGAGAGAAGCCATTTATATTTCCAAATTCTATAGGTGATAAATCCAATTGAGGTTATGAAAAAAGAATACCAAAGGCGAGTTTTTCCCATTGTTCTAAAAGGAGGCCGATTAACTGAATGCCAAAAAAGAATAATGAAAAGTAGAAATATGGATATTCCCGTTAAGAAAAGAATATTAGAAACCAATCTATACTTTGTTTTGTAAACAAGCAAAGATGCAAGAACCCAAAGTAAGATTGAAGGAAATGCAAACCAAATAAAACTATCCCAACTCATTTCTTATAGTTTTTACCGAATATTATTAATAAAAGAGAACCTAAAGCCAAAAGTCCAATCCCCAAATACATCATATTTAACCAAGGGTCATACACCAGTTCAAAGCTTGAATAGGAAGACATTTTGCCCATGTTATTATCATAACCATATTGATAAATTCTCCAAGAGCCAGCCCTTAAAGGATGATTAACTCTTAGGTTTTCTTCTTTATAGTATCCACCCTCTTTAGTGTAAACCTCAATATTAGAAATAAAACTCTTAGGCTCTTAAGGAGTCATAACCAAAGCCAAATTGGAGTCAATATCCATAAACATTGGACTTTGCATTTTGTTGCCAGCAGAAATCCAATGAGATTGTACTTTATTATTATTCCTTATCTCAACAAAAGCAGCAGGACAAGAAGCCTTCATTGGCACTTCCTTGTAGGAAGTATCACTACTGCGAACTGCGTTATGAATATATTCCTTTAGCTTTATCTTATAACCATTAAAAGAAAACTCTTCTTTAGAATTTGTATCTATTTGAAAATATATAGGCTTATCCTTAGGCAAAACTTCTCCAGTTTTTTTATCAATTACTGTAAGCTTAGGTATATATTCTTCAATGGTAAAATTGTTTAACTGTATTGCAATGGGAAGTTCCACAACTTTTGAATCTTTGTCGTAAACCCTCCATTGAGTTTCTCCAATTTCAACATACATCACATAACGATTCAAATTTGGATATCCTAATCCTGCAAAGAAAAGAATCATCCAAAGACCAAGATGATTTAATAAAAAAGCAAAGTATTGTTTTGTTAAGCGAGGTTTTCTTTTTGCAATGGTGCAACCAAGTGAAAGCAAAAGAAAAAAATAAATAAGAATAAATTCCCAAGAGGAGGTCATTTGATTAAACCCTAAAAGAGTAAAGATATTACTTCTATCAACAATTGGGACTTGTTTGGTTAGTCCCATGATTATTGAAAGGAAAGTTATTGCTCCAATAATTGAAACTGAAAAAGAAAGAGAGGTAAACCAAATAAAGAAAGCTTTTCTTTTGAGGTAAACAGATAAAACAATAAAGGCAAATGACAAGATTTCAAAGTAGAGATTAAAAGGGTAGCTTAAAAGATAGAAATCAAACTTGCCAATAGTTGCTTGTAGTAGGAATCCTACAAGAACTATCCCCAAAACAATTGCTATACTTTCCTTATATCCCCAAGGTATTTCCCAAATCCTTTTTTTATTCTTCATTATGATTTTATTGGTTGGTTTTATTCTTTAAGAGTAGTTATTATTTTGAGAGTTTACCAGTTTTCTTAGCATCTTCCAACCACTTAGGTAAAGTATTCTTTATCCAATTTTCTTTATTTGAGTTTTCTTTTGCCATATCAAGTCCAATATATTTTTGAGCTTTAGCTTTTGTTGTAATATCTGGAAGGGTTACATCCTTAACTCCATGATTAAACAATACTTTTTGAACTTGAAGTTGAGCCTGCATTGTTTTGTCTAAACTGTGAGCCAAAATTCTTTGAGCCTCAACAGGAGCATGGAAAGTTGAACCATGAGAAGCCACAACATAATCCCAACGCCATTGAGCCTGACGAAGAAGTTTCAAAACACCAGCCATCTCTTTTTCGCTTGCACCCTTATCCCAAGCTATTTTAGCCATAATATGAGCCTTTGCAAGTTCCTTTTCCAATCTATCTCTAATCTCCTTTGCTTTGTCTTGATACTCATAAACATAATTCCTTAGCTTTTCTTCACTATCTCTGTGGCATGTTTGGCAAGTGGAAGAGATATTATTTAGAGGACTCATAACTTGATGGTTTGAGTATTTAATTCCTCCTTCAGAAACATAAGGCATATGACAATCGGCACAGGATAAACCTCTTTTAGCGTGTGGACCAACAGAAAAAAGTTCATAGTCGGGGTGTTGAGCCTTTAACATAGGTGCTTTGCTAAGAGCGTGAGTCCAGTCGGTGAATTTTTTATTGTCGTAATACTCTTCAATTGCTTCAACACTCATACCCTTATCCCAAGGGAAGGTTAAATAGTTTCCTTCTTTTGTAAAATAATACTCAACATGACATTGAGCACAGGCAAGAGTTCTCATTTCTTGAGGAGTTGCCTGTTTAATATCTTTGCCTTGACGTGCAAAAGCTTCAATGAGAGCTGGACGAGTTATGGTTAAAGCCATTGTTTTTGGATCGTGACAATCTGCACAACCAATTGGATTAACAATTTCTTTCCCCAATGCTCCCCATTTTTTATTATAAAACTTTTCAATACCAATTTCATTCATAACTCTTGGAACATCGGGGCTTTTACAAGTCCAACAAGTTGCTGGTTGAGGTCCGTCAGTATCAGTTTGTGGAGCTCCAGTACGAAGAGTGTGATGAATATCTTCAATGGCATAATTATGTCCTCTTGGTGCAGTGTAGTCTTTTGAAAAAGCATAGCCAGCCCAAAGGACAACCATTTGAGGTCTATTTTCTAAAACATCTTGTTTTATGTTGCCATTATACTTGCTTTGAAAATCCATATTCTTGGTTTTTAGCCAAGTGTTATATTCTCTTGGATAGTTAATTCCCCACTCAGAAGAATGAGGGTTAATACCTTTAATCTCAACTTTCTTATTGCTATATAGGGTAGCAATTTCAGCTCGGCGTTCAGTTATTGAAGCTGCCAATAATCCTAAAAGAAATACGATTACCATTACAGTAACAAATATAGCCCAACCTATAATAGGTCTTTTCTTTATTGCTTCTGATATTTTCTTCATAATCATAATATTATTTTTTTGTTTTATTCTTTAGCCAATCAGGAACAGGAGATTTTGGAAGTGGAGCAAGAGAGTTGGGAGAGGAAGATATATTACTAAATTTTGTGTGAGGGACATTGGTATGGCAATCCCAGCAAGCCTTAGCCATTCCTTTTTTAGTGTCATCAAAACTATACATTCCATTTTTTACAATGGCTGTATTTAAATGCTCGTGACAACGAATGCAATTATCCATAATTACATTATAACTTGCATCTCTTGGACGTATAACTTGTGGCTCTGCATGGAAAGTAAAAACAGCAGAATGATATAATCCATCCTTTGCCTTAAAGAAGTATTTGTTTGCAATATTATTATGAGGAACGTGACAATCATTACAATTGGCATAATATCTGTGAGAACTGTGAGACCATGTATCGTAATAAGGAGCCATTATATGACAGTTGATACAAGTTTCGGGATCATCGGAAAGATAGGAATGAAACCTCGACATATAGACAGCGTAGGAAGAAAGACCTGCAATAAGCCCTCCAATGACGAAAAGCGGAATTATTAACCAGGCAGGGAAAAAGCTTAAAAATTTCTTCATAACCTTGTCTCAATTAAATATTTCGGCAAAGTAATGAAATAAAATCTTTTTTTCCAAATGTTTTTTTGAAATTTTTTTTCTGTTGATTAAAAAATAATCCTCCTTTGTAGAGAAAATAAGGGAGTTTAATTTCCTCCTTATTTTAAAATTCTCTACAAAGGAGGTTTAAATTCTATCTATTTATTTGTTTTATCTTTTTGTTGATTCTTCTGAAGCAACTTTTGCACAAATAAATTCTCTGTTCATTCTTGCAATATTTGATCTTTTAATTTGTTTTGGACATTCAGCTTCACAAGCATAAGTGTTTGTGCAGTTACCAAATCCCAAATCATCCATCTTTGCAACCATATTTTGAACTCTAATTGCAGCTTCAGGCTTTCCTTGAGGTAATAATGCCAATTGAGATACTTTTGCAGAAACAAAAAGCATCGCAGAAGCATTCTTACAAGCAGCAACACAAGCTCCACAACCAATGCAGGAAGCAGAATCCATTGCTTCATCAGCCTTATGTTTTGAAATTAGAATTGCATTACCATCAGGTACTCCTCCAGTTGTTGCAGAAACATAACCTCCTTCTTGAATAATTTTATCAAGAGCAGTTCTATCAACAATCAAATCTCTAATAATAGGGAAAGGTCTTGCTCTCCAAGGTTCAATTGTTATTGTTTCTCCATCTGTGAACTTACGCATGTACAACTGACAAGTAGTAACTCCTTTATCAGGTCCATGAGGATGTCCATTAATATACATACCACACATACCACAAATACCTTCCCTGCAGTCATTGTCAAAACAAACTGGGTGTGATAGTTTATTAACAAGGCTTTCATTTAATATATCTAACATCTCCAAGAAAGAACAATCTGGAGAAATGTTACTTATTTTATATGTTTCAAAACGTCCTTTAGCTTTTCTGTTTTCTTGACGCCATATTTTTAATGTAAAATCCATCTTACTTGTAATTTCTTTGTTGAACGTTAATAAATTCGTATTTTAAATCTTCCTTATGCATAACTGGCTCTTGGTCCTTACCTTTGTATTCCCAAACGCCAACAAACATAAAGTCTTGATCATTTCTCTTAGCTTCTCCTTCTTCGGTAACATATTCTTCTCTAAAGTGTCCACCACAGCTTTCTTCTCTTTGAAGAGCATCTTTAGCCATAATTTGAGCAAGTTCAATGTGGTCAGCCAAACGGGCAGCTTTTTCAAGTTCAGGATTTAAAGAAGTTAAGTCGCCAGTAACTCTAACATTTGACCAAAATTCTTTTTTCAAATTTTCAAGCATTGGAATAGCTTTTTGAAGATTTTCTCTGTTTCTCCCCATTCCAACATATTCCCACATAATGTGTCCAAGTTCTCTTTGCAATGAGTCAACTGTTTTTTCTCCCTTAATAGCCATTATCTTTTCAAGCTTTTCTCTAACTGATTTTTCTGCATTTGCAAATTCTTCAGTTTCTGTTGAGATTTTTGAAACATATATTTGGTCTGAAAGATAATTTTGCATTGTGTATGGAAGGACAAAATAACCATCTGCCAATCCTTGCATTAAAGCAGAAGCTCCTAAACGGTTAGCTCCGTGATCTGAGAAATTGGCTTCACCTGCTGCAAACAGTCCAGGTATTGTTGTTTGAAGTTCGTAGTCAACCCAAAGACCTCCCATTGTGTAGTGAACAGCTGGATAAATCATCATTGGGTTTTCGTAAGGATTAACAGCTACAATTTCTTCATACATTTGGAACAGGTTACCATAACGTTCTTCAACCTTATCTTTTCCCAAACGTTCAATTGCTGATTTGAAATCCAAGTAAACTGCAAAACCAGTTGCCCCAACTCCATATCCAGCATCACAACGTTCTTTTGCTGCACGAGATGCAATATCTCTTGGAACAAGATTTCCAAATGCAGGATAACGTCTTTCCAAATAATAATCTCTATCTTCTTCAGCAATTTCAGTAGGTTTTAGCTTTCCTTCTCTAATTGCCTGTGCATCTTCTTTTTTCTTAGGAACCCAAATTCTTCCATCATTTCTCAATGATTCAGACATAAGTGTAAGCTTTGATTGATATTCTCCCTTAACTGGAATACATGTTGGGTGAATTTGAACATAGCAAGGATTTGCAAAGAAAGCTCCTTTATGATAACATTGAACAGCTGCTGAAGCATTACAATTCATTGCATTTGTTGAAAGATAATATACATTACCATATCCTCCAGTTGCAATAACAACTGCATGTCCTGCCCAACGTTCAATTTCACCAGTTTGAAGATTTCTTGTAATAATTCCTCTTGCTCTACCATCAACAACTACCAAGTCCATCATCTCTCTTCTTTCATACATCTTAACAGTGCCTGCCTTAATTTCTTTTGAAAGTGCAGAATAGGCACCAAGAAGAAGTTGTTGTCCTGTTTGTCCTTTTGCATAGAAAGTTCTACTAACTTGAGCTCCTCCAAAAGAACGATTATCCAACATTCCAGCATAATCTCTTGCAAAAGGAACTCCTTGAGCAACGCATTGGTCAATTATACTATTTGAAACCTCTGCTAAACGATAAACATTTGCTTCTCTTGCTCTATAGTCTCCTCCTTTAATTGTATCGTAGAACAAACGGTCAACGCTATCTCCATCATTTTGATAGTTCTTTGCTGCATTTATTCCTCCTTGAGCAGCAATTGAGTGAGCTCTACGAGGAGAATCGGAAATGCAGAATATTTTAACATTAAAGCCCAAAGCTCCCAATGAAGCAGCTGCAGATGAGCCAGCCAAACCAGTACCTACAACAATAACATCAATTTTTCTTTTGTTTGCAGGATTAACTAATTTTTGACTTGCTTTATATTTTGTCCACTTTTCCGACAACTGACCTTCTGGTATTTTGGAATTAAGTGTATTCATATCTTTTTAATTTATATTATTAATAAACAACTTTATATCTTCTTATGCTATTTTACAAACATAATCCAAAGAGGAATGATTGCAAATCCAATAGGAACCACAACAGCATAAATTACAGAAACCCATTCAATAACTGGAGAGTATTTCTTATGACTTAAACCAAAGGTTTGAGCTAAAGAATTAATTGCATGATATAGATGGAATCCTAACACAAGAAAAACTAAAATATAGATAAATGAGTAAGAATTTTTAGCAAACAACTCTTGACTCATTGTGTAGAAATCAGGTTCAGCATACTTGAAATCTTTTCCACAATAAGTTTCAACTTCTTCCTTAGTCAAATTAACCATATTCTTTTTGCTATTGTCCATTTTCTCTGGAGTGATTTGACTTATTGCTTGGTATTGTGCCATTAAAGCAGCTTGGTCTTTTTCGTTAAGCTCTCCACTTTGGAGCTTCATTGCTTTTTCTTGAAATACTTTATCGACCTTTTCTATGTTTGCAGAATACTTGCCTTCAACAATATCCAATTTAACGAAATAGAAATTGATAAAGTGCAAAACTAAAAAACAAGCTACGATTCCTCCTGTCCAAATCATATAGCGAGACATAAAAGGAGTTTTAGTTTTAGTTTTAACTTTGTAGCGAACAGGGCGAGCCATAAAGTTTTCAATTGTGAGCAAAATAGCTACAACTATGTGCAAAAGCACACAAGCTATAAGTACTATTTCGAATACCTTCACAATGTAGTTTGTACCCATGAAATGACTTGCATTTCTGTACCATTCTCCACCATCCTCTCTTAAAAGACATAGGTTTATACCTAAGTGCACAGGTAAGAATAATAGCAAAAACAAGCCGAAAGAGGCAAGTGCTATCTTTTTGGTGATGGAGGCAAATTGTATTAGTTTCATAGATTTATACTTTTAGTAAATAAAAAATTTGCTTATAAATAAAAAGAACTGCAAAATTAGGAATTATATTTAATATGGGCAAATAAAGTCTTTAGGATAAATTTTTCCAGAAAATTAAGATATCCTATTCCAAAGGAAGAATGTCCATAAAACAATTCTTGCAGTCAAAATGTAGTTTATAGGTTCTTTTATTGTCTTTTAAAAAGAGTTCTTGATCAAAATCTGGAGTTTGTTTATCCCTAATAAAGCATTGTCCCAAGGTATAGCGAATACAATTTTTTGTTCGCATTAATACCATTTCTTTTGGTTTAATATTTCTTGAGCCTTCTTTTTCTAAGCCATATTCAATATCTTCAACCTTATGTCGAGTATAGAATTCCTTTGCTTTTTCATTAATAACATTTGCCCTATAGCCCAATGCTTTTTGAGGATATGGAATTGTGGTTTTTTCAAACTCCTTTTGAATTGGCTTATATGCTTTTTGTCTCAATTCATAAAGTTTTTCAATAAGGTTTCTTCTATGTTGATTGAGAAGGGAAGAGGCAAAGAAAAAATTATTGGAACAGTTATTTTCAAATCTTCGTAAATAGAAGATACTATCTCCAAGTTTATCAATCTGCTTCAAAAGATTATTTTGATAGTCTTGAGTTTTTAAAGCAATTTGCTTTTCTGTAAAAATATCTTCCTGAACTTTTAGTCCTTGCTCATCAATGGATTGTAAGGAAAACCCTTGAGGAGTTTCATTAAGAATAATATCTATTGCAATCCTTCTTTTGGATTTATCAGAAAGAACCTGTTTTGAAAACTGAGTATCTAAATTGCGATAAATCTTTGTTAGAAGTTTAATGTCAGGTTTCTTGTTTGGATAAATCATAACCAAACCTTGAGAAGGATTTTCCTCAACTCCATTAACTAAAAAACCTTCAATATTTCCTTCCATATTAATAAAGCAAAGTCCATCTCCATTTGAAAATCTTTCTTTTGTATCAACTTGAAAATAGAATTTCCCTCTTCCAGAACGATTTATATCGCTAACCTTACCAATATATTTTCCAATTGACTTTGCTGAATCTAAATTTCCAATAATATCTTTCTTCCCGTTAAGATTAAAACTTGTAAATCCACGATTAAAACTCCTTTCAACATCAGGCTCAAACCCAATTTCAGTTTTACCAATGGAGCTTCTGCAATATTTTTCTTTATTGTTTTGAGAACTAATAAATTTATCTATTTCCTTTGAATAATGTGCAGTTACATTCTTAACATATTCCAAATCCTTCAATCTACCCTCAATCTTAAAACTCCTAACTCCAGCCTCAATCATTTCTGGAATATATAAAGAAGCATTAAAATCTTTTGTGGAAAGAATATGCTTATCATTAACCAAAACCTTACCTTGAGAATTAACTAAATCGTATCTACTTCTGCAAGGTTGAGAGCATTCTCCTCTATTGCCTGAACGTTTGGTTAGTTCATAACTTAAATAACACTGACCACTAAGACCATTACACAAAGCACCATGAACAAAAAACTCCAATTCAATATCTGGAACATAAGAATGAATTTCTTTTATCTCTTCAATTGAAAGTTCTCTTGCCAAAACAACTCTACTAAATCCAACATCCTTCAAAAACTTAATCCTCTCCTTAGAAATATTATGCATTTGAGTACTTGAATGAATATTTATTGGAGGAAGATTCATCTCCAAAATGCCATAATCTTGAATAATTATTGCATCAACCTTAATTGCGTAAAGTTTTTGAATTAAATCCTCAGCAGCTTTTAATTCATTATCAAAAAGAATAGTATTTATGGTAACATAAACCTTTGCATTAAACAAATGAGCATAAGAAACCAAAGAAGCAATATCCTCCAAGCTGTTTCCTGCTTGAACTCTTGCGCCAAAATTATCGGCACCAATATAAACTGCATCAGCACCACAATCAATGGCTGCCTTGCCTGTTTCCAAATTCTTTGCAGGAGAAAGAAGTTCAATATGCTCCATTATAATTTAATTAGAAGTAAATTTATTGCAAACAACGTTTATACATTTGAATTGTATTTTGCAATCCATAGTACAAAGCATCGCAAATTAAAGCATGGCCAATTGAAACCTCCAATAGATTAGAAATATTTTTATGGAAGAACTCCAAATTATCCAAATCCAAATCGTGACCAGCATTAAGTCCTAAGTTTTGATGTTTAGCTTCATTGGCAGCTTTAATAAATGGCTCAATGGCCTTATCTCTGTCAATAAAATAATTTTTTGCATAATTTTCAGTGTAAAGTTCCACACGGTCAGCTCCACAAGCCTTAGCTCCAGCAACCATTTCTTCTTCTGGATCAACAAAAATAGAAACTCTTGAAATAGGTTTTAGTCTTTCAACAACTGAAGTTAGAAATTCTTTATGTTTTATAGTATTCCAACCAGCATTAGAAGTTAAAACATTATGAGCATCGGGAACAAGAGTAACTTGAGCAGGTTTAATTTCTTCAACCAAACGAATAAAATCATCATTTGGATTACCCTCAATATTAAATTCTGTAGTTAAAATGGGTTTTAAGTTCCTAACATCTGAATAACGAATATGTCTTTCATCAGGACGAGGATGAACAGTAATGCCCTCAGCCCCAAAACGCTCACAATCCATAGCAACCTTAATCAAATCAGGATTATTTCCACCCCTTGCATTTCTTATAGTTGCCACCTTATTTATATTTACACTAAGCTTTGTCATAATAAATGCTTTAAAATCATTTTGCAAAGATAAGCATGAAAACAAAACAATTGCATTTTCTGAAAATTTTAACCTCCAAAATTCTTAAATAAATACTTATCTCAAATTAATTAATTCCACAAAGAGAATGAAATTATGATAAAATGAGTGAAGGCAAATAAAAACTCAATCATAATTAAAAATATGTCTGATATATTTTTATTTTTGATTGATTTATTTTCAAATATGATTGACTTATTTTTGATTATGATTGATGTTTTTCTGAAAATACATCTAATATAACTTAACAGCTCAACCAACTTCTTTTTTGGGGAGTAAATATATTTTTATATCTTTGTAAATTATTTGTTTTGAAAATATTGGTTATTATGGATAAACGTTGGGTGGTAAAGAGAAATGGGGATAGGACTTTGGTTGAGCAGCTTGCACGTGATTTGAGAGTAGATTCTACATGTTTGAGAGAGGAAGATTATAGGGCTTATGATATTATTGCAAATCTTCTTGTGCAAAGAGGGATAAATAGTTATGAGGAAGCTAAGAAGTTTTTTAGACCTAATTTAAAGGATTTGCATGATCCATTCCTTCTTAAGGATATGGAGGATGCTTTAGATAGAATCATGTTTGCCATGAAGGCAAGTGAGAAGATTCTAATTTATGGAGATTATGATGTTGATGGCACTTCTGCCGTTGCTTTAGTATATTCCTATTTAAAACAGTTTTATTCTGAGGTGGATTTCTATATCCCCGACAGATATATTGAGGGTTATGGTATTTCATATCAGTCTATTGATTGGGCTTATGAGAATGGTTATAAGTTGGTAATTGCATTAGATTGTGGAATTAAAGCTACTCAACAAATTGCTTATGCAAGTGAGAAAGAAATTGATTTTATTATTTGCGACCATCACCTTCCAGCCGATGAATTGCCTAAGGCTTGTGCAATCTTAAACCCAAAGCTTAAGGATTCTAATTATCCCTATAAGGAGCTTTCTGGTTGTGGTGTTGGATTTAAACTAATTCAAGCAATTAATATTAGAAGGAATCAACCTTTCGACAAACTTCTTCCTTATTTGGATCTTGTCGCAATTTCCATTGCTGCTGATGTTGTTCCAATTACAGGAGAAAATAGAATTTTGGCTTATTATGGTTTAAAAATCATCAATAGACAACCTCGTCCTGGTATTGAAGCTATTCTCAAGTTTAGCAATGTAGTTAGAGTTTGTAATGAAGAGGATAGAAAGCTTTATTTTAATCGTGAGCTAACCATTATTGATTTGGTGTTTTTGATTGGTCCGAGAATTAATGCAGCAGGAAGAATTGAATCTGGAAGGAATTCAGTTGAGCTTTTAATTTGTGATAAGTTGGAAGATGCTCAAGTTGTAGCTCAAAAGATTAATGAAACCAATGATGAACGAAGAAAATTAGATGTTGAAGCTACTCAACAAGCCATTACTATTCTTGAAAACTCTTCTGATCTTTTAAGCAGTAAGGCTAATGTTGTTTTCCAAAAAGATTGGAGCAAGGGAGTTATTGGAATTGTTGCCTCACGACTTATTGAAAAATACTATAAGCCAACCATTGTTTTTACAAAGAGCAATGGATTAATAACTGGCTCTGCTCGTTCTGTTAAGGATTTTGACATTTACAACGTAATTGAGTCTTGCTCTCATCTATTGGAACATTTTGGAGGACATAAATTTGCAGCAGGGCTTTCCATTAAGGAAGAAAATCTTAATGAGTTTATTCGTCTTTTTAAAGAAAAAGTGGAGCAGGATATGACAGAAGAGCAATATGTTCCAGAAATTGAAATAGACCAAGAAATCAATCTAAGTGATATTACTCCTAAGCTATATAGGATTATTAAGCAATTTGCACCCTTTGGACAGGATAATAACACTCCAATATTTCTTTCAAAAAGAGTTGTTGATACAGGTCAAGTGCGTCCAGTTGGACAAAAGCATTTGAATTTCTCAGCAATTCATTTAGACATTCGTCATCTTCCTTTTGCATGCATAGGTTTTGGACTTGGCGATTACTACGATAAAATACGTAATGGTGAAATCTTTGACATAGCCTATCAAATTGACGAAAATCAATGGAATGGAAGAACATCAATTCAATTAAACATTAAAGATATTAAACTAAATAAATAATAAATTTTTTTATGGCATTAGACGACAAGAAGATAATATTCTCAATGGTAGGAGTGGGCAAAACCTATCCACCAAGCAAGCAAGTTTTAAAGGATATTTATCTATCATTTTATTATGGAGCAAAGATTGGTATAATTGGTTTAAATGGTTCAGGAAAATCAACCCTCTTGAAAATAATAGCTGGCTTAGACCCTTCTCATCAGGGAGAAGTGCATTTTTCACCTGGTTACAGTGTTGGATATTTGGAACAGGAGCCTAAGCTGGACGATAACAAAACTGTTAAGGAAGTTGTTATGGAAGGCGTTAAGGAAGTTGCAGACATAATAAAGGAATACGATGAAATTAATTTGAAATTCTCAGAACCAATGAGTGATGATGAGATGACCAAGTTAATGGAACGTCAGGGAGAAGTGATGGAACTTATGGAACAGCACGATGCCTGGAACCTTGACAACAAACTTGAAAGAGCTATGGATGCACTTCGCTGTCCGGAAGAAGATGCAATTGTAAAAACACTTTCAGGAGGAGAAAGAAGAAGAGTTGCACTTTGCAGACTTTTACTTCAGGAACCAGACATACTTCTTTTAGATGAACCAACCAATCATCTTGATGCCGAATCAATTGACTGGTTGGAACAACACCTACATCAATACAAAGGAACAGTTATTGCAGTTACCCACGACAGATATTTCTTAGATAATGTTGCAGGATGGATTTTGGAACTTGATAGAGGAGAAGGAATACCATGGGAAGGTAACTATTCTTCATGGCTTGAACAAAAAACTAAGCGAATGGAGATGGAACAAAAAACCGAAAGCAAGAGAAAGAAAACTCTTGAAAGAGAGTTGGAATGGGTTAGAATGAGTCCTAAGGCTCGTCAAGCCAAAGGAAAGGCTCGTTTGAGTGCTTATGAACAAATGCTTTCACAAGATACTAAAGAAAAAGAAGAACGTTTGGAAATCTTTATTCCAAATGGTCCTCGTTTGGGAACAAAGGTTATTGAAGCCAATGGAGTTAGCAAAGCTTTTGGAGACAGACTTCTTTTTGAGAACCTAACATTTTCTCTCCCACCAGCAGGTATTGTTGGAGTTATTGGACCAAATGGAGCAGGTAAAACAACACTATTTAGAATGATTATGGGTTTCCAGAAACCAGATAATGGAACTTTTGATGTTGGAGAATCAGTTAAGGTAGGTTATGTTGACCAGCAACACAGCGAAATTGATCCAGAAAAAACAGTTTGGGAAGTTGTTTCAGAAGGCAATGAACAAATTCAAATGGGAGGAAGATTAATCAACTCAAGAGCCTATGTTTCTCGTTTCAATTTCTCAGGTACAGACCAAAGCAAGAAAACAGGAATACTTTCTGGAGGAGAAAGAAATCGTTTGCATTTAGCTCTAACACTTAAATCAGAAGCTAATGTTTTGCTATTAGATGAGCCAACCAACGATATTGACATTAACACCCTTCGAGCACTTGAAGAAGGTTTAGAAAACTTTGCTGGTTGTGCAGTAGTTATTTCCCACGATAGATGGTTCTTAGATAGAATTGCAACTCATATTCTTGCCTTTGAAGGCGATTCAGAAGTGTATTTCTTTGAAGGTTCTTATTCAGAATATGAAGAAAACCGTAAGAAACGTATAGGCGATGTAACCCCTAAAAGACCAAGATACAAAAAACTAATTGCTGATTAGAAACAGTTTGAAATAATAAAGGGATTATAAATCAATCTAAAAATAGAGTCAGGGTATTCACAACGGTCTTAATATACGTAATTTTTCCCTGTTATATGATTTATAATTCCTTTATTATATCGACTCATGTTAACTTTACCAACATTTAGAACAAGCCCAACCTGTTTCTCTACAATATGATAAAGAAGAGTAACAAGTTCCATGACCATCATTCCATGGCACATCATAATCACAACATTTTCCATTGTCACATTCTAACATGCCTTGGTCTTCACATCCTGAATCATCGCAAGATGTTATTAAAGCACTTGTAATAATTAATGCAAGTACAAAAAATAAAGGTTTTTTCTTCATAGATTAAATGTTTAGTTATTAAAATAATTTTTTTCTAAATTGTATAAAGATGGGATTGCTCCCATAATTACATATTTTATTGTATCATTTTTAATATAAAGTATAGTTGGAGATACCTTTGTCAATTTAGATATATCCTCATATTTGCAATTTTTAATTTCATACTTTGGATTAAAATATTTAATTAAATCATTTTTTTTATTATCTCCAACTGCAAAAGCAATAACTTTATCAATGTTCTCAGAACTTTCATATTGATTTAAATTACCGATATAATCCCAGCATGAACTACAATTATATGACAAGATACAAACAACATAAGTTGAATCAGCAAAGAAAGATGCTAATTGAGGTAGATTAGTATCTTTTATTGGCATATCAATTAGAGGATGTTTATGTTTAACTGTCTTTTCAATTTTTTTGAAATTCAATCCAAGAAAAAAAGAAGTAATAATAAGGACAATAATAACAATTATCAGAATAATATTTTTTTGCTTTTTCATAAACTTAAAATTTAACTATAAAACCCAAATCAAAGGCTAAATCAAATTGGTCAACATCATAATTAGCAAAAGTAAGGAATGACCAAGAATATCCCAACCCTGCATTAAATCCATATTTTACTTTTTTTACATCACCACCTATCATTTAACTTTCACTTTTCGACCAGATGCTTTTCTGTAATTTTCTTTTTCCTGTAATTTTGTTTTCATTTTTACCAATAAATAAGGATTATCTTTATCATCAGAAGTTACACCTTTAAAAAAGCCTTTCAATTTTCCGAAAAAATTATCAACTTTTGCCCGTATTTTGCTATATTTTAATCCTTCTATACCTTTCCATTCAACTAAATATATAACATTTCCATAGTTTATTGCATTATTTGCATCATCATCATACAAAAGGTAAATTCTTTCATCATTCCCTGCTTTTTTTTGCACAAAACGCAAACAGTTATCATTATCGGTTTCAAAGGCTACAAAATATATTGTGTTGCCTTTTTTATCCGTGTCCGTTTTGAGTAATTCTCCCATTGTACTGCTGGTTATTTGAATAATTTCTTTGGTAGAAGTAAATTTCATTTTTCCTGAAACTGCTACTTTCCCTATAATTTCAGGGTCTTCGGTCTTTGTAAGTACTATGTTTCTTGACACATAATACTGGAAATTACTTATTTTACCAACAGTAGAAGCTTGATTATCTATTCTTTTTGTCATTGGCTTCGTTGTAGAACAACTATATAAGAAAACATTGGTTATTAGTATTCCTAAGAAAATTATCCTAATCTTATCGTTTTTCAAATATTTTATGGTTATGCATTCCCTTGCATTGCAACCAATACTTATCAATATTGTTTTAGCATTAACTAAAGAAAATCTTCTTGTTGCCATCTTTTTTACTTTTTAAATATTTAAAATTCGTTTAACTCACGTTCGAATTAAAAAAAAGTTGCCTGCAAGATTAAGAACATTAACCCCACAGGCAAAGTGTTTTTTAAGGATTTTGCTGTCCACTTGATTTTCTTGACTTATAACCTTTCATGTCCAAAGAGCCTAAAACTTTTTGTGTATCCTCCAACAAGTTCCTCAATTCTTTGCCCATACGGTATATAACCTTTGGTCTTCTGATGGTTTCAGCCGTAACCTCTTCAAGAGTATCCACCGCCTTTGCACTAATACTAATCTTAAATTCTCCGAACTCACCTAAATCAACATCTCTTCCGTCAGCCAAGTACTTACCTATAACCAACCACAGATTGTCAACAGTGTTTTTAATATCCCCTCTTGAAAGAGAAGACAAATCAGTAACATCTTTGTAAATCTGGGTCATAGGAACCTTTCTTCCTTTTTTTAATTTAGCCATGAATTTTATTCCTGGCTGAGGTCCAACAGTAACTTTTCGTTCGACCCCTACAATTTCTAATGCCATAAATATTGGTATTAAGTTAAACAAAAAAAATATTTATTAAAGAGTTTTTTTAACCCTTTTTAATTTAATTATATCTCACTCATAATCAACCATTAAATTTCTTAAAGAGAATCAGTAAAATTTACACGCCATCAAACGCATCAAAACACGGCGTCTCACGCATCGAAATACGCCGTCAAACACATCGAAACACGGCGTGTAAAATATCGAAACACGGCGTGTAATTTTGTAGATTTGCTTTTGCAGTTTTCAAAGAACGTTTTATTTGTATATGTATATTATAATCAATATTATAAATAGCACAATAACCCTGATGCAGAAATTGCATCAAAATCTATAGAATGTAGAGAAAAGAGAAAATAAAAATCTCCGCAAGTCTTCTTTTTGTGGGCTTGAAAGATATGATAAAATGAAATATGGAGTTAATAAATGTTAGTTGGAAGAGGGTGAAATTTACAAACAAAGAAACAAAATTACATATTGAAGCAATGTTTTGTTCAAAATGTAATTTTTGCGAAACTTTGTTGTAATGTTTTATAAACATGAATTTTTACCAAATTTATGCTTGCAAATATATAATATTTTTTAATTGGATACAATTAATTTGATTTTTTATTTATTTAATTCTGCAATTTTATTAGCAACATTTATTCCATCAATTGCACTTGAGGTTATCCCTCCTGATAATCCTGCTCCTTCTCCGCAAGGATAAAGACCAGAGATTTGAATATGTTGGAGGGTTTCCTTATCTCTTGGAATTCTTACAGGAGATGAGGTGCGAGATTCTAAACCAATTAGATTAGCTTCTTGGGTAAGAAAGCCTTTCATCTTTCGTCCAAAATCGTTTAAAGCATTTTGGAGTGATGAGGTAATAAATTTAGGCAAAACCTTATTTAGATTTGTTGGCACAACTCCACATAAATAGGATGTTGGACTAAGGGCTGAGGAAGGAGTGTTTTTAAGAAAATCTGTTAAACGTTGTGATGGTGCTGAAATGCTATTGTCTGCAGCCACAAACATTTTCCTTTCCAAGTCTTCTTGAAGTTTCAAAAGCGATAATGCTCCAAATTTACCAAAATCTTTTGCATCCTCTTCATTAACACTTACAACAATTCCTGAATTGGCAAATGGAGAACTTCTTAAAGAATTGGACATTCCATTAACAACCAATTCTCCATTATTTGTAGATGCTGGTATTATCATTCCACCTGGACACATACAGAAAGAGAAAACTCCTCTTCCATTATTATTATATGCCAAAGTGTAGGATGCAGGAGGAAGTAATTTTGAATAGTTGGAGGAGTGATATTGAATTTGATTAATCAGTTCTTGAGGATGCTCAATTCTAACTCCCATTGCAAATGGCTTTGCTTCAAGAGCCCATTTCTTTTCATCAAACAAATAATAAATATCTCTTGCACTATGTCCTGTTGCAAGAATTACATTATCTGCCTCAATTCTATCTCCATTTTGAGTAATAACACCCTTAATAATATTGTCTTTAAGAATGAAATCAACAACCTTTGTGTTGAAATGATATTCTCCACCAAATTCTTCAATGGTTTTGCGAATATTTTTAATAATTGAAGAAAGCTTGTCTGTTCCTATATGTGCATGAGCTTCAATTTTAATATCTTTGTCTGCTCCATGCTCAATGAAAATATCCAAAACTTCATCAATGTTTCCTCTTTTATTGGAACGAGTGTAAAGCTTACCATCAGAAAAAGTTCCTGCACCTCCTTCACCAAAACACCAATTTGATTCTGAATTTACTTCTCTTTGACGAACAATTTGTGCAACATCCTTTTTTCTCTCGCTTACTGGTTTTCCTCTTTCAATAATTATTGGCTTTAATCCTTTTTCAATAAGTTTTAAACTTGCAAACAATCCAGCAGGACCAGCACCAATAACAATTACTGGTTTAGAGTTGTGAACATCTTTATATTCTCTCTTATTAAGACTTATTTCATTTTCTGGTAATTGAAAAGATTGTTCATCAGAGGTTTCCATCTTTTCTTTCTTATCTTGAAGATTAAGACTAAGCTTTAGCCTATATGATATTGGTTTCTTTCTTGCATCAATACTCCTTCTAATAACTTCACAGCTAAGAATATCAATTAACTTTATACCTGTTTTCTTTGCAATTGCTCTCTTTATAACCTCTTCACTCACCAAATCTTCAGGCAATAGGTTAATTTCTATTTCTTTTATCATCTTTTTTATGTTGTTTTTAAGGGGAAAATAAGGGAAGTTATTCGAAATACTATTCAAATGTTAGTGTAATGTAGAATATTCTTGTTTTGTATTTATCAATTATATTGGAGAATGGCTTTTGAGGTTCTGGAATATGCATATTGTTGAAACTAAAAGAAGATTTAAGTTCAATTCCAAACTTAAAGTATTGCAAATAGAAATCAAAACCAGCTCCAAGAGTGTACATCCAATCGGTGTTTTCTACTCTAAGTAGCAAATCTTCTTCTGCAATTTTTTTCTTTTTTAGTGAAGCTAAATCGTAGGCATGTTTGCCTCCTGCAATTACATATGGGCGAAAGTCTCTCCAGCGTTTTGATTGAATTTTAAATTCTAATGGAGTTTCCAAATAAATGGCTTCAATATTAGTTGATTCAGTTTTGTAAATTCCCTTATCATCAATAACATTAAAATTAAACTTCCTTTCACCAAAAGAAATAGTTGGAGTTAGCCTAAGGCGTAAGTATTCAAAAATCTTTAAGTCCCCAATAACTCCAACTTGAAATCCATGTTGAGAATCAATATTCATCCCCACAACCTTATCAGGTTCAGGAAGAGGATCCTTAACTTTTAAAAGTGCAGAAAATTGATTATAGCCTAAGAGAAAACCAAAATGAACTATTTTTTCATCGTAGTGAGGTAAGTTTTGTGGTCTTCGTTGAGCCGTAATACTTAAAGCAAGGAAAAGCGATAAAATTAATAGTATAATAGGTTTTCTCATTACTGTTTTATTCTATAATCTGTCTGAAAGAATCAAACGAACTTTTTCGTAATTAATTGTACCATTTTCACCTAATGACCAATTTCTTTCTTTCATTCTTTGAACAATTGGTTCAATGCAAGTTTCATTTAACCCAACATGACTTAAACGAGTTGGTATGCGAATTGATTCAAAAAATTCTTCAGTTGCTTTAATTGTTTTTTCAATTCTTTCATCTTTGTTCCCTTCCTTAATTCCAAATACTCTTTCTCCAAACTGAATAATCTTTTCTCCCTTTTCATCTTTCATAACCTTCATAACTCCAGGAAGTACAATTGAAAGAGTTGTACCATGATCAATATCGTGGAAGGCAGTAAGCTCGTGACCAATCATGTGAGTTGCCCAATCTTGAACAGCACCACAAGCAATCCATCCATTTAATCCCATTGTTGCAGCCCACATTAAGTTTGCTCTAACCTCATAGTCCATTGGGGCTGTAAAAACTTTTGGTGCTTCTTCAATAAGAGTTAAGATTATACTTTCAGCAAAGCGATCGGAAATTTGATTTCTTACTGGATAGGTTAAATATTGTTCCATAACATGAACAAAGGTATCAGCTATTCCGTTTGCAATTTGTCTTTCAGGCAAAGTGTAAGTTACTTGAGGGTCTAAGATTGAAAACTTAGGGAAACAATGTTCACTATGGAAAGCCAATTTCTCCAATGTTTCTTTCTTTGTGATAACTGCTCCATTATTCATTTCTGATGCAGTTGCAGGTAAGGTTAAAACAGTTCCAAAAGGCATTGCTTTGGTTATTTTATTACCTCCTGTAAGAAGAATTTCCCATTTGTCTTTTCCTTCATAAAAGGTTGCAGCAACAATAAACTTAGTTGCATCAATAACACTACCTCCTCCAACAGCAAGAACAAAATCAATATTATTTTCTTTAATGTAATCAACACATTTCAAACATGTTTCGTAATGAGGATTAGGTTCAATTGCTCCAAATTCAAACACTTTTCTATTTCCTAAGGCTTGAATAACCTGGTCATAAACTCCATTTCTCTTTATGCTTCCTCCTCCATAGGTAATTAAAACTCTACTATCTTGAGGAACTAATTTATCTAATTTCTTAATCGTATCCAACCCAAAAACTATTTGGGTTGGATTATAAAACATAAAATTATTCATACTCTTTTTTTATTTATAATTACGATTATTTCCTAAAGTTTATTGCACACTTCGCTTAAAAGCAATTGTTTGTTGATTGGCACAACACCAACTTGTTCACAAACCAAACCTCCTGCAAGATTAGAAATTTCTGCAACTGTTCTAAATGGTAAATCTAAAGCCAAACAAAGAGAAGCAACACTTATAACAGTATCTCCTGCTCCTGAAACATCGGAAATTGACCTATGGTGTGCAGGAATTATTACCATATTGTCTTGTTTTAAGTTGTAGTCAGCAATAAATACTCCATTTTCGCTTAGAGTTATGAATATCATTTGAGATTTTATTCTTTGATGCAAAAGATTTGAAGCATCAATCAAATTATCCATAGATGGAAGGTCAAACTCAATTTTCAACCCTTCCTTTAATTCCTTAAGATTTGGTTTGAAAAGGGTAACATTTTTATATTCAAGAAAATTCTTTTTCTTTGGGTCAACAGTAGTTGGTATTCCTTTTCTGTTTGCAAGCTTCACAACTTCCGAAATAACTTTAGGAGTAATTACTCCCTTGTCATAGTCTTGAAATATTATTGAATCAATCTTTGATGAATTAATAATATTGGATATTGAGTCAATAAAATCTTTCTCATCTTTTTCACTTAAAGGAGTTGTAATTTCTTGGTCAACTCTTAGCATTTGAACCTTATTACCCAATATTCTTGTTTTAACTGTTGTTTCTCTCTCTTTTGAAAGCAAAATTCCATCTTTAGTGATGTTTAGTTTTTTCATTAAAGAAAGAATGCTCTTAGCTTTTGGGTCGTGTCCCACAACAGAACAAAGAATTGGGTTAGCTCCCATAGCTTTAATATTTAAGGCAACATTGGCAGCTCCTCCCAAACGGTCTTCTGTTTTAACAATTGTTGCAACTGGAACAGGAGCTTCAGGAGAAATTCTATCAACCTTTCCCCACATGTATGAATCAATCATAACATCTCCAATAATCAAGATGTTTAACCCATCAAATCTGTTAAATATTTTCTTGTAGTCCATAATCAAAAATTTAAATTGAAAGTTCTCCTCTTAAAGGAGAATTTAGCATTTCAATAATTTGGCTCTTGTCAGTGAAGTTTCCAAGCAGGAACATTAGCTTTGCAATTGCCGATTCAGTTGTTATGTCGTGCCCACTTATAATTCCAATTTCAGCCAAATGAGCCGATGTTTCGTAATGTCCCATTGCAACAGAGCCAGCCTTACATTGAGTTACGTTGTAAATGATTATTCCTTTTTCAATTGCTTCTGTTAAAGCTTCAATAAACCATTCTTCTGTTGGAGCATTGCCTGAACCATAGGTTTCCAAAACAACTCCTTTTAATCCTTCCATTGAAAGAATTGTTCTAAAATAACTCTCCTTAATTCCAGGGAATAGTTTTATTAGAATTACATTATCATCAAGTTTCTTGTAAGCTTTAAAAGCTTGGGTTGGCTTTTGAAGAAATAGATGTGGCTTATAAGTTATATTAATTCCCACTTTTGCAAGAGAAGGGAAGTTTCCTGAATAGAATGCTTCAAAATATTCTGCATTGATTTTGGTTGTGCGATTTCCTCTATATAATCTGTCTTCAAAGAATATACAAACCTCAGGAATAGAAAGATTTTCATTTGATGCAATTTCAACAGCTCCAATTATGTTTTCTCTTCCATCTGTTCTAATCATACCCAAAGGTAATTGTGAACCAGTAAGAATAACTGGTTTTGCAAGGTTTTCCAGCATAAAACTTAAAGCAGAAGCAGTGTAGCTCATTGTGTCTGTTCCGTGCAAAACAATAAAACTATCATATTTATCATAGTTTGTTTCAATAACACTTGCAAGTCCAATCCAATAGTCGGGTTTCATATTTGAAGAATCAATAATTGGATCAAATCTAAATGAGTCCAATTTGCAGTTAAACTCTCTCAAAACAGGCAAAGCCTCATATATTTTGGACATATCAAAAGGTAGTAAAGCTCCTGTTTTTTTATCTTTAACCATACCAATTGTACCTCCGGTATAAATAACTAAAATTCTCTTCATCTAAAACGTCTTTTTCACGAATAATCTACAAAATTACAAATAATGTTGTAAAAAAGAGATTTGAGCAAAATAAAAAGAGATTAAATGCCTTTGTTTATCCAAAATAATGCTTTAAAATTTTCATTAAACCTTATTTTCATTTCTTTTTTCCTTGTTTAAACGTAATTAAATAAGGAAAAAATTTGATAAGGTACGACCATAATAGTATTAACGTACGACCTTAATTAAATAAGGTACGACCATAGTGATGCTAAGGTACGACCTTACCAAATTTATTCCTTATAAAAATTAATTATCTCTTTGTTTTGTAATATTTTATCCTTATTAAATTATTGTAAGTCTTAATTGTTTTTTGAATAGAAAGAGAAAAGAAATTTTTATGCTTTAGAGTTTGGAATGAAATTTGATGTTAGAAGAAAAATAATATTGAATAAATAAATTTTGAAACAACAAATTAACTAATTTTGCTAATAATTATGTATATGAGAACCTTTAAATTCCTCAAAATAACGTTTTTCTTTTTTTTTCTTTTGATTAATGTGTTCTGTTTTGCCCAAACCAAAACAATAAAAGGGCAGGTTGTGGATGCAGAAAACAAGGATGGAATTTTTCGAGCTACAGTAAGCTATTCAATTGATGGCTTTGCTCAAGGAGTTACAAGTGATGATAATGGACGTTTTGAAATTGAAATTCCTCAAGAGATTGATACCATTAAAATTTCACATATTTCTTATAAACCAAAACTTCTTTTCATACGTTCAGTAAAGAAAAGCATTAAAATACCTCTTGAGCCACATGCATCTCAAATTAAGGAAGTGGTAATTACTGCAAAAAGGGAAAAATACACCAATAAGAACAATCCAGCAGTTGATTTAATTGAAAAAGTTGTTGAAAACAGGGATAAGAATTCTATTTTAAACCATTGTCCTTTGCAATATTCCTCTCACAACAAATCATTAATTGCACTTGACCCAACCAACGATACTCTTTTAAATAAAATACGTCTTCGTCCTGTTGTTAATCTTATGCAATCCTTAGACCAAACCTATTATGGCAGCAAGAACTATTTGCCATTATATTTCTTTGAGGAGATAACAAAAATCTTTTGTAAGGATGGAGGTAAACTTGATGAGCAAAGAATAGCAGTAAAACATGTTAATTTAACAGACCAAGTTACTGAAGATGATGCAAAGCAGATGCGCTCAAGTATATTTCAAAAAATAAATCTTTATCAAACCTATGTTGATGTTTTAGGACATCAAATAATGAGTCCAATCAATCGTTTGGCTCCAACCTTCTATAAATTCTTTATTGAAGACACCCTAATGGTTAATGACAAGGAATGCATTCAGCTTTCATTCATTCCAAGAAACCTCTATGACATAGGTTTTATGGGCTATTTATATATAACAAACGATAGTAAATACCAACTAATAAGCGCAAAACTCTCAATTCCTGAAAAATCGAATATTAACTTTATTGATAAGATTGATTTTATTCAAACTTACAGAACAGACTCATTGGAAATTGATGGAAAGAAACAAGAGTTTACTTATATTGTTGAAGATGCCATTTATGCTAAGATGAATTTTTATTCCCTAAAGACATATGGTTATAGTATAAATACCTATTCTCAACCAATTTTTGAGCCTTATGAACTTATGAAAGAAAAAGACCTCAAAGATTTTGAGATTACCCAAGAAAACAGACTTTCTCCTTTAACAGAAACAGAAATAAAGACCTATCAATTGCCCGATAGTCTTAATTCAATAACTTGGTTCAGGGTAACAAAATATCTTTCTGAAATTTTCTATGGAGGATATTTGCTTATGGGACCTTTGGAAATTGGACCAATTGATAATTTGTTTTCTTTCAATAAGGTTGAGGGCGAAAGATATCGTTTTAGTGGCAAAACAAACTATAAACTTAGTCGCAACTGGTATGTGAATTGGATGTTGGCCTATGGGACTGTGGATAAAAAATTCAAATATGAAGTAGATTTAAAATATAGTTTCAACTCTCTAACCAAAAATCCTAATGGATTTCCTGCTCATTTTATTGGAGTGAAATACACCAATAATACGTTCATCCCTGGTAGAACAATATTTAATAGCAACTACGATAGAATAACACTATCCATAACAGATATTGTGGATTATAAACTTGCATTTCAAAAAGCTCTAACTCTTCAATGGATGTATGAAACAAGAAAGGGAATTAGTTTTAATCCTTATCTAACTCTTCAAGAAGTTAGAGCTTATGGTGATTGGAACTTTGCCAATTTGTATGGAAAAGAGATTACTGGATTTCGTTACGATAGACTTGGTATTAATTTGAATATTGTTTTTAATGGTAAATGGATTCAAAGAAATCAGGTAAGAGTGCAGATTGCAGGCAACTACACCTCAATGAATATTAATTATGAGCTTGGATTTGAAAACACTCATCTTCTGAAAGTAAAAGCCTATCGAAAGCTTAATCTTAATCCATTTGGATATATGATGTTTTGGGCTGAGGGAGGTTATATTTGGGGAAAGATGCTTTCACCTTATTTGTTCACAAACACAACCTATAATAGTGTAATTTATCATCAATCATCTTTCAACCTAATGAGTACAATGGAGTTCTTCTCCGACAAATATGTTCAACTCTTTGCGATATATAATTTGAATGGAATTTTATTTAACCGTATACCTTTAATAAGAGAATTGGGGTTAAGAGAAGAAATAAATTTCAAAGCAACCTATGGAGGACTAAGAGATGAAAACAGATTTATGATTGATAATGAGTTTGTGAAAACCTTTACCGATAAACCATATATTGAAGTAGGTGCAGGCTTTCAAAATCTCTTTAACCTTATTGGAGTGGAATACATAAGAAGAATAACCTACACTGAAGGCTTAGTAGAGAAAAAGAAATGGGGGATTAGGCTAAATCTTGTTATGCGTTTTTAAAATCCTGGCAATTGAATTAACACAGTTGGCAACAAAAGAATCCAACCCAAAATAACCATTGCCAAAATAAACTTCCAAGACCATTTAACCCATTTTGCATAAGGAATTTTAGCCAAACCTAAAACAGCAATCAAAACTCCTGAAGTCGGAGTAATTAGATTGGTAAAACCATCTCCAATATGGAAAGCTGTAACAGCAGATTGAAGAGGAATATCAGTCATAAGAGCTATCTCTCTAAACATAGGCATAAGCATTGCAGCTTTTGCAGTTCCAGAAGTAATTATCGCATTTAATAAAGATTGAAAACCATACATAAGACTTAATGCACCAACAGGTCCAGAACCATTAATTGAGGTTGCAACTGAATTAAGGAAAGTGTCAATAATTTTTCCATCTTCCAAAATAACTATAATCCCACTTGCTAATCCCACAACTAAAGCAGCACTCAACATATCCTTGGCTCCAGCAATAAAAAGTTTTGAAATTTCTGAAGCATCTTTACCCATTGCCATTCCAGTAACAATAGCCATTGTAAAGAAAAGAGCTGCAATTTGAACAAAATCCCATTCAAAAATCATAACTCCAACTATAAGATATATAATTGTGAAAATCAGAATTGACAAACAAAACATTTGAACAGATTTCTTCAACATCTTATATCCACTTACAATAAAAACAATGGCCAAAACTAAAAGAAGAATATAAGTTGAAAGACCACCCTTAAACAATTGAGGATTTAAACCAACATAAAAAGAGTAAGCTACAATTGTTGCAGAAGAAATAAAATATGAAAGCCAAGTGCCTTTGTTAGCCTTTGAAGCTTCAAGCTTTTGAGCTGAGTCGTGGTTTTCTCTCCAATAGTTATCTTCTTCAAACATTATAGACTTGCTTGGATTTTTCTTAACTTTTTTTGCATACCACAAAACATAAGCAATACCCAATCCAGTTATAATAAACCACATCACCAATCTATACTCAATACCACTAAACATCTTTATTCCTGCAATATCTTGAGCAATACCCAAAGTAAAAGGATTCAAAACACAACCAGCAAAACCCAATCCAGCAGCCAAAAAGCATATACAAACTCCAACAATGGAATCATAACCCATACTTATAGCTAGAGGAACAAAAATTATAACAAAAGCAATCGTTTCCTCGCTCATTCCAAATATAGCACCAAAGGAAGAAAACATAACCATTATAAGTATAATGATAAGATTATTCACTCCAATCCATCGCAAAAACCTAAACCTTTCTAATCTGTTGCTATAATTCAAAAAAGACTGCACTCCCATATCAATAGCCTTGGTTTCATTCAAAATCCAAAATGCACCACCCAAAATAAGAAGAAAAGCAATAATAGCAGGAGCCTTTTGAAAACCTTTAAAGAAAGCAGACATTACTTGCCAAGTTTGAGGAGCTTGGTCCACCCTATGATAACTACCATTAACAACTCCATTAATAATTTTTCCACTTTCAGTAACTTGTGCTTGTCTCACAAATTCTCCAGCAGGAACAAACCAAGTTGCAATGGCAGCAAGGATAATTAATCCAAAAATAATAACATAAGTGTGTGGAACCTTCTTAAACATATCTTCTCAAATTAAAATTTACATAAAACAAAGCGCAAAAATACAATAATAAAACAAATTCAAATTATTCCCTTATTCTATTTTACTGAATCTTCGTTTTAATTTTCTAAAATAAGGATTTAATTTTCTTACTCTTTGTTTGATTAGAATAAGGGTTAATAATTAATTTAAAAAGAATGTAAGAAGAGAATAATAAACCATCTACTTCTTTTCATTTCTTTGTCTAATTTTATAAACAATTCCTATTAGAATAATAATTATTGAAGAGAATAGGCAAATGCGGGCAATGTAGTCACCGTATTTAACATAGAATGTTAGTTTGGTTTGGGGTACAAGCGAAGCTTTTATTACATCTTGTTCCCAGAATTTAGTTTTTTGACTTACTTCTCCTTTTGGAGATATAAAACAAGATGTACCTGTATTAGCACTTCTGGCAATTGGACGTCTTGTTTCAATGGCTCTAAGGGAAGCGTAAGAAGCGTGTTGTTTATATCCTTGAGTGTCTCTCCACCAAGAGTCGTTGGTGATTATAAATATTATTCCAGCTCCTTCTCTAACTCTTTTTGCAACAAATTCTCCATAAATTGATTCATAGCAAATAGGAGTTGTTACTTTAACTTTTGAGCTTTCAGACTCAAATAGATTGTGGTTATCATCAACGGCAAGTGTTCCAACTGGAAGATTACCCAACTTAATTGCAAAGTCTAATATCTTACCAATATATTTCTTAAAAGGAAGTCTCTCAACTCCTGGTACAAGTTTAGTTTTGTGATATACATTAAAATTATTGTCTTGTTTAATTTGAATAGCGCTATTATAAACTGAATAGTATGGCAAAGGAGCAAACTCTATTTTTCTTGATGCTTCTGTTTTTTCTTCTTCCGATTGCAAACGACGAGAAAATGAACCTACTATCATTTGTGTTTTAGGATATTTGGAAATGAAATTGCTTAGTTTAGCAAGGTTATAGTTATCCTGCATTTGATCTTCCCAAATTCTTTCTTCCAAGCAACCTTCTGGAGCAAGGATAAAACTTGTGTTCTGGTCTGCTTTCTGTTCGGATAATGAAATTAGTAGATTAACAATTTCATTATTTGAAAGCATCTTTGTTTCATCGTAAGGTTCCAAATTGGGTTGCAAAACAACAACATCAATAGGAGTATTTTTTTCTTCCTCAAAGCTTGTCCAAATAATAAGTGAAAGAGAAATAGGAATAATAATTATAAAAGCAAACTTTAAAAGATTGGAGGTAAAGAGTTTTTTGCTAATAAGTTTTAGCTTTCCAACTTTGTCGTTAATTCCTATCTGTTTAATTATTTGATAAGCAAAATAGTTTGTAATCCAAACCCAAAGAGAGCCACCAAAAACTCCAGTATATTCATACCACTGAACCATTATAGGCATTGTAGAAAATCCGTTTCCAAATGTCATCCAAGGCCATGTTAATTCCCAATGAAGATGCAAAAACTCAATGCTAATCCATAGAATTGGAAGAACAAAAAAACCTTTACTATTATTGAAAAGAATCTTCTTTATGTTATGATAGATTTGGAAAACCAAACCTCCTAAAAAAGCATTAAGAAAAGGAGCAAAAAGCCCAAAGAATGTTGCATAAGAAATCCAATAGGTAGTAAGAATATTGAAAATAAAAAATGCAATAAAACTATACTTAAATACTGCGAATTTGGAGAATTTTTCTTTATTGTTTGAAATATGATTTTCAACCCAAAGAATAGGTACAAGAGCAATAAATAGAATTGGAGCAAAACCAAAGGTTGGCCATGCTAAAGCTAAAAGAATTCCAGTTAGTGAGGCAATTAAAAAAAGTTGTTTTTTCTTCATTTTATTACATAATCCATTTTAATATCGAACTCTTCAGCAGGTATTTTATCTAAGAATTGAAAAGGGAAACAAACTCCAACCTTTAAAGAGTTATTATTTTCAAGAAGTCTATCATAAAATCCTTTTCCTCTTCCCAAGCGATTATTATTTTTGTCAAAAGCAACAGCTGGAATAATCATCAAATCAATTAAACCAATATCTTCAAAAACCGTACCAGTAGGTTCCAAAATTGAAAATGATTCACCTTCTTTCATCGATTCAATCCCTTCAAACTGTCTTAGTTTTAAAATATCTTCTTCAACACAAGGAAGAAGAATTGTTTTTTCTTTATACCATTTAATAACGAAATCGTGAGTATATAATTCATCCTTCATTGACCAATATGCAAGAACAATATTAGAGTTTTTAAACCAATCCTTCTTTTCAATCTCTTCCCAAATAGGTTTTGACATTTCTTTCTTTTGCTCAAAAGAATATGCTTTCTTTAGTTCTTTAATAAGTTTTCTAAGTTCTATCTTTTCGTTTTTTAAACTATCCATAAAGCAATATTATATACCAAAAATGCAATTATCCAAGCTAAAATAGTTGTGTAAAGCGCAAGGAATATAGCCCAACGAAGTTTTCCGCTTTCTCTCCAAACAACAGTAAAAACTGCAATGCAAGGGAAGTATATTAAAACAAAAGCTAAGAAACTTGCAGCAGAAGCAATAGTAAATTCAGGAGCCAAAACACTAATGGTGCTAACAATAAGCTCCTTTGCACTAATACCAGCCAAAAGGCCAATGCCCATTTTCCAGTCAAATCCCAATGGAATTAAAACTGGCTCAATAAATTTACCAATATAGGAAATAAAGCTATTTCCAGTTTCGTGAGGATTAGGAAAGTTGAAAAGGAACCAAATAATAATAGATGCAATTAAAACAATTCCTGCAATCTTTTTCAAATAATCCTTAGTGTTAAACCAAATTATAGGTTTAATGTTTCTCCATGTTGGAACCTTATATTGAGGAAGAGTCATTACATAATTAGTACTAAGAGTTTTTATTATTGTCTTCTTGAAAACCATTGCAAAAATAATAGCAAGTAAAACTCCAAAAAGATACAATATACAAAGCACAAGAACAGGGTATTTAGGGAAAAAAGTCCCAATCAAAAGAATATAAACAGGCAATCTTGCGGAGCAAGACATAAAAGGAATTATAAGCATGGTTACTAGCCTGTCTTTTTTATTTTCAATTGAACGTGTCGCCATAATTGCTGGCACATTGCAACCAAATCCCATAATCATTGGAACAAAACTTTTCCCATGAAGTCCAATTTTGTGCATAAGATTATCCATAAGCCAAGCCACTCTCGACATATAGTTAGTTGCTTCCATTAAAGAGATAAAGAAAAACAAAATAATTATGTTAGGTAAGAATATAGCCACTCCTCCAACTCCTTGAATTATTCCATAGGAAAGTAAATCGGAGATTACACCATCTGGAAGTTTTGTGTGAACCAATTGACTTAGCCAGTCAAATCCTAATTGCATCCATTGCATTGGATACTTTCCAATGTAAAAAGTAGAATAGAACATTAGCCAAATTACAAACCCCAAAAATATGTATCCCCAAAACTTATGTGTAAGGATAGAGTCTATTTTCTTTGTTGTAGAAACAGATACCATATAGCATTAATAGGTTTTTGTTTCAATTCCAAGTGCTCTAACTTTTTGAGCAAAAGTTTCTAATTCTTCTATACTTAGTTTTTCCAAATTGCTTTCAGGAGTAACTCTGTCGATAGCATAAAGCATAACCATACGAGGCTTAACTTGTTTAACAACTTCCAACCAAGCAGAAAACTCTTCTTGAGTTGTGTTGTCAATAATTTTTCCATCATTTTCACCTCTAAGAAGTAGTGTTTGCATTATTGCATCTTTGCCAAAAAGAATCAATTTTTCTTTTACATTTTCTAAGTTAATAACCTTAGGATTTGCCTTACTGATTGCATAAAACATTTTAGGAGTCGCAGAGTCAAGTTTTAAAATTGGATTATCAATTTTATGTAATGCATTGAAAATATCTTCTTTTAAAAGATTTGTAGCATTTGAAAGTACAGATATTTTAGCTTTTGGGGCATAAAGATTTCTGTAATGAACAACCATATCAATAATTTCACTAAACTCAGGGTGTAGAGTTGGTTCTCCATTCCCAGAAAAAGTTATTGAATCAATAATTGTTCCGTTTTCCTTAAAGCGAATTAATTTTTCTTTAAGTTCTTTTTCTATATCTTTTTTTTGAGGGACCAAATCAACAATTTCTTTTGTGTCTTCATTCCATCCACATTCACAATAGATGCAATCAAAATTGCAAAGTTTTTTGTGAGTGGGCAAGAGATTAATCCCCAAAGAATTGCCTAATCTCCTGCTATGTATTGGTCCAAATACAATTTCATTAAATAACATGTTCGAATAATTTTTTGCAAATATCGATAAAAACGATTAGAAATGGGAAGAAATTATATTTGAATTAAAAGTTTTGTTTGTGATGTTTTGTTAAATAATCAATTAGTGAAATGAAGAAAATTAGAATGGAAATAAGAAAATTAAAGCAATGAAAAATAAAATATCATTAATAAAAGACCAAATAAAACATTATCACAAATTATGAAAAAGCCCATAAAAGGGTTGCAAAAATTGATAAATATAAAATTTATAGTACTTTTGTAATCTTATTTTTAGAAGAGATGGATTTAAAAAACATAACACACCCAATACGTGATTATTTGGAGCTTTTTGATAAACGTTTTACTGAAAGCGTTTCTGTAGAAGGTTTCTTTGTAGATGATATATCTGATTATATTCTTCATCAATCAGGAAAAAAAATACGCCCTATTCTTACATTTCTTTCAGCAAAGGCAACAAATGGAGTTACAAGTCAAACAATACGTTGTGCGTTAATTTTGGAACTACTTCACACTGCTTCCTTAGTTCATGATGATGTTATTGATGAGAGTGAAAAAAGAAGAGGAAAAGATACTATAAATTTCAAATGGGGAAACAATACTGCTGTTCTTTATGGAGATTATCTTTATGGAAAATGTCTTGAAATTATAGAAACAGAAAGTGATTTTAAACTTCTACCAATTTTTGCTAAAATAACAAGTAAATTGCCTTTAGGAGAATTGATGCAGAAAGATGTGTCAGAGAGAATGGATTATAGTGAAGAAAGTTATTTTAAGGTAATAAGTAATAAGACTGCTGCTATGATGGAAGTTGCTGCAGAAATTGGAGCAATGAGTTCTGGAGCTTCTACTGAAGAAATACAAAACTTAAAGTCTTTTGGTTATTATATGGGATTGGCTTTTCAAATTAGAGATGATATTTTGGATTTCTTCCCTGAATACAATACAGGCAAACCTTTTGGAAACGATATAAAAGAAAAGAAAATAACACTTCCATTAATATTCCTGCTAAATGAATCTTCTCCAAAAGAAAGAGAAGAAATATTACAATTTATTCAACAAGACAATAAAAAAGAAAAAGATATACTTGATTTAATTAATAGAGTAAGAGACGAAGGCTTTATTGATAAATCAGAAGAAAAAGTTAAGATGTTTTGTCATTTAGCCGAAATACAACTAAACAGATTTAAAGACTCAGATAGTAAGAGTAGTTTAATTGACTTGCTAAATATATTAGCAAAACGAGAAAGTTAATAATTAATTTAATATAAAATTTAAGTACGTAAAAACATGAAAAAGTTTATTTTAATCTTTGTCGCAATATTGTTCTGCGGCATAACAATTAACGCACAAACAAATAACAAAAAATCTACTCTACCTACTGTAACAATAAATACTTTAGAAGGAAAAGCAATTAAAGCTTCTGAATTTTCAAATGAAGGGAAACCATTTGTTATTTGCTTTTGGGCAACATGGTGTAAACCTTGCTTAATGGAACTTAATGCAATGGCAGAACTATATGGTGATTGGCAAAAAGAAACAGGAATAAAAATTTATGCAGTATCAATTGATGATGCTCGTACTTGTCCAAAGGTTAAACCACTTGTTAGTGGTTCTGATTGGGGTTATGAAGTTGTTTTAGATCAAAACTCTGAGCTTAAACGTGCCTTAGGTGTAAATAATCCTCCTCACACTTTTATTGTAAATGAAAAAGGAGAAATTGTTTGGCAACATGTTGGGTATGCTCCTGGAGATGAAGAAACCCTAATTGAAGTATATAAGAAAGTTGTTAAAGGAGAAGAAGTAAAATAGTATGAAGAAATTATTATTAGCAATATTTCTAATTATTTGTTCTTTCAATGGCTTCTCTCAAGATATTTTTGGAGGAAAGGTAACTGGAAACTTTCAAATGGATGTTCAAGCATCAAAAGAAGATTCAATAATTGGGGCAGAGAGAGTAAGCGAAAAGCTTTTAATGAATGCCTTTACAAATATCCTTTACACAAATGGAGATTTTTCTGCTGGAGTTCGTTTTGAAGCTTATCTAAATCCTATTCTTGGATTTGACCCAAAATACAAAGGAGCAGGACTTGCTTATAGATTTGCTTCCTATAAGAAAGATTATTTGGAGATTACTGCAGGAAATTTTTACGAACAGTTTGGAAATGGTTTAATTTTTCGCTCATATGAAGAAAGAAACCTTGGATTGGACAATGCAATGGATGGATTAAAAATTATTGCTCGTCCAATTAAGGGAGTTGCATTAAAAGGAGTAATTGGAAAGCAACGCTACTATTGGGAAAAGATTTGGGAAAGTGATGATTTTGGTTTGGTTAGAGGAATTGATGCTGAGGTTTCAATCAATTCTCTTTTCAAAAAGTTTGAAGCTTCACCATTGCAAATTATTGCAGGAGGAAGTTTTGTAAGTGTTTTTGATAAGGCAGAAGATAGATTTATTATTGAACCTTCAACAGGAGACAATTATAAACTAACTATGCCTGAAAATATTGGTTCTGCAGCTGCAAGATTGCAAATGTCTTATAAGGCTTTTAATCTTAATGCTGAGTATGCAAGAAAAGGACAAGATCCAAATGCAGTTAATGGATACATATTCCATAAAGGAGAAGCAGCCTATTTATCATTGGGCTATGCAGCAAAGGGTTTAGGAATTAATGTTTCTGCAAAGAGAATAGATAATATGAGTTATAAGTCAAGAAGAGGAGAAACAGGAAATATGCTTAATGTAAATTATCTTCCTGCTCTAACTCGTCAACATGCGTACTCTCTTTTTGCAATGTATCCATACGCAACTCAAGTAAATGGAGAAATGGGTATTCAAGCAGATATTATATATAAATTAAAAAAGAATACATTCTTGGGAGGAAAATATGGAACTGATCTTAAGTTAAACTATTCAATAGCAAATTCTATTGATAAGGAATATGTTCAACTAAACCCTGCTGGCAATTATGAAGGAACTGAAGGATATTCATCTTCTTTCTTTAAGGCTGGAGATGAAATATATTTTGAGGAATTAAATTTAGAGTTAGGTAAAAAACTTAGTTCAGATTTCAAACTAAACCTTATGTATTCTTATCAAACCTTCAATCCAATTGCAATAGGTCATCAAGGAGAAAAATTTATTTATGCAAATATTTTTGCTGCCGATTTAACTCAAAAACTTAAGAAAAGAAGCTCTCTAAGATATGAAGTTCAACTTCTTTTGACAGAACAAAACTATGGAGAATGGGCTGCTGGAGATTGGATTCAAGGAACAGTTGAATATAATTTGGGTGGAAAATTCTTTGTTGCTGCAACTGACCAATGGAATTATGGCAAACTTAATGGAGAGAAAGTTCACTACTATAATTTTGCTCTTGGATACACAAAAGGAACAACAAGAGTACAATTAAGTTATGGCAAACAAAGAGAAGGTATAATTTGTATTGGAGGAGTTTGCAGAATGGTTCCAGCTTCAAATGGATTATTTGCAACCATTACAAGCAGCTTCTAAATAATGGTTAATGGTTATTGATAAATGGTGAATTTCAAAAATAATAAAGAAAATGAAAAAGATAATATATATATTTGCAATTATACTTCCTTTAATATGGGTTAGTTGTGATACTATTGAAGAGGATCAACAATTAATATATCTTAAAGGAATAACAACAGAAACAACTCCAATTACAGCTATTAGTTCTGAACAAAAAGTATTATTGGAAGATTACACTGGATGGAAATGTGTAAATTGTCCACGAGCAGCTGCAAAGGCAACAGAAATGATTTCTAAATATGGAGAGAAACTTGTTGTTATGGCTGTTCATGCTACTGCTTTTGCTAATAACTCAATCGATTCTCTTAATTTTAAAACTGAATATGGCGAAAGGTGGGCTACAGAATTTGGTTGTACATCTTTACCAACAGGAGTAATTAATAGAAGAAAGATAGGAGGAGCTTATACAATTGGAGATGCAAATTGGGATAGTGAAATTCAAAACACTATTAATTCTCAAAAACACATTATGGATATTAATCTTGGAGTAAAGTATAAAGAGGAATATAATAAGATTTTAGTCAGTACAGAGAATATTTTTAGAGAAGATTATCCTTCTAAAACTCAAATATCAGTGTTAGTTTTAGAAAGTGGAATTATTGGTGTACAATATAATACTGACCCTAATTATGGTACAACTCCAAAGATAAATGATTTTGAGTTTAATCATATATTAAGAAAGAATGGTCTTATTGATTACCCTTTAACTACAGATAAAGTGAATAAAGGAGAAAAAATAGCTATTAATTATTTAATAGATGTAGATCCAGATATTCAAGATATTTCTAAATGTACTGTTGTTGTATTTGTTACAGATGCACAAACTAAAGAGATCATTCAAGTAAATGAAATTCATCTTTAATTAGCTGTAAGATTTTAGTCTATTTATTGTCTAAATTTAAAATTAATACAAAATAGTAGGTGTAAAGAAACAAATTATTGTATATTTGCACCATAATTTAAAAATAAAAAGAAGATGAAAAAAATATACTTTCTATTAACAATCCTATTAGGCCTATCTTTAGGTTTAAAAGCTCAACAAAGTTTTGAATTCTCTCAAAATGGAACAGTATTTACAGACACTGTTAAAATAGATGTTGCATCAACAGGAGGAGAAGAAGTTTCATTAGATTTCATACATTTTAAAAATATAACTGCTGACACAATATATGTTAGAGTTTATAGACAAGACATTTCTTTAAATCCAACAGCATCATTATTTATGTGTTTTGATGGTGATTGTGTAATTGATACAATACCTCAAAACATTATTGCACTTGTTCCAAATGTTGACTATACAAGTTTTGATTTGATGTACACCTATACAAGCGATGCAACAAGCACAGCAAGAATTCATTTAGTTGATACATTAAATCTTCAACCAATACAATCATTTGTTGTTCAATATAGAAATCCAGATGCAGCTCTACCAAAACCTATTAAATCTAATGTTCTTTCTTTAGAAGCATATCCAAATCCTGCTGCTAATAGTGCAACAATCAACTACTCTTTACCTTCAAACTATAGACAAATAACTTTAGTTTTAAGAAATATGATTGGAGAAGAATTAAAGACAGTTCAATTAAGTTCTTCTTCTAAAGGGAAACAAACAATCAATACTTATGATTTACCAAATGGAGTTTATTTCTACTCAATAATTGGTGATGGAAAAACAATTGCAACAAAAAAACTAATTGTTAAACACTAATTCCCAAGGAATACCTTTTTAAATAATAATATATTTAATTGATTAGCCTTCGCATTATTTAATTAATGTCGAAGGCTTTTTAATTTCACAGAATTATCTCTTTATTTCATTTTTCTAACTCCTTATTTCAGTAAAATAAAACCTTATTCTAATTTACTAACTCCTTGTTTTAATTTACTGAAACCTTACTTTAATTTCTTAAGGTAAGGATTTAGAAAAAAGACATTTTAGCAAAAAAAAGTCAATCAAAATTCAAAAAAGATCAATCATAATTGAAAATATGTCTGATATATTTTAAAATATAAGGGATATATTTTCAATTATATCCCTTGTTTTTTTAGAAAATCAATTTTAAGAAACTATTTCGCATTTTCCATCTAAAACTATGCTATAATTACAAACTCTAATTCTTAAATTAGGGGGAAATAGAGTTAAATAATGTTAAATTACTTGACAAATTTATTATGTGTTGTACTTTTGCAGTGTATTAATAAACCAACACACTATAACAATGATTAAAATAAATGATTTAAACTTTTCTTACAAGAGGAATAAACTTGTAACAAATAATGTAAACCTAAACATCCAAAAAGGCTATATTCATGGTCTTTTGGGAAAAAACGGTACAGGGAAAACAACACTTTTGACGCTTATTGCTGGATTATTGTTCCCAGATAGTGGAAAAATTGAAGTTATGGGCTTTAATCCACAAAAACGTCAAGTTGGTTTCTTGTCTAATGTGTTTTTCTTACCTGAAGAATTTGATGTATACAAAATGAGCATTGAAGATTATGTTAAAACACATGCTGTTTTTTATCCTAATTTCTCAATGGATGATTTTGATGATTTTTTAAACGAATTTGAGATATATAACAAGAAAGAAAAACTAACTTCTCTTTCTTTTGGAACAAGAAAAAAAGTGATTATTGCTTTTGGATTGGCAACACATGCAAAACTTATGATTTTGGACGAACCAACAAATGGTTTGGATATTCCTTCAAAGAGTCAGTTCAGAAAAATTATTCTAAAGGCAATGAATGAAGAAACTTCAATTATAATTTCAACCCACCAAGTTAGAGATTTGCATAATTTGATTGACAGTATAATTATTTTAGATGGAGGAAATATATTGTTAAATGCATCTAACCAAGAAATAACATCAAAACTTTATTTTGGAGTTGCCACAGAAGAAAATGCTCAATCAGATATTCTTTACTCTGAAGAATCAATTAGTGGAAATGTTTTTGTTAAGGAAAACAAAGAAAACTTAGAGTCAAATATTGATATTGAACTTCTATTTAACTCAGTTTTTCAAAACAAAGAAAGAATTAAGAATTTATTCCCAAACTCTAATAAATAAGATATAAAGTTATGGAATTTAATTTAAAAAGATTTTTTGAACTTCTAAAAAGAGAAGTGATTCTAAACAAGAAATCATATCTTCTTGCTTTAGTTGCTTTCGCAATTTCAGCGACTTTTGTCATAGCGTCTTTTGATAATCAATCAATGCTTTTATCAAATGATTCTTCATATAGAGGCATAATCAATAATCAATATATTCTTTGGTATGCAATTGTTTTAAGTAGTTTTATGTATGAAGCTATGAAACAAAAATCTTCACTTATGAATGAGATATTAGTTCCTTGCTCTTCATTTGAAAAGTATTTAGTTAGCTTTTTTAGAGTATATTTGCTAATTCCAATTGCAAGTTTTATAGGTATTATTGGGTTTTTCCTAATCCTAAAGTATCCTTTAGGCACAACTTTACATTATCCTACAATTGAAGCATTATCTTTAGGCATTGTGTTTAAGTTCCTCTTTTATAACTTGCTTTATACTTTGCCAATAATTGCAATATTGCACTATTTCACTAACTTCAAAAATAGATTTATCCCCATTCTTGTATTGTTTGCAATATTAATATTCACAAATCTTTGGGGATATATAGATAGGATTATTGGAATTGCAATAAATGGGACAAGAGTAGATAATTTTATGCCTTATTTTGGAACTGAAGGTTTTTACTCATGGGCAATTATAATTAGTGCAATAATCTTTCTTTTATTTCAATACCTAAGTTTTATTAGGGTAAATGAAAGAGAAATCTAACTTTAAATAAATAGAAAAATGAAAAAAATAAAAAAGAGTCTTATATTATTAATAATATTTTGCTTTACCCTGCTTGCTGGATTGGTTGCAGCTGATAATGTTTACTATTTTAATAATAAAGAAAAGGTAGTTGAGAATAGGGAAAATTTAAAACTCCATCAAATAAGGACTTTAGGAATTATGTACTGGGACAATTATATTGACATTACAGATAAACAACTTATTGAGGCAGGTTTTGCAGTTGATAGCACTCAAATAGAAAATGATACAATTAATATTAAAATAAGGAGAAACAAATAATGGAATTTAATTTATCAAGATTTTGGAGTTTATGCAAAAGAGACTTCAAATTAAATCTAAAGACAGATATATTTATGCTAAGTGTTATGGGCATAATTTCAGGGATCTTCCTTCCTAATAATCGAGGGAACTTTGTTTCATTTGCGTTTTTTTTAATAATACTCCTTGGTTTTGCAATATTTAAAGAATACCATAAGAAAACATCAAAAACAAATATTCTAATGCTTCCTGTTTCAAACTTGGAAAGATATTTTAGTGTATTTGTAAGAGCCTTTATATACTATCCAATTGTCCTTTCTTTATTTATGTTAATTGGTAGTTTTGTCTTTGGAATTCTATATTTAGGAATTGGAGTTGGGTTTGACTTTACTCTTTTGCCAGAGTTTTATGTTGAGATAGTTAAAGAATGGGGAGAATCAATTTTAGAAACTCATTTTGTTTTCACTTTGTTTTTCTTTGGCTCAATATTCTATAAGAAAAATGCAGGACTTAAAGTCTCACTTCTTATTTCAGCTCTTTCAATGATATTCTTCATATTCCTTATCATCATAAAGAGAATGATGCCATTAAACGAATTTGTTTATAATATTAATCTAATTACTGATATTTCTCTTCCATTTGAAAGAATTATTGGTGTTTTGGTTTCTGCTTTCTTGCTTTGGCTTTCCTATTTAAGAATAACAGAAGAACAAGTTTAGATTATGATAACACAAGATTTAACACCAATTTATCTCAAGCTTGCTGATAGGATATGTGATGGTATCCTTTCAGGAAAATATGAGACACAGGGGAGAATACCTTCAGTTAGAGAGCTTGCTGCACTCAATGAAGTGAATCCAAATACAGCCATGAGAGCATTTGACTGGCTACAACAAAAAGAAATAATCTTTAATAAAAGAGGTATGGGATATTTTGTCTCATCTAAGGCAAAAGAAATTATAACAGAAGTAAGAAAGGAAGATTTTTGTACAAATACCTTGCCTTTTGTTTTCAAAACTATGATTTCTTTAAATATTGATATTGAAGAAATCATTCGTAAATTTGAAGAATTTAAAACCAAAAAATAAAAATAAAATGAAAACGAGTTTAAAAATAGGTTTAGGAATTGCAATAACATATATAATTGCAGTACTAACATCTTCTTGTGCTGGATTTAATGACAAAAATCACATTGATTTATCTGGAGTTACAAAAGTTGCAAAACAAGAAGTTTCTACTTTTGATAAAGTTGAAGTAAGTGGAGCTATAGATGTTATTGTTAATATAGGAGACAAGAGTGAAGTTGTAATTGAAGCTGACTCTACAATTTTACCTTATATAGTAACTGAAGTAAAGAATAGAGAATTAAAGATTCACAATAAGGACATTAACATTAATGGATTAAAAGATTTGAAGGATTATAAGGTATTGGTTACAATAACAACTCCTTCTATCATAGAACTTGAATCCTCTGGAGCTTGTGATGTGACCATAAATAATTTGAAAACAGATATGTTTAAAGTGTCTTTGTCTGGAGCTTGTGATTTAAAAGGAAATATTGAGTGTAAAGTTTTAGATTTTGAAGCCTCTGGTGCTTCTGATTCAGAATTAACAGGAAAAGTAAAGAATTGCAATATTGAACTTTCTGGAGCAAGCGATATTAAGGCTTTTGATCTTATTGTAAATAACATTAAAATTGAAGAATCAGGTGCATGTAATGTTGATATTACTGTTATGGATTCTTTAGATGTTGAACTCTCAGGTGTAAGTGAATTGAGATATAAAGGAGAGCCTAAATACATTAATAGTGATGTATCTGGTGTATCCAAATTTACAAAATTCGAAAATAAAAAATAAGTAAAATGAAAATAAGATTAAGCACAAAGTTATTTGTTGTTGGAATTGCAGTTGTGATGATTTCCCTTTTAGGCTTTGCCATTTATAGGGTTCAAACCAATCATAAGCTCTATCAAGAATCGCCAACAAAAACAATTAATAATAATAATTCAACAATAACAATAGAAAAATATGAAATCACTGAAGATGAAGTTAATGAATAAACCTCTTGCAAAAAGTAGATTTACAAAAAGAATAATTACTTTTTGCTTGGTTTTAACCCTTAGTTTTGGTGCAATGGCACAAGGTTTTAGTATTAAGGGAAAAATTGTTGATGAAAGTTCTAAGGAGGCATTAATGTATGTGAATTGTGTACTTTTTAATCAAAAAGATAGCCTAAAGCAAATTAAAGGAACAGCTTCTGATACAAATGGAGTTTTTGTTTTGAATGATGTTAAGAAAGAAAATTTCAATCTAATATTTAGTTTTATTGGATATAAAAAGATGGTTATTCCAATCAATAGTTCAATGTTTAAAGGCAAGATACTTGATTTGGGAGAAGTGAAAATGAATATTTCAGGAGAAGGACTTGGCGAAATTGAAATTGTGGCGATGAAGGACAGAGTTAAGTTAGATGCCGATAAAATGACTGTAAATATTGATCAAACCACTGCTCAAAGTGTAACTAATGCTTTTGAACTTCTTAAGAAAACTCCAGGAATTGCAATAGATAATGAGGATAATCTTAAGTTAAATGGTAAGAGTGGAGTTTTGATTCAGTTTCAAGGAAGGGACATGAAACTCCCTTGGAAAAGTCTTGTTCAAATTCTTAAAGCTACTCCTGCAACCCTGATAGAAAAGATTGAAATTATGGCAAATCCTTCTTCCAAGTATGATGCTGAAGGGGTTGCTGGTATTGTAAATCTAATTTTTAAGCAGGACAAAAACGATGGTATAAGCCTTTCTGTTGGAACAAATGCCTACTACTCTAATGAGCTTTCATATATGGGAGACTTGAATTTTAGCCAAGTTTCAAAGAAGTTTACCAACACTCTTTCTTTCTCAACAACTAACTGGAAACAAAGAATGGAGCAAACCCTAAGTAGAGAATTAGGATTTGGAAATGACAGTATTTTCATTAATCAAAAGGGAGATAATTTATATAATTCTCATGATTATACCATAAATGCAGGTTCTGAATATCAAATCAATAAACGCAATTCAATTGCTCTAAACCTTACTTATTCAAAAAGTAAAAGTCCATTTAGAGAAAATTTAAACGAAACTATGTTCACAACTCTTTTTGGAGGTATAAGAACAGATTCTCTTAAATATAAGAATACAGAAGGTGCATCTTCGGATATGAATAACTACATTGTCAACCTCAACTATCAAAGAAAAATAGATACCCTTGGGGGTAAGTTCTCAACCGATTTTGACTTTATTCACAACTCCCAAAGCAGCCTTTCTGCTTCCAATACTCGATATTTTTTCCAAACTATTTCTCCTAATAATGCATATAAAATCGAAGATTTAAACAATCAAACTTCAAGCTCCTACAACTCCTATGTCTTTAGAATGGACTACTTGAAACCTTTGAGCAAAACCCTCAAAATGGAACTTGGAGGTAAGGTAAGTATAACAAGAGTGGATAATAATTTCGAGGCTAAGCTTAATAATATAAACGATTTATCTAAAACAAATCACTTTATTTACAATGAGAATATCAACGCTTTATATGGCTCACTCAATAAGTCTTTTGGTGAGAAAACTTCACTTCGTTTGGGCTTAAGAATGGAAAATGCAAACCTAAATGGAAAACAACAGATTGGCGATAGCTCATTTAAACAATCCTACACCGACCTTTTCCCTAACTTATCACTCTCTCATCAATTCTCACCAAAATACCAATCTACCTTTACCTATTCAATGCGTATCTCACGTCCAACCTACGATAATCTAAACCCATTCCTTACAAAAACAGACGACTATTCCTTCCAAACAGGGAATCCAATGCTTCGTCCTCAATACACTCACAACTTCTCTTTGCAAAACACTTTCCTTTATATGATATTCACTTCACTTACCTATTCCTACACTAAAGACGTCGTTTCACAAATGCCAGTTGCCCTTCCTAACAGCCCAATTGTTTACTATATGCCTCAAAATATCTCTTCTTCACACAACCTAAATTTAAGTATTTCAACTTCCATTCCTCTAACAAAATGGTGGACAAGTGTTATTTATTTGAGTGGTAACTACACTAATAACAACAGCCCAGAATCAGACCTAAATATAAGTCAAAAGGCATATTCCTTAGTTGGATACGCTGCTCAAAGTTTCAGCCTTCCAAAGAAATACAAGGCAGAAATCTCAGGAGTTTATGTTTCTCCAGGGGTATGGGGAGTGTATAGATTCGATGGTTTCTATGGTGTAAATCTTAATTTCAACAAGAACTTTTTCAAGGAAATGCTAACAGTAAGTGTTGGAGTTCAAAACCTTTTCTCTGCCAGAGAGCAGGGAGGAGGAATGGAAATGGGTAATGCCAAATTTGAGCTAAAGCACAAGGCACAACATACAATGTTAAGCTTTGGACTAAGATTTAACTTAGGACAAAACCTCAATATTGACAAGTCAAAACAAAAGGATGATTTTGACCAAAGAGCCACAGGAAAGAGAGAACAACAAGGAGGAGGAATTGGTCTATAAAGCTTAAGACTTTAAGGAACTTTAAAGACCTTAATACAAGATATATATACTTCAAAACGGCGATTTACCAAAAGTGAATCGCCGTTTCGCTATAAGTAAATCGGCGATATTGGGCAATATGCTTTTGACATATAGGCGATTTGTTTTTTCTTAATTTAAGATTATTGTTTTTACAACTCCATTTTGCTAATAATCGATCAAAAAAATGAGTCTTTTAAAAAGTTGATCAGAAAGATTTATTTTCCTGCAATATATATTAAAATTTATCGTATTATTATATAAATTTGTAGTGTTCAAACTGAATAATATTGCTTGTTATACATAAATCTTTAAAGAATTAATATGAAAAAAATTCTGTTCTTATTTATTGCAATCCTTGTTTTCTCAAGTGTTGCAATGGCTCAACGCTATACCATAAAAGGAAAAATCCTTGATGCAATTTCAAAGGAGAAGCTTCCTTACAGTTCAATTTCCCTTCACTATAAAACCGATACGCTTGGAATTTATAAGGGTATAATTGCCGATACGAATGGAGATTTTGAGATTAAGAATGTAAAGAAGAGGGATATGATTTTGAAGATTAGTTTTGTGGGATACAAGCCTTTTAGAAAAGAGATAGGTGTTTTGGAATTTGACAAAGAGAAGGTTTTGAACTTGGGGAACTTGTTTATGGAACTATCTGGAGAACTATCTGGAGTGGAAATAACAGCTAAAATAGAAAGAATAATTGTTGATGATGACAAGCTGACTATGAATGTTGATGAACAGTTAGCAGCCACAGCAACAAGTGCATTTGACCTTTTGAAGAGGGTCCCAGGCGTTTTTATAGATAAGGATGATAACCTAACTCTCAATGGTAAATCGGGAGTTTTGTTCCAATATAATGGAAGAGATTTACGAATGGAATATAAGAGTGTGGTTGACTTATTAAAGAGTATGACGCCCGACCAAGTGGAGCGTTTTGAGGTTTTATCAAATCCTGGTGTAAGGTATGATGCAGAAGGAACAGCAGGTATAATCAACATTAAGATAAAGAAAAATCAAAACTATGGAATTAATGGATCGGTTTGGGGAAGAGCATCCTATCAAACAATGCTTAATTATTATGGTTCCATGAGCGTAAGCTATGTAGATGATAAATGGACAACATCCTTAGGATTCTCACCAATGAAATGGGGGTCAAGGGGTACATCAAGAGATGAAAGATACACTGCAAAAGGAGTAGGTGACACAGTACTATTCAAAACAGAGAGTGAAGATGAATGGCAATGGCTTAACAATAATATTTATCTCAATGCCTCTTATCTGATTGATACAACCCGCACCATAGGCTTTAATCTCTATGGTTCCTTTGGAGGAAATCCAGAGATAAATAATGAAAATCCATATTTAATATCTTCCTATCCCAACTACAATCAAGTAGATTCATCATACCTTGCAGGAAGATCATCAATAACCAAACGCCGTAGTATTGGTTTTGGAATGGATTATGTTAAGAAGCTCGACACCTTAGACAGCAAGTTTATGTTAGACCTTTCCTTTAGTCATAATTCCGATATAAGCAATTCCGAAAGCTGGAATAAATACTACATAGGTGACCTTAACACTATACTCGACAGAGAAGAAGGATTTAGAAGAAAAGACCTTTCACCCGATAATGATTTAAGTTTTAGAGCCGACTACTACAAGCCATTTACCAAAACAATGAAACTTGAAACAGGAATAAAAACCTATTTCTCATTTAGTGATAATGATTATAGAAGTGAACAATTAGATACCTTAACTGGAAATTACGTTAATGTTCCAATGGAAACAAACCGCTTTAAATACTTTGAAAATATAAACTCACTCTATGCTTCATTCTCCAATACATTTAAGAAAAAGCTAAATGTAAGAGTTGGAATACGTCTTGAACAAACCAACACTAAGGGGCATCAATATGTTTTAGATAGCATAGACAAAAGAAGTTATTTTGATATATTCCCCAACTTAAGGCTTAATTATAAGTTTAAAGACGACAACCAACTAACCCTATCCTACTCCTATAGAATATCAAGACCTTGGTCAGGTAGTTTAAATCCTTTTATGCAAAAGAGTTCAGAATACTCCTATTCAACAGGTAACCCTTATCTAAATCCACAATATTCAAACTCCATATCCCTATCACATTCTTTTAAATATATGCTCTTTACCAGCATTTCATATTCCCACACAAAAGATGATATAAATTGGATTAGGACACCATTGGACTCTAATTTTGTTGGATATAACCCATTGGCATTAATGTCTTCTTCAGTTAATTTTGGTTCTTCTCACAATATAGACTTTAATATTAGTTTCAATAAAGAGTTCTTTAAGTGGTGGAGTTTTAGTGCATCCGCAGGAGCAGATTACTCACAAATTTTATCTTCTCCCAATGAGTTAGACATAAATAGAGAGAGCTGGAGTTATAATGCAAGTTTAAGTTCTGACTTCACACTTCCAAAGAAATGGCGTTTAGGATTCTACTATTATTTCCGTTCAAGTTCAATGTATGGGCTAAGTACAAATAGTTCATACCAAGACCTATCTATTAATGTTTCCAAAAGTTTCTTCGATGAAAAATTAGGTTTAACTTTAAGTGTTGATGACTTTATAAACATCAATAAAATGTATAGTGAAACAGTATATCGTAATACAATATCCAAAAGTTGGAATTCTTATCAAGGACCACAAGTTGCCCTTTCTCTACGTTATCGTTTTGGAAAATACTATAAAAACAAACAAGTATCAAAACCAAGTGTAGAAAGTTTTGATGATAGAGTAGGAGGTGGTTCACCAGGAGGAGGAAAATAAATTCTACTTTAACTAAGCAAAAGACACACTAATATAACTCAAAAACAGAAAAATATGAAGAGATTAATCATTTCTATTATTCTAATTATACCTTTATTTTCTTTCTCTCAAGAAATAATGTATAGCGGTGTTCTTATAGATAAGGACGACAAAACAACAATTCCATTTGCATCCATTTGGCTTGAAGGAAATACTTATGGAGTTATGAGTGACGATAAAGGTAAGTTTTCTTTGAAATTAAGAAAAGAGAATGACACAATTGTAATCAGAGCTTTTGGCTACAAACTCCAAGTTGTGGAAACAAAGAAAAATAAGAAGGAGAATAAAATAATGCTTATTCCTCTTAAAACAACTCTTCCAGAAGTTAATGTTGAAGGAATGGGTCCAAAGGCAATTCTTACTAAAGCATTAAGGAGTGTTGATGAGAATTTCCTTAAGAAAGAAACTTTCTATTTGAATATGGAAAGTTTGATGCAAAAGAAAATAAACGATAGTTTGGTATATCTTCGTTGGGATAATGATGTTTATGAGAGAAGGAGTATTTTAGGATTGAAACTACTTTTACCAATTTATATGAATAATCAATTCGTTAGTAATGAAGAAAAATATCAGTCTAATTATATGAGTTTTTCTATTGATGATATTGTATATTATTATATGGTTTATATTCTTAATTCTAATGTTATGGCTAAGGGATTGGAGGGTCAAAAAAATGATTTGAACTTTGGCTATTCAATGAAAATTATTATGCAGGATAGTATTGAAAAGGAATATATTGTTACTTTGCATCAGAAAAAGGAATTGGATAATGCATTCTTATCCCTTCATTTGCCTAAGAATATACGTTTCTTTATTGATGCAGAAAATATGGTTATCACTAAAATTGAATCGGCTTTGGATAAATCAAAGCCAAGAGTATTTTTTGATAAAAAGAAAGGTAAGTTTGAGGTAAAAGAACATATTGTTGTTGTTAATTTTAGAGTTTTAGATGGTAAATATTTTCTTTCTAATTGTTTTAGTAAGGTTATATTTAATAATGATAGAGAAAATGCAAAGGAAAATAATAGTTTTTTGGATTCAATCAAGAAAGACGACTTAAATGAAGAGGTTATTATTTACAATACAAAGCAAATGAAGATTAAACCAGATAAGTTTGAGAAAATTAAAAGTAATAAAACTATTTTACCTATACAGGAATTAAAAGGAAAAGAAATTTTTGAAGCAATTTTAGATTAATAATCAAAAGATAAATATACTATGGAAGTAAAGATTGAAGAGACTTGGAAAGAGGTTTTAAAGGAAGAGTTTGAAAAGGATTATTTTGTTAACCTTACTTCTTTTGTCCGTCAAGAATATAAGGGGAAAACAATATATCCAAAGGCTTCAAACATTTTCAATGCTTTTAATTTATGCCCTTTTGATAAAGTAAAGGTTGTAATTCTTGGTCAAGACCCCTATCATGAACCAAATCAAGCTCATGGTCTTTGTTTCTCTGTTTTAGATCCAACACCAGCACCACCATCATTAAAGAATATATTTAAGGAAATTAATCTTGATTTAGGAATTGAAACTCTTCCACAGGGTGACTTGTCAAGATGGGCTTCGCAAGGTGTCCTTTTACTCAATGCAACATTAACTGTTGAGGCTCATAAGGCAGGCTCTCATCAAGGTAAAGGATGGGAAGAGTTTACCGATAGTGTAATATTTAATTTGGCAAATAGAAAATCAGGATTAGTATTCTTGCTTTGGGGCTCTTATGCACAAAAGAAAGGAGAGTTTATTGATCCAACAAAACATTTATTGCTAAAATCTGTTCACCCTTCACCTCTTTCAGCTCATAGAGGTTTCTTTGGTAATCATCATTTCTCTCAAGCAAATAATTATTTAACTGCTCAAGGGCAGTTGCCGATAGATTGGAAATAGAAACAGATTATTTATTTACAATTTCTCCATGCTCAACTTCTGTATGTTCTTCGTGAGACATTCCGAAATAAATTGCAGAAAGTAGAGTGAAAACATAAGCTTGGATGTATGCAACAAGAACTTCCAAAAGAGTCATAAATATTGCAAAAAGGAAAGGAACAATTGAAACTCCATAACCTATTGCCACACTTTTAGAACCAAAGATAAAAATTATTGAAAGGAAGCCTAAAATAATTATATGTCCTGCTGTTATGTTAGCAAACAAACGAATCATAAGAGCAAAAGGCTTTGTAAACATACTTAGTATTTCAACAACTGGCATAATTGGAAGAGGGAACTTAAGCCACCAAGGAACACCAGGCATATTTATAATATGTTTGAAGTAGTTTTTGTTGGCAGTGAACTGAGTGATGAAGAATGTAAACAAAGCTAAAACCATAGTTACAGCAATATTACCAGTAAGGTTAGCACCACCAGGGAAGAAAGGAATTAATCCCATTATGTTAGAAAGGAAAATAAAACAAAAGGCTGTAAGAAGATATGGCATAAATTTCTTGTAACGTTTCTTTCCAATGGAAGGAATAGCAATATCATCACGAATAAATAAAATAAGAATTTCCACTAAGTTTTGAACACCCTTAGGAGCTTTGCCTTGTTGTTTGAATGCAACCTTCTTAGCTCTAAACACAACCACAATCATAATTATGGCAACAATAATAAGCATCATCACGTTTTTGGTTATTGAGAAATCCAATGGAGTTTTTCCATTCCATTTACCATTTTCATCAACACAAATAATCTTTCCCTTAGCCTTTTCTCCATCTTTTTCAACATTTCCCAAACGATAACCATTATATGAAGCATGACCATGTTCAAACTTACTTGACATAAACACATCAAGTCTTCCTTCATTAACTAAAATAACAGGCAAAGGAATTGCAATATCTTTATCCTTATATTTTAAAATATGCCAAGAATGATTATCAACAATATGTTCAATAATCATTTCACCTGGGTTAAAAGGTTTGTTTTCACTGCTTGAAGCAAAGGAGCTATAATTAAAGCTAAAAAGTAAAGTGATTAATATTATTATTCTTTTCATAAACATTTTTCTATCTCTAACGAAGGGCAAATTTAGAAAATTATTTTCATTAATTCGAATAAAAAAAGGAAATTTCTAAAACCCAATTTCCAAACCCAATTCTCTAAATGTTGTAATATCTATCTCAAACCCCTAAATCCTTAGAATCCTTGCTGTAAAAAAACAAAAAAAGCAAAGAGAATAACCCTCTCTTTGCTTTTATACCATAAAGTATTTCTTTTGATTCCTAATCAATTTCTTTCTAATTAAAAGTTATATCCTAAAGAAAAGTACAAACAAATATCAGGATATTTATAATCAGAATAAAAACTTTCTGTAGTACTATTTGGGTGATTATTATAGCCAAAATCACAAGAAAGAGTAAAGGAATACTTGTTATAGAAAGTAGATAAACCTACATTTCCACCAAAGCCTAAATAAAAATCATCATAAAAATAATAATCAATTGGAAATTCTGGAGGAGTGTTTATTAAAATATTACTTGTATAATCTCTTTTCTCATTAGTTCTTCCAAAAATAGTATATGATAAAAAAGCACCTATCTGTGGTTTTAGAGTTAGTTTATCATTTATTGTAATCTTGTAAGTGAAAAGCAAAGGAAATTCTAATTGATAGTTGTAATGTACTCCCTCAAAAAAATATTGGTCAACAGGTAAAACAAAATCTACATTTTTAGGAGGGAAATAACCTTTAGTTTTTGTCCCTTTATCTGCAAAATACACTCCAGGGACGAAAGAAAATTTAGAAGAACCAATTGGGATATCAGCAACCGCTCCTATATGAATGCCTGGTTTGAATTGATAAACTGATTGAGCAGAATAATAAGTTGATAGAGTCATCCCTGCTCTAACTCCGTATTTGGTTTGTGCTATTGAAACTATGCTTAATAGTATAAGTGCAAATAAAATGATTGTTTTTTTCATAGTTATTTCTTTTAATCCTTAATCAATTTCTTCCTTATGTATCCTTTATCAGTACTAACTCCAATTATATAAACTCCCTTTGAGAAAGAAGAAATATCAATTGTCTCTTCTTTTGATTTTGCTTTTTCTTGATATATACTTTGTCCAAGGGAATTAAATACCTCAATAGAATTAATAATATTCTCAGAACTTATATTTAATTCTTTGCTTGCAGGGTTAGGGTAAAGAGTTATTGAATTATCTTCAAGTTTTATTTCATTAAGTCCAAGATATGGAGTTGTACAATCTTCGATTCCATATGAATAATCATGATATTGTAATTCTCTATTATACTCATAACAACGATTCACACCTCCATTAAAACAAAGAGTAGCAGCATACGATATATTAAATAATAACCCATTAATACTTCCAATCCCTTCTATCCATTTGTCCCTTAAATGTAACTCATAAAATGATGTATCTGATTCTGGATACAATAATGCAATTGAAAACTCTCTTCTTTTGATATTGTCAATACTTATTGTATCAATTGAAGTTATTCTATATATTCTTGACCAATCTACAACAAATGTATCTCCGACAGAAAGAGAAAAATCATAAAGCATGCCTTGGCTAACACACTCATCTAATTCTTCCCCTTTATAGAAAACTTGCCTTTGTTCATTTTCTCTTAGACCTCCAATACAATTAGATGTTAAAGGATTAAAAACAGAGTCTGTAAAGAAATAGACTTTTTTATATGTTTCATTCTCAATTATAGTATCTTCCTCTGTTAAGGCAAATCTTCTGAAAAGATAATGATCCATACAAACAAAATAATCATTTGTCCAAATCTGAACTCCAGATTTAACTAATGGAATATACTCGTAGTCTTGTGCATTAAGGTTAAACGCAAATAAGGTAAAGAATATCCCTAAAACTAATTTAGAAACTATTGTTTTCATTGCTATTATTTATTTTAATTTTTAATAAGTTTCTTTCTAATATATCCTTTCTCAGTATTTACTCCAATTATATAAACTCCATTTGAAAAAGAATTAACATCAAGAGTTTTTTCCTTTTGTTTTACATTAGTTTGATAAACCTTTTGACCAAGAGAATTAAATACTTCAATATTATTAATAATATTCTCAGAACTTATGTTTACGTCTTTGTTTGTTGGGTTAGGATAAAGAGTTGCTGAATTATCTTCAAGTTTTATATAATCAAGTCCTGAAAATGGAGTTATGCAATCTTCAATTCCAGATAAATAGTTATGATAAAGTAATATACCATTATGCTCATAGCAACGATTGTGTCCTCCTGCTTCAGAGGTAGATATATTAATTATTATATCAAATAGCAAACCGTCTTTATTTCCGATACCTTCAGTCCATGCACACACAATACGAGGATTAGGTAAGTTATCATAGTCAGCTTTAAGTGAAAATACTCTTCTTTTCACTCCCGAAAACTCTAATGTATCTATAGAATGTACTATAAATTTAAAATCATTATAAATTTGATATGTATCTCCAACAGAAAGAGAGAAATCACAAATTAAGCCACTGTTCACATTACCACCCTCAATATAACCCCCTTTATAAAACACTTGCTTTTGAGCATTTTCTCTTAACCCTCCAATACACTCAGCTGTTAAAGGATTGAAAGACGCCTCCGTAAAAAAATATAACTTTTTATATGTTTCATTCTCAATTATAGTATCTTCATCCGTTAGGGCAAATCTTCTAAAACGATAATGACTTCCTCTATCATAATATTCCTCAGTCCAAATTTGAACACCAGATTTAACTAATGGAATATACTCATAGTCTTGTGCATTAAGGTTAAACGCGAATAGAGTAAAGAATAATCCTAAAATTAATTTATAAACTATTGTTTTCATTGCTGGTATTTATTTTAATTTTTAATAAATTTCTTTTTCACATATCCTTTCTCAGTATTTACTCCAATTATATAAACTCCTTACTTATATTTACTTCTTTGCTTGTTGGGTTAGGGTAAAGGTAATTATAAATAAAAGCAATCATAAGGCTTATAATTTTCGGCAAACTTATAACAAGTAATTAATAAAAGCAAATTAATTGGAAATTATTTTATGATAAATTTTTTAATATCTATTTCAAGACTAAAAATTCTTAGTTTATAGTCTTTCAAAAAACCAAATATATCAAGTCTTTTTCTTATTAAATTAAGTTTAAAACTAACTAAATAAGGATTAGAAATAATTAAATAAGGAGTTGATCTAATATAATGGCATTATAATGTCAGTATAATGCCATTATACTTATGGTTTATGTCTTGTACTGAAAAAAGTTGACACTTTTTATACAAAAAAAGTGTAACAAAAATGGAGAAAAGAGGCAAGATTACGGATGCAATTCGTATAG
>JAFNAR010000035.1 GCA_017860255.1 Bacteroidota bacterium | reverse complement strand
TATAAGGTGTAAACTAAAAATAGGACGATAAATCAAAAGTGTAAATATCATTTAGTACAAATTAATAATTTGTCAACCTTATTCAGGACGGGTCAAACAAGTTATAAAAATCAATTAATCAGACTTAGAACTTTTTTTAATTGACTTTGATCTCGAATTAAAGGCATGATATTCCAAGAATCATGCCATGAATTGGATGAAATCATGGCATGAAATGAGCGAATTCATGCCATGAAATAAAAAGAATCATGGCATGAATTGGAGAATATCATGCCATGATTCTTACATCTAAGTCAAGTTTAAAAAGTTTTATATAAGGTTTTCTTAGTTCTATATTTGATTTAGTTGGTTTTTTCTAAAGCATAAATTGAAAATAACAAGTTAAAAATCCTTGCTCTTTTTAAAAGGATAAAAGGAAATTGCTCTTTTGTGTAAACAAAAAAAGAGTGGTTACAATTTTCAAAGTAACCACTCTTTAAAGATTAGAGTAATTTATACTCTATAGAATTAGCTATTTAACAATAAGCTTTTGAGTTCTATTAATATCAGCATTTTGAATTCTAATATAATAAATTCCTTCTGCTAAATCATTAACATCAATAACTTGTTCAAGACTACCTTCAATAGCTTCTGTGTTGATTGTTCTTAGGATACGTCCTCTTGCATCACTTAAAACTATCTTAACATCACCACTTATTCCATTTACAACCAATTTAGTTTGAGTATTTGTTGGATTTGGATACATCTTAACAGATACATCATTTCCTTGAACGTCATTTAATCCTAATGTTGTAAATGTTTCTGTAGAACCATAAGTTACTCCAGATGCAGTTATTGCTCCAGCTCTAAATCTATAAGATGTATTAGGAGTTAAGCCTGTTAGGTTGTAAGTTATTGCGTTTCCATTTAAGGTTGCACTAACAACAGTCCATTGACTTGCTCCAGCTTGTTTCCATTCAAAGCCTTGAGATAAAATTGCTTCTGAACCAGCAGTAATTGTACCAGTAAGAATAACTGAAGTTGAAGATGTAGGTGTTACAGGATTAGTAGTAACAATTGGTGGAACTACTTCAAGAGTTGTGAATGTTTGGATTTCTCCATAAACAGTTAATGTTGGAGTTGTTGCCATTGCTCTAAATTCATAAGAAGTATTAGGTGTTAAGCCTGTCAAATTATGAGTTAAAGCATTTCCAGTAATTGTTATTGGCATCCAAATATTAGTGTTAGCAACTCTCCATTCAAATCCTTGAGATGTGATTGTTTCTGTTGCTGGAGTAATAGTTCCATTTAGTGTAGCTGTAGTTTCTGTTATTGCAGATGCTGCATTTGTTACAACTGTTGGAGCATTGATAGCTAGGGTAGTGAAGTTTTGAACTGTTCCGTAAATAGTTCCTGATTCAGTAACAGCGTATGCTCTATACTTATAAGCAGTATTTGGAGCTAAGCCTGTTAAATTACGAGTAATTCCATTTGCGGTTAAGTTTTCTGTAGTTATATTCCAAGTGTTAGAATTAGACAATGTCCATTCGAAACCTTGTGTTGTAACTGCTTCACTTCCTATAGTAATTGTTCCATTTAATGTAGCTGTTGTTTGTACAATAGATGTTGCAGGATTTGTAACAACTACTGGAGTAACAACTGCAAGAGTTGTAAAGTTTAGAGTTGTTCCATAAACTATTCCTGAAACAGTTGTAGCGTAAGCTCTAAACTGATATGTTGTATCAGATATTAATCCTGTTAGGTTATAATTTATTGCATTTCCACTTCCATTTACAACTAAAGGTATCCATGTTGAGTTATTTGCTAATTTATATTCAAATCCTTTAAAGATTATTGATTCACTACCAACTGTAACTGTGCCATTTATTGTTGCAGAGTTTTGAGTAATTAATGTTGCTGCATTTGTTACAACTGTAGGAGGAACTACTGCAAGAGTTGTGAAGTTTTGAGTTGTTCCATAAACTGTTCCTAAAGATGTTGTCGCATAAGCTCTATACTGATAAGCTGTGTTAGGTGTTAAGCCTAATAGATTATGAGTGATAGCATTTCCATTAATTGTTGTTGTTATTGTTGTCCATGTTGAAGTACCTGAAAGTTTCCATTCAAATCCTTGAACATTAACAGCACCACTTCCAACTGTAACTGTTCCATTTAGAGTTGCAGTGTTTTGTGATATAGCTGTTGCTGGACTTGTAACTACTGTAGGAGGAACTACTGCAAGAGTTGTGAAGTTTTGTATTGTTCCATAAACTGTTCCTGTAGATGTTGTTGCATAAGCTCTAAACTGATAAGATGTATTAGAAGTTAATCCTGTCAAATTATAAGTTAAAGCACTTCCACTAACTGTAACTGGCATCCAAGTTGTAGCACTTGACAATTTCCATTCAAATCCTCTTGAAGTTATTGTTTCTGTTCCTGCAGTAACTGTTCCATTTAATGTTGCTGAATTTTCAGTTATTAAACTTGCTGCATTTGTAACAACAATAGGAGGGGTGATTGATTGGGTTGTGAAGTTTTGAACAGTTCCGTAAATTGTTTCTGATGGAGTAACTGCGTATGCTCTATACTTATAAGCAGTATTTGAAGTTAAACCAGTTAAATTATGAGTAATTGCATTTGCATTAAGATTTTCTGCAGTTACATTCCAAGTAGTAGAATTTAACAATGTCCATTCGAAACCTTGTGTTAAAACTACTTCACTTCCTAAAGTAATTGTTCCATTTAATGTTGCTGTTGTTTGTGCAACTGCTGTAGCTGGACTTGTGACAACTGTTGGAGGAACTATTGCAAGAGTTGTAAAGTTTTGAGTTGTTCCATAAACTGTTCCTGCAGATGTTGTTGCATATGCTCTATACTGATAAGCTGTGTTAGGTGCTAAGCCTATTAGATTATAAGTAATTGCATTTCCATTTATTGTAGTTGTTATTGTTGTCCATGTTGAAGCACTTGAAAGTTTCCATTCAAATCCTTGAACTGTAATAGCATCACTTCCTATTGTAACTGTACCATTTAGAGTTGCAATGTTTTGTGATATTGCTGTTGCTGGACTTGTAGCAACTGTTGGAGGAACTACTGCAAGAGTTGTAAAGCTTTGAGTTGTTCCATAAACTGTTCCTGAAAGTGTAGTTGCATAAGCTCTATATTCATATGATGTATTAGGATTTAATCCAGTCATATTATGAGTTAATGCATTTCCACTTAAAGTTAATGGAGTCCATGTTGAAGCACTTGAAAGTTTCCATTCAAATCCTTGAGAAATTATTGATTCACTTCCTAAGGTAATTGTTCCATTTAATGTTGCTGTAGTTTGTGTAACTAATGTAGCAGCATCGGTAACAACTGTTGGAGGAACTGCAAGAGTTGTAAATGTTTGAACATCTCCATAAATTGTTTCATCTGCATTTATTGCATAAGCTCTATATTCATACGCTGTATTTGCAGTTAAACCAGTTAAACTATGTAAAATAGTATTTCCTGTTAGAGATTGTGAAACATTTGTCCAAGTATTTGCATTTGCTAATTTCCATTCAAATCCTTGAGAAGTTAAAGGTTTGCTTCCCACATTAATTGTAGCATTTAATGTAGCTGTAGTTTGATTAACTAATGTAGCTGCATTTGTAACAACTATTGTTGGTATTGCTTGTGTAGTAAAGCTTTGAACTGCTCCATAAATAGTAGCTGATGCTGTGGTTGCAAATGCTCTAACATCATAAGATGTATAAGGAGCTAATTCTGATAGATTATGAGTTAATGCATTATTAATTAAAGGAGAAGTTATTGTTGCCCAAGTTGAAGCACTTGAAAGTTTCAATTCGAATCCTTGTGTAATTAATGATTCACTTCCAGAAGTAATAATTGCATTTAGTGTAGCATTGGTTTGTGTAATATTTGTAACAGAACTTGTTGAAACAACTTGAGGAATTACAGGAGTAGTAAAGTTTTGTATTTGTCCATAAATTGTTCCTGATTCAGTTGTAACATAAGCTTTATATTCATAAGCTCTATTTGGAACTAAATCTGTGAATGTATAAGCTAATATATTATTACCAGGTGTTAATTCAACTCTCATCCAAGCTGTTGCACTTACTAATTTCCATTCAAATCCTTGAGCAAGAATTTCTTCACTTCCAAGAGTAAGTAATCCATTTAATGTTGCATTTGTTGGTTCAATAGACGTAGCAGAATTTGTTACAATTACTGGAGGAACAATATCAAGTGTTCTGAATGATTGAATAGAACCATAAGTATTAGCTGATTCAGTTGTTACAAAGGCTCTAAATTCGTAATTATTACTTGCAATAATACCAGTTAGATTATAAACCATAGAGTTGTCTGGAAGAATTACAGTTGTCCAAGAAGAAGCCCCTTGTTGTCTCCATTCAAATCCATAATTAGAAATAGTCTCACTTCCTATAGTTACATCTCCATTTAAAGTAGCTATAGTTTGAGCTATTGCATTTGCAGGATTAGTATTTACTACTGGCATAATTGGAAGAGTTCTAAAACTTTGAATATCTCCATAAGTAACTCCTTCAAATGTTATTGCATAAGCTCTAAATTCATAATTACTATAAGCTGTAAGATTGGTTAGGTTGTACATTATACTTCCATTATTTGAAGTAGTATTTATTATTGTCCATGATGTTTCTCCTAAAGCTCTCCATTCAAAACCTTGAGATGTAATTGGAGCCAAAACTTCTAAAGCAGTACCATTCAAAGTAGCAGAAGTTTGTGTTAATAATGACACATTACCTGTAATTACAATTGGAGGAGGCATAGCAAGAGTTCTAAATGTATTAACATCACCATATGTTGTTGCAGATTCAGTTGTTGCATATGCTCTAAATTCATACTCAGTATTAGCTGTTAAGCCATTTAAGTTATAAATCATTGCATTATTATTCAATACAACAGAAACTGGAGTCCATATAGTTTCTCCAAGTAGTCTCAATTCAAATCCATTATCAGTAATTAATTCACTTCCTAATGTAATTGTTCCATTTAATGTTTCAATTGTTTGTGCAACAGCAATTGCATCACCAGTAACTACTAATGGTGGAACTATTGCAAGAGTTGTAAAGTTTTGAATTTGTCCGTAAATAGTTCCTGATTCAGTTGTTGCATATGCTCTGTATTCATAATCAGTACTTGCAACTAAACCTGTTAAATTATTTGTTATAGCTCCAGCAACTAAAGCTGAAGTAACATTATTCCAAGTATTTTGACCAGATAATCTCCATTCAAATCCTTGATTTGTCATAATTTCACTACCCAAAACAACATTTGCATTTAATGTAGCAATAGTTTGAGCTATTGCTGTTGCAGGAGTTGTTGTAACAGTAGGAGGGACAATTGCAAGAGTTGTAAAGCTTTGAGTTGTTCCATAAATATTTTCAGAAACAGTTGAAACGAATGTTCTATATTCATAATTTGTTAGTGCTGTTAAGCCAGTTAAATTATAAGAAATTGCTCCAACAGGTGAAGTTAATAAAATAGTTGTCCATGTATTTGCTCCAGCTAATCTCCATTCAAATCCTTGTTGTGTTATAGGTAAACTTCCTTGAGCAATACTTCCATTTAAAGTTGCAATTGTTTGTTCAATTGCTGTAGCAGGAGTTGTTATTGCAGTTGGAGGAGTAGGAAGAGTTGTGAAACTAACAGATCTTCCATAAACTGAATTATAATCTGTTGATGCAAAAGCTCTAAATTCATATTGAGTATTAGGCAATAAACTTGATAAATTATAAGCAATTGTATCATCATAAGTAGTAGTTAGAGGAGTCCATACTGCGTCTCCCAAAACTCTATATTCAAATCCTTGGTTAGTTACTGGATCAGTTCCCGGAACTATTGCACCATTTAGGGTTACTGTTGTTTGAGTTACTGCTGTAGCATTAATTGTTGTAACTCTTTGAGGAATCGCTAAAGTTCTGAAAGAAACTGGAACCCATGTTGAATAAAGAGTATCATCTGCATAGTAACTTCTAATATAATATGTATATTCAGTACTTGGTGTAAGATTATTAGCTTGATAGGTTGGAGTTGTTACGTATGCAACTGATCCTGTTTCTCCCTTTCTAACTTGCCATCCAAGTTCTGCAGCTCCTGCAGTCCAAGTCAATTGAGAAGTAGATATTGAAGGTGTTGCATGAAGATTTGTTGGTGGATAAGGAGTGATAATATTTAAAAATGCAACATTATCTATATAACATGATGGTTGCGTTCCTGATGAAGCATCATTTCTCCAAACAAATATAAGTTTCTTTTGGACTCCAATTCCTGGACTTTCAAATCGAGCTTTAAAGTGAGTTGCAGGGATAAGGTTAATATAGTTATTTGTTCCATTTGGCATTATAATTCCTTCTGAATAGCTATTATCAGAAAAATATGTTGCAGCTAATGAAGGATAAAATACAGTATCCTTATCAACTAAGAACACTTTCAAATAATCATCTACTAATTCTCCTCCAGCCAAAGCATCAAATGATAATTCAAGACTATCTGGAGAATTAATTTCAAATAATTTTTCAGCAATAACAACACTTTGTGAACCTGTTGCATAAGTTGCATTTAAATTATTATTTGAAATAAACAAAGCATTTGAACGAGCTCCAACAGGTTTTCCAATCATCCATTTATTTACTGCATTTCCATTTCTAAGTATCCAACCATTATCTCCTTGTGCTTCAAAGTTACTTGCATAAGAAGTTTGTACTGGAATTTGTCTTGTTTCAACAAATATTGAACTATTAGAGAAAGAGTATGTTGCATCGGAGCAAAGAGTTTTTGCATAAATTTCATATACAGTTTGAGATTGTAGATTTGTTATTGTATAAGGATTTGAAGAAACATTTATTGAATCCCAATTTGCTGAATTAACTACTCTATAATACACTTTCCAGCCATTATCTGTTGTTTCTGCAGCAGTAATATTTATTGCAATATTATTTGTTGTAGAATTTGCACTAATAGCTATAGGTCTTTCGCAAGAAGGAGTTGTATAAATAGTTAAATCATCAATATAACATGTATTGGTTGTTGTATTATATTCTGATTTAAATGCAATATATTGACCATTTCCAGAATAATTTGCAAAATTAACCTCAAATTCTTGCCATGTGCTTGAAGCAGTTGGCATAAGAGTATCAATAGCAGTAAATGATAAAGAATCTGTTGGATTAGTCAATACTCCTACAATTATGTTTGATGTAGCATTACCTGATCTTAATTGGAATCTTGCAGAAAGTGTATTGATAGGAATAGATGCATCGAACTGAGGAGTTATAGCAAATGAATTCTTTCCAGTAGCAGCAGTGAAATAAATTGAACCTGGAGAACTTACAGAATAGGATGAAGAAATATATGGATTTGCAGTAGTTGCATTATACAATCTACTCCAACATAAAGGATAAATTGTACTTCCTGTTCCATAATTATCAAAACTTTCAGTGTAAGGTAATGTACTTATTGTTGCACAGAATGTAGTATCAGTTATTATTGCTGACCATTCACTTTGTTTAGTAACACAATCTGTTTGTACTCTAACTTTATAAATAGTTCCAGAATTTAAACTATTAAGTGTATATGAATTTGCAGTAACTCCTGAAATGGTTGTAGCATTTGCCCAATCAGTTTGATTTGACGGCATATATTGAATATTCCATAAACTACCACTTGTTTCAGTCCAATCTAAAGTAAATCCTGTTGTTGTTGGATTTGAAGTTGCGAGAGCTGTTGGAATAAGGCATGTAGGAATTTCACTTACTTTTACATCATCAATATAAACACTTCCATTTGCAATTTTCTTTCTTACAAATGCCAAACGATAATCCCCAACTAATGAAGATAAATTAAATTCATATTCAGCATAAGTTGTAGAAAGCACGGTTGTATCAACTTGTCCAATTAATACAAAGTTTGAATTTGGTGTTGTAGTATTTAAATCTCCTTGAGACACATTTAAAGCATAAATTAATAAGTCAGGTTTATAAGTAGCAGAAGATTTCTTAGCCCAGAAATTAAGTCTTTCAGCACCTGTAAAAGTAATTATAGGAGAAATTAACCAATCGTTATTATTATAGGTAGTAGTTGTTGAAGTTGAAGCTGCAGATGCTCCATACATATAAATAGACTTACTTCCTGATTTAGCACTAGTAGAAGTTTGCCAATAATAAGTAGTAGTATTTAATGAGTCAATAATATACCAACATAATGGAGAAGTTTTGTTGCCTGGTACAACTGCAGGAACAAGTGTATTTTCAAAACCTTCTATCCAAGGGAATTCAGTAATTGCTCCACATGCTGTTGTATAAGTTATTAGATCAGACCATTCACTTTGTTCAGTAGAGCAATTTGTTTGTACTCTTACTTTGTAAGAAGTTGAATGATTAAGAGTATTTAATGTACAAGGTTTTGAAACTCCTGTAATAGTTAATGCATTTGCCCAATCAGTTTGATTTGAAGGCATATATTGAATATTATATAAACTACCGCTCGCATCAGTCCAATTTAAAGTAAATCCTGTTGATGTTGGATTAGATGCTTGAAGAGAAGTTGGTTTAAAACAAGTAGGAATAAAATCGATTATTACATCATCAACATGTATATTGTTGCCATATTGAGAAATAGCTTTCAAAATAACATAATTTACTCCTGATGTTCCTGTAGGCATTGGAAATGTAATTAATTCCCAACCAGCTGTAGAACTATATCTTTTAGTGAATCCTAATAAAGTTCCACCAACTGTATCTTGTATAGAATTTACATATAATGCAACTCCTTCATTATTATAAGTATCGTAACCTGAATCTCTGTACATCCAAAAACTAACTTGCATACCTGCTGAAAAATTTATTGGAGGAGATACCATAGTTGTCCAAGTTCCTGCTGAATTTGGAGATGAATATGAATTAAATTGAACCATATTTGTTCCCCCATGAGGAGAACATGTTGGATAACTTCCAGATGTTAGTATTCTCCAGAAACTATTTTCAGCAGTTCCAAAAGCTGTAACTTTCCAACAACCTAACCCACTTTCAAAACCTTCATTCCATGGGAATGTAGCAACTGTTTCACAAGGAGTTGGAGGAATAGTAAATGTATAAATATTTGTTGGATCAGAAAGTTCTGTTCCACATTTTGTTCTTAAATAATATGTATAATTTACTTGCGGATTAAGATTTTGTAGAGTATAATTATTTGCATTTACTAAAATAGAATCATAAAATGGATCAAATGTTGATTTATAATATAAATACCATGAATTTCCAACATTTGAACTCCATCCAATTTGTGCTTCTGTTGAAGTTAAAGAATTTACTGTAACATTAAAAGGTCTTGGACAAGATAAAATATCAACTGAAATATTATCTATTGCAGCTGAAGGATCATTGTTGTAATCACTATCAAAATAGTAGAAAATTAATCTTTTAACTCCTGAAACATTATCAACAGTTATTTCTTTATTTTGCCAAGTCGATGATTGAGAAAGCAATGCAAGATTATCATTTATATAAGTTGGATATCCTGTTGGATTTAATGTATCTGTAACATTACGTAAAAATACAATTAAACCTGAATAAGCTGATGTTCCTGATACATATCCTTGACATTTCCAATCAAAGTTAAGAGAATAGGAAGCAGGTGTTGTTCCAAAATCAATATCTCTATAACCATATGCATAAATATTACCATCAGTCATTGCATAAGATAATCCATTATCATTAGATATATATGCAGCTATACTATCAGTAGTATTTTGGGTTGTATGACCATTGCCAGCGGCTTGACCTATTGCCCAATTATTAACACTCCCACTTAAATTTCTCCATGCAGAATTTTCTAATTGGTTTTCAAAGTTACATAAAAAAGGAATTGTTGCAGGTAATGCATCTGTAGTAAATGACAATTGATTTGACCAATTTGAAGTTTCTGTTGAGCAATCAGAACGTATCCAAATTGTATAACGAGTATTTGGTGTTAAGTTTGTAAGGAGAATAGGATTAGATGTTGTAGTAGTTGGAGTTATTTCGTTAGGATTATTTGCCATACTTGATATTACATATTGCCATGTTGCTGAAGATCCATTCTCTTGGAATGAAATATTAGCTGAAGTTGAAGTTAATGAAGAAACAGCAACATTTGATGGTTTTCTACATGATTCAAATGGATTTATTACAAAATTATCTATATGCAAATCATTATCAGTGTTTGAAACAGTTGATTCACCGTAAAAACCTATCTTAATTTTACCTGTATATGGCAATAAACTATTTTGATTATATAGTGGAATAATTATATGAGATGGTGTATTTGTAATATTTCCTAATATTCTTGAAAAATTTATATCACTTGACCAAATAAATGCATTTGCTGCTTCCCAAGTTACTCCATTATCTGTTGAAATAACAACTGCAAATCTATCATCATATCCTGATGAATCAACAGGATTAGCATTCCCATAATCAGTATAGAAAATATCAAATTCTAATTGCATAGGAGCTGTGCCGTTTCCTAAATTAATAGATGGAGAAATAAACCAATAACTACGACTTGTTCCATAAATATTTAAGTTTGCATTACTTGGAGTAACATTAGAGTTTAAACTCCAACCAGAAGTTGTTGTAGTTAAAGTTGCAGGACCAGATGCTGGAAGTAATCCAGATTTCCTTTCCCAACATCTGCTTGGAGGAACTGAATTGAATTCTTCCGTATTTGTTGGAGCAGATAATGTTGCACAAGGAGTGATATATGTAATAGGATTTGTCCAATCACTAAGTTCAGTGCCACAATTTTTTTGAATTCTAATTTTATAATCGATATCAGGATTTAATCCATTAATTGTATATGGATTTACAGTCACTCCTGATATTGTTGTGGAATTAGCCCAATCAGTTTCACTTGCTAACATATATTGAATATTCCATAAACTTCCACTAGGATCAGTCCAATTTAAATCAACACTTGTTGGACTTAATGTTGGATTTGAAGCTTGTAAAGAAGTAGGTTTTGGACATGCAGGAACAAATAAATTTGGACCAGTAACATCATCCAACATTATTCTCATTCCATTTTGGTCTTGAACTCTGAATCCTACATATATATTTTGACCAATATAAGCAGTTAAAGGTATAGAGTATTTTGTCCATGTTGTAGTAATATTATTGTCTACCAAAGATAATAAAGCAGGACTACTTGTATTAAATGATGCTATTCCATTTGTTGTTGAAGACACATAAACTTTAAATGAAGTACCTGAATAATAATATGAAGTTTTAATCCAAAAACTAATTGTATCTAATCCACTAGTAACATTAAGATTTGGAGTAATTAACCAATTCTCATGACCAGATGATCCATAATTAACGCTTGCTGATGCAGTTCCTCTTGGCGTGCTTGAAGTATACCTTCCCCAAGAAACTGAACCACTTACTTTTACCGCAGTCCAATCATTAGGAGGGAAAGTAGTACCTTCGAAACCTTCATTTAAGGTGGTTTGCGTGAAACCTTGAATGGCGAAGATAATCGCCATCAAAAAAAATAATTGTTTTTTCATGTTGAATTTGTTTTAAGTTAAACATTTTTTTATTTAGATTTTATGTATATTTATATTCATTTATCATTATATTACTATAAACAAATCACATCACATGCTCAAAACCACTCAATTACTCTTTATTTATAAGATGCGGCAAATGTACGTTATTAATTCTACTAAAACAAATTTTATTTAATAATAATTGAGCTATTCCTTTATCTAATTTTTTAAATATCTCTTAATCCGAATTATAAATTTTGCTTTTTTATGTAAAATTTGATTGTTTTTATTATATAAATGTTAAATGGTCTACAATGGATTTTTTGTAAAAATAACCTAATACATAAGCTTTATTTTTCTTATCTTATCAAATTCGAAAAAAGAGTTGATATAATTCGAAAAAGACTAAGTATATTTTAAAAAAGACTAAGTATATTTTAAATTATAATTGATGTTTTATCAATTAAGTCTGATATATTTTAAGGATTACATATTATGATTAATGCCTTTAAGTATTAAAATCAATTTATATTTATTATCTCAAACTTATTCCTATCTATTGAATAGTATAATTAGATAGTATATATCTATTAATTTTAACAATTTTTAATGGTCGGTTTGGTCAAATACTCTATATATTTACTTACCAACCATTAGTATAATAGTTAATGGGGAATTCCTAAATTGAAATTATATAGGGGTTATCCAAATAACTTACTTTTTAAATTATTTCTTAACGATTTGGCATTTCTCATCTATTGTTATTAAGTCAATAGATTTTCAACACAGTTATTTTAAATTTTGGGTTTTGAAAAGTGGGATATTTTGAAATTATATCCAATAGGTAAGGTAATATTATAGAGTTACTATAAATCAAAAACCCTCAACTTGTCTTCACAGATGGGGTTGAGGGCATAATCAAATATGATTTGGTTAACTAAATTATTTTGCAATATTACAACATTTTTATTCAATTTGCAAGTTTTTTAATATTTTTTTTGTATTATCTCTTTTAAAGAACATAATCAGATCTTCTTTCAAAAAAAAATTGTATCTTCGCAGATTGAAATTGACTCAGAAAATTTATTGAAAATGTACTCAGAAAACGAAAAGATTATTAAGGTAAACATTGAAAAACAAATGAAAAGTGCATATATTGATTATGCAATGAGTGTTATTGTTTCTCGTGCTTTACCTGACGTGAGAGATGGCATGAAACCTGTTCATCGTAGAATTTTGTATGCTATGAATGATATGGGGATGTTTTATAATTCACCTACCAAAAAAAGTGCCAGAATTGTAGGGGAGGTTCTTGGTAAGTATCACCCTCATGGGGATAGTTCTGTTTATTATGCAATGGTACGTTTAGCTCAACCATGGCAAATGCGTTATAAATTAGTTGATGGACAAGGTAACTTTGGTTCTGTTGACCAAGACCCTCCAGCAGCTATGCGTTATACAGAGGCTCGTTTAGCTAAAATTTCTGACGAAATATTAGCAGATATTGATAAGGATACTGTTGACTTCCAAAATAACTTTGATGACAGTTTAAAGGAACCAACCGTTTTACCTACAAGAATTCCTAATTTATTAATTAACGGAACTTCTGGTATTGCTGTTGGTATGGCTACTAATATGGCTCCTCACAATTTGACTGAAGTTATAAATGGAACAATTGCTTATATCGAAAATAATGATATTTCAATTGAGGAGTTAATGAAACATATAACTGCTCCTGATTTTCCAACTGGAGGTATTATTTATGGATACGAAGGAGTTCGTTCAGCTTATCAAACAGGTAGGGGACAAGTTGTTATTAGAGCTGAAGCTAACATTGAACAAGCAGCAAATGGACATGATCAAATTGTAGTTACTTCCATTCCTTATCAGGTTAATAAGTCTGAAATGATTCGTCGTCAAGCACAACTTGCTGATGAAAAGAAAATTGAAGGTATTTCTGAAATTAAGGATGAAAGTAATAAGGATGGTATTAGAATTGTATATAAACTTAAAAAAGATGCTATCACCAATGTTGTTTTAAATAAACTATATCAATATTCCGAAATTCAAACTTCATTCTCAATTAATAGTATTGCTTTAGTTCATGGAAGACCTCTTCTATTGAACTTAAAAGAGATTATTAAATACTTTGTTGAGCATAGAATTGAAGTTGTTGAAAGAAGAACAAGATTTGAACTTGCTGAAGCTGAAAAAAGAGCTCATATTTTGGAAGGATTGCTTAAAGCATTAGATTTTATTGATGAAATTATTGCAATAATTCGTTCAAGTGAAACTGTAAATGCAGCAAGAGAAACAATGAGTGAACGATGGGGCTTTTCAGAAATTCAAACAAGAGCTATTGTTGACATGCGTTTACGTCAATTGGCAGCATTGGAAAGAGAAAAACTTCAAGCTGAATATGATGAATTGATGGCTTTCATTAAACGTTGTCTTGAAATTCTTAATAATAGAGACGTTTTGATGCAAGTTATTAAGGATGAGCTTTTGGAGATAAAAGAAAAATATGGTGATGAGAGAAAAACAACAATAGAGTTTTCTGCTTCTGACTTTAAGATTGAGGATATGATTGCTGATGAAGATGTTGTAATAACTATTTCACATCTTGGTTATATAAAACGTACTCCTTTGTCAGAATATAAGGTTCAGAATAGGGGAGGGAAAGGCTCAAAAGGTGCTAACTCAAGAGATGAAGACTTTATTGAACATATATACACAGCTACAATGCACAACTACATCCTTTTCTTTACAGAAAAAGGACGTTGCTATTGGATGAGAGTATTTGAAATTCCAGAAGGAACAAAAACATCTAAGGGAAGAGCAATTCAAAATCTTATTAATATTGAACCCGATGATACTGTAAAGGCATACATTAATACTAAGGATTTGAAAGATGAAGAATATATAAACAATAATTATATAGTATTATGCACTAAAAAAGGTATTGTTAAGAAAACAAACCTTAAGGCGTATTCTCGTCCAAGAATCAATGGTATTATCGCTGTTTCAATTAGAGAAGGCGATGAACTATTGGAAGCAAAACTAACTAATGGTGATAATGAAATATTCTTAGCTTTGAATAGTGGCAACTGTATTCGTTTTTCAGAAAGCAAAGTAAGGCCTATGGGAAGAAATGCTTCTGGAGTGAAAGGTGTTACTTTAAAAGATGAAAGTGATTTTGTAATTGGCATGGTTTGTGTTGAAGATAAAGAAAGAAACATCTTGGTTGTATCAGAAAATGGATACGGAAAACGTTCTAACATTGATGAATACAGACACACAAATAGGGGAGGAAAAGGAGTAAGAACATTAAAAATTACTGATAAAACTGGAAACCTAATTGCAATTAAAGATGTTGCTGATGAAAATGATTTAATGATAATTAATAAATCAGGTATAACAATTAGAATTGCAGTTAAAGACCTTAGAGTAATGGGACGTTCAACTCAAGGAGTAAGACTTATTAAGCTAAAAGAAGACGACCAAATTGCAGCAGTTTGCAGAATTGATGTTACTGAAGACGATGAAGATATTGAAAGAGCAATAATTGATGGTGAAGAAATTATTGATGAGGATATAGATTTGAATGACGTTGAAGTTGAAGAAGAAATTGATGAATCTGATGAAGAAATTCAAGAAGAAAACACAATTGAAGAAGAAAATTAAAATAAAATAAATCTTGCAGAAATTAATTTTAAATAAATCAAATAAAACAGATTAAAATGAAAAGAATAATTTTTTTAGTAGCATTAATCGCATTTGGATTTAGTGCAACGGCTCAAACTATGAAAGTTCAAAGTGCTTATGCCGATATGAAAAATAATCGTTTAGCAAATGCAAAGAAAAATATTGATGCAGCTTGTGAAAATGAAAGCACTAAAAATGATCCTAAAACATGGCACTATGCTGGACTAATATACGCTAAATTAGTTGAAATATCTCAAACTGATGCAAAATTATTTAACAAACAAAAAATTGAAACTCCAATTCCTGAATTAGCAGAAACTTCCACTAAAGCAATATTAAAATCTATTGAAATAGAAAAAGCAGCTAATACTTCTGAATATATGGGAGCAAACATAAATACATTAAAATACATTGTTATATATCAATTCAATAGATCATTTGATGTATTTAATGGAGGAAAATATACTGAAAGTATTCCTTTGCTTGAGAATGTATCTAATCTTGCACAAATTGTAAAAGATAGAGAAATTTATATGAAATCTAACGCATGTGTGGCATTAGCATATGATGCAACAAATCAAAAAGATAAAGCTATTGAGCTTTATAGAAATTTAGTTAAGGAAAAAACAACAGAAGAAGCTATATATATTAACTTGTACTTAGCAAATAAAAAAGCTAAGGAAAATGATAAAGCAATAAATGTTTTAAAAGCTGGAGTAAAAAATATACCTTCAAACTACAAACTATTAGGTTTACTTTCTGGAGCTTATATTGAAAATGGTAATAAAGAAGAAGCTTCTAAATGCATTGCAACATTAAAATCTATGGCAGATACAATTTCTCAAAATAAACCAACTGTTTTAGTTATTATTGCAAACTCATTACGCGATGCAAATAATGTTGATGATGCAATTTCAATGTATAACCAATCACTAAGTTTAGATCCAAATCAAAATGAAGCATTTTCTACATTAACAAATGCAAATTATGGATTAGGAGTATTATATTTTAACTGGGCAGTTGATTTAAAAGATCAATCAGACAAATTACCAATAGAAGCATCTGAAGCATATGACAAATTGCAAGTAGAATCTAAAGCAAAATTCTCTTTATCAATACCATATTTTGAAAAAGTTTTAGCTAAGAAACCAAATGATATTGCAACATTAAATGCATTAAAAGTTATTTATTCAAGACTTGAAATGACAGAAAAATATAAAGAAATTAGTGCAAAACTTGAATCATTAAGAACTAAATAATCAATAGGTTAGATAATAAATCTAATTAATGAATAAAAAACCTCAGTAATATTAATAATTACTGAGATTTTTTATATTCAATAATTCAGATATTGAATATAAAAGATTATCTAATTTATAATTCTCAATTTCTAAAATGTTATTATATTTTTCTAACTCTTTATTTTATATTTTTCTAACTTTGCCCAAGAAAATAAGTGTAAAATCTGTAACTCTTATTCCGGACGAGTCATTTTTAAATACCATTTGCCCAATTTGATGGTAGCAAAATGGCGTTATGAAAATGCGAAAAGGGCGTAATGGTGGTTCGATATCGGCGTAATGAAGGTTGCGTGACGCCCATAACGCATACCCCGTTATGGGCGTCACGCTTTTGACATATCGCCGATATGGTTTTATTGAATCGCCTGTTATGATATAACATATTGGATATTTGGTATATATGGATATTTGTTTTTGGGGTGTTTTCCCTCTAATTTGACAGGAGAGTTTCTGCCTTTTGGGTATTTGAAAGGTGAATTTTAGGAGCAATAGGGTGAAATTTTATAAATAAGAATTTGGGTTGTGAGAATGGTAAATATTTTGTTAGATAAGTTTTTTATTTATATTTGCATGTTAATTTATGGGTCAATTTTTGGATAATATTATTTAGACTTTTGGGGGAATGATAGTTAAGATAGAACCTTTGGCAGGTTTTTGCTTTGGAGTGGTTTCGGCAATTAATTTGGTTGAGAAAGAACTTAAGGACAATGATAAGCTTTATTGTCTTGGAGATATTGTGCATAATAATATGGAGGTTGAAAGATTGTCAAAGTTGGGTTTGGAGGTGATTGATATTGAAAGGATGAAAGCTTTGAAAAATACCAAAGTAATGATTAGAGCTCATGGAGAACCTCCTTCAACTTACAAACTGGCTGAAGAAAATAATATTGAAATTATTGATGCAACTTGTCCAATTGTTCTAAAACTTCAGCAAAATGTTAGAAAAGGATATTTAAGAATGAAAGAAATTGGTGGGCAAGTGGTTATTTATGGTAAGAAAGGTCATGCAGAAGTTGTTGGATTGGTTGGACAGACCAATAATGAAGCCATTGTTATCAGTTCAAAAGATGATTTGGATTTAATTAACTTTGATAAGCCAATTCATTTGTTTTCTCAAACTACCATGAGCAAGGAAGAGTATAAAGCAATTTGCAATGAAATTGAATTAAGGCATAAATTACATAATCAAAATAATAATCAGGCTCATGATGTAATTATTACAAATTCTATTTGTGGAAAGGTTTCTTCTCGTTCAAAGGAGTTGATTGATTTTTCTGATACGGTTGATGTTGTTTTGTTTGTAAGTGGGAAAAGTAGTTCAAATGGAATGTATCTTTACAATTTATGTAAGGCTCATAAAGAAGCAACATATTTGATTTCTAATAAGGAAGATATTAAAAAAGAATGGTTTGAAGGTTGTGAAAGTGTTGGTATTTCTGGAGCAACTTCAACTCCAAGGTGGTTAATGGAAGAAATAATGGATGCATGTATCTCAATAAACTAAAATTAAATAACTTTAAGAATATTTCTCAGACAGAATTGAACTTTTGTGCTAATGTCAATTGCTTGGTAGGAGAGAATGGTGTTGGTAAAACAAATATACTTGATGCCATTCACTATTTGTCATTCTGCAAGAGCTATTTTAATGTGATTGATGCCAATAATATTAAATATGATGAAGATTTCTTTTCAATTCATGGATTCTATAGTTTTAAAGAAAACTCAATTGAAAAGTATTCTTGTGTTTTAAAAAAAGGAGAAAGAAAGCTATTTAAATGTGAGGATAAAGAATATAATCGTTTTTCTGAACATATAGGGAAGGTGCCTTTGGTAATAATAACTCCTTCAGATCAGGAATTGATTATTGGAGGGAGTGAGTTGAGAAGAAAGTTTTTAGATCTGGTTATCTCTCAGGTTGATACACTTTATTTAGATAATCTAATTAAATACAACAAAGCATTAATTCAAAGAAATGCGTTATTGAAGAGTTTCTATCAAACCAATACTTTCAATTTATATTCGCTTCAAATTTGGGATGAACAAATGATTAGTTTTGGAAAAATAATTTACAATCGCAGAAAATCTTTCATTAATGAGTTTTCTCCAATTTTCCAATATTACTACAATTTCATTTCTTCAGAAAAAGAACAAGTTGAAATATCCTATGTTTCTGATGAGTTGGCTGAAAATTATCAAGAGCTTTTGAACCTTTCGCTTGAAAGAGATAGGGTATTAAAATATACATCTGTGGGAATTCATAAAGATGATTTGGGATTAAGTATGAATGGTAATGGAGTAAAGAAATATGCCTCTCAAGGACAACAGAAATCTTTTCTTTTGGCATTGAAATTGGCTCAATTTGAATATATTTATAAAAGAACAAAGATTAAGCCAATTCTTTTGTTGGATGATGTTTTTGATAAGTTAGACCTTAAAAGAATAAATCAACTTTTGCATTTGGTTGGAAGCGATAGGTTTGGACAAGTATTTGTTACAGACACTCAGTTAGGCAGGGTGGAGTCTATATTTGAAAATACTGATATGGAACATAAGATTTATACAATTTCAGAGAAGGGGATTGAAAATGAGAAATAAGAATTATGTTGATAAAATTAAGTATAATGTCAGAAATACTAAAGAAGGTAGTATTAAAGATGTTATGCAAGAATTCTTTTCATACTATCACATTGATGCTAATTTAAATCAGGAGGATATAATTTTAGCTTGGAGAGAGATTACTGGAGAATTAATCAATAAACTAACAACTAAAATATATGTGCAAAACAATTGTTTATATGTTAAAGTAAATTCTTCTGCATTGAAACATGAACTAATGATGGTAAGAACCTCAATTTTTGAAAAAATTAAAGCCAAGTTACCAAATTGTAATTTGAAAAATATATACATATCGTAGCAACTATTGCATAAGAACATAAAAATAATTATAAAGAATATTTAATGAAGTCAATAAGAGAAATTACAAATAAATATATAAAGGAAAACGAAATTTTTTCTCGTTTTATTAAGGTATTCTCAGTTGATGTGTTGGTTAGAGGAGCAAACTTTCTTCTAATACCTGTTTTCCTTAGGCTAATGACACCAGAGGAATATGGACTTTACGGATATTTGTATTCTTTTGCATCAACATTATCCAGCATACTTTGCTTTGGATTTTATGTAGCTCTTATTAAACTCTATGCAGACACTGTTTCTGATAAAGATAAGCAGGGTTCAATGCTTTATACTCTAACAACTTCACTTTTTCTATTAGTTATTTTATCAATAATCATTGTTTATTTCTGGAGGATTGATGTAGATTTCTTCTCTTTTTTAAATAAAACTAACTCTGTGGGCACAAATCAATATTCTACTTATAGAGATTTTGTCTTTGTTGCTACAGCCTCAATGATTTTTTCAACATATCTTACTTTCTTTTTGGTTTCTTCTGAAAGAATAAAAGGGCTTCAAACTTTTAATCTATTAAGGTTTTTCCTTACAAATATAACGGCAATATTAGTTATTTACTTTTCTGATGGTGATAATGTTTTTCAACGTCTTGCAGTAACATATTTAATGGAACTTATTCTTACTATTTGTTTTTCAGGAGTAATTTACAAAAATTTTGTTTTTAAATTTAGCTCTTTCTTTCTTAAGAAAGCTTTTAAGTTAGGCTTGCCAATTATGGCATCTGGTATAATGTATGCTATTGTTAACTTTGGGGATAAGTTTTTTGTTGCAAAATATGCAGGAGAGGAAGGGATGGCAATTTATTATCTTGGATATTTACTTGCTACAATAGTTTTAATTATTTACCAGTCTTTTAATTTTGTTTGGAATCCGCTATTTATGAAAGAGAAAGACCTAACTGTTTTAAGGCGAAAAACAAATAGATATTTATGGTTAATAGCTTTTGGGCTTGGATTTATTGGTATATTAATATGGATAGGGGCATATATAGGATTAAAAATTAATCTTATTCCTCAAGATTATTATCTTATTCTTCATATTCTTCCTTTCTTAATTATTTCGCAGGTTCTATCTTCTATGGCTCAATTAATGATTAATTATATGACATATTTTGAAAAAACATATATTCAAGTATTTCTTGGAGGATTTTTAAGTTTAATAGGTTATTATCTTTATAATTTTATGGGAGAAAAATTAGGTGTGATGGGTATATCTATAAGTATAATGTTTATAAATACAATTTTCTTTTTGTTTTTTTATTATAGGTCGCAATACTATATAAATAATAGATTAAAGGAATAGTTGTTCTTTTTATTCTGAATATTTATTATATTTTGAGATAGTAAAATATATATTTACTAAATTTGCAAATTGTAAATAAAATTTTGATGAAAAAAATACTTATTACAGGTGGGGCAGGATTTATTGGCTCTCATCTATGCGAAAGATTATTAAAAGAGGGTAATGAAGTTATTTGTTTAGATAATTATTTTACTGGAAATAAGAAAAATATTGTTCATCTATTAGATAACCCTTATTTTGAACTTGTACGTCATGATGTTTGTACCCCTTATTTTATTGAAATAGATCAAATATACAACTTAGCTTGCCCTGCTTCTCCAATTCATTATCAATATAATCCAATAAAGACTATTAAAACTTCCGTTATGGGAGCTTTAAATATGCTTGGTTTAGCAAAAAGAATACATGCAAGAATTCTTCAAGCATCTACTTCTGAAGTTTATGGAGATCCTATGGTTCATCCACAAGTTGAAACATATTGGGGAAATGTTAATCCAATTGGAGAAAGAAGTTGCTATGATGAAGGTAAACGTTGTGCAGAAACCCTATTTTTTGATTATAATAAGCAAAATAATGTTGATATAAAGATTATAAGGATATTTAATACTTATGGTCCTAAGATGCATCCTAATGATGGAAGAGTTGTAAGTAATTTTATTGTTCAAGCTCTCAAAGGAGAAGATATAACTGTTGCTGGAGATGGCTCTCAAACAAGGAGTTTTCAATATGTTGATGACCTTTTGGAAGGAATGATTAGAATGATGCAAACAGATAAAGGTTTTACAGGTCCAGTGAATATTGGTAATCCAAACGAGTTTACTATCTTAGAACTTGCAAATAAAGTAATTGAATTGACAGGTTCTAAGTCTAAAATTAAATATATTCCACTACCATCAGATGATCCAACTCAAAGAAAACCTGATATTAGTTTAGCAAAGGGAAAACTATCTTGGCAACCTACTATTCAGCTTAATGAAGGTCTTGTTAATACAATTGATTACTTTGAAAAGGAATTAAAAATAAATAGTAAATAAATTTATGATTGAATTATTGGTAAATAAATTATTAAGATTATTAGGTTTTAAAATTGTAAAACTTGAAAGAGGAATTAATGTAAGAGGATTATTTGGGAAAAAAACTTTTAATGTTGGTAACTATAGAATACAGAGTCCAGGCTCACATACATTATCAAAGAATCTTAAAAATCATAAGTATTATTCTCGAAACCTTTTAAGATTAATAGATATTATTGGAGATTTTATTTCAGATTTAGAAGTAATAGATGTTGGAGCAAATATTGGAGATTCTGCTGTTCTTATTAATTCTGTTAGGAATATGCCAAAAAAAATCTATTGTTTTGAAGGAGAAAAGGAATATGTTAATTACTTCAAAGAAAACACTTCATCAATGGAAAATATAGTTTTATTTGAAACTTATTTAGGAGAAGAAAATTCCGAGAATAGTTTTGAGGTTTTTAAAAATAATGGAACGTTAAGAATAGATACTAATAAAAAAGGTAATATTAAGATTGATTCAATAGATAATATTGATGGAAAATCAAATAATATATTTAATAATGTAAAGTTTTTGAAAATAGATACTGATGGTTATGATTTTAAGATTTTAAGAGGAGCAAGGAATTTGCTACTACGATCAAAGCCAATTTTGTTTTTTGAGTATGATAGAGAGTTTCTTGATAATGTCAATGATGATGGATTTTCTACTTTTAAAATGTTAGAAGATATTGGATACAATAAAGCAATAATTTATGATAATTATGGACGTCTACTCATTTCTATTGATATAGTATTAAATAAAGATATTTTAGGACAATTGGATTTGTATATTAAGAATAAAAAAGGTGCTTTTCCTTATTATGATATCTGTGTTTTTCATAAAGAAGATAATCTAATATACAATAGTGTTGTTAAACAAGAATTTGATTTCTTTTTTTCTCAAAGTTAATGATATCTATTTTTGAATTTATTATGAAAATTCTATTTCTGCAAATTATTTTATTATACTATAGAATAGAGTTTGTTTTATTAAAAATTATTCCTTTCGCAAATGAAAAATCTATTTTATTAACCAGATTAGATAATATTGGTGATTTTATTTTATGGTTAGATTCTGCAAAAGAATATAAGAAACATTGTAAATGTAAAATAGTGCTTTTATGTAATAATTCATGTTATGAAATTGCAAAAGTTCTACCTTATTTTGATGACCTTATACCTGTAAATACAAAAAAACTTATTTTTAATCTATTATATAGAATAAAAATATTCTATCCCATTTGTAAAAGAAAATTCCAAAAAATCATTAATCCAACATTTTTACGTGATTATTTTTTTCAAGAATCAAATTTCATAAGTAAAGATTTAGAATATATTTTATCAAAGCAAGATTAATTATGATTAAGATTTATTACGATAATATTATGTTTTCTCTTCAGCGTTCAGGGGGAATATCGGTTGTGTGGTTTGAGTTATTGAATAGAATGATAGAAGATAAGAGTTTTGATATTATGTTTGCTGAATTTAATGATGCAAATAATAATATTTTTAGAAAGAATATGAATATTCTAAAAGATAAAATAGTAAAAAGGTATAAATCTAAACACCTTTTCTGGAAAAGATATTTTGATATAAGACTGCCAAAAAATCCTCAACCATTTATATTTCATTCATCATATTACAGATTATGTAAGAATAAAGAGGCTATCAATATTACAACAGTTCACGATTTTACTCTGGAATATTATGGTAGATTTATTGAAAAGAGACTCCATTGTTGGCAAAAATACAAGGCAATAAGAAATTCTGACTATATAATTTGTATTTCTCAAAACACCAAGCAGGATTTATTGAAATTCCTACCTCAAATAGATGAATCAAAAATAGGAGTAGTTTATCATGGAGTGTCTCAGGAATATTTTATTATAGATAAATCGCAAAAACATAATCTCCCTTTTGAAGCTGAATCTTATGTGATATATGTTGGAGCAAGATATCATTATAAAAATTTCGATTTTACAGTAGAAGCTGTAGCTAAATCAGATAAAAATTTTGTAATTGTTGGATATGAGCTTTCAAAAAAAGAAATAAATTTTCTAAATGATAAATTAGGAAAAGAAAGATATAAATATTTGGGGAGAGTTGATAATAAATATTTGAATGTTCTTTACAATAACGCATATTGTTTGATGTATCTTTCATCATACGAAGGCTTTGGAATACCAATTCTTGAGGCTCAAAAATCAGGGTGTCCAGTAATTGCAGTTGAAGGGTCTTCTGTATTAGAAATTATTGGAGATAAAACTCTGTTGATTAAAAGATTGGAAATTGAGGCTGTCCTTGAAAAATTAAAAATTCTTTCAAATTCTGAAATAAGAGCAAATATAATAAGCTTAGGACTTGAAAATTCTTCAAAATTTCAATGGGAAAAAATGTATAATCAAATAAAGAATATATATTTAAACCTTAATAGAGCTCATCAAAAAAGATAAATCAATAATATACATATAATAATATTAAAAATAATTTAATGGTTAGAAAATATGTTATATATTTGCTGCATTGTTTAATTTAAAAACATAAAAAACATAAAAAAAATTATTTTTATTTGCATTGATATGTGCAACAGGATTGATGCTAAACGCTCAAACAACAATAACATTTAAACCAGATTCGTCATTAGGTAAAGATGCTATTGTATTTACAAGAGTTGGAGCTAATGACGCAAATACTAATTTTGGTGCTTATCCAGAATTAGTTATGATAACATGGACATGGGATGGTAATTTGGGGACCAATAGGTCATTAATTAAATTTGAGGAATTATCTACCATTCCTTCAAATGCTGTTATTACAGATGTTAAATTAAAGTTTTATGGGATTTCTAGTTCAGCTAGTGCTCCACAAGGAAATAGTTATTATACAGGAAGTACATTCCCTACAAATCCTGTACTTGTTAAACGAATAACAAGTGCTTGTAATGAGAATACTGTTACATGGAATAATCAACCATCAACAATTACTGCTAATCAAATGACGATAACACCTTCTGTTTCAAAATGGAATTGGAATTATATTATCAATAATACTCCAGAATTAAAAGCTATTGTTCAAGATATGGTAAATTATCCATCGACTAATCATAGATTTATGTTGCAATTAGAAACAGAACAAACATATAGAGATATGCTTTTTGCTTCAAGTGATCATCCTGATTCTACTTTATGGCCAGAGTAGGAAGTTACTTATACGCTTCCTTGTAATGCGAACTTTTCATTATGTCTCTTAGATGCTGAACATCCACAACATTTACTATTCAAGCGCAAGAAATGGGAGGAGAGCATGAATGGAGATACGGTAATGATACACTTTCTACAGATCCTTCATTTGTTCATGTTTTTGGACAATCTAATAATAATGCTTTGTGTCATAAAGTAACTATTGAAGGATATACATGTGAAAAATGCATTAAGTTTTGTGTGGGAGATATTCCTAATGAGGGGGATGTTAATATATCAGAAGCAACAGAAAAGTCAATATCAACAAAATATACAATACCATCTTGTGATGTCATAGAAGCTAATCCTATTATAATTTATCCAAATCCTACGAAAAATGATTGGACTATAGAAATAAACTCCTTTAATGAAGAAGAAATAGAAATAATAGTCAATAACATTGAAGGAAAACAAATCTATTCTAAAAAAGTATTTCTAAAAATAGGGCAAAATAACTTTACTATAGGAAACAATACTTATAATAAAGGTAATTATATTCTAAGTATTAGGAGTAATACACTTAATCATACAGAGAAGTTAATAAAAGAATAACAAAAATAGTATAAATATCAAAACTCCTCTATAATTTATATAGAGGAGTTTTATTTTTTATTTAGCTTTTAGAGTTTTATCTTTTTATAAATTTCATGTATTTAGAACAAGCAGCGAAATGCATAAATATAGATAAAGTATATATGTTGTTAAGACTTTTTCTTAAATTCCTTCTCCTTAATCCAAAACTTCTGCTTAGAATATCTAGTAAAATATGTATTATGGTTTTTCTGCTTTTTAGCCAAATTTGTGGATAAAAAGCAGTCATAACTTCTCCTACTGAGAAATTAAATCTGTTAGAAATCCAGTGAACTTTATCTGCTTTAAGTAATTCGTATGACATATATGGCATTTCATAATTCCATTCTGCACCATAAGAGTCTTCATAGTTGTTATAAATATGTTCAAATATTTCTCTATGATAAAAAGGCGAAGAAACAAAAACTCCACATTGAACTAGTTTGTTTATATGGGTATAGTTTATGCCTCGTTTGGAATAATACTCATTAGGTGTTAGGGCTTCAAGATTAGGAATATTGTTTTTGTTCCAGAAATTTACAAGTCTTACCATTGCAATTGAATATATTTCTTCTCCCATTAATGAATATGTTTCAGTAGCTCCAACCTTTTCAAGAGGAACTCCTTGAGAGATATCGTAGGCATTTACACTATTTATAATTATATCAGAATCCACCCAAACAATTCTTTCATATTTATTTGACCACTCTTGAGATAATATAAGTAATTTTTGCCATGAAGGAGAACGTTTTGAAGCTCTTTCAGATTTATCTAATACTTCTGTTAAAACAATAAGTTCGTATCCAAATTTATTACAATATTCTTTCCAGTTTTTTCGACAATATTTGTTAAACATTCTCTCATATTTTTTCCCTATTGCAAGAGTAACAATTGCTTTCATCTAAATTTCTATTCTTTTGTTTAGTTTATTATTCCGTCAAAGATACAAAAAAATATATTTTCACAAAACATATGATGTATTTATTGGTAAATATTTATTGAATTAGGAGTAATGGACATTTTTAATGTTTTTTATTTTACTTCTTTTGTTTTTCATTAGGATATTTTTGTTCTTTTGCAGAATCTTCTTAAACGTAAATAGGTTCTACTGGGAGAGCAAACCTATCAGGGATAAAACAGATGACTGACGAAAATGTCAATATTCTTTAATTTAGTGATGAGGTAAAATCTTTCAAAACACAGCATAGAGTATAGTGAATAAATGAGTATAGCCATCAAACTTTTTTACATACCTATCGGGTATTATATTCCTTTGATATCTTGTTGTGATTGTCGAAAGATTAATAAACTTTAATATTTGACCAAGTATTGGCTGTCCAATAAAATTTGTATTTTTGCCCATATGAAAAGAGTTTTGTAGATATATATTTATGGGGATAGATTTATTCTACAAAAATAGGGAATTGGTTTTAATTAAATTCAAGTGACCCCAAACAGTTGGACAGATTAATAATAATTTGATTCTATAAGAGCTCGGTATTGCACTGGGTTCTTTGTTTTAATTTTTTCTTTCTTCGTTTTCTTTTTATAATTTTTTACTCTAATTTTTTGATTAATTATCTGAAAAATTAGAACATAATAAGCAAAAATCAATTTTTTATTTCTATAATTACATCTTATAATTGCAATTATGTTAAGTATAAGTTATTAAAATTACGGAGTAATGGACAAATTTAATGGTTTTTATTTTTCCACTTTTGTTAATCATAGAACAAATTTTTGTTCTTTTGCAGAATCTGTTTAAACGGAAATAGGCTCTGCTGGGGAGCAACCTATCAGGGATAAAACAGAAGAGTGACGAAAATGTCAATATTTAAGGGTTTTGTTTTATCAAAGCCCTTTTGATATTTTTGGAACTCTCCTATGCCTTTAAAAACCCATCAATAAACTTCTTCTTCCGCTTTAATGATAGTCCGTTGTGATTTCTTAGCTTGTTCTTTAAATCTGCAAAATGACCATCAATTGCATTAGTAGTATTGGGAATATCTAATTCAATATAGTCATACCACGTAAAAAGCCATGGTAAATTTGTTTTCAAACTTCTATATGCACTTCTTAGCCTTTTATGAGTATAAAAAGACTTTTGGGTCTGTGGATTAATAGTTCTTTCATTTAAAAAGTCTTTCCATTTCTCATGCCATAGCCCTAATGTTCCTATAAAAGATTCTTTGTCTGTTTGTTTCATTAAGTTCATTACTTCCATGAGTTCTTGTGCTGCTTTGAGCTTTGGCTTCTTGGTTAAATATCTCCTAATTATTGCTGATTGATGAAATTGACACATCTGAACAGGTATATCTGCAAAGCATTGAATCAACCCTTTCTCCCATCACATACAATTGCCATTACATCAAATCCTTTATCTCTAAGTTCATTAACTCCTTTGATATAGATTGAATTGCTCTCATATTTAACATAATACTTTAAGAGATTTTCTTTTGTTATAGCATCTTTAAAAAGCATAACTCCAAATTCTTTACCCCAATATGTAGCATCCATTATTACTATAACTTTTCTTACTTTTGGGGGATTAATGTTGAGTCTGTATGAATCAATGTGTCTTTGAATAGTTTTGATAGAGCAATTATACTTACATGATAGTTGTTTGTATGTTTGTTTGCCAATAGTATAATCTTCCCAAATTAAAGAAGAATCTAAACGAAGACCACCTAAAAATTGCTTATTACAAATAACACATTTGTATCGTTGAATACCTTTTATAAATCCATATTTATGGACAAATCCTTTTCCACAGTGAATGCACTTTTTTTATTCATAACCTTTCATTTGATGCAAAGATAGTAACCATAAGGCAAAACTAAGGGTAAAACCATTAAAAAAGGTAGTATCCCAAAAAGTGTGTAATGATAGAGTAATTTAGTAGTGCAAAGTTAATTAATTTCTTTAATATTTATTATGGATAAATAATCTTCAATCCA
>JAFNAR010000034.1 GCA_017860255.1 Bacteroidota bacterium | reverse complement strand
ACTAACCCGTCTGGGAAAGTAGGTTGCTGCCAGAAACTTTTAAAACGCTCAGTAATTTAGTTTACTGAGCGTTTTTGCGTTTAGAGACAATGGATATTTACATTGATGTAAGGATTAATACAAGATATTTAACTAGTTATTAATTTTTTTGAGATAGAACAATAATGAAATATGGATGATAAAACAAAGATATAAGGTTAAAAAGGCTTTGTTTTGAGAGTTGTTTTACTTTCTTTTTACTATTTAAGAGTGGCATTGTTAAATGATAAGAATGCCATTATTGAGTTATAAGAGTGCCACTCTTGGATTAAAATAACTTCATTGATTTACCCTTAAAACATTATACAGATGATCTTAAAATCAAATCTATTTGACCTAATAATCTTATAAGATAGGTATATTTAAGATATAATGTAGTTATATTGGAAGTCTTTAAGGTTAGGATCTCCTTTGAAGATTACATTTTTATATAATTTCTGAAGGCTTATTTTGTTTTGAGATTTATATCCTACTGCTGAACCAATGTATTTAGGATTTACGTAAATGGTTATTGTATTTGCTTTTTTTTGAGCAATTGATTCAAACTTTTCTTTCCAAATATTACTTAATACTAACTCCCTAAATGAAACATGGAAGGGGCCAGCTATAAGTTCTTTACCATTTATTAATGCTTCTGAGGGATGCAACCCTACTCTTAGGATGTTTATATTATTTTCTTGAAATATATTGTAGAGCTTTGATGCCCAATTTATGGCTTCTGATATTTCTAAAGGTTGATATTCCCCATTACGATACATTTTAGCCAGTAGGGTATTCTCAATAACTAAGGTTGGATATATTCGAGTGGATTTTGCTCCTAAATTAACTATTTGTTTTGCTGTTTCAATGCTTCTTTCTAAAGTATCTTCAGGAAGTCCTATCATCATTTGTAAACCTAAATCAAATCCATATTCATTGATAAGTTTTGAGGCATTTTGAACATCTTCTGCACTATGTCCTCTTTGAGATTTTTGCAAAACTTCATCACAGAGCGATTGTGCTCCAAGTTCAATAGTTTTAACGTTATATTTTTTTAGAGTTTGAAGGATTTCAGGAGTAATATAGTCTGGACGAGTTGATATTCTTATGCTACTTATTTTATTTTGATTAATATAAGGTTGAATAATTTTTAGGTATTCTTCTTGTTTTTGATGACTTATGGCAGTAAAACTTCCTCCAAAAAAAGCTAATTCTGCATTATATGGTTCTTTAAAGGTTTGTAAATATGTCTCTATTTTTAATATTATTTCAATTGAAGTAGGTTGAACAAGTTGTCCAGAGATATAATGTTGATTGCAGTAAATACAAGAATTAAAACATGCTTGTTGAGGAATAAAAATTGGAATATTATAGTGTCTCATTTTTTATTTAAAAGCTTAGTTTATATAAATAAACACCGATTATTTTAAATTAATCGGTGTTTTCTTTTAAAAAGTTGGTATTTATTTTTATTTAAGTCTCGTTTATCTTTACAGATAATTTATTTAGCTCTTTTTAGGAGAGGATTCATCATCATAGTAACCATAGCCATATCCGTAACCATAACCTTTTCCATATCCATAACCATATCCCTTTCCGTATCCTCCATAAGTTCCATATCCATACTTGCTTGAGGCATTAGCTAAACCATTTAAGATAAAATTAAATTTAACCTTATCTCTGTTTTCTAAATCATCAATTGTTGAGTAAAAAATACGTTTATCTGTATGTCCAGCTCTAGCAACTACAATATTAATGTCTGATTCTTTTGTTAAGGTAACTGCATCTGAAATTAGTGAAATAGGAGGTGTATCAAAAATAATTGAATCATATCTTTTCCTTAATTCTTCAACTAATTTTGAATTCTCAGGAGAATCAATTAGTTCTGATGGATTAGGTGGTACAGGTCCAGAAACTAAAATATCTAAATTTTCAAATTCTGTTGATTGGATTACTTCATCCAATGAATGTTTTCCAATAAGATATGTAGATACTCCAACATTATTCTTTAAATTGAAGAAATTGTGAAGTTTTGGTTTACGTAAATCGTAGCCAACAATTATAGTTTTATGACCAGCTAAAGAAATAATTGAAGCTAAGTTCATTGATATAAAACTCTTTCCATCAGATGGCATAGATGATGTAATTAAGATTACTTGATTTCTATCTTTTCCAACAATATATTTTAAGTTAGTTCTTATTGAGCGAAAACTTTCAGTAATATGAGATTTAGGTTTGGCAAATACAACTAATTTGCTTCCTTCTTCTTGAATTGTTGGTATGTATCCAATAATAGGTGCTTTTGAAATTTTTACAACATCTTCTTTTGACTCAATTAAATTATTTAATTGATAACGAATAAAGATATATAATGCAGGGACTAAAAGGCCTAAAAGAACAGCTATCATTAAGTTTAATGATGTTTTTGGATAAACCTTATTTGCTTCTCTTGCTTTATCAACTACTTTATGGTCTGGAAGTGCAGAACTTCTTGCTATTTCTGCTTCAGCTCTTTTTTGATAAAGGAAAGTGTAAATTTCATCATTAAATTTAAACTGTCTTTCAATATTGATTAGGTTACGTTGAGTTGAAGGAAGTTTATTAAGTTCTGTTTGAAAAATATTCAATTGACGCGTTAATTCATTTGTTGCAATTGTTGAAACTCTTTTCAAACTCTTGATGTTTTCTTCAATTTGTCCTTTTATATTATTTATCTCGTGTGTTAATTTTTGATATTCAAGGTTTTTAGGAGTAGTTGTTAAGGCTAGCGATTTCTTAAGGGTTAATCTTGTTGTTAATTCTTTAACTAAACTATTTAATAAAACATCTTCAACTCCCATTACAGCAGGAGCAACAACACCTTCATTAAAATCTGCTTGAGAAATATATTTACCTAAGTAGTCATAATACTGTCTTTTTGTATATTCTTCAGCACGTTTAGTTTCCAATTCATTTGCCTTATCAAAAAGATATTTTGCATCTCCACCCAAATCAACAGTATTATTCTTAACTTGGAATTCTTCCCTAATTCTTTCTGTCTTAGTAAGAGAGTCTGCTATGTTAGCTATTTGAGCATCAACAAATTTAATAGTGCTTGTATTCATATAGTTTTTTTCTTCAAAAGTAAGGTCTATATATAGTTTACAAAGCATATTTAGATAATCAATTGCCTTTTTTTGATTTGGATAGTCAAAAGCAATATTAATTATAGTTGACTCTTTATTTATTAAATCTATTTTAGTAGAATTAAATTCTTTTGCTATTTTGTCAATGTCATTAATGACAAAAGAATAATTAGATTTAGTAAAATTATTATTAAAAGGTATATCTTCATTTAATATAAATCTAAATTTCATACCATCTGCTTCATACCATTGTCCAAAATTAAGTGTAGTTTCCTTTTCTTTAATTGTTAGATTAGACTCAATTAACATATCTTGACCATAATCATATTGAGAAGAATTATTCTTGTTTTCATAAGATATTTGAACCTTATCTTTAGATAAAATATGAACTTCTATTGGAAGATCTACAGTTTGGAGTTTGAACATGTCTAATTCTACAAAATAAGGAGAATCCTTGTAAATCTCAACTTTTTTGAATTTACTTCTCTGATAATAATTAACATAAAAATCCAAAGCCTTTATAGTTCGTTTTGCCATTGAAAACGATTGAATCTGACCTATTTCATTTTGAAAATTAGCTTTGTTTTTGCCAAAATCATTTGAAAGAAGAGTTAATTGAGATAATGCATTTTCATTACTCTTAATTAAAAGAGTTGCTTTAGCTTGATATTGAGTAGTTGTAAACTTACTTACAACAAAAAAAACTAAAATTGATACTATTAGACAAATAACAAAATAATACCATTTGTCGAGCATTTTAAACATCAACTCTTTTAAGTCGATGGAAGATTGTTCTTCTTGTTGAGGGAGGGAATTATTGTTTGTTGCCATTGTTAACGATTATTTTTTAAGTGCAAATACTAATGTTACGATAGTTGTAATAAGAGACAAAGAAGATGTTATTGTGCTAAGAGGTTGGCTGAAATAGCTTAAACTTTTAGTTGTTTTGTTTGAACGAACATAAACAATATCTCCTGGTTGGAGATAATATTGAGGATCTTTCAAAAGGTCAGCTTTTTTTAAATCTATTTTAATTATTATGTCTTCGTTAGCAGCTTTTCTTACAATTTTAACCTCTTGTCGATTTCCATAATATGTTAAATCTCCTGCAGCAGAAATAACATCAAAAACATTAACGCTTCCTTGATAAAAAGTGTAAGTTCCTGGGCGATTTACATCTCCAAGAATGGAAACTTTAAAACTAACCATTTTACAAATTACAACAGGAGAAACAATCCATTCAGAAACTTTATTTTCAATTTTTGCACGAGCATCTTCAATTGAAATACCTGATAATTTAATTTTGCCAACAACAGGAAGATTGATTTCTCCATTTTTATCAATAACATAGCTGTTTAAATAAATTCCGCTTTCATTTTGAGTAGAGTAATATGAATTTTGATCAGAAAATAACTTATTACTTTCAGCATCTACAGAAGATTTTATTTGAATATATAGTACATCACGTTCTTTAAGCAAATAATTTGGAGAATAATTACTCTCTCCCTGAGGATAAGTGTATTTATAAACTGAAGCTGTGTCTTTAGAATCATTTGTTTGAAAGTACATTAGCTCCTTTTGTGGAGTGCAAGAAACCATCAAAAGTATGGCTGAAATTGCATAAATGATATTATAAATCTTCTTTCTTATCATCAGTTGTTTAGAATTTTTATTTAATAATATGCAAAAGTAATAATAATTTAATTGATGACAAAACATTATACTAGTTTACTTTTTTACCCATTAAAGTTGCCGAAGTGCAAGAGGTGATTTTTACTCTAACATAATCTCCAATTTTATTATTTTCTCTATCAAAGATAACAACCTTATTTTGTGAAGTTCTTCCAAAAAGTTTTTCTTTACTTCTTTTTGATTCACCTTCAATCAAAACTTCAAACTCTTTACCAAAATCATTTGAATTACTAATATAAGATAATTCATTTTGTAAAGTAATTATTTGATCTAATCGCTTTTTCTTTTCTTGCAAAGGAATATCATCAGGATATTTCTTTGCAGCTAATGTATTTGGACGTTCAGAATAATAGAACATAAATGCATAATCGTAACCAACTTGATGCATAATAGAAAGTGTTTGATTATGATCTTCAATACTTTCTCCACAAAAACCAGCAATTATATCAGTACTTATTGCACAATCAGGAATGTATTTTCTAATCATATCAATCTTATTTAGGTATTCTTCAGGAGTATATTTACGATTCATCCTTTTTAAAACAACAGCACTCCCAGATTGAACTGGTAAGTGAATATACTTGCAAATATTTGGATACTTAGAAATAACTTTTATCAATTTTTCAGAAATATCTTTTGGATGAGAAGTTGAAAATCTCACTCTTAGTAGGGGTGAAATTAATGCAACCATTTCCATTAAATCAGAGAAATCAACCTTAATGTCATCTTTTTCATATAAATATGAATTTACATTCTGACCTAAAAGAGTTACTTCACGATATCCTCTATCAAATAAATCTTTTACTTCATTTAGAATTGATTCAAAATCTCTGCTTCTTTCCCTGCCTCTTGTATAGGGTACAACACAATATGAACAAAAGTTTTCGCAACCACGCATAATTGAAACAAATGCACTTACTCCATTTGTACCAATTCTAACAGGTTTAATTTCAGAGTATGTTTCTTCGTCAGAAAGCATGACACTAAATGCCCTTTGTCCTTTATTATATTCATTAAGCAATAAAGGAATATCTCTATAACCATCAGGACCTACAACTAAATCTACAACCTTATTTTTCTCAAAAAGCTCTTCTTTTAACCTTTCTGCCATGCAACCCAATACTCCAACTCTCAAATTAGAATTTTTCCTTTTCAAAGCTTCCAATTCCATTAATCTACTCTTAACTCTTTGTTCAGCGTTATCTCTAATGGAACATGTATTAATCAAAATTAAATCTGATTCATTAATATCCATTGTTAATTCATAGCCTTGATTTCCAAGTATTGAAAGTACCACTTCACTATCTGCCTGATTCATTTGGCATCCATAAGTTTCAATAAAAACCTTATTCATCTTTGTTCAATTTTTCAAAAATTTGATTCTCTTCTAATATTTCATCCACAACCCTTTTTACTCCAATACTTGCTTTTTCTTTAATAAAAGTAATTCCATTCATATTTTTATTAACTTCATTCAAGTCAATCAAGTATTTTTTTGCACTTGAAGGAGTATAATTTATAAGTCCAGCAGCAGGGTAAACTGCTAAAGAAGTTCCGATTACAATAAATATATCTGCATTTTGACATATATCAATTGAAGGCTCAATCATAGGAACAGCCTCTCCAAACCATACTATATTAGGTCTTAAAGGCTCTCCATATTCATCAATATCATTTATTGTGAGCTCCCAACTATCTAATTCCCTAATATAATTAGGGTTTTTAACTGATTTTACTTTTTTAATCTCTCCATGAAGATGTATTACATTTTTACTTCCAGCTCTTTCGTGAAAATCATCTATATTTTGTGTTATAACGCTAACATTAAAATATCTTTCTAATCTAGTTAATTCTATATGTGCTTGATTAGGCTTAGCGTCAATAATTTGTTTTCTCCTTTGATTATAAAAATCTCTAACTAAGTCGGGATTTTTTAACCATGAATCAAAGTTTGCAACATCTTCAATTTTATAATTCTCCCATAAACCATCACTATCACGAAAGGTTTTAATACCACTCTCTTGACTAATTCCTGCACCAGTTAAAACAACAATATTTTTCATAGATATTATTTGTTATCTTTTAAAGAATCTTGCTTTTTAATTATTTTATTACTCAAAATTTCATAAATTTCTCTTTCATCATCATCTAATCTTGATTTATGATTTTCCATAATTGCCATTTCTTGTCTTTTTGCTGGCCCTGTTTGAACATCAAAAGGATTATTTTGTTTTGCTTTTTCTATGGTTTGATTTATTAATGGAAATATAATATCGAAAGGTATATTTTCCCTTTCAAGTATTTGTTTTGATATACCAAGTAAATGATTCGTAAAATTATTAGCAAATACAGCAGCAAGATGCAACTCTTGTCTTTGAGAAGTATTTATTTCATATACCTTATCAGTTAGCCTTTTTGCCAAATGTTTAAGACAAGCAAGAGTATTTTCATTATTTGCATCAATACATAAGGGAACATCTGAAAAGTTTATTTGAATACCTTTTGTAATAGTTTGAAGAGGATAAAAAATGCCATAATTTTCTGAACTCTTATTCAATACTTCAATATCCACTGTTCCAGAAGTATGAACAAGAATAGAATCTTTAATTCTTAATTTTCCTGCTACCTCCTCTATTGCTTTATCCAATACTGCAATAATAATTAAATCTGACCCAAGATCTTCTTCTCTTATTTCTCCTCTTGAAGAAATACAATTTACATTAATACCAAGATTTGCCATAGCATTATTATACTGCCAAGCAACATTACCTTTGCCAATTATAGTAATAAATTGTATTTCTTTAAAAGTATTATTCATTAGAATTTATTTTTTCTATTGCAGTTTTAATTCTTTCAATAGTTTCTTCCTTACCAATTAAACAAATAATTTCAAATAAACTTGGTCCCTTGCCTGCTCCAACCAAACTTAAACGAAGACAATTCATTATTTGTCCCATATTTAATTCTCTTTCTTCAATAAATGAATGAACTTCATGTTCTGTTTTTTCAACATTAAAATCTTCAATTGAATTTAATATTTCAGCTATTTCATTTAATCTTTGAGCAGTATCTTCTTTCCAACGTTTCTTTATTACCTTTTCATCATAAGTTTCTGGTCTTTCAAAGAAAAATGAAGATTGTTCCCAAAGATCTACTACAAAATTACATCTTTCTTTTACTAATCCAACTACCTTTTCAACATATTCTATAGAAACATCAATATTTTTTTCCTTAAGAATTGACAAATATTGTTCTGCTATTTTGTTATTAGTCATCAATTGAAGATATTGATGATTAAACCATTTAGCTTTTTCTAAATCAAATTTAGCTCCAGACTTACTTATTCTTTCTATTGAAAATATATCAATTAACTCATCAAGAGTAAATATTTCTTGTTCTGTTCCTGAGTTCCAACCTAAAAGAGCAAGAATATTTATTACAGCTTCTGGTAAATATCCACTTTCTCTATAACCTGAAGAAATATCTCCAGTTTTTGGGTCAGTCCATTGCAATGGAAATACAGGAAATCCTAATCTATCACCATCTCTCTTGCTTAACTTTCCATTTCCATCTGGTTTCAAAAGCAAAGGAAGGTGAGCAAATTCGGGCATTGTTTCTTCCCATCCAAAAGCCTTATAAAGCATAACATGTAATGGACATGAAGGTAACCATTCTTCCCCACGTATAACATGAGATATTTTCATTAAATGGTCATCAACAATATTTGCCAAATGATAGGTTGGCATTCCATCAGACTTATAAAGTACTTTATCATCTAATAAATTAGAATTCATTTTAACTTCTCCTCTAATAAGGTCATTAATATGAATTTCTGTATCTTTTGGAAACTTAAAACGCACAACATAAGGAGTATTGTTTTTTAAAAGACTATCTACCTCTTCTTTTGAAAGAGATAAAGAGTTTTTTAAAGCTCCTCTTGTATTACAATCATATTGAAAGTTCTTTTTTTCTTGTTCAAATTCCTTACGAACCTTATCAAGTTCTTCTGGAGTATCAAAAGCATAATAAGCCCAACCCGAATTAAGTAATTGTTCTGCATATTCTTTATACATTGGTTTTCTATCACTTTGACGATATGGTCCAAACTCTCCTCCAATACCAACTCCTTCATCAAAATTTATCCCTAACCAATTAAAAGCTTCAATAATATATTCTTCTGCACCTGGAACAAATCTTGTTTGGTCTGTATCCTCTATTCTAAGAAGAAAATCTCCACAATATTTTTTAGCAAATAAATAATTATATAATGCTGTTCTTACTCCACCAATATGTAAAGGTCCTGTTGGACTTGGTGCAAAACGTACTCTTACTTTTCTTTCCATTGTATTATTTTGTTTTATTTTTTATTCCCATTCAATTTGAAACTTTGTGTCGTCTTTTTCTACTTTTTTAATTGTATCTTTTTTCTTCCCTTCCTCCCATTCAATAATATATTCTCCTTTTTCTTGACGTTTCCAGTTAGCTTTATCAATTTTCATTTGTTGAATGTCTAATTTCAAATCTTTATCAATAGAATTTGTAATTTTCTCCTTATCTCTTTTAAGATTATCTTTTGTCTTTTCCAAGTTCTTTTTAAAATCGTAGGTGAATTGAGGCTTATCAATTGTTCCAATAATCTTTACAAATAAGGTTAATTGTGATTTTTCATCTTCTTCAAAGTTACCAAATTCTTGTCTTTGTTTTTGTAGTTTTGCTTTTTTCTTTTTACTTGAAAGTTCGCTTAACTTTATTGAAGCTCTATAGTCAATATTTTTATTGAAATTATGTTTGCCCAAAAATGAGAAGTTAATTGTATTGGATTTAACTTTTATTTCCTCAAAAGTTATGCTTGAGTTTTGTATTGAAAGGTTTGATTCAATGGTTTTGAACTTAACATTATTAAGTGCTGATTCCTCCACAAAATAGGATAATTTTTTAAGAAGAGGCACTTCATTTATCTCTCCATTTTCAATTTTATATTTAATATTTGCAGTTAGTTTCTCCTTATTAAGTTCTAAATTTTTATTAAGAAACTCTGCTGAAAAACTTATTCCAGCAGTGACATTCCCTTTAATATTTTTACTTGTAATGGAGTTTTGACTAAACTCATTCATCTCTTTAAAGAATCTGCTTGCTTCAACTTTTTTAAGTTCTATATCTCCAACAATTTTTGGCTTTTTAGAATTTAGAACCAATGATGCTTTTCCTCTTACACTGCCTCCAAAAGCTTTTAAGTTCATGTTTTCTAATGCTAAATTTCCATTTAGAAGAATTACTCTTGAATGAAAATCTTCAATATGAGCTTCTTTATATATTAGTCTGTCAATACTTGTTGAAAGATCCGCATTGAAAAAAGTTGGTAGAGTAAGGCCAGAAACAGAATCCTTTTTATTATTTGACTTATTGAGCCAATCATTTATATTGAGTGAACCTAAATTAAGATTTCCATTAAGGTTGAAAGCTTTAGCTTGTTTGAAAGCAAATGGCAATATATTTTCTATATTTCCATTAAAATTAAGAGAAGTTTTACCAGCGTTAGCACTTAGATTACTTACTTTTATTGAGGAGTTATTGAAAACAAAATTGCTATTAAGATTAGTAATTTGTTGAGGAATATTTATGTTTGAATAGTTAAGAGATTTAATGTATCCTTTCCCTTCCATTTTAATTTTAGTAAATCCTTGCTTTGGAATATTCTCCAAACTCTTTATATCGCCACTTAGTTTTAAGTCAAGATTTAGATTGCCATTAAGTACTTTTATGTTTTTATCTTGTATGAAACGATGTACAGCTTCTAAAGGTAAATTGCATTCCAAAAAGGCATCAACAGAGAGGTTAGAGAAGTTGAATAGTTGTCCATGTCCTTTTACCAAACCTTTATTCCATTGAAAATAGAATTTATCCAACTTAATAAAAGAAGTTTCTGAATTGCATTTTTCTCCATTTGAAAAATTTCCATTAAGAGTTATATTCCTAAAAGAAATATCTAATTTTTTATTTGTAAGCTCACCGTTATTAATATAAAATTTGGACTTAATGCTTGGCATTTGAGTATTACTAATATTACCTTTCATACTAAAGTCAAAAATCAATTCTCCTTTACCTTCGAAGTTCTTAAACAATTTATTATATTTCTGAGGTAAAAGCTTTATCATATCTTCCAATTCCACACCATCACTCTTAACCAAAAGGTCAATTTTGTTATCTTTTGAATATTTTAAACTTCCTCTTGCATCAAAAGCTAACCCATCAATTTTAAGTTCACCTTTTGAAATTTGAATTAGTTTTGAATTAGTGTTATTTGAGAATATTATATCGAAATCAAAATCTCTATTATTGGATATTGCAAGATTGTCAATTTGAATTTTGTTAATAGTAGATTTAGATTTAATTGTTATTTTCTGTTCTTTGTCTGAAAAGTTACCTCTTGCGTAAGCATCTTTAAGAAGAATTTCATAATATTGTTTGCTATAATCATTCCTATAGGAGAATTGAATATTCTCAAGCACTATTTTCTTTAAAGAAAGAGAAAATTTTGATTCCTTATTGCTTTTACTTTGTTTCCAAAACAAATAATTAACTTCTGCATTTTGATTTACTTTCATATTGAAAGCTCCGTCTTTAGCAATTATCTTATTTATTTGATAGTTTTCACTAATAATATCCCAAAAATCAAATGTTAAGTAAAGTTTTCGAAAATAGAATAAGGTATCTTTTTTCTCTGAGATATTATTTTTGTCTATGTCTTTTTTAGGAAAAGCATCAAAAGCAATAACATCATCAAAAGCAAGTGATGCACTTGGAAAAGTAGAAAAGAAATCAACCTTAATGGAAGAAACTTTAATTTCTGTAACTAATTGTTTATTGATTTCAGAAATTATTATTTGCTTAACTTTTTCCCTGTTAATATAAACAACTAACGCAGCGGCCAAAGCTAAGAAGAGAAAAATTCCTCCTATCCATAATAGAATCTTTAAATATCTTTTCTTCATCTTTAGCCAAATTAGTTTTTGGTTAGTTAAGAAGATTTTGTCTCCTTAACTAACCACTGCGATGAATACTAACGCTAGAAAGCTTTTCCTTAGTTTGTTTTAAGCATTTTTAAAAATGAAACTTCCTTATCTGAGAGAAAACGATACATTCCTCTTGGTAAGTTTTTCTTAGTTAAAGATGCAAATGCAACTCTGTCGAGTTTATAAACTTCATATCCTAAAGCTGCAAATATTCTTCTAACAATTCTATTCTTTCCTGAATGAAGCTCAATTCCAACAACTCTTTTGTCGTCTCCATCTCCAACATATTGAATGTCGTCAGCATTAATCATTCCATCTTCCAATTCAATACCTTCCAATATGGTTTGCATATCAGCATGGTTAAGAGGTTTGTCAAGTTCCACATGGTAAATCTTCTTTGCTCCAAATGATGGGTGAGTAAGTTTCTTTGTCATCTCTCCATCATTAGTAAATAATAGTAAACCTGTAGTGTTTCTGTCTAATCTACCAACAGGATAAAGTCTTTCTTTACATGCTTTGTTAATTAGAGATAAAACAGTTTTTCTGTCACGAGGATCATCCATAGTTGTAATATATCCCTTAGGTTTATTTAAAAGAAGGTATTTCTTTTTTTCATTTACTAAACGTTCTCCTCCATAAATAACTACATCATCTGCCGATACCTTATGTCCCATTTCTGTAACAACTTCTCCATTAACGGTAACTGCACCTGCTTTAATTAATTCATCTGCTTCTCTTCTTGAACAAATACCCGAATTTGAAATATATTTATTTAAACGGATTAATCCATCCTTGCCTAAAGAAATTTCATCATAGCCATAAGAATTTCCGTTATCTCTTCGGGAATCATCATGGTCTCTTCTTCTCATTGGCCTTTCATCATTATATCTTTTTCTGTCTGAAAATTCTCTATTGGAAGAATCTTTTCTTGAAAAACCATATCTGCTTTCTCTAAAATCTTTTCTTGGTCTTTTTTCTCCAAAATTTCTTTGAGGTCTTTCTTCAGAATCGTTATTAAAACTCCTTCTTGGATTATCATTTCTTCTTTCTGAAGAATAATCTCTTTGATGTCTTTCTTCGGAATCGTTATTGAATCTTCTTCTTGGATTATCGTTTCTTCTGTCTGAAGAATAGTTTCTTTGAGGTCTTTCTTCTGAATTGTTGTTAAAACTTCTTCTTGGATTATCATTTCTTCTGTCTGAAGAATAGTTTCTTTGTGGTCTTTCTTCTGAATCGTTATTAAAACTTCTTCTTGGATTATCGTTTCTTCTGTCTGAAGAATAGTTTCTTTGTGGTCTTTCTTCTGAATTGTTGTTAAAACTTCTTCTTGGATTATCATTTCTTCTGTCTGAAGAATAATTTCTTTGTGGTCTTTCTTCTGAATCGTTGTTAAAACTTCTTCTTGGATTGTCGTTTCTTCTGTCTGAAGAGTAATTTCTTTGTGGTCTTTCTTCTGAATCACTGTTAAATCTTCTTCTTGGATTTTCATCTCCGAATGAGGAGTTTTCTCTTCTTGGACGTGATTCGGATGATCTTCTGATTTCTTTTCTTTTGTATGGAGACTGACCTCTCTCAGGCTTATTTTCTCCATAATTACGTTTTCTGTTTTCCATTTCTATTTTAAAATAATCTGCAAAAGTACAAATAAAACTCAAACATAGGAAATTAGTAACCAAAAAAAGAAATAAATATTCTATGATTTGAGCTAATTTAATCCCTCTTTTTATCTTATCTTTTATCTTAAATCTGTTTTTTTTATACCTTTGCAAATCAATTTATATAATTTTGACTATGAATGATAATGGCTATACCAAAATAGAGAGATATAATCCTGAAACACTTAATAAATTGGCTTATCACTATAAGGAAATTCTAGATTTATTGGGAGAAGATTCTTCTCGAGAAGGACTTTTGGATACTCCAATGAGAGTTGCTAAGGCAATGCAGTTTTTTACTCATGGATATGATGAAGATCCTGTTCAAATTCTTCGTTCTGCAACTTTTCATGAAGATTATAAGCAAATGGTAATTGTTAAAGAGATTGAAATTTATTCTCTTTGCGAACATCATATGGTGCCAATGGTAGGAAAGGCTCATGTTGCCTATATACCAAATGGGAAAATTGTTGGTATAAGTAAAATTCCTCGTGTTGTGGAATGCTTTGCTCGTCGACTTCAAGTTCAAGAGCGTTTGACAAAACAAATTAAAGAGTGTATTCAAGATACTTTAAACCCATTAGGAGTTGCTGTGGTTATTGAAGCTCAACATCTTTGTATGAGTATGAGAGGAGTTCAAAAACAAAACTCTGTTACCACAACATCCGACTTTACTGGTGCATTCCTAAGAAAAGAAACAAGAGAAGAGTTCCTACACTTGATTAGTGTAAAACTTTCATAAAAAAGAATTAATTAAGGCTAAAATTCTATTTGCCTTCTAATTCTTTTATTTTATTCTCAAGTTCTCTTATTCTAAGTTCCATTTCTGGAAGTTTACGGAAGAATGAATAACTTCTCATGTATGAACGAGCTTCCCATGAAGGAGTTCCAAAAATTGAAGAGTCATCTTTAATATTTGACATTATACCTGTTTGAGCTCCAATCTTAACTCTATCACCTATATTAATATGTCCTGAAAATCCAACTTGACCTCCAATAAAACAATTCTTTCCAATCTTGGTGCTTCCTGCAATTCCTGATTGAGCAGCCATAACTGTATTCTGGTCAATAATTACATTATGAGCAACCTGAATAAGATTATCCAATTTAACTCCCTTTCTAATTATTGTACTTCCCATTGTAGCACGGTCAATTGTTGTGTTTGCTCCAATCTCAACATTGTCTTCCAAAATAACATTTCCAATTTGAGCAATTTTCTTAAATGAGCCATCTTCCAAAGGAGCATATCCAAAACCATCAGCCCCAATTACTGCCCCAGAATTAATAACACAACCATTACCTATGATACATAAATGATAAATCTTAGCTCCTGAAAACAAGGTTACATTATCGCCAATTGTTACATTATCACCAATATAAACATGAGGATAAATCTTGGCATTCTTTCCAATTTTCACCCCTTCACCAATATAAGCAAACTCTCCAACATAAGCTCCTTCTTCAATTGAAGCAGAAGAGGAAATGAAACTTAGAGAAGAAACGCCTGTTTTATTTAGTAAAAACTCATTATAAATATCCAACACCTTAGCAAAACAAGCATAGGCATCTTCAACCTTAATCATTGTTGTATTAACTTCCTTCTCTGGCACAAAACTCTTGTTTACAATAACAACAGAAGCTTTAGTTTCATAAATATAATGTTCATATTTTGGATTGGAAAGGAAAGACATTCCATTTTCAGTTCCTTCTTCAATCTTACAAAGAGTGCTTACAACAACATTCTTATCTCCAACTATTTCTCCTCCCAATAAAGAGGCAATTTGTTCTGCAGTAAATTTCATTTTTGGTGTAGTTTATTTAGTGCAAAGATATAAAAAAGCTTGTTTTGTTGATATAAATAAGAAATAATAAACTCTACATCTCCCAAAACCTTATTAAGAACTCAGTAATTATTGTTTAGAACTAACTAATCTTCTTTTTAATCTCAGTATAATGGCATTATATTCTCCATATAATGCCATTAAATGGTAAGTTTAATGCCATTATACTTATGATATAATGCCATTAAACAGAGAATATAATGCCATTATACTTGGAATATAATATCATTATATTGATTCTAAACGAAGTATAAAGACTTTAAATCCTTGTTTAATTTCCTCAAAAAGAAGTGTATTTATTTATAGAAAAGCTATAGTTTTTCCTGATTTAGATTTGCAGTTTTCCCTTCATTACTAATTCTAATTTACAGTTTTGATTTTTATCCCTAAATAAGGTTTACAAGTATCCCATATCTCTAAAAACATTTACAAGTTCTTGTAATAACTATCTTTTCAGGTAAAATGCTTTGGTTTTTTGGTAATATGAAAAATTATTGTATTTTTGCAAACTCAAACATTAAGGTCTCTTGGCCGAGCGGCTAGGCACCGGTCTGCAAAACCGTCTACTCCAGTTCGAATCTGGAAGAGACCTCAAAAATTTTAAAGTCATCTGAAAAGATGACTTTTGTTTTTTATTTATATACTTATACTTTTATTGTTACTTAAGCTAATTATCCTTCATTTTTAATATAATAAAGAACTTTTATACGAAAATTTCGTATAAAAAAAGTTAACCTTTATTTTTATACATATTATATGGTTGTCTTATTAAAAGAAATAGATGATGTAAAGAATAAACTAATGAATTATTCAATTCTATGTTTATTAATTATTACATTGCCAGCAACAATCTTCTCATTAATACATTTTGTAAAAGGAGGATTCTTCCCAGATTTTGGAGTTGGGTTACTTGAAACTATTTTGATTTTATTAATATTCTTAATAAGAAATAAAATAGGACATAAGTTTAAGGCTCATATTATAACAATTTCATTTATTATTGGAGGTTTTGCAGGCAATCTTATTTTTGGAAGCTTAGGAGACCAGTTTCTTACTGTGATTGGAATTGCTCTAATAACGCTTTTTAATAGTAAAAAATCTGGAGTTTTTTACTTTATTGTAACATTTGTTGGGTTTTTTATACTTCAATTTCTTTTTTATGAAAATATTGTAGTAAGACATGTGGACTATAATGTTTTCTTTAATGATATAAGAAATTGGATAATTAGTTTCACAACTCTTTTTATAACAGCAATATTATTAGTTTTTTCAATAAGCTATTTAAAAGATTTTCTTGTTAACTTAGTGTCTAAACTTGGTGTTAAAAATGAGGAACTAGACACTCTAAACTCAGCATATAAGAATGTTATGTCTAAGGTTGAGGAAAGTGAGAAGAAATACAAATCAATTTTTGAAACTCTTAAAGAAGGAATTATTCTAACAAATGAAGAAGGAGATATTATTGATTGTAATAAGGCTACAGAGCATATATTAGGTGTTTCTAAAGAAAGAATTTTACAAATTAATCTTCATAGTAAAAATTTCAATTTAGTTTATCCAGATCTTAGACCAGTTCCTAATGAAGAGTGTCCTGGAGTAAAGACTTTAATAAATGGTATTCCTATCAACAATTTTGAAGTTGGAATGCAAACTGGTGAAGATTTGAGATGGCTTATCATAAATTCGGCTCCTTTAAAAGCTCAAGGTTTTGGAGTATTCTTAACATTGAATGATATTACTGATTTTAAAAAATTGGAAAGTAAGCAAATTGTATTCAATCGTTATTTTGAAACTTTTCTTGGGAATATTGAAGATTATGTTGTTTTTAAAGATAAGGAAGGAAAGATAATATTTTGTAGTCAATCACTTGCTCAAATTACTGGATATAAAAATTGGAAAGAAATTATTGGTAAAAATTATGAAGATATTTTCCCTTTAGAAGTTGCAAAAAACTATAAAGAAGAGGATGATATTGTTTATCAAACAGGAAAAAAATTGATTGGAAAGGTAAATGCTTTATATGTTAAAAATTCAGAAACAAGATATGAGCAAACTAATAAGATTCCATTGTTTGATAATAATAGAAATGTTGTTGGTATTATAAGTATAGGTAGAGATATTACCCAAATATTAAGAGAGAAAGAAATAATTCAAGAAAAAGAAGAAAAAATCAATCTACTATTGAATTCGACTGCGGAAGGAATTTATGGAGTTGATTTAAATGGGAACTGTACTTTTGCTAATAAATCATGTATTAATATGCTTGGCTATTCAAGTGAAGAAGAATTTTTGGGTAAGAATATTCATAATTTAATACATCATAGTTATGAAGATGGAAAGCCAATGGATTTTAGCGAATGTAGAATTCAAAAAACAATACTTTATAATATTGAAACCCATTGTGAAGATGAAGTATTCTGGAAGAAAGATGGTACTAAGTTTGAAGTTGAATATTTTTCATTCCCTCAAATTCAAAATGACAAAGTGGTTGGTTATGTTGTAACATTCTTAGATATTTCAGAAAGGAAGAAAACGGAGAAACAAATTATCAGTTTTGCAAAAGACCTTCAAAAACTTAATTCAGATAAGGATAAATTCATTAGAATATTAGCTCATGATTTAAAAAATCCTTTCAATTCCATAATAGGGTTTTCCGATTATATAATTAAAAACATTGATAATATTGATAAGGAAGAAATAGAAGAGTTTTCTAAAATGATAAATGAAAGTTCAGAAAAGGCTTATACATTATTAGAAGAAATTCTTCTTTGGTTAAAAGTTCAATCTGGGCAGCTAAGTATTAAGAAAACAAATATTCAACTTAGAAGTATTGTTTTAAGCATAATTGAAAATCTTAATCCATTAGCACAAAATAAATCCATTAAGTTAAGTTGCAATATTCCTGAGGACATATATATTGAAGCAGATATAAATATGTTTAAGACTATTCTTAGAAACTTAATTAGTAATTCAATTAAATTCACAAACGAAAATGGAGAGATTGAAGTTAAGATAGAGGAGATTGAAAAAAAGATTAAGATAATAGTTTCCGACAATGGAGTTGGTATGAGTCAGGATTTTGCTAAAAAACTGTTTACTGAACAAATCAGTCAAACACAAGAAGGAACAAAAGGAGAAAAAGGAACAGGTCTTGGGCTAACAATTATCAAAGAATTAGTACAAAAACACAAAGAACTTATATGGGCAGAGTCTGAAATAGGTAAAGGAAGCAGATTTATTTTCACTATGCCAAAAATAACAAAAAATGATGAAAAAACTATTTAATTACTTACTCTTTTATTGCATATTAATTCCCCTTTCTCTATTGCCTTTATGGTTTTTATACATATTATCATCTATAACTGCCTTTTTACTTCATTACATTATTAAATATAGATTGGATGTTGTAAAGAAAAATATTGAGAAATCTTTTCCAGAGAAAAACACAAATGAGCAAAAAATTATAATAGACAAGTTCTATAAACATTTGGCAGATGTTTTCCTCGAAGGATTTAAGATGTTAAGTATTTCAAGGAAGAATGTTCTAAAAAGATATAAGTGTAATAATCCAGAAATATTGGATACATATTTCCAACAAGGACAAAGTGTTCTTCTCCTTTCTTCTCACTATAATAATTGGGAATACATGGTTTTGTCATTAGGGATGCAGTTTCCATTTCAAGGAATTGGAGTTGGGAAGAGAATGACAAATAAAACCTTTGAAAAACTTATGCATAAAAGAAGAACTCGCTATGGAACTAAGGTTTGTTATAATGATAATGTAAAAGAAGTATTTCAAGAGAATGAGAAAACAAAAACTCCTTCAGCGTATATGCTTCTTTCCGATCAAAGTCCTAACGACACTTACAAATGTTATTGGACAAATCTTCTCAATCAAGATACTCCAGTAATTTTTGGAGGAGAATATTTTGCAAAGAAATTCAATTATCCAGTCTTCTATTATAAAGTAAATAAAGAGAAAAGAGGCTATTATAGTTTTGATATAATTCCTTTAAGTCTTAATCCAATGGAAGAGGGTTATGCTGAAATAACTCAAAAATATGTTTCTCTTTTAGAAGAAACAATAAAAGAGAATCCAGTCTTTTGGTTATGGTCTCATAAACGTTGGAAACACAAACGTCCAGAAAAGATTTATCAAGATACTATTAAAAAAGAATCCAATTAATGAGCCTCAAGCCAATTCTTACCAGTGTTGCTCTCAACCTCAATAGGAACATTTTCTAAAGGCAAGGCTTCTTTCATTCTTTTTTCTACAATTTCTTTTACTGTTTCAACTTCTGTGATATAAACATCAAAAATTAATTCATCATGTACTTGAAGTATTAGTTTTGATTTAAGATTAAGTTTGTTGAATTCAGCATAAATTTCAATCATTGCTTTCTTAATCATATCGGCAGAAGTACCTTGAATAGGCATATTTACTGCGTTTCGACTTGCAAAATTCCTCAAGTTGGCATTTCTTGAATTTATATCATAAAGATAGCGCCTTCTTTTCATAAGAGTTTGAGCATATCCATTTTCTTGTGCTGTCTTAATGCTTTCTTCAATAAAGGTTTTAATTTTAGGATATTGTGCAAAATATTGATCAATCAATTCCTGTGCTTCTTTTCTTGGAATGGAAAGCTGTTCTGAAAGCCCAAAAGCCGAAATACCATAAACTATTCCAAAATTAACACTCTTTGCATATCGTCTTTGATCTTTTGTAACTTCATTAAGTGGAATATGAAATATCTTACTTGCTGTTGCAGTGTGAATATCTATACCATCCATAAAAGCTTGACAAATGTTTTCATCCTTACTCAAAGATGCAATAATTCTTAATTCAATTTGAGAATAATCAGCTGAGAGTAAAACATAATCATCGTTTCTAGGAACAAATGCCTTACGAATTTCTTTTCCAAGCTGGGTTCTTATTGGTATGTTTTGAAGGTTAGGATTGGTTGAAGAAAGCCTTCCTGTTGAAGTTGTTGACTGATTGTAGGAGGTATGGATTCTATTAGTTTTTTTGTTTACAAGCAAAGGAAGTGCATCAACATAGGTTCCTTTAAGTTTGGTTAGGGAACGATAATCTAAGATAAGAGGAATAATTGGGTGCTTATCAACTAATTTTGCTAAAACATCTTCTGCTGTTGAGAATTGTTTTGAGCCTGCTGTGGTTTTGGCTTTCTCAATTATTTGTAGTTTTTTAAAGAGAATATCGCCCAATTGTTTTGGTGATGAGATATTAAATTCCTCTCCTGCCAATTCATATATCTTTGTTTCTAAGTCTTGTTTTGTTTCTTGTAGTTGTTTAGAAAACGCGTTTAATTCTTCAATATTTATATTTACACCTTCTCTTTCCATTGATAAAAGCACATCAACCAAAGGCATTTCAATTTGCTCCAAGAGGTCCAAGAGGTCATTTTCCTTTAATTTTTCTTCAAATATAGGCTTTAATTGAAGTGAAATATCAGCATCTTCAACAGAATATTCTTTTAGTTTGTTTTTATCTAATACTTTGTGATTTATCTTTCCTCCTTTTGGAATTTTACCAAATACCTTTTCGAAAGGTACCATTTCATAACCTAAATAGGAGTTGGCAAGAACATCTAATTTATGCCTTGACTCCGCATCTATTAGGTAGTGTGCAAGTATTGTGTCAAAACATTTACCTTTAACCTCGAGTCCATAATTCAAAAGAGCATTCTTATCAAACTTCATATTATGTCCTATCTTTTGAATTTTTTCATCTTCCATTACTTCTTTCAAAAGAATTAGAACTGTTTCTGCTTCTTGCTTATCTTGAGGAATTAAAACAAAATAGCCTTTATGCTCTTCAAATGATAGAGCAACACCTATTAATTCAGAATCAATTTCCAGTCCTGTTGTTTCACAATCGAAACAAACAAAGCCTTTTTCTTTAATTTCTTTGATTACTTCTTTTAAATCTTTTCCATTCTCAATAAGACAATAATCATGCTCTACACTGTCAATAGTCTTAAAATTTGATTGAGAAAACAAATCATCTACATTTCCACTTGCGTGGTTTCCGAACAAATCAAATTGAGTATCATTATTATTTGATGCCTGAAATTGCTTGGTTTGTTTTCCTTCTTCTTTTCTATATATTGCCTCGGTTGCATCTGCATAACCTGCAATTTGAGCATATACTTCAAGAAAACGTTTCTCAAAAGTCTTAAATTCCAAATCAGAAAAGAGTTTTTTGCAATGTTCAAAATCAGGTTGTTCAAAATGAAGAGCCTCTTCATCAAATTCAATTGGAACATCTAATATAATGGTTGCAAGTTTTTTTGAAAGGATTGCCTTGTCTTTGTTTTCTTCAATAGCCTTACGAATTGAAGCATTTTCAATCTTATCGGTATTAGCAAGAATATCTTCAATGGAGTCGAATTGCTTCATTAAGAGTTTGGCTTTCTTTTCTCCGATTGAAGGAACTCCAGGAATATTATCAGAACTATCTCCCCAAAGTCCAAGAATATCTATTACTTGTTCTGGTCTTTTTATTTCAAACTTCTCTATAACTTCTTTAACTCCCAATATTTCTTCTCCATTTCCCATTCGAGGAAGCTTAAGCATAAGAATATTTTCTTCTACTAATTGAGCATAATCTTTATCTGGCGTTACCATAAAAACAGTAAAACCTTCCTTTGCTGCCTTTTTTGAAAGAGTTCCAATTACATCATCAGCTTCATAACCTTCCTTGCAAAGCATAGGAATATTCATCGCTTTCACAAGTTCTTTAACATAAGGAATAGCCGAAATTATATCCTCTGGGCATTCCTGACGATTAGCCTTATAGTCTTCAAATTGCTCATGACGAACTGTTGGACCATATAAATCAAAAGCAACCCCAATATGTGTAGGCTTGTGTTTCTTTATTATATCAAGTAAAGTGTTAGCAAATCCTAGTATTGCTGAAGTATTTAATCCTTTGGAATTGATTCGTGGATTTTTGTTGAGAGCATAATAGGAACGATAAATTAATGCCATAGCATCAATTAAGTATAAGGTTTTTTCTTTCATTTTCTTTTGATTTTAATTCTTCTATTCGGTGTAGAAGTCGAGCATTTTATTTATTTCTTTTGTGCAAACAGGACAAAAAGGTTTATCGCTTCGCATTAAACAATTTTGGGAAGGACGATATAATCCTTTGTTAACATAAGCTGCTCCTTCAAATACTCCAACCTTATTTTCAAATTCTTTTGTTATTGGAGTTGGAATTGGAGTAGATGCATCCATCATATCTTTCCATTTTTTAGAGAAATCTTTAAGCGATGTAACGTTTTTTTGCCAAGGTTCAATGTTTTGAGTTGCTCCTTCAACATCATTATCGTTTTCTGAATATTCATCCCCTAACCCTGCAAATGAATGTCCAAACTCATGTATTAGGACAAAACCATTTTTGGGATTAACATAAGATGTTGCATAGAAATTAAAAATACCTCCGCCTCCATAAGTTTCACTATTGCACATAATGACAAATTGTTCATAAGGAACATTAATAAGTATTTCGTGAAGATTAAATAGATTAGGAGTCATAATATATCTTGGAGAATTAAAAGTATTGTAACTTACCCCAAGAAAACTATTTGGTAGTATTGTTGAATCTAATCCTGCTATTCCAATTTGTTCAGAAAAATAGCACTGACCCCAAATATTTATTTTGTCTTTAGCTTCAGAAAAGGGAGGTTTTGAGAAAAAGAAATCACTGAAAAGTTTCATGTCTGAAATCATCTTTAATGAATCCTTTTGTGTATATCCTGCTGGAACAATAACTATATCTAATTTTTTACTTATGTCTTCTGGAGAAACATTTAATTTATATGGTTCATGAAGTTTATAGTTTAATGTTTTAAATACAGCATTCTTTACTTCAATTTTTTGTTTAACTATCTTATTCCAATTGCCCAAACTATCTCGAGAAAAGAAAACTATATCCACATCTTCTTTTGGTAAAGGTATTCTTAATACTTCTTCAAAATTTCCACAAGTATTTTTAGCCTCTGAAGTTGTCTGCCATTCTTCAAAAAGAGAACAATAATTATGAGAATATATTAATGTATTACTATTGTTAGCATAAACTTCAATTCGATGAGCTCCTAAATTAGAATTATCTAATAGATTTGTTTTAGAGCCTGCCCATTTTTTTGTAATGTATGTTTGGTCAATTATATAATATTCTAATGCCTTTCGTCCTGAATGATAACAAAGAATGTTAAGTGTATTATCTTCAAAATAAGTATCAAAAGAAGGGTTTTGAGCATTTACCCCAAATGATAAAAAAAGAAATAAAAAATATAAGGCTTGTCTAATCATTGCATAAAAAATTAGTAATAGAGCAAAGATACAATCTTTATCCAAAATATTATTGAAACTAATGCTTAAATTAGAAAAATATAAAACTTAAAAGTAGTGTCAATTCATTGTCTATTATTATAAATTAGTGCTTAATAATAATTTGCATTAAAACTTTTGACTTAAAAAGTTTGAAATAAAAATATTTATTTATAACTTTGCAGTCTCACATTTAGATATTGAAATGATGCTAAGTAGTTTACTTATACAAAATAATGATCTCTATTTAAATCTTAAAGATAGAGATAAACTTGCATTCTAAATAATAAGTGTTGGAATAAGAATTCAACTCTAAACTTCAATATTAATCAAAAAATAAATTTAAAAATACACAAAAAACAAAAATATTATGGAATTACCATTCGCAGAATCATGGAAAATTAAAATGGTTGAGCCTATTCATAAGAGTACTCGCCAAGAACGTGAACAATGGATTAAAGATGCTCACTATAATACATTTCAATTATCAGCAGATAAAGTATATATTGATCTTTTAACTGACTCAGGAACTGGTTCAATGTCTCAAGGACAATGGGCTGCAATGATGATGGGAGATGAAAGTTATGCAGGTGCATCTTCTTTCTTTAACCTAAAAAAAGCAATAAATGATATAACAGGATTTGAATATGTTATACCAACACATCAAGGTCGTGCTGCTGAAAATGTTTTATTTTCTTACTTAGTTAAAGAAGGTTCTGTATGTCCAGGAAACTCTCATTTTGATACAACTAAGGGACATATTGAAAGTCGTGGAGCTATGGCTTTAGACTGTACAATTGATGAAGCAAAAGATACTCAGCTTGAAATTCCTTTTAAAGGAAATGTTGACCCTAAGAAATTAGAAAAAGCATTACAAGATTATAAAGGAAAAATACCTTTTATAATAATTACTATTACTAATAATACTGCAGGAGGACAACCTGTAAGCATGAAAAACTTACGTGAAGTTCATGAACTATCTTTAAAATATAATATACCTGTATTATTAGATTCAGCTCGTTTTGCAGAAAATGCTTACTTTATTAAAACTCGTGAAGAAGGCTATGCAAACAAGACAATTAAAGAAATTGTAAAGGAAATGTTTTCTTATGCTGATGGAATGACAATGAGTGCTAAGAAAGATGCTATCGTTAATATGGGTGGTTTTATTGCAACAAGAAAACAAGATTGGTTTGATGGTGCTAAAAACTTCTGTATTGTAATGGAAGGTTATCTTACTTATGGTGGAATGAACGGAAGAGATATGAATGCATTAGCTGTAGGTTTAGACGAAAATACAGAATTTGAAATGCTTGAAACTCGTATTAAACAAATTGAATATCTTGCAAAACGTTTAGATGAATATGGAATTCCATACCAAAGACCTGCAGGTGGACATGCAATTTTTATTGATGCTCCTAAATTATTAACTCATGTTCCAACAGAAGAATTCCCGGCACAAACCCTAACAGTTGAGCTTTATAAAGAAGCAGGTATTCGTGGTTGTGAGATAGGATATATATTAGCAGACCGTGATCCAATAACAAGAGAAAATCGTTTTGGAGGACTTGACTTCTTACGTTTGGCTATTCCTCGTCGTGTTTACACTAATAACCATATGGATGTTATAGCAGTTGCATTGAAAAACTTAAAAGACAGAGCAGAACAAATAAATCATGGTTACAAGATTGTTTGGGAAGCTCCACTTATGCGTCACTTTACTGTTAAGTTAGAACCAATTAAATAGTTTTACTTCTAAAAGTAAATACTAAAATAGGTTTAAAATAAAATTTAATCATTTAAGGGCTTTCAATTTGGAAGCCCTTTTTTTAATTTATAGTTAAATTTCATGTTCCAAAAAAAGATCAAGTATAATTAAAATTAAATGCCGACTTTTTAAAAATATAAGGGACTTTTTTGAAAATATAAGGGACTTAATTTTGATTATCCTTCTTTAAATTTTTCTTATCTTGGCAATGTAATTAAATTATTGTGTAAATTTGTATTCTTTTTAGATGATGAGAAATAATAAATTGGAATTTAAGATTGGGTTTGACCACGTTAGGGAATTGCTTAAAAGTTTATGTTTGAGTGATGGGGGTAGAAGTTTTGTGGATAAGATGGAGTTTTTAACTTCCTATAATAAGGTTATTGAATTATTAGGTATTACAGAGGAATTTAGGCAGATATTTGTTTCAAATGAAACTTTCCCTTCCGATAATTATTTTGATATGCGAGATGAGCTTCAAAGGCTAAAGCTTTTGGGAACATTCATTTCTCAGAATTCTCTTTTTGATTTAAAATCTTCTTTAATTACTATAAATGAATGTCTTTTATTCTTCTCCAAAAGCGATGAGAATAAGTTTCCCTTACTAAGCAATTTATCTAAGGGAGTATATGTGGATAGAAACCTTTTAAACATTTGCTTGAAGTTAATTGATTCTAAAGGAGATTTCAATGATGATGCTTCGGATTATTTGTATATTATTCGTTCAAATCACAGAAAGAAGGTTTTGGATGTTGATAAGCAAATGAAAAGGATTTTACTTCATGTTAAAAAGGAGGGATGGTCTTTGGAGGATGCTGAGGTTTCTGTTCGTAATGGAAGATTAGTAATTCCAATTTCTTCTGCTAATAAGAAAAGAATTAAGGGATTTGTACATGATGAGTCGCAAAGTGGACAAACATCCTATATTGAACCTGCAGAAATAGTAGAGTTGAATAATGAAATTAGAGAGTTGGAGCTTGAAGAAAGAAGGGAAATACTAAAAATATTAATGGAATTTACCGATGTTTTGCGACCAGAGATAGATAATTTAATTAATGCATATTATTTCCTTTCTAAAATAGACTTTATTAGAGCAAAAGCAAAATATGCACTACAAATTAGAGCAGGAAAACCTATTGTTGAAGATAATACATTAATAAATTGGTTTGAAGCACGACATCCAATTCTTGAAGAGGCTTTGGAAAAAAACTCTAAAAAGATTGTTCCTTTAAGAATTGAACTGAATGCAAAAGACAGAATCCTTATTATTTCAGGCCCAAATGCTGGAGGGAAAAGTGTATGTTTGAAAACCGTTGGACTCTTACAATATATGCTTCAATGTGGGTTGCTTATTCCTATGAGAGAGAGTTCAGAGGCAGGAATCTTCTCTTCATTATTTATTGATATAGGAGATGAACAATCAATAGAAAATGATTTAAGTACTTATTCTTCACATTTGCTAAGTATGAAAAACTTATGTGAAAGAGCAAATAATAAAACATTGTTTTTGATTGATGAATGTGGTACGGGAACTGATCCTACAATTGGAGGAGCAATTGCAGAGGCTGTTTTAGAGTTTTTGAATGATAAGCAATCTTTTGGAGTGGTTACAACTCACTATTCCAATTTAAAGCTTTTGGCAGACAAACATGCATCAATTATAAATGGAGCAATGCTTTTTGATCAAAATAACATGAGGCCTTTATATAAGTTGTCAATTGGCAAGCCTGGATCATCTTTTGCATTTGAAATTGCACAAACAATTGGACTGCCAAAGCAAATTGTAGATAAAGCAGTTGATAAAATTGGATCTTCTTATTTAGATTTTGAACAGCAACTTCAACAATTGGAAGTAGATAAGATAGAGTTAAGGAAGAAAGAACAAGAAGTAAAGGTTGCCGATGAGTTATTGTCTGAGGTTTTATTAAAGTACAATAAGTTAAGTTCTGAATTAGAAGATAAAAAACGAGTAATATTAAAACAAGCAAAGATAGAAGCAAAAGAAATTCTTCAAAATGCCACTCGCCAAATAGAAAACACTATTTCTCAAATCAAGGAGGCAAATGCCGACAAAGTGAAAACAAAGAAAATTAGAGAAGAATTTAGTAAAGAACAAATACATATTGATAAAGAATTATCTGAATTTGAAAAGCAAGAGAAGAAAAATGTTTCAAATAAAGATATTTCAAATAAAACAAAGGATATAGGAGTAAAAATTGACCTAAGTCCAATTATCATAGGAGATATTGTAAAGATTGGCGATGAGAACACATTTGCAGAAGTAATTTCAATCAAACGCAATAGATTAGAAGTTATTAGCAATAGCGTTAAGATGAGTATTGAGAAAAATAAGGTAATAAAGGTTGATAAAAAGTCATTTTTAAAATCCAATTCTAAATTATATTCTCAGAAACAATCAGCATATTTGTCAGTTATTGATGAAATAAATGAAAAGAGAAAAACATTTAAAACGCAATTAGACCTTAGAGGAGAAAGAGCAGAAAATGCTTTAGACAAACTAAGTCAGTTTATTGACCAAGCAAGATTACTTGGAGAAAGAGAAATTTCTGTTTTACATGGTAAGGGAGATGGGATTTTAAAAACATTAATTCGCGATTACTTAAAAACTAATTCAGAAATTAAAACATTTAAGTCCGCACGTTTAGAGTTTGGGGGTGAAGGTATAACTATGATAACTTTAAACTAGAAAATAAGATTTTTTTGTAAATTGGGAACAAAAAATATAATTAAGGTGTTTAATATGTACAGACAAAATAAAAGGAAGTAATTTTAAAAATTAATAGATATGAAAACTAATTTTATTATTAAATTGAAAACTGTTTTATTAGTGTTAGCCATAGTGCTTAATGCTAGTACTGTTTTTTCACAAGCAGATGGAACCAATTTTGATTTCAATGCTTACACTCCAGGCAACTATGCTGGATGGAGAGGATTTCAATCTTCGAACAATAGTTCAGGAAATACAATGTCATTATCTACATGGGTAGGTTTTAATGACCCAGCCACATGTTTTTGGCAAGGAGATAGATGCTTTATAATAAATAGTAATCCAAATGAAACAGATACAAGAGTGTCTTCAGGAACTAATATTTTAAAAAAGATTCCAACTGGTTATTCTCGTTCTTCTCAAATCAACTGTGCTCAGAATAATAGAAATACCAATATGCTTACTTATGATTTGAATGTAACAAACCAAAATTGTTTATTAACTTTCAATTTTGCCATGATACTTGAATCTCCTGGTCATGGAGGATATGAAGATCCATTTTTTAAAATAGATGTTATCAAGTTGAATGATGTTACTGAGGCTGAAGAAGGTTTAGTTCAAACATGTGCAACATTTGAAGTTAAAGGAAATTCTTCTACTCCTCCAACAGGTTGGTTTACCTATTCTGGGGGAATCTGGCAACCATGGCGTCAAATATCAATGAACTTAACAAATAATATCGGAGAAAGAGTAAGGATTAAAGTTCTTCTTGCAGGTTGTTCTGCCTCTGGACACTATGCCTATGGCTATTTTGTAGGAAAAGTAGGACCATCAGTATTAACCGTTAATGCATGTGGGCAAGGTGATACAGCCGCAGTCATCACCGCACCTCCTGGTTTTGCCAAATATGAATGGTATGAAAATACAGGTAACCTACCTGAAAGCCAATTGTATACTTTAGAAACAGGACCTCTACTATATAGTAGTGAAGCAACCACTACACAACCTGCAAATAATAACTTTGTC
>JAFNAR010000033.1 GCA_017860255.1 Bacteroidota bacterium | reverse complement strand
ATGGAAAGAGCCCAGTGCAATACCGAGCTCTTATAGAATCAAATTATTATTAATCTGTCCAACTTTTTGGGGTCACTTCAAAAACACGGCCTCTTTTTCTGTTTTAAACAGGGGTTGGAGATTTTTTCGAGGGAAAAATTAAAATCTGTAATGTCTATTCTTTATGGATAGAACGGAGTTTTAAATTATTTAAACAAAGCCTCTTGAAGCTCAAAAAGGGATTTCTTTTTAATAATTCATTTGGTTTTAATTAGGCTTGGACTTTTTTTTGTTTAAAAGATTTATAAATTTATTTTTTTAACGGCTGATTTGAGAATAAAAACATTTAAATTTGCACAACAAAAATTATTAACATTTTATAAATATGATCTATGCTTGATTTTGTTGCCATTGATTTTGAGACTGCTGATCCCACTCACCCGTGTTCTTTAGGTATTGCTGTAGTAAAAGATTCTGAAATTGTTTTAGTGAAACAATGGCTAATAAAACCTGCTTGTTATCCTTATTTCCACTTCTACGCACAAAAAATTCATGGAATAAAGAAGGAAGATGTAAAGTTTGAACCTGAATTTGATGAACTTTGGATTGATATTAAACCTTATATTGAAAATCAAATTTTGGTTGCTCATAATGCAAGTTTTGATATTGGTATTTTACGTAAAACTTTAGAACATTATAAGATAGATGTTCCAAAATTTAATTATTTCTGCACATATCAAATTGCACGTTTAACATGGAAAGACTCCTCTAAATATTCTTTAGACTTTCTTTGTGAGCAAGAAAAAATTGAATTTTCTCATCATAATGCTGATTCTGACGCCTATGCTTGCGCAAGGTTATTGTTAAGAGAAATGGAAATAATGGGTATTGAGGACTTTAATACTCTTAAGAAAATAACCAATAAAGCAACAAAAGAAGAAAAACTTGCAAAGCAGGAAAGAGATATTTTGAAACAACTAAGAAGACGAGAGAAGTTGAATATTAAATAATTACTCCACTTCCCAAACAAAGTTTTGCTTCATTATCGTAAATAACTCCAAATTGTCCTGAGGCAATTCCTTGAATTTTATCCTTAGATTCAATTCTATAAATATCGTTTATTTTCGTCAACTTACCTTGAGTAAATTCAGGAGTGTGGCGAATTTTAAACAATATATCTTTTTCATCGGAAAAATTACCCCAAACATCCTCAGTAATAAACTCAAAACCTCCAAGATTTACAACTTTTCCATATTGAGTTTGAGGATCATACCCTTGAGAAACGTAAAGTATGTTATTATCAATATCTTTTTGAACAACAAACCAAGGACCTCCACTTAGACCTAATCCTTTTCTTTGACCAATGGTGTGAAACCAATATCCATTATGAGTACCTAATTTTTTCCCTGTTTCAAGTTCAACTATATCTCCTTTCTTCTCTCCCAAATATCTGCGGATAAAATCATTATAATTTATTTTGCCTAAAAAACAAATGCCTTGACTGTCTTTTCTGAAAGCACTTGGTAAATGATTATCCTTGGCTATATCTCTAACTTCTTTTTTAAGGAGATTACCTATTGGAAACATGAGTCTTGAAACCTGCATATAGTTAATCTGTCCCAAGAAATATGTTTGGTCTTTGTTTTTATCTTTTGCAGTAGAAAGGAATATTTTATCATCAATTTCAGTTGTGTTACAGTAGTGTCCTGTTGCAATCTTATCGAATTCTTTTCCCCATTTCCTTTCAAATGCTCCAAACTTAATTAACTTATTGCACATCATATCAGGATTGGGAGTTAAACCTCTTCTAACAGCTTCAATTGTGTAGGAAACAACCTCTTCCCAATAATCCTCTTGAAGAGAAACTATTTCAAATTTACATCCATATTTTTTTGCAATATAAGATGTTATCTCAATATCTTCTTCCGAAGGGCAATCAATATAACCATCCTTGTCCTCCATTCCAATCTTTATATAGAATATTGTAGGGTCATAGCCCATCTCTTTTAGCTGATGAACAACAACCGAACTGTCTACTCCTCCAGAAACCAATGCTGCAATTTTCATGCTGCAAAGTTACAATATTATTATAAAATTCAACTTAATATAATCCCTTATTTCATTTTAATGAATCCTTGTTTTAATAAACTGATTCTTTGTTTTAATTTTTTCTTTCTTCGTTTTAATTTGCTGAAACAAGGTTTTTTTTCTTACTCTAAGCTTCAAGTAAAACAGACTTGACTTACACCAAAAATAAACTTAGTCCTTGGGGTCGGAGGACTTAGTCATTAGGGTGTAAAGACTAAGTCCTTTGACCTATAGGACTTAGTCCTTTTGATGCAAGGACTAAGTTTATTTTTATTCAGGAGTTAGACTTTGATATTTTTTTTGAATATTGTTGATACTTTTTTCTAATTCCTCTTCATTTTGCATTGGAAGTTATTTATCTTTGCAAGATATTCGATTTATAAAAACAGTTTTTATTTTATGGCAAATTTTACTCATCTTCACGTTCACTCTCAATACTCTATCTTGGATGGTGCTGCCAGCATTTCTGGATTAATAAATAAGGCAAAAGAATTCTCAATGGAAGCTTTAGCTATTACCGACCATGGTAATTTGTATGGAGTTTTAGATTTTCATAATAAAGCAACCAAAGAAGGGATTAAACCATTAATTGGAAGTGAAGTGTATGTTGCAAGAGGAAGTCGTTTAAAGAAAGATGGAAAGAATTTTAGTGGAGATCACTTAATCTTAATTGCCAAGAATGCAAAGGGTTATCAAAACCTAATAAAGTTAAGTTCTCTCTCTTTTCAACCCGATTCATTTTATCGTACTTCAAGAATAGATAAAGAACTACTATTTGAATATAGTGAAGGTTTAATTTGTTCTTCAGCTTGTTTGGGAGGTATTGTTCCTCAATTCATTCTTTCAAACAATATTCAAGATGCAGAAAAAACTGTTCAAGAATATAAGAGTGTTTTTGGCGATGATTATTATTTGGAAATTCAAGACCATGGATTAGAAGAACAAGCCTTAGTTAAACCAATAATAATTGAAATTGCTAAAAAATATGGAGTTAAGGTTATTGCCACAAATGATGTACACTATGTTAATGCCAATGATTTTGATGCACATAAGATATTGATTTGTTTAAATACTGGTCAAAAACTTAGCGAATACTCTAAGATGCACTATACAGGTTTTGAGTATTTTAAAAGTCAAGAAGAAATGCTTGAACGGTTTAAAGACTGTCCTGAAGCCATTACAAATACTCAAGAGATAGTTGATAAGGTTGAAGTTTTTGCTTTAAATCGTGATCCTATCCTACCTGTTTTTGATATTCCAAAGAGTTTTGGAAAGATTGAAGATTATTTTGAGAAATATCCTAAAGAAAGAATTGAGCAAGAATATTCAGAAAAAGATATTATTAAAAAAGGTGGATATGAAAAATTTGTAAGGACTAAGTTTGATCATGAGTATTTAAAACACTTAACTTATATTGGAACAAAGAAACGCTATGGTGAAGAAATTTCAAAAGAGTTGCAAGAAAGAATTGATTTTGAGCTTTCAACTATAGAGAATATGGGATTCCCTGGATATTTCCTCATTGTACAAGATTTTATCAATTACTCTCAAGAACATTTGGATGTTATTGTTGGTCCAGGTAGAGGTTCTGCTGCTGGAAGTGTTGTTGCTTATTGCTTGGGAATCACAGCAATTGACCCTATTAAATATGGACTTCTATTTGAAAGATTCTTAAATCCAGATAGAATTTCCTTACCTGATATTGATGTTGATTTTGATGATGAAGGTAGAGCAAGAGTATTGGAATATGTTCAAGAAAAATATGGCTCTTCTCATGTTGCACAAATCATAACTTTTGGAGCTATGGCTGCTAAAAGTGCCATTAGAGACGTTGCAAGAGTTTTGGAGCTCCCTTTACCTGAATCGGATAGATTGGCTAAACTTGTTCCCGAAAAGCCAGGGACAACTCTTGAACAAGCCTATAAGGAAGTCCCTGAACTTAACGATGCTCTTGAAAATGGGTCAGAATTAGTTAAAAAGACTTTGAAGTTTGCAAAAGAACTTGAAGGCTCAATTAGAAATATTGGGACTCATGCATGTGGAGTTATTATTGGACCTGATGAGCTTTCAAAATACATCCCTTTAGCATCTGCAACTGCAAAAGAAGGACAATCAATCATAACTCAATTTGAAGGGAAGTTTGTTGAAGATGTTGGAATGATTAAGATGGACTTTTTAGGATTGAAAACTCTTTCAATTATAAAGGACACATGTGTAAATATTCAAAAATCTCACCAAAAGCATATAAATCCAAGAGAAATTCCATTAGATGATAAAGCTACTTATGAACTTTTTCAAAGAGGAGATTCAATTGGTACTTTTCAGTTCGAAAGTGATGGAATGCGTCAACATATGCAAAATCTAAAACCCGATAGATTTGAAGATTTAATTGCCATGAATGCTCTCTATCGTCCAGGCCCAATGCAGTATATTCCAAATTATATTGCAAGAAAGCATAAAACAGAAAAGATAGACTATGAGTTTCCTGAAATAATGGAGAAATATTTGGGAGAAACTTATGGTATTACAGTTTATCAAGAGCAGGTTATGCAGCTTTCACAAGCCATTGCAGGTTTCACAAAAGGAGAAGCCGACAAACTACGTAAGGCTATGGGAAAGAAGCAGAAAGCTGTAATGAATGAGCTTAAGGAGAAATTCATGAAAGGGAGTAAGGAAAAAGGGCTTGATCTTGATTTGGTTGATAAAATATGGCACGATTGGGAAAAGTTTGCAGAATATGCTTTCAACAAATCTCACTCTACTTGTTATGCTTATATAGCTTATCAAACTGCATGGTTAAAAGCTCATTATCCTGCAGATTTTATGGCTTCTGTTCTTACTCACAATCTTAGTGATATTAAAAAAATCACTTATTATATTGAAGAGGCTCAAAAACAGAAAATTTCTGTTCTTGGACCAGATATTAATGAATCTGAAATAAACTTTGCAGTTAATAAAAAAGGTGAAATTCGTTTTGGGTTAGCAGCAATTAAGAGCGTAGGAGTTAATGCCGCTCAAGAAATTATAAGGGAGAGAGAAGAAAACGGACCTTTTCTAACTCCATTTGAATTTATTAAAAGAGCTAACGTCAACAAAAGGTGCATTGAAGCACTAATCAGCGCTGGAGCTTTTGATTGCTTTACAGATTACCACAGAGCTCAATATTTTCAATTAGTTAAAACTACAAATAATGGAGATGAGAGCATAATTGAGAGATTAATCAGATATGGTAATAAGATAAAAAATAATGAAAATTCTACTCAAGCTTCTTTATTTGGAGAGAGCACAGAAGACAATTATGCTGAACCAGAAATTCCTAAATGCGAAGAATGGACAAAGAACCAAATATTAAAGCAAGAAAAAGAATCAATTGGATTTTATATCTCAGGTCATCCATTAGATAAGTTTTCTTTAGAGAAAAAACTATTTGAAAACGCTAAACTATCTGAACTTTCGGAAAGTCTTATTCCTTTTGAAAACAAGATATTATACTTTGTTGGTATGATAACAAATAGCCAGGAAAAAATGACAAAAACTGGTAAAAATTATGGTAGCTTTGTCTTTGAAGATGAAACTTCAAATAGAGAGATTACTCTTTTTAGTAAAGATTATATCAACTTCCATAAATATCTGATTGATGGTTTGTTTGTATTGCTTAAAGCTACGGTTAAGAAAAAGGGATGGGGAGATGAAAATAGTAAAGATTCTTTAGAATTTAAAGTCCTACAAATTGAAGAATTAGATGAGATATTGGATAAGTACGCAAAATCAATTAAATTAGTTATGCCAATTGAAAATCTTAATAATGAATTTGTTGAAAAGGTTGTGAAAGCAGCTAAAAAATCAAAAGGAAATTGTTTAGTTTCTTTCTTTATTATTGATTCTGAAAATGATGTTGAAGTAACTCTAAAAGCAAGAAAACACATGGTTTCAATACCTAAGTTTCTGGAAGAGATAAAATCCTTTATTGAAAATAGAACTATTTACTCCTACGAAGTTGAAAAAAGCACAATGTAATTAATGGAAAAATATATTGCTTTTGACACCATTAAGTCTTTAGCCTTAAAAGCTGGTTTTCACGACTGTGGAGCTATAGGAATAAAGAAACTTGATATTTCATTCTTCAATAAATGGATAAATGCTGGGTATAATGCTGAAATGCAATACTTAGAAAGATATATTGATATTAGAGAAAACCCTTCTCTCCTACTTGAAAATTCTAAATCTATAATCAGTTTTATTGTTTCTTACAACATTGAATTACCTGATAACAAAGATGATAATAAATTTAAATTTGCATCTTACAGTCTCTTTAACGATTATCATAAAGCAATAAAACAAGCATTATACAAATTAATTAGTTGCATTCAAGATATTTATCCCAATTTCAATGCAATTGCATTTGTAGATTCTGCCCCAATTTTTGAGAAAGTAATTGCAAAAGAAGCTGGCTTGGGATGGATTGGGAAAAACTCATTATTGATTAATAAAACCTTTGGTAGCAAAATATTAATTGGAGAGATTATTACTGACTTCTCAACTGATTATAATAATGAAATTGAAAAAGACTTGTGTAAAGATTGCAATAATTGTATAAATTCCTGTCCAAATAAATCAATTCAAAAAGATTGCATAATAAATTCTAACCTGTGTAACTCTTATCAAACCATTGAAAACAAGAATAATATTGCAGAAAACATTAATCTTTACAATCATATATTTGGTTGTGATATTTGTCTAAACTCTTGCCCATGGAACTCTACAACAAAGATTAAAAGCTCTAAAATTTTAGAAGTAAATCCTAAAACAATAGAGCTTTTAGAAAGTATAAATAATAACCAAATTGACAAATCATTATTTAATCAAGCTAAAAATAATTCTCCTATAGAAAGAATTAAGTTTGATAAATTGCTTTCTAATATTGAAAAAGCAAAAACAAATATCTCAAATTCTAAATAATAATCATAAATTTTATATCTAAATATTCTTTTAGAAGCTAATCAAATAAGGTATTCTTGCTTGAACGCCTTTCATATCAGAAATGCTTTTAAGTTCTAAGAAGAATGAATATGGTTTTCCTAATTCTTTAGTAAACAATTTTAATTCTGCCTCTTGACCCATTGCACTGAAAATTTGTTCAGTAATATCCTTAGTTTTCGGCAATGCAATAACTCCATAATCTTTTATCTTAGCTTCTTTTGCAGCTATTTCAATAGATTTATACAAGCCTCCAAATTCATCTATTAGACCAATCTCTTTTGCATCTTTACCAACCCAAACTCTACCTTTTGCAATACTATCAATATATTGGAAAGATTTATTTCTTCCAGTTGCAACTCTATTAACAAAGTTTTTATAGAATACATCTATGCTTTTTTGCATCATCAATCTTGTATCTGTTGACATTGGAGTTACAGCAGAAAGGAAGATTGAGTTTTTATGTGTTTGAACTGTATCAAAACCTATTCCTATACTCTTTTTTAATGCTTTCCCAAAATTAGGAATAACTCCAAAAACTCCAATTGAGCCTGTAATTGTTACTGGATTAGCAACAATTTTAGAAGCTCCACAAGCCATTTCATAACCAGCAGAAGCAGCAACATCTCCCATTGAAACAATTACCGGCTTAACTTTATTCGCTTTAATTACTTCATTGGTCATTTGTTCTGAAGCAATAGCATCTCCTCCACCAGAATTAATTCTAAGCACAATAGCTTTAACTCTACTGTTTTCAACTGCTCTTCTTATTTCCTTAACAATAGTTTCACTACCTATTGACAAATCTCCTCCTTTACCTTGTGCAACATCTCCATAAGCATAAATAACTGCTATCTGATCTTTACCCTTTGGCATTATCTCAACTATTGAATTTCTATACTTTTTATACTGTACCCAATTTACCTTCTTTAGATTCAAATTTTTTTTTATCTTTTCTTGGATATCGGTTCTAAAGGTTAAATTATCTACATATTTATTTTTTAATGCATCCTCAGCCATAAAAGTTTCCAAGTTAGATACATTATTATTTAATGTATTGATGTCAATTTTTCTTGATTGAGACATATTATTTGCAATATAATCCCAAATTGAAGATACATAAGCTTTAATTTGTGTCTTATTGGCTTCACTCATTTTGTTGTTTACAAACATTTCCCCAGCACTTTTATAGTCATTATTTGCTGGACGAAGAAGTTCTACATCAATATCAAACTTATTTAAAAGATCCTTAACAAACATTACTTGACCTCCAAGTCCAGTTAGCTGCAAATGACCTACTGGATTAAGAGAAATTTCATCTGCTACTGTTGCAAGATAATATGCATTTTGAGTATAAGTATCACTAAATGCATAAATTTTCTTCTTTGATTCTTTAAAACTAACTAAAGCATCTCTCATTTCTTGAACAGTTGCCCAACCATTAGCTTGAATAATTGATAAGTCTAACATTATAGCCTTAATATTTGGATCAGTTTTTGCTTTATTTATTACAGCAATAAACTCTGTTAATCCAATTGAAGAACTTACATCAATATCTTCTTTATTTGTCATAAATAAGTTAGAAAAATCAGACACTTCTCTATCGTAAATAGGCTTATCTAATTTTATAACTAAAACTGAATTCTCTTCAATATCAGGAACGCTTTTTGTTGAAGCTGAAATAATAGAAGTTACTATTATAAAAAAAGTAACAATCAATATGATTGTTGACAAAAACACTCCCAAACAGGAAGCGAACATAAATTTAAAAAACTGTTTCATAATAATATTAATTTTAATTGTTTTTGTATGTTAATATTTCAACTATTCTACTAATTCAAATTTTGATTCATCTATAGTAATTGTTAAGTCTATTCCCAATGAGCTTATTCTAACAGCAAAATTGTTCTTTCCTTTTTTATGTAAGAAAACACCTACCAACCCAATAAAATCTCCTTCAATAATTCTTACCAAATCCCCACATGAGGGATTAATTGAAGTCTGTTCTATTTCAACTTTCTTTTCTAATAACAATTTGATAGAATCAATTTGATTATCTGGAATAGGACAAGGCTTTCCATTAAACCAAATAAATTTTACACATCCATTAATTCTAACAATATCCCACATTTCCCTTTCATTAATATTCATAAAAACATATGAAGGAATCAATGGTACTTCAATTAATTTTTTCCTGTCTTTCCATTGCCTCAATTCTTGCTTTAATGGCAAATAAACCTCATACCCTATTTTCAATAATTCTTTCTCAACAACTTTCTCTTTCCTTGGTTGAACATATAGAGCAAACCACCTTTTCATCTCCAAATTATTTTTATAAAAATCTGTCGTTTCACATGAAACGACAGATGTAAATCACTCTCTTTAAATAGAATTATTAGAAAATGCTATCTATTAAATTTTCATCAGTAATATTTGGAATAGTTACTTTTAATCTTGGTTCTGTTTCCATAGCTCTCTTTATTGCAAAAATTGCTCCTTCGTTTCTTGCCCAACTTCTTCTTGAGATACCATTATTAACATCCCAGAATAACATATTCCTTATTCTTCTGTCTGCATCATCAGAACCATCAATCACCATTCCAAATCCTCCATTAATAACTTCTCCCCAGCCAACTCCTCCTCCATTGTGTATAGAAACCCATGTAGCTCCACGGAAACTGTCACCAATGCAATTTTGAACTGCCATATCTGCAGTGAAAGAAGATCCATCATAAATATTTGAAGTCTCTCTATAAGGGCTATCTGTTCCAGATACATCATGATGATCTCTTCCTAAAACAATTGGAGCAGAAATTTTACCTTCTTTGATTGCTTTATTAAATGCTACAGCAATTTTAGTTCTTCCTTCGCAATCAGCATAAAGAATTCGAGCTTGAGAACCAACAACCAAATGATTAGCCTTTGCTCCCTTAATCCAAGTAATATTATCTCTCATCTGTTGCTGAATTTCCTTAGGAGATGTTTTAGCAATCTCTTCTAAAACCTCCATAGCAATATGGTCAGTTGTATCTAAATCTTCACTCTTTCCTGAAGTACAAACCCAACGGAAAGGACCAAATCCATAATCAAAACACATAGGTCCCATTATATCTTGTACATAAGAAGGATAACGGAATGTTCCATCTTGTTTGAATACATCAGCACCAGCTCGAGAAGCTTCCAATAAAAAAGCATTACCATAATCAAAGAAATACATTCCTTTTGCTGTTAATTTATTAATTGCAGCAACATGTCTTCTCAAACTCTCTTTAACCTTCTCTTTAAATTTATCTGGTTCCTCTGCCATCATTCTATTTGACTCCTCAAAGCTTACTCCAACAGGATAATAACCTCCTGCCCATGGATTATGTAAAGAAGTTTGGTCAGAACCTAATTCAACTTTAATATCATTTTTTGCTGCATATTCCCATAAATCGACAACATTTCCTTGATATGCAAGAGATACAACTTCTTTATTTTCTCTGGCTTTACTTACTCTTGCCCAAAGTTTTTCTAAATTATCATAAACTTCATCAACCCATTTTTGATTATGACGAGTTTCTGTTGCTTTTGGATTAATTTCTGCAGTGATAGAAACACAACCTGCAATATTTCCTGCCTTTGGTTGAGCTCCACTCATTCCTCCAAGTCCAGCAGTTATAAATAATTTACCTCCAAGTCCATCATTTCCAATCTTTCTTCCTGCATTCAAAACAGTTATGGTTGTACCATGAACAATTCCTTGAGGTCCAATATACATATAACTTCCTGCTGTCATTTGTCCATATTGAGAAACACCAAGTGCATTAAATTTTTCCCAATCATCTGGCTTTGAATAGTTAGGGATAACCATTCCATTAGTTACAACAACTCTTGGAGCATCCTTATGACTTGGGTATAAGCCCATTGGATGACCTGAGTACATAACTAAAGTTTGCTCATCTGTCATTTGAGCTAAGTATTTCATAGCTAGTCGATATTGAGCCCAATTTTGGAAAACTGCTCCATTACCACCATAAGTTATTAACTCATGAGGATGTTGTGCAACAGCATAATCAAGATTATTTTGAATCATAAGCATAATTGCAGCTGCTTGCTTACATTTAGCTGGATATTCTTCTATATCTCTTGCATACATTTTATAATCAGGACGAAACCTATACATGTATATTCTTCCATAAGTTTCTAATTCTTCCTTAAATTCTTTAGCTAATTCGCTATGAAACTTAGGATCAAAATATCTTAAAGCATTCTTTAATGCTAATTTCTTTTCTTTAATTGAAAGTATGTCTTTTCTCTTTGGTGCGTGATTTACAGTTAAATCATACTCTTTCTTTGGTGGAAGATAATCAGGAATACCTTCCAAAATAGCTTGCTTAAAATCCATATCTAAATATTTTTTATTATCAATCTAATCAGAACTCTTGAAATTATTTAAATAATCAAGCTACAAAAGTACATATTTTATTACATTTATCCAAAGTTAATTTTATATGTGACATTATCGCAGAAAAAAAGTTCAATAAGATAATTGTAAACTTGCAGGAAATAGAAATTTCAAAACGTATTATAATAGAAAATAATCTTGATATATTTCTACAAAACCTTGATATATTTCTATTAAATCGGCATATAAAACTTACTAATCAAGGACTTTTTACTCGAAAGATGCGCATCTTTCATATCAAATGATGTGCATCTTTCGGGTGTAAAGATGTGCATCTTTTTTTAAACATATTATTTAGGGAAAAGGTTTATTTGGAGTAAAGAGGCTTTATATACATATCCTCAATAATCCTTTTAGTGGTTTTGTTATGCAAATATACTAAAAATTTTTGAGATAAAGAGATTTTCTGATTAATAAATTTCAATAATTCACTCCAAAAAATTGGAGTAAATACACTCAAAACAAACAAGTTATTAATTATACTCTACAATAAAGTCTTTAAGTATATTGCAAAAATCAAGGTGTTTTGTAAAAGAAAGTCCTTTACCATTATCATAAACAGTATGATATTCATTATACTCACAACCAAAAGTAAACAAAAACAAAGCTGGAACTCCTTTCATAACAAAAGAGCAATGGTCTGAGTTACAACTCTCCCCTCCTATCCTAATTTCATTAAAATAACGTTTATCCTGGTTAATATTCATAAATAAATCCGAAGCCTTGGTTTCTTTCTTTCCATTTATTAAGGCAATCCCTCCTGAACCTGTTCCACACATATCCAAATTAAATAAGAATTTAATCTTATCTAATTCTATAAGAGGATTTTCAGCAGCATATTTTGAACCCAAAAGTCCCACTTCTTCGGCAGTTGTAAAAATAAATACTATTGAATAATCGGAAGGATTTTGAGAAAAGTACTTTGCCATATCAAGAAGAACAGCAACTCCAGAAGCATTATCATTAGCTCCTGGAAAATAGCAATCTTCTCCTATTTTTCCAAGATGGTCATAATGAGCAGTAAATACAAAGAAACTATCTTTCTTAGACTTACCTTCAACCATAGCCCACACGTTTTGAGTCATATAGTTTTCCTCCCATTTTGATTTAATTGAAAGTTCAAGATAATCTATCTTCTTTTTTATTACCTTATCTCTTAGTTCAATGATTGGAAACTTTATAATATTTCTTCCTATAGGGAACTGCAACTTTCCACAATTTTGAATAATAAATAATTTAGGGGTAATTTCTTTCTCAATTAAAAGTTTGATAAAAATACTAACCTTTGAAATATCAGTTGTTTTTAAATCAATCAAAACTACCTTATTATCATAAATATCCAATTTCTCTTTTAACTTCTTACTATTAAAATCTACTGAAACAGATCTCTTATTTTCAATAATTAAATCAACACTTGGAGAAGAACCATATACCAAATACTCTTCTCCTAACTTCAAAAAAGAACTATCTTTTGAATGTAGTTTTAGTTTAGCTGATTCAATATTATTAATATTTATAGGAAGCTTTTGTTGATACGGATTGTTTTTCACTGTTTTAACTCCATTTTTTATAAGTTCTCTTTCAATGAAGTTAGCAGCAATCCTATCTCCTTCTTCATAATACCCCCTGCCTTTAAAATCCTTTGATATTAAAGAATCTAAACAATAATGAGCATACTTATAAGATTGTGCATTTAGAATGTTAGCACATAGAAGAATTAAGATTAATAATTTAATTTTCATATACTTAATTATTAGACTGGATTAAAACTCTATCATTTACCCAATTTTTAATCCATATTTCTTTATCAATTATCTTATTATCAACATTTAAACTATTACCAATACTATCTTTTTTAATCTCTCTAGCATTACCCTTTTTTATTTGATAACCAATCTCTTGAATTATATTTTCATCTGAAATTTCGCCATTTTTCAAATATAGATAAATCCCTATTTCGTTATTAAATTTATCCATCCACTCTCCTGCTCTATCATAGCCAGAATTTGGAATCTTATGGAATATATTCTTGTTATAACTTTCATAAATATTCCCATACCTTCTTGCTTTTTCAACTCCTATTTTAGATGAAAGTTTATACATCAAATAGATATGTCTAAAAGCGTCAATTTTTTGTTCTTTATTTTCAGAATTAAAAAAATTGGTCTTAGAAATTTTATTAGTTAGGTCAGTTACCTGCTTTGAAATTTTCTTAACCTTAAAAGAAGAATTGGATTTTGAAATTATCCAAACCTTATCTTTAAAATCTAAATTAAAAAAAATCTTAGAAAAGTTTTGGCAAAAACAATTTTGAAAAAATGTAACAAATAAAATTACTATACAAAGTTTAATTCTCATTTTAATTTTTACTCGGAGCTTTTAAATCCTCAAAATTGAATTTTTATTTTTCTACTAAGTTTAAATCTTAAAAATTAAGAATAATTAAGAATTATAGCTTATCAATTGCCAAGGTCTTCTAAAATATTTAATTCTCAATGTTAAAAAACAAGAAATAAATAAGCTTGATTAGAATAGTAATTATTTGTTTTTAATATATTTGAACTTTACTCCAAATGTTAAAATGAGTATTTTATTTTTCAAACATTTTATTCCAAAATCTCTATTTTTAAACCTAAACTAACTTATTTTATAATTCCTAACTCTTTTGAAATGTCAAGCATCTTTATTATTGGTTTTTTTGCTCTTTCAATTAAATCGTCTTCTAAAAGAATTTCAAATTTTTCTTCTTCCAATGATGCAAGAACTTTATCAATTGTATTTAGTTTCATATGTTGACAATCGTTACAAGAACAAGTCTCATTTTGAGTTACAACAATAAATTCCTTATTTGGATTGTCCTTTTTTAATTGATGTACAATACCTGATTCTGTGGCAACTAAGAATTTTTTATTATCGCTTTTATTAACAAAATTAATCATGGCTGAAGTTGAACCAACATAATCAGCAATTTTTAAAACAGCATCATTACATTCAGGATGAGCAATTAATATAGCATCTGGATGTTCTAATTTTTGTTTTAAAGTAAATTCAGCTGTTAATAATTCATGTACTTCACATGTTCCATTCCAAAGAAGCATATTTCTTACAGTTATTCTGTTAATATATCCTCCTAAATTTTTATCAGGAGCAAATATAATTTTTTGATCATTAGGTAATGAGTTAACAATTTGAACAGCATTGCCTGAAGTACAAATTATGTCAGATAAAGTTTTTATCTTTGCACTACAGTTAATATATGAAATAACTATATGATCTGGATTTTGTTCTTTGAATTTTTTAAAATCATCTTCAGAACAAGAATCTGCTAATGAGCAACCAGCATTCATATCAGGTATAATAACTTTCTTTTTTGGATTAAGAATTTTTGCAGTTTCTCCCATAAAGTGAACACCACAAAACAGAATTAAATCTGATTCAGTGTCTTTTGCTTTATTGGCTAAATTTAAACTATCCCCAATAAAATCTGCAATATCTTGTATTTCTGGTATTTGATAAAAATGAGCAAGTATTACTGCATTCTTTTCTTCCTTTAACTTTAATATTCTTTCAATTTTTTCTTTTGTGGTCATTTTCTCTTTCGCTTTAATATATTAATACCTCTTTTTTATTATAAATATTATTATAATTATACCTTGTTAGTTTGGTTGAAAAAATGTATTTTATTTTTTTGCATTATTCAAATAAGTGATTCACTAAACAAGTTATGAAAAAGATATTACATTCTAATTAGTTATAAATTAATACTGTAAATCAGTTATTAACAAGTTTAATTTTAAAATTATTGTTGGTAAAAAATAAGATTAATTCTTACTATTTATGTATATAAGTCATTTGAAAACTTCTTAATAAACCCCCAATTTGTCAACAAAATTATATCATATAAAATTGATAAACAAATTTTCAACAAAAAATAATCAGATACTAACAATTATGTGTAATAATTTTGTCATTTGAAAAATAAACAGTTGCAAAATAATTAGTATTTTTGCTAAGTGTATTTTGATTTTAAAATCAAAGAATTAAGAGTAAAATAGAGTATTTAAACAATTTAAAAGTTATCAACATATGACAAATAATTCAGAAATTATCCCTATTGCTTCCGACCATGCAGGCTTTGAGCTAAAAGAATTCTTAAAAGAAGAACTTTCTAAATTAGGTTATCAGTTTAAAGATTATGGAACATATTCATTAGATAGTTGCGATTATCCTGATTTCATTCATCCTCTTGCAAAAGATATTAATGATGGAGTATATCAAAGAGGTTTAATAATGTGTGGAAGTGGAAATGGAGTTCAGATGACAGCAAATAAATATTTGAAAGTTAGATGTGCTTTATGTTGGCAAGAAGAACTTGCATCATTAGCAAGACAACATAACGATGCAAACGTTTGTTCATTACCAGCAAGATTTATAAGTAGGGAAGAGGGTTTAAAAATTGCAAAAACATTTCTAAATACTCCATACGAAGGAGGAAGACATCAAAGAAGAGTTGAAAAAATTTCACAACTACTAAAGTAATAATACCTAATTAATGAATACAGCAGAGTATAAGTTTTTTATTGCCGATTGTAAAAAATCTATTGAGAACGCAAAAGATATCAATATTGAATTTGATATTGATGATATTACTCTAAAAACTTTTCAAAATTATGCTTATGCAAGAAAGATTGCTGCCAATTTAAGACAAAAAAACATCAATCATATTGATGAATTATTGATTTCATTTGAAAAGAAATTCAATGAAAATGGAGCCAAAGTTAATTGGGCTTTAGATTATGATTCTCTTTCGGAGGATATAATAAAAATATTGATTGAGAAAAAAATTAAGGAGGTAAATCTTTTCGAAAGTAGATTTATTGAAGAGTTAGGTTTGTTGAAAATTTTAAAAAACGAAGAAATTCAAATCAATCTTCAATCAAATAATTGTGTAATCTTTGAACCCAATTATGCAATTTCTCAAACAGGAAGTTTATATTTGGTTTTCAATTCTGCAATTGAAATGGAACAAGTTCTTTCAGCAAAGATGAAAATTTTTGTTCTTCCAGTAAATAATGTTTTAAAGAATATTGAAGATGTTGAACTTTTATCAAAGCTATATTCAATAAATAAAAATAGGGAAGAATACCTTCCTTTAACAGCATTTTATTCAGTAAAAGAAAATGATGAAAACAATGTTGAACTTTTTATAATAGACAATGGAAGAACAAATCTTTTAGAGTCAAAAGAACATAGAAAAGCATTAACATGTATAAATTGTGATGCATGTAAAAAGGTTTGTCCAATTTATTCCTTGATAGGGGATATGCCATATAATAATGTTTTCACAGGTCCAATTGCAAATGTTGTTTTACCATTTTTAGAAACAATTGATGGCTACAAACATTTAAGCTTTAATTGTATTCTTTGTGGCAATTGTGCTAAAGTTTGCCCAATGAATATTCCAATTACAGATTTAGTAATAGCTAATAGGAATATGTTTTATGAAAATAAAAATATTGACCTTCCAGACAGATATAGGATTAATATTTTAAAGAAAAATCTTATTAGCAGAAAAAAATTAAACAGGGCAGCATGGAGAAAAGAATTTCTGATGAAACTCTATGTGAAAAGAAAAATAACTGTAAAAAGACCAATACCAAAATTTGCTAAAATAAGCTTTTCAAAATCCAAAAATAAATAATGAGTACAATATTAAATAAAGCTATTATTGATGAAATTCTTTACAAAGGAAGATTGTCAATAAATAGGAGGGAGGCAGCCATTAAATGTCTTCAATGTTTAGATCTCACCTCACTTTCATCAACAGATAATGAAGAAAAAATTAAGAAGTTGATTGAAGACTCAAAAATAAAAGAATTGGAATCAGTAAAGGTTGCAGGAATTTGTGTTTACCCCAATTTTTTAGGAGTTTTGAATGAAAATTTATTGGATAAAGAAATAAAGAAAGTTGTTGTTGGAGGTTATTTCCCTTCAGGTCAAAATCCCATTGAAATAAAATTAAATGAAATAAAATTTGCTATTGATAACAATGCTCAAGAAGTAGATATAGTAATGAATAGAGGATTGTTTTTGGAAGGAAATTTTGAAGAGGTTTCACGAGAAACATTCCTATCAAAAGAGATTTGTGGAGATAAAGTTTTGAAAGTAATTTTAGAAATAGGGGAGTTGGAAACTTATGAAAATATATACAAAGCAAGTCTGATTAATCTTGAAGTTGGAGCCGATTTTATTAAAACCTCAACAGGTAAAATTGATAAAGGTGCCGATGTATATTCTTTTGCTGTTATGCTTATGGCAATAAAAGATTATTACAAAAAAACTGGAGTTATCAAATCAATTAAAGCAGCAGGAGGTATTTCTACTGCAGAGCAAGCATTAGATTATTACATACTTTTTTCTCATTATTTAGGAGAAGAGAACCTAAATTCAAAACATTTTAGAATAGGGGGGAGCAGGCTAAAGAATAATTTGGTAGAATTTATCCTAAAATAATATCATAGCCATTCTTTAATATTCTCGAATCATCTTTATTATTTCCAAATATGCATTATTTATCCTTTGTATAAGATATAAATCTTTTTGAGGATAGTCATAAGACTTTAACGTATACTTTTTCTATGTTGAATATTTGAATTAAACTAAGTAAAACGTCAATTGTTTTACAAGTGAGAGGAAGTTATTTTGAATTTAGACTTCTTGTTTTTGAAATTAGAAGAAGTTATTATACCTAAAAAAGCCGCTTTTTAGTACTGAAAAAGTGGCTTTTTGGGGTCAAAAAAGCGGCTTTTTTGGGTTAGAAAAGCGGCTTTTTTAATTATAAACAAGAAGTCTAAATCTAAAAACAAGAAGTCTAAATCTAAATTTATAAGGTATCCTTCTTGATTTTACTAATTTCGTAGTGTGAGATATATACTTTCTATCATTCATTTATTCTCTGAATTTATTCTCCTATTCTTACTTCTTTTGTCTTTTTGCTAAACTGTTTTAATAATCAATGTTTAGTAACGACTTATATCATTAACTTCAATTCTTATACACTACAGCCCTTTTCCTTTATCTGTTGATTGGCAATAAACAATTGCAACATCAGAAACTAAACTAGTTGTAGTTCCCTTTTCTATTCTAGGATAGTCTCCAGTTGAAATTCGCTATTCTCAGGATGCTTGTATGTTTTAGTTCCCTTTTATTTTGGGATAGTCTCCAGTAATCAGGCATATTTAATTTTTCAGATGCTCGTTGTAGTTCCCTTTTATTTTGGGATAGTCTCCAGTATACCTTATATTAATCTATAGATATACCGTTCTTTAAGCTTTTTCTAACAATGCAAACATACTACTTTTAATTAAGTTAGAGATATAAAATCCTTATTTTTTCATTACTAATAATGCTTCACACATTTTACAATACTCTTCAGAAACCTGGTTGGTTGTTATTTCGTCTTTTTCAAATTTTCCTTTTTTTGTTCCTAGATGATAAATCTTCTTTGGCTTAATATAATCAATATCTAATTTATGCTCCGTAATACTAAATTTCAATTTTAGCTCCATTCCATTTCTATCAAAAATATCAATTATCGACTTCGCAACCGCATTCTTTAGTTTTCTGTCATACCATAATAATTCTCTGAGCTCATTAATAATATCAATCATTGAATATTTAATACTCTTATTGGAAATATAATTAAAGTGAGCAATATAATTTCTTATATCTCTATAGTTTACACTTAAAAAGAATTTATTATATTCATTAGGGATGTTATTAGGTAGTCCTTTGTCAAATTTCATATTTGAGTTTAATTCATCATTTAGATATTGAAAATCTCTTTCAAACATGTTTGTAAATCCTACAAAGCGACCCAATATTTCTATAGTAAGATTATGTAATTTTCTTAAGGCAACAAAATGAAGTTTATTATCCAATTGATTAAAACTTGTAACCTCTGTTACAATACACTTGTATTTATCTTTAATATCAGATTCTTCTTTGCGTATCTTCTTCCTTTTTTCTTTTTCTTCTTTTTTAAGTCCCTTCAACTTTTCTTGTACCTGTGACCATTTATTATGCAATTCTATTATTTCTTTTTGTTTCCCTTCGATATTTTCTCTTTTTTCTTCCCATATATTATAGTCTTGCTGAGTTACTTTAAATATGCTGCCCTCATGCGATATTAACTTTTCTAATATGGAGATAGTTCCATATTTATTTAACAGTTCAATATTTGAATGCAATATCAGTGTTTCATTATCTTGTGCAGAGTATAAATTGTCTGTATTAATTCTATCGACAATAAATTTTTTGTATGTTTCATTTGGTTTACCATAACTATTATCAACACTTAATAAACACATTTCAATAATAAAAAGAAGATTATCAATTGGAAGGCTACTTTCTAATCTATTTGATGTTGAATCGTTCTTTTTTGATATTGCATTATATTTTATTATTTCATTTCTTAAGTTACTAAGGTGATTTGAATCAAGCAATTTGCAAAAAATATAGAAAGGCACAATTTTAGCAGTATTATCATTATCCTCAATAAGCTTAATTTTTTCTACTTCTATTTTATCCTTTTCAATTACTCTATTATTAACATCATATGTATAACCTAAAACAATTAAATCCTTGTAATGCTGATCAATAAAATTATCAAATAATTTAATATAGATATAGAGCAAGAATTTTTCAAAGTTACTTTTTTCTGTCTTGTCGTCCTTATTTGCATTACTTAATATAATTTGACTATGAATCTTTTTCAGATAATCAACCCTTGTATCCGTTTCTTCCATCTTTTCAATTTCATGAAAAGCGTATTTATTTATATTATTCTTTTTTGCAACATTATTCTTGCAACTTTCTATTATTTCATTTACTACTATTTTAAATTCATTATCATCTACTGATTGATTTAAGAATTGATAATTATAAATCTGTTTGGCTATAAAACGGCAAGCTTGATAATGTTCTTCGTTTATACAGTTGTCTTTTGAAAAATAGTTTTTCACACCCAAATAATGATTATTAGGCAACACTCGTGCAGTATCAAATACACTTTTAAAAGATGGAATAAACATTTCAGACGGACGACATAGATTAAATTTCAATTTCTCAATAATAGCATTTAAATCATTATCACTATAATATTTTAATATATTGTTTTTATTGAACTTACTAAGAATCAGATTTGGAATATTTTCAATTTCATTTTTCAACTCCTCTTTGAAAGGAGTATCTAAATAAGGACGATTTTTATATTTTTGATTTTCATATGTACAAATATTAAAAATATCAGCTATAGAATTTACATTATAATGGTAAATTTTATTTCTTATCTGTTGAACGGAACCTCTCAAAGCCCATAAATTTTCATTTATGTCTTTGTATTCATTGTCAAAGAAAATTTTATATAGCTCTTTATTTACATTATGTTTATTCAAACTATAATTAAAATCCTCATTTCCTAAAATATCTTTTACTTGTCCATTATCAACTATATTTCTAATATTATTCGCAGCAAATGCACAAGCATCAATTAAATTCAGGACAAAGGCATCTTTAATTTTAATTTCTGTCAAAATCTCTGAATTGATACTATCTAATTCTATATTATGAGCTTTGAATTTTCCTTTAGTTATTAAAGTAGACCTTACAGCATTTTCTATTTGATTACTTATAGTATTAATTAATACCTTTTCTTGCAGATAATATTTAACATCATCATCTGTCTTCCTCTTATCTTCTACTTTGATAGGGAAATAATGTTGAAAATATTTTGTTACCTCAATATTAAACAGTCCTAACTTTAGATTATCTCTGTTTGACTGAATGGAAAACAATTTTGATTGATGAATTTGAAGAGCAGATTTAAGCTTGTAATTCAAATGAAAGTCTCTTTTTTTTACTTGCATAAAGTATAGAGCCATAATTCCTTCAAATGTCTTTATTAATTGTTCAATCCCATATAATGATGCGATATCAGAAATATTGATTTTCCCTGTTTTTATTAACTCTTGCTCAAAATCTTTTAGCGTTTCTTTCCTTTTTGTTTGAAAATTAATTTTGTTTACGATAATTGATTTTTCCAATCTTTCCGACTTAAAATCAATATACCAATCAACCCAATCTTTGTAAGGTTGAAGTTCTTTAATATCTCGTGTACTATAGAATTTCAAAATTAGAGCCGCTAAATTAAATTCCATCTTGCTCCCTTCTTTATTGTTATAATAGAATTGTTCTTTAAACTTATTTGTTAAAGAGTTTTTTATTTCTATTTCGGAAAGTTGTTTATCTGATTCTAATTTTAATTGCCCGCCTTTTATTACTGAATAAATAATAGTTTCCAAATCCTTATTTCTATTTTTCTTGACTAGAGTTTGGTTTAATATGCTTAGATGAAAACTATCTTTCTTGTTGCATTTTATTTTATCAGTTATATTTTTTTTACTTTCCTCTAAAACTAATGCACCTTCTTTATCTGTTCTGTGCATTAATACCATTTCTTTTCCTACTTTTACTTTAGACACTCTCATAATATTTTGGTTTTAATAATTAGAATCGCAAATTTAATAAAAATTTTATTTAATTCAATATGTAGGATATTATAAAATTATATTTTTTCTATGTATTTTTTGAGCTCAAGAGAATTAAATCTAATTGAAATTTTGGGAATAAGTAGAATATAGTGATCTTATAGAAAAATAATGTCTTTGATAATCAAAACTTTGTTTCAGTAAATTAAAACTAAGAAAGAAAAAATTATTACTTGATTTCAGTAAACGTAAATAAGAAATATGTAATATAGATATTAATTCATACTTCTTTGATTTATTTTCCCTTCTGAATTGATAACTATTCTCTTATTTTTCTTCTTGTGTTAATTGCCCTAAAAGGTTTTTTGCAGCTTAAAAGCTCTTAATTACAAATAAAATAGTAACTTTGTACCTTAATTTAATTTGGATAAAGATTAATAGAGTATATATGAAGCAATTAAAAAACAGATTTTCGTCTTACAATGAACCACAAAAAATCATGGATAAGGGAATTTACCCATATTTCAGAATGATTTGTAGTGATCAGGATTGTGAAGTTTTAATGAACGAAAGAAAGGTTTTGATGTTTGGTTCTAATTCTTATTTGGGACTTACCAATCATCCAAAAATTATTGAAGCTGGAATAGCTGCTTTTAAAAAGTATGGTTCTGGATGTGCTGGATCGCCATTCCTAAATGGTACATTAGACATCCACATTGAGCTTGAGGAGAAATTAGCTTCCTTTGTTGGAAAAGAAAAGGCTATTGTGTATTCAACAGGTTTTCATGCCAACATTGGAGTTATCCCAACAATTGTTGGAAGGGGAGACCATTTAATTTTAGATGAATTGGATCATGCTTCAATTATTGAAGGAAGAAGAATTTCGTATGCAAAAAACTATAAGTTTAAACATAATGATATGGCATCTTTAGAAGGAATTCTTCAAAAGATTCCTTTTGATGATGTAAAGCTTATTGTTGTTGATGGTGTATATTCAATGGAAGGAGATATATCAAACCTTCCTGGAATAACTAAATTGGCAAGAAAATACAATGCTGATGTTTATGTTGATGAAGCTCACAGCTTGGGTGTTTTTGGAAAGGGTGGTAAAGGAATATGTAATCATTTTGGAATTACCGAAGATGTGGATTTGATTATGGGAACTTTTAGTAAGAGTTTAGCTGCTATTGGTGGTTTTATTGCAACTGATAAGGAAACAATAAACTATTTAAGACACTCTTCACGTCCTTATATTTTCTCTGCTTCCATTTCTCCTTCAGCAACTGCAAGTGTTATTGCTGCTTTGGATGTAATAAAAGAAGAGCCAGAAAGAATTGATAATTTATGGGATATAACTAACTATTCTCTAAATGCTTTTAGGACAAATGGATTTGAAATAGGACCAACCCATTCTCCTATCATTCCTCTTTATATAAGAGATACAGAGAAAACATTTTTAATTACAAAAGAGATTTACGATGAAGGTATATTTGTTAATCCAGTTATTCCTCCAGCATGCTCACCTGATGCAACATTAATTCGTTTTTCTTTAATGGCAACACATACTCATCAGCAGGTTGACATAGCTATTGATAAGCTTACAAAAGTCTTCAAAAAGTACGGAGTAATACAATAATTGTATTTAATAACTGAATAAATGGATAACAAAATAAGAATAGAAGAGGTTAAGGACAAAAAAGGCTTCAATAAGTTTTTAAAATTTCCCTACAAGCTTTTTAAGGATGATAAGATGTGGGTACCATCTTTATTGATGGATGAAAGAGTTACTTTTAATAAGAAGAAGAATCCTGCTTTTGAATTTTGCGATTCAAAGATTTTTTTGGCTTATAAAGGAGAGGAAATTGTAGGAAGAATTGTTGGGATGTTGAATAATAGAGCCAACGAGATTTGGAAACAAAAGAGGATGCGTTTTGGTTGGTTTGACTACATTAATGATGTTAATGTTGCTCAAGCTCTTTTGAATGCAGTGGAGAATTGGGCAAAAGAAAAGGGGATGAATGAGCTTGTTGGACCTATGGGTTTTACCGATATGGACAAGGAAGGTATGATGGTGGAAGGATTTGATACCAATTGTCCTATGGCTTGTTACTACAACCCTTCTTACTATCCAGTTATAATTGAACAGTTAGGCTATAAGAAAGAAGTTGATTGGATTCAATATGAAATTCAAGCCAATCAACCAATTCCAGAAAAGGTTGCAAAGGTAAATGAGTTGATTAAGAATAAATACAACTTAAAAATTGTTGATAATCTTTCAAAAAAGAAAATCTGTGACCTTTATGGTAATAAGATTTTTAATTTAGTTAATCGTTCTTTTGCAAATTTATTTGGATACGTTCCTTTAAATGAAAAACAAATTAAATTCTACATAGGGCAGTATTTCACTTTTATTGATCCTAAATTAGTTTGTTTTATTGTTGATGAGAAAGACGATGTTGTTGCTTTTGGAGTTTCTATGCCGTCATTTTGTGATGCATTAAGAAAATCCAAAGGAAAGTTATTCCCTTTTGGATGGTATTATTTCCTTAAGGCTTTAAAGAATTACGATTACATCGATTTATATTTGAATGGAGTTGACCCTGATTGGCAAAATAAGGGAGTCCATTCTCTTTATTATGTGGAAATGAATCGTCGTTATATTGAGTTAAACTCTAAAATGGCAATTGCAAATCCTCAGCTTGAAACCAATCAAGCAGCACAAATTTGGGAAAAATATAAGAGTAGAATAGCAATTCGTCGTAGAGCTTACATAAAAGAAATCTAAGAGAAAATGTTGAAGGTTTTAGTTACAGGAGCAAGTGGATTTATTGGAAGCACCTTGGTTGAGAAACTTCTTCAAGAAGGATATCAGGTAACGGCAGGCATTAGAAAATCAAGTAGCAGAAAGTATTTACAAGACCAAAGGATAAGTTTCTTAGACCTTCCTTATAATAATCCTGATGAGTTAGAAAGAATTCTTAAAGAAGAGAATTTTCATGCTGTTTTTCATCTTGCAGGACTTACAAAAGCAAAGAAAAAAGAAGATTTCTACAAAGTAAACTATAGCTATGTAAAGAATTTGGTTGATGCACTTCAAAACACATCAACCAAATTAATATTCTTCAGCAGTTTTGCAGCTCATGGTCCTGGAGAGGAAACCACTTTTTGTGAGTGCAAAGTTGAAGACTTAAACAAGCCAAACACCGAATATGGCAAAGCCAAACTTCAAGCAGAAGAATACATTAGGGATAATTTCAAAGGCAAATATATTATTCTTCGTCCAACTGGAGTTTATGGTCCACGTGAAACAGATTATTTTGTATATTTTCAAACCATTAATAATCACCTTGAGCCTTATCTTGGATTTGTTCCACAAAGACTGACTTTTGTTTATGTTGATGATTTGGTTGATGTAAGCATATTGGCAATGCAATCAGAAATTAGTGGTAAAACCTATTTTGTTAGTGATGGCAGGCTCTATTTGGATACAGAATTTGCGCAAATAACCAAGAAAGTATTAAATACTTGGACAATAAAACTTAAATTCCCTTTGTTTATAGTAAAGTGGATTAGTTCGCTAATGGAATTTATTGGCAAGTTAATAGGAAGATCTTTTACCCTAAACAAAGATAAATTCAACATACTTAAAGCAAGAAACTGGAACTGTGGCATTGCGGATTTGAAAAAAGACTTAGGTTATAGTCCTAAGGTAGATTTGGAAAAAGGAGTAGAGAAATCAATAAGTTGGTACAAACAAGAGAAGTGGTTGAAATAGGTTAAATCAATAAAATGACTAATGAAATAATTATATCGAAGTTAGATAAGTTTATAAGAAAGTACTACAAAAACAAGCTAATAAAAGGCATATTATATTGCATTTTTCTTCTTTTAAGTTTCTTTCTTATACTTAACACCCTTGAATACTTTGGTTATTATTCCACTCTCACACGCTCCATTCTATTCTATTCTTTTCTTACAATTGCTCTTCTAATACTTTATTTCTTTATTCTTGTACCTCTTTTTAAGATATTCCGCCTAACCAAAACCATATCATATAAGGAAGCTGCAAACATAATAGGTACTCATTTCCCTGAGGTTTCAGATAAACTTTTAAACCTACTTCAACTTCAAGATATAGCCTCAAAGGAAGACTCCGAACTTTTGGAAGCAAGCATAAAACAAAGAACCCAAGAGCTTTCTCCAATACCATTTGTTAAGGCAGTAGATATTTCCAAGAACAAAAAATACATTAAATGGGCACTAATACCAGTGGTCATTCTTCTTCTTTGTGGAATCTTCTTCCCAAGCTTTATTAGTGAGCCAACCTATCGTTATATCAATCATACAAAACATTTCCAAAAGCCAGCACCATTTTCTTTTAAATTACTCAACACCGATTTAAAGGTTTTACAACATGGAGATATAGACATAAGAGTTAAAATTGAAGGAGAAATGCTTGTTGACAAAGTAAATATTGTAATAAATAAGCAGATTTTTGAAATGAATAAGGAGAAAAAAGACATATTTACTTATTCAATAAAACAAATTCAAAACAATGCAACCTTTCATTTTGAGTCCTCTGAAATAACAAGCAACGACTACAATATAGAAGTGCTTCCTAAACCAATTCTCTTAGACCTTCAAGCAGTAATTACCTATCCTGCCTACACTCAAATGAAAGAAGAATCATTTACCAATGTTAGCAATTTTTCAATTCCAAAGGGAAGTACAATAAGTTGGAGAGCAGTTACAAGAGACACCAAAACCCTAATCTTTAAGAGCAATAGCAAAGAGGAGAGTTTCTTCCCTGACAAGAATGGAAGACTATCTTTCTCCAAACGAATAATGTCCGATTTGAGCTATCAGCTATTTACCAAAAATAACTTCACAACATATAGTGATTCTTTGGAGTTTTTAGTTAATGTAATTCCTGATTTAAGCCCTCAAATAGCCGTTATTGAACAAAAGGATAGTATAATTGCAGATAGAGTATACTTTAGAGGACAGATAAAAGATGATTATGGTTTCTCAAAATTGGAGTTTCACGTTGAAAAATATGAAAAGGATTCTCCGAAACAAACCATTATTTCATCCACTTTGCCTTTAAACACTAAGGAAAACGCTCAAGAGTTTTATTATAGTTATGATTTGTCAGAGCTTAAGCCAGGAGAAAGATTGGTATATTATTTTGAAGTTTGGGACAATGATGCAATTGATGGAGCAAAATCAACTCGCTCAGGAGTTTTTACAATTGAAATTCCAACAATAAATGAAATTGAAGAGAAACAGGAAAAAACAAGTAATCAAATAAAGAAAGAAACCGACCAGTCTTTAATGGAATTAAAGAAAATTCAAGAAGAAATTAGAGATTTGAATAAAAAATTACTTGAAAAGAAGGAATTGGATTGGCAAGATAAAAAGCAGATAGAGTCATTAAAGAAAAAGCAAGATCAAATTAAGCAATCGCTTGAAGATATAAGTAAGAAGATAAAAGAAAACAATAATTTAGACCAGAGATATAAACAACAAAACGAAGAAATATTAAAGAAGCAAAAGGAACTTGAAAAGCTCTATGAAGAAGTTGCTAAGGATATGTTTGAGGAGTTGAATAAAATGATTAGAGATAATATTAAGAAGGAAGACCTCAAAGAAGCCTTGGACAAGATGAAGATGAGCAATGAGAACTTGGAAAAACAATTGGATAGAAATCTTGAGATGTTTAAGCGTTTGGAGGTTGATAAGAAAATGCTTGAGACAATAGATAAACTGAATAAAACAGCTCAAGAGCAAAAAGAATTATCACAAGAAACTCAGCAAAACCCTAAAAACAATAAAGACCTTCAAGAAAAGCAAAGTCAGTTAAATAAATCATTTGAAGATATAAAGAAAGATATTCGAGAACTTCAGGAAAAAGCATCTGAACTTGAAGACCCTTTAAAAATTAAATCTGACAAGCAAAAAGAAGACAGCATAACTCAGGCTCAAAAGAATGCTCAAAAGAATATGGAGCAAAAGAGGAATAAAGATGCCTCCAAAAATCAAAAACAAGCTGCAGAGAAAATGCAGGAAATGGCAGATGACCTTCAGCAGCAACAAGAAGAAAATGAAGAAGAGCAGTTGGCAGAAGATATACAAGAGGTAAGACAAATTCTTAAAAACCTTAATAAACTTTCCTTTATGCAGGAAGATTTAATTCTAAAGGTAAGAGAAACCTCAGTAACAGATCCTTTATATCAAAATCTTATCAACACTCAAAATAAGATAAAGAATGATATGAAGATGATTTCTGACAGTCTTTTTGCAATGAGTAAGCGTCAACCACAAATAAGTAATATTATTAATAAGGAATTGACTTCAATAGATAATCAAATTGGCAATTCAATTGAAAAGCTTCTTCAATATAATCAAGGAATTTATGGTTCCTATAGGAACACTCAAGCCACTTCTTCCCAACAATATGCAATGACTTCAATGAATAACCTTTCTCTTCTTTTGGCAGAGAGTTTAAATAATATGCAGCAGAACATGAAGTCTAAGTCCAAAAGCAAAAACAACTCCAAATCGCAGCCAAAGAATCAATGCAATAGTCCAAAGCAAGGGAAACAAAGTCCTAAATCAATGAGAGAGATGCAGGAGGCCTTAAACAAAGAAATGGAGAGATTGAAAAAAGAATTGGAAGGACAAAAGAAAGGGCAAAACCAAAAGCCAAGAATTGGAGAGAATGCAAAAATTAATGAAGAATTGGCAAAAATGGCTGCTCAACAAGAAATGATAAGAAAAATGATGCAGCAGTATTCCAATGATTTAAAGGAAGAAGGAGGAAAAAGTGCAGGAGAATTGGATAATTTAATCAAACAAATGGAACAAACCGAAACAGATATCGTAAACAAAATCATAAATCAGCAGACTATTAATCGTCAAAACAATATTCTTACAAGAATGTTGCAACACGAGAAAGCTCAAGCCAAACAAGAGCAAGAGCAAAGAAGAGAATCTACTGAAGGAAGGGATTTAATTGATAAATCCAATAATCAATTCTTAGAATTTAATAAATTAAAGAATAGAGAATTGGAGTTATTTAAGCAGGTCCCTCCAGTGTTTTCTCCCTACTATAAGGAGAAAGTAAATGAATTTTTTTATAAATTTGAACGTTGAAAATAACAACACTATGAAACAAAACTACGATATTGTAACTTTAAATTCAAATCATTCACAAAGAATAAAGGCTCAAGCCTTGGTTGAAGAAATATGTGATAGATTCAATCTTCACAACTATTTTGGAATACTTTCTGTTGTGGTTGATGAGGCTTTAGATATTATTTACAATAATCCAGAACTTGACTCCAATTTCAATAGTGACTTTTCTTTTGAACAGTGTGTTAATGGGGTATGTTTTGTTTTTAAAACCAATCAGCAAGTTTTCACTTCTGTAACAGAAATAATTCAAATGCTAACCAACGAATACAATATATTAGACGATGGCAAAACATTAGAATTGATTTTCTATGTAAGTGGAATTGATGAAGATGAACTAAAAACTCGTCAAGAGAAGTTTAAAGTGTTTTTCACACAAAAGTCAATCCATACTAAAAGCGTATAGAACTAAACACTAATAATACAGAATTATAATAAGATTGTAATAAATTGATGGGAGGAATGGTATTTTAATATTACTATTTCTCTCAGTATTTTTATTGTATTAATTATTCCCTTTCTAAATTCTATTTGAAATACTGATTAAATTTAAAAATTTGAGAGAAATCAAATTGCATGAAATGCCTATATATTTTATGTTTCACGCTTTAAAGATTTTTCTTTTGTCTTGTACTAATTATATATTTAGTATGAAAAAAGTGAAGTGACCCCAAAAAGTTGGACAGATTAATAATAATTTGATTCTATAAGAGCTCGGTATTGCACTGGGCTCTTTCCATTTAACTTGTTTTTTATCCT
>JAFNAR010000032.1 GCA_017860255.1 Bacteroidota bacterium | reverse complement strand
ATCTCTATACGAATTGCATCCGTAATCTTGCCTCTTTTCTCCATTTTTGTTACACTTTTTTTGTATAAAAAGTGTCAACTTTTTTCAGTACAAGACATTGTTTTGAGATTAAAACTTCTTTAAAATTTTTCTGTCTCTTATTTAATGTGTAAAGCTCTTTGTTTGAGTAGATTTAATGCTTTTGTTTTTTGTGCTCTCCCATAATCTAAAACAACTTTGTGAAGATAAATTTGAAAGAATTGATAGAATAAAAGAAAGATATTTTGAAAAAACTTTATTGAGCCTTGTGAGGAGTATAAATAAAAGTTTTGCAGTCTGTCTCTTAGATAAAGAATTAATAAAATCATTTTAATTTAGAATTATAACATATGTTAAATTTAAAATTGTACTTTTGTTGCGATTATTTCCTGAATAATTAATAATTAAAATAAACAAAATGCAACAGAAATTAAATGACGAATTGAGTCATGTCTTTGAAAATGCTGCAGTGGCATTAATACTTGTGGATAAGGAAGGAAAAATTAAGCTTATAAATAAAGCAGGAGAAGATTTGTTAGGTCAGGGTTTGGTTGATGTTTGTGGTAAATTGGCAGGAGAGGCTTTTAGATGTGTAAATACTTTTATAAATAACTATACAGTATGTGGAGAAGCAGAAGCCTGTACTCACTGCCCATTAAGAAATAGTTTTGAAGGAACTTATAATACAGGAAATAATCAATATAAGGTTAGAGGTGATTTAGAAATTAAAGATGAAGATAAAATATATATTTTACACTTATTAATTTCAACTGCACTATTAAACATAGCTTTATCTAAATATGTATTAGTTACAATTGAAGATGTTACCAAAGAAATAGACTTGCAAAATGAGTTAAAAGAGAGAGAAAAACAATTAGAAGATCTTTTAGCTACAAAGAATAAATTCTTCTCTATTATTTCTCATGATTTGAAAAATCCTTTTGCAACAATTGCTGGATTTGCAAAATTATTGTTAGAAGATTATTCAAGCTTTACTGATGAGGAAAGAGAAAATTTTTTGCAAATAATAATAAACAGTTCGGAGAATACATATAAATTACTTGAAAACCTACTCTTATGGTCTAAGGTTCAAGTTGGGACAATGAATTCTAACTTAGAAAATGTTTATATTTCAGATATAATTTATGAGGCAATATCTCAATTGAGAGCAATGGCTGATAAAAAGAATATTCAGATAGAAGTATCCATTCCTAATAATCTATCCATTTCTTTAGATAAATTTATGATAAGTACTGTATTGCGCAATTTAATGACAAATGCAATTAAATATACTCCTAAATCGGGATTAATAAATATTAATGTAGAAGAAATAGAAAGCAATATTAAAGTATCTGTAAAGGATAATGGAGTAGGTATTGATGATGAAAATATTTCAAGGTTATTTAAAACAACCGAAAAGTTTTCAATGCAAGGCACAGATCAAGAAGAAGGAACTGGATTAGGTCTTATTCTTTGTAAAGAATTTATTGATTTACATAAAGGCGAATTATGGGTAGAGAGTAAAAAAGGAAAAGGCACAACATTTTCATTTACATTACCAATGTAATATTTGAATTATAAAGGAAAAGAGGCTATTTGAATAAAAGTAAAATAGACTCTTTTCCTTTATAAAACTTTTGATAATAAGATTAGATTCTAAATTCTGCACCAAACCAAAGGCTATTACTTGCAAATTTACCTACATCAGCCTTAATATCTAATCCAGTAAAATTAACATCGCTTTTATAAACAGGAATATTATAACCTATATATGCACCAACTTTTTCTTTCTTATTTTTTTGTTGGTAGTAAGTCCAAAGATAAACTTTAACAGGGATAAATACATTTATTGAAGAATAAGAAAAGGCATTAACTCCCAATAAATACTCTCTGTTATAAACTAAATTATCAAAACTAATTATGCCTCCAACATTAGCTTCCAATTCATATTCTTCTCTTTTAAGAAAAGAGTATCCTGCATTAAGCTCAAAATTTCCTCCATAAAGGTTTAGGGCTTGTTCATCTTTTAAATTGTTCCCCAAAGAATAATTCATTTTAAAAGCAGCAGTAAATCTCTCTCCAAAATACCACCCAACTCCAAATCCAATGCTTGCTTGCGAAATGCTTTTTTTGTTATAGTCTGAGAAAGTTGTTTCCATAGAGTTGTTGAAATCGCTAAGATTGCTAATAAATCCAGCATTTATTCCTCCAGAGAAAAAGCTTTTCATTTTACATTGGGCTTGAATGCCACTTACTGAAATTAGTACAATGACTAATGCTAAACAAATTCTTTTCATAAGTAAATTTTTTAAATGATAAATATAATTGATTTTACTAATTACCGCTGAAATAAACTTAAAATACAATAATTAAACTTTCAATATTTTATTTTTATTGTATTTGCTAATAAGTTTTAATTATTTATTTCATCTTGTTTACTTTCTTCCCCTGAATAGAAAATAAAAAGAGGCTAAATTGCTTTTATGCAAATAGCCTCTTTTAGTTGAAAAATATAAAAGAAATATGTTATTTGATTATTCCAATTGAACGTTGGATAAAGTTATTTAGGGCTTCACCTTTTAATAGTCCTTGGCTTAAAAGAGCAAGGTCTTTTAATTGAGAAAGAATTTGAGTTTGTTTGTCTTTGTCATCTTCTTTCAAAACTTCGCTCATTAGAGGATGATTGGTGTTTACAACCAAATTGTAGTTTTCTGGCATTTCTCCATAAAGTGAAGCCATTCCACCTCCACCCATTTCACTCATTTCCTTCATTCTTCTCATAAACTCATTTTGAGTTATGGTTAATGGACTGTCAGTTTCGTTAAGGCTTTCCATAACAACATTGAACTTTTGTTTGTCAACTTGTCCTTCAACCATTTCTTTAAGAGTTTTGGTTTCTTCTTCGTTTAGTTTAGAAGGAATAACTTCGTCTTTTGGAATTAGCTTATCAATAACATCACTGTCAATTCTTACAAATCTGCTGTCACTTAGCTTTTGTTCCATTAGGTTAACAAAGGGATTGTCTAAAATACCATCCATTAACAATACATCATATCCCTTGTCTTTTGCAGCTTGAATATATGCGTATTGAGAATCTGTATTATTGGCATATAGATAAACTAACTTGTTATTCTTGTCGGTTTGAACAGGTTTTATTTTGTTTGTATAGTCTTCAATTGAGTAGTATTCGGAAGCAATATTCTTAAACATGTAAATCTTTTCTGCTCTTTGATAGAACTTTTCATCTGAAAGCATACCATATTCAATAAATATCTTTAAGTCATCCCATTTCTTGTTGTATTCTTCTCTGTTGTTCTTATAAATTTCATCCAACTTGTCAGCAACCTTCTTTGTTATATGAGAAGAAATCTTTTTAACATTTGAGTCTGATTGAAGATATGAACGAGAAACGTTAAGTGGAATATCTGGAGAATCTAAAACTCCACGAAGTAACATCATATAATCAGGAACAACTCCTTCAACGCTGTCAGTAACGAAAACCTGATTGCAGTATAATTGTATTTTGTCTTTTGCTGGGTCTATGTTTCTCTTTACTTTTGGGAAATAAAGAATACCTGTCAGGTTAAATGGATAGTCAACATTTAAGTGAATATGGAAAAGAGGTTCATCAAAGTTCATTGGATAAAGCTCTCTGTAAAATTCATTGTAGTCTTCTTCTTTAAGGTCTGCAGGTTTTTTCTTCCAAAGAGGTTGAGTGTTGTTGATTATTCTTGGTTTTGTTTTTTGAACTCTTTTTGGATTGCCTTTATCATCCTTTTCTTCTTCAGAGTCTTCCCAATAGGGTTCATCTCCAAAGCGGATTTCAACAGGCATAAACTTGCAATACTTCTTCAATAATTCAAGTATTCTTCCTTCTTCCAAAAACTCTTCGTTCTCAGAGTCTATATACATTACTATCTCAGTTCCACGCTCTTCTTTTTCTATCTCGTCAATTGTATATTCTGTATCTCCATCGCACCACCAACGAACTGCCTTGCTGTCTTCCTGATATGATTTTGTTTTAAACTCAACTTCCTTACTAACCATAAATGAAGAATAGAAACCAAGACCAAAATGTCCAATAAGTTGGTTTTGTTCCAATTCACTCTTGCCCTTAAATTTCTCAACAAATTCTTCTGCACCAGAGAATGCAATTTGGTTAATGTATTTGTCAACTTCATCTTGAGTCATTCCAATACCCCTGTCAATTACAGATAGAGTTTTTTTCTTCTTGTCAATCTTAACATCAATTGTCAAATCTCCAAGTTCTCCCTTAAACTGTCTTAAAGATGCAAGAGTTTTAAGTTTTTGAGTAGCATCAACAGCATTTGCCACAATTTCTCTTAAGAATATTTCGTGGTCGGAGTAAAGAAATTTCTTAATAATAGGAAAGATGTTTTCTGTCTTTACGTTAATGTTTCCTTTCATACGATTATTATTTTTTATTTGTTTATTGATTATCTTCTTTTCACCTAAGTCAATCAATCATTATACCAATTCTTATATGAATGTCAATTTGTCAGAGATGTGAATTTGATTTAGAAGCAAGATAGCAGTTAATAAGAAAAATTGTATCTTTGAAATCTAAATTTTAATAAAGGAGAATATGGAAATTGTATTACTTATATCTACGCTTGTTGCAGTTATTGCTGTTGCTATTTTGGTTTTTATGCTTGTTAGAAGAAATCCAAATCAAGAAAGACTGACTGAATTAGAAACCAATAATAAGATATTAGAATCAAACTTCAAGAATTTAGAATCAAGTTATAATAGTTTAGAATCAAAATATAAAGAATTAGAACAAAGCTATAATCTTTCCCAAAGAGAAAACTCATCTTTGAAAACAGATTTAAGAAATAAAGAAGAAAATTTAATAAAGGAAATTGAAAAAAATAATTCAATATCTCAACAATTCGAAGAACAAAGAAAACAATTTACAGAATTATCAAATTCAAATAGTGCCTTGCTGTCTGATTTTAAAAATAAAGAAGAATTATTAATTAAGGAAAGAGAAAAGAATAATAAACTTGCTATTCAAATTGAAGAGGAAATTAAAAAATCGTCAGAGTTGTCAAATTCTAACAGTGCTTTAAAAGCAGAAAATAATAATATTAAAGAAAAGCAACAAGAGCTTAAAAGAGAATTTGAAGAGATGCAGAAATCAGCGAAACTTGAATTTGAGAAGGCTGCTAATTTGATTTTGGAAGAAAAGACAAGTAAGTTTACTGAAACGAATAAAGTTAGCATAGAAACTCTATTAAAACCTTTGGATAATAGTATTAAGGAATTTAGAGAAAACGTAAATAAGAATTTAACAGAGGAAACAAAACAACGTTCTTCGCTTGAAGCAGAAATTAAGAAAGTATTGGAGCAAACAAATTTGGTTTCAGAACAGGCAAATAATTTGGCTTCAGCCTTAAAGGGAGAAAATAAGAAAGCAGGGAATTGGGGAGAGAATGTTTTGGAAACCATTCTTCAAAATACTGGCTTAATTAAAGGTGAGCACTATATAACTCAAGATGTTCACTATAATGAAGAAGACAAGAAGATAATCCCTGATGTTATTGTTAATTTGCCTGATGATAGAAAAGTTATTATTGACTCAAAGGTCTCATTGGTTAATTATGATAATTATTTCAGTGCTGAAACAGAAGAAGTACAAAATCAAGAATTGACTAAACATATTGCATCAGTTCGTCAACATGTTATTGAATTGAGTCAGAAAAAATATGATGATATTAAAGGAAGTCTTGGTTTTGTGATGATGTTTGTTCCAATTGAATCTGCATATTTATTGGCAATGCAGAACGATAGAGAATTATGGAACTTCGCATATAATAAGAAAGTTGTTTTGGTGTCTTCCACAACTCTAATATCAAGTCTTAGAATATTTGCTGACCTTTGGAGAACAGATAAATTAAATAAGAATGCTGAAAAGATTATTGAAAATAGTGGTAAGATGTATGAAAAATTTGTTGGTTTCTTGGAGACATTTGAAGAAATAGGAGACAAGATAGATAAGACAAAAGATACTTATAAAAAAGCATTCAACCAGTTAAAAGATGGTAGAGGTAATTTAATTAAACAAGCAAAAGATATTCAAGACTTAGGAGTAAAGACTTTAAAATCTATTCCTGAGAAATTTGAAGGCTATGACGAATAGGAAAAATAGATTACAGTTTTACTAAAAATTGAGCTGTTAATCTTGAGCGTTGTTCTATAATAATTTTATCTCCTATAAATAAATTATTTATGGCTTCCTCTGTGTAGCGACGAATTGTAATTAATCTTAGAGCATTATTATATTTAACTGAGTATGCTGAAGAAAGTTCATCAATTAATTTTTCAAGTAGTTCTTCTTTTATTTGATCAAAGCAAACAGAATAACTTAAAGCAGAGTTTTGCATTAAGTTAATCTTAATTCCATATTTTGCAAATAGGGCAAATATATTTGAAAGATTTTCTTCAACTACAAAAGAAAAGTCTTTAGGAAAGATCGATAAAAGAGTTTGATTGTCCTTAAAAATATAACTTGGCATTAAGGGTTTGGTATTGGAGCAACAATCAATCTTTGTTCCTTCTTCTTTTGGAGAAATAAAGCTTTTTACAAACAAAGGAATTGATTTGTTTTCTAAAGGCTTAATGGTTTTAGGGTGAATTATAGAGGCCCCATAATATGAAAGTTCTATTGCTTCGCTATAAGGAACTTGCTCAAACTTCATTGTGTCTTCAAAATACTTTGGGTCAGCATTTAAGAGTCCAGGTACATCTTTCCAAATAGTAACACTATTGGCATTTAGGCAATATGCAAAAACAGCTGCACTAAAATCAGAACCTTCTCTTCCAAGAGTAGTTGTTTCGTTCTTTAGGCTTGAACCAATAAAACCTTGAGTGATTATTGTGTCTGTACTTTTTAGTAGAGGTTCAATTGTTTTAAGAATAACTTCTTCTGTTTCATTCCATAAAACTTTTGCTCTTCTAAATGAACTGTTTGTTTTGATGAAATCTGAAGCTAAAACAAATTTATGTGATAATCCAATTGAATCAAAGTATTTTGAAATAATTGTAGTTCCAATTATTTCTCCATAAGAAACAATTGAATCATAGATCTTGTCATAGTTTTTGTCTATGTTATAATTTAAAAGCTTATTTTCAATTTCCTTGTATGTATTGTCTAAAAAAGAATCCAAACAATTTTCATTATTAGGGAAGAGATTATTTATAATAGTCTTGTGATAGTTTTTTGATCCCTCAATTGAAGATTTGTCAATTATTTTATTCTCCACAAAACTATTCAAAACCTTTTCTAATTGATTAGTTGTCTTGCCCATTGCAGAAATAACAATAAGTCTTTTTTTGTTTTGAGAAAGAATTATTGAAGCTACGTTTTTAATAGCTTCAGAACTATTTACAGATGCCCCACCAAATTTTTCAACAAATACTTCGTTCATACATTTTATAATTTAACGGCAAAAATAATAAAAACTTTGTATATTTGCAGCTAAATTATGTTTTCTGTAAAATGACTAAAAGACAATTAAGCTTTAACCCAGTAGCACTTTGGAGCGCTAATTTTTCAACAGTTTTAAGTATTGCGCTTGTTCTTTTTATGTTAGGCTTTATGCTTATCTTCATTTTTCATGCCTTTTCGGCATCAAATAATCTTAAAGAAAACGTTTCTTTTACTGTTTATCTTATGGAAGGAACAAGTGATGAAGATGCACTTAACTTAGAAAAAGAGCTCAAAAAGAATGCTAATGTTAAATCCACTCAATATATTTCTTCAGGACAAGCAGCTCAAATAATGGATGAAGTTATGGGAGAAAATCATCTTGAAGTTTTAGGTTCGGTTAATCCTTATGCTGCATCAATAATTGTTAATCTTAAAGCAGAATCGCTCAACTATTCAACAATAAAACTTTTTATTACAAGTCTTGAAGCTAAAGATATTGTTGATAATGTTGACTATCGCCAAGACTTAGTTAAAGATATTAATAATGCAGTATATAATGTTTCAGCATTTGTGCTTGCCTTTATAATTTGTCTTTTAATAATAGCAATTACTTTAATTAATCATACTATTCGTTTAACAATATACTCTAAAAGATTTCTTATCCGCTCAATGGAGCTTGTTGGTGCTAAACCTTCTTTTATTCGTAGACCATTTCTTCTAAAAGGATTGTTCTTTGGATTAATTGGGGGCTTGATTGCAAATGTTCTCTTGTTTGGAATATTATTCTGGGTTAGCCAAACATTTTCTCAAATCATAATTCCAGAAAATTATCAAATTTATGGAATGATTGGGCTTGCAATTCTAATATTTGGAATTTTGCTTGCTTTCATTTCAACTTTCATTTCTGTATTTAGATTTATGCACTTAAGAAACGAAAAATTATATAGATAAAAAAGATTTAAAATATAAATAATATGGCAACAATACAAAAAAAATCATCATCAAAAATCAGCAATAGTCCAAAATCATATCAAACTAACGCTACTAAAGCTCAGCCAAAATTTGACTTTGCTTTTGAAAGAATTAATTATATATGGATGTTAGTTGGACTTGCTTTATTAGCACTTGGCTACATTCTTCTTATTGGAGGAGGTTCTGATGATCCAAATGTATTTAATTACTCATTATTTAATGCACAAAGATTAGTTATTGCACCAATTCTTATGGTTGCAGGAATTGTTGTTGAGGTGTATGCAATTTTACTTAAGCCAAAGCACAAAAATCAAGATCAAAACGAACAATAATATTTAAATTACTTCCATGGAATTATTTCAAACCATCATCATATCAATTGTTGAAGGCTTAACAGAGTTTTTGCCCGTTAGTTCAACAGGACATATGATAATTACTCAAGGTTTTCTTGGCGTTAAAAGTGATGATTTCGTAAAACTCTTTACTGTTTGTATCCAATTTGGGGCTATTCTTTCTGTGCTTGTGCTTTATTGGAAAAGATTTTTCCAAACGATGAACTTCTACTATAAACTTTTTGTTGCTTTTATCCCTGCTGCAATCATTGGTTTCTTGGCTGGAGATTTTATTGACTCAATGTTAGAAAGTGTTTTAGTTGTTGCCATAATGCTTATTATTGGAGGTGTGTTTATGCTCTTTTGTGATAAGTGGTTTAACAAACCTCAAGAAGACCAAATAATAACTTATAAAAAAGGATTTATCATTGGCTTTTTTCAATGTATTGCTATGATTCCTGGAGTTTCTCGTTCTATGGCAACTATAGTAGGGGGTATGACACAAAAACTAACAAGAAAAACTGCTGCTGAGTTTTCATTCTTTTTGGCAGTTCCTACTATGCTTGCAGCATCTGGATACAAACTTCTAAAAGCCATCATAACTCCAGAAGGTCAACAGCTCCTTGTGGACAATATGTCAACTCTAATTATAGGAAATATTGTAGCTTTTATTGTTGCTATGTTGGCAATAAAATTCTTTATTAATTTTCTTACCAAATATGGTTTTAAGGCTTTTGGTTACTATAGAATAGTTGTTGGAGTTATTATTATTTCTCTAATGATTTTCGGGTTTGATTTAAGTGTTGCGTAAACAAAATTTTAAGAAGGAAAAATATGATTGACATAGAAAATGGCCATGCCATATTAATTGACAAGCCATATACATGGACATCATTTCAAGTGGTAAAGAAAATAAAGTATAAGATAAATCATCTTTATGGTAAGAAAATAAAGATTGGACATGCTGGAACTCTTGACCCTTTGGCTACAGGCTTATTAATTATATGTATAGGTAAGTTTACCAAAAGAATTGAAGAGTTTCAAGCCCAAGAAAAGGAATACACTGGTTCTTTTACTCTTGGTGCAACAACTCCAAGCTTTGATCTTGAACATCCAGTTGACCAAACCTTCCCAATAGAACACATTACTGAAGAACAGATAAGAGCTGTGGCCAAAGAGCTTACAGGTAAGTTGGAACAGATTCCGCCTATGTTTTCTGCAAAATGGATTGACGGAAGAAGAGCTTACAAACTTGCCAGAGAGAATAACCAGGAGGTTGAATTGAAGGCAAAGGAAATTGAAATAAAGGAATTTGAAATCACTCAAATAGAAATGCCGAAGGTTTATTTCAGGATTGTTTGTTCCAAGGGTACCTATATCCGTTCCATTGCAAGGGATTTTGGACTGATGCTTCAAAGTGGTGCTTATCTTTCTTCTCTTTGTCGCACAAGGATTGGGGATTACTCTCTTAAAGATGCCATTAAGCTTGAGGATTTGGAAGAACATTTCCAATAACCTTTCTCTAAAAGTTTTCTAATCTACTTTAATTAAATTTTCTTGGTGGTTAATTATGCTAAGAATCACTAATTTATAAATCAGACTTAGTCTGGTTAAAAAAAGAGTAACTCTAAGCGAAATAAGAGTTACTTTAATTTTGCTTAGAGTTACTTTAAATTTAATAAGAGTAACTCTAATTTTACTCAGAGTTACTCTTATTTATTTCAACTAAACTTTCCTTAATTTTCTACCTAAAGAAATCGTTGATTTTGCTCTTTATAATCTTTTTAAACTTTGCTGGATTTGCTTTAGCATAAGAAAAAGCATCATCAGTCAAGTCGATGAATTCTTTTTTGTCCTTTTTATTATAAATAATCAAAAGGGTAGGGTTTTCAATTTCATAGCTTTTAATAATAGCACTATTTGTATCTTCTTCGTAGTTTATGCTGTTGAAAATAATATTTCCTTTTTGAAGGTCTTTCTTATAAGTTGTATTCAAAACAGAGTTTAAACCATCTTCAATTGCGTTGCAGGTTGCACAGCGTTCTGTTCTGTGGAAATAGTACACCTGAACAAAGTCTTTCTTTGCCTCTTGAGCGAAAAGGCTTAAACTGAAAAATATAGAAATTACGATTAATGTTAGCTTTTTCATATAAATATTGTTTTATAATTAATTATTAATGTTTTTAGACTACAAATGTAGGCCATTTTCTTTAAATCTTTATTCTTAAACCGAAATTAAATTGTCTTCCAAGAATTGGTGCATAAATTATTGAGGAGTCGAAGTATTGTCCAAAAGGATTATCGGAACTGATAATTGGATTCTTTTGTTTGTAGTCAAGTATGTTTTCGCAACCAATATAGGCTTCAAATTTATTAAACTTACGAGTAATTTGAGCATGAAGGATAAAATACTCAGGACTTCTATCAGGAAGTTGGTAAATTGCAGGATTGTTGGAAGTATTTGGAAGAGAAGTTGAGCCATGATATTGGGTGGTGAAAGAAAACTTCCATCTGTCATACAAAGTAGTGTAGTGAAGGGCAATCAAACCTTTGTGTTTTGCAGTAAGAGGCATTTCAATTAATTTATTATCAACTGTAATTTTAGAATCACTGAATACATAAGCAATTGTAGTTTCAAAACCTTCAATAGGAGTTATTGATACTTCAGCTTGGAAGCTGTTGGCATAGGATTTACCCATTAAATTATAAATATGAGCTTCTTGAGCATTTCTTTCCAAGTCAATAACAACACGATTGGTAAAGTCAGTTCTATGGAAGTCAACAGAAAATGAAATATTCCTTTCATCTTCAAAAAAGAATTTATGAGTGTAAGATATTCCATAGTTCCAAGCATCTTCCAATTTAAGCTCTTCTTCAAAGTAAAGTTTCCTTGAAGATGTTAAAAGACTGATGTTTTCTGGTAAAATATTAGCACTATGCAATCCTCTTCCAGCAGAAAATCTAAAAGCAGAGTTTTTGACAGGAGAGTATTTAGCATGAATTCGTGGAGTTATAATTGTTTGTTCGTAAAATGTATTATAATCACCTCTTAGCCCAGTAATAAAAGTCCATTTATTTCTATCACTGTAGGTGTATTCAGCATAAGCACCCATAACAAATTCTTCTTTATCCAAAGGTTGTCCGACAATATAGTTTTTGTTCGAAAGGTTTTCGTTCAACTTATCATAACTTGAACCTAAACCAAGACTTATTTTATTTTTGTCGTTCCATAAATCAGAATTAAGTATTAAAGCAAGATTACCACTTAATTGAGTAGGGTTATATTCTCTTAAACCAAACTGCGATTCCAATTGATGATACACTAAATTACCATTTACAGCAAAGCTTCTGTTTTTATCAGAATTTAAAAGGAAACCAGTGTTTTCAAACACTTGGATTCTTCTTGAATTCAAAACAGCACCATAATAATTTGTTGTGTTAAAGTCTCTATCTTTATCAAAACGTTTATCACCTGCAATTCTATCTTCATACAAAACATCTACACCAAAACGACTTTTGATTTTTTCTTTATAGTTGAAAAAATAACGATTAGAACCAATAAGTAGATTAGAAAGAGGCACATCAAGAAAATTGTCATTATTTCTATCTGTCTTCATAAATACTTTTGCTCCATGAGCCAAAACAATAGATTCTAAATACTTGTTGATTCTAAAGGAAGAGTTAACATTAACTTCCTGTTTAAGGAAATCATTTGTAAAGTATTCAAAATAGAACTTTTCTTTGTTCTCAGGTTTTTTGACATCAATATTAATTTGCCCTGTAATACTTTCATAGCCTTGAGTTACAGAAGCTGTACCTTTAGAAATGCCTATTCCTTCTAACCAAGGGCCAGGAATATAATTAAGACCATAGGTTGAGGAAAGCATTCTAATTGAAGGCTGATTTTCCACAAGGATTTGACTATAAATACCAGCTAAACCTAACATTTGAATTTGTTTTGCTCCAGTAACAGCATCAGTAAATCCAACATCAACTGCAGCATTGTTCTCAAAACTTTCAGCCAAAGAACAGCAAGCCAAACGTTTTATTCCTTCTGAAGAAATATATTGATTAAATGATGCTTGATTATTATCGGTTATTGTTCCTGACATTTCTCCAATAATACTAACAGTTTCAAGTTCTTTTGATTCTTTTGTTAAAGCAATTTCAATATATTCTTTATCTACTGGAACAAACTTTGATTCTTTTTTATATCCTATAAAACTAACTTCAATAAATATACTATCTTTAATATTTCTTTTTATTGAAAACATCCCTCTATCATCGGTTGTTACTCCAATACTTGTTCCTTTTATTGCAACATTTGCAAAAGCAACTGCTTTATTATTCTCTTTATCTATAATTTTTCCTCTTATTTCTTGTGAAAAAGAGAATAGAGGCATTAATACACTAATTATAATTAAGAATTTTCTCATCTATTTTTTTGTTTTTTTTTATTTACTACAACATTCTGTAGCTTCTTTAATTGAAGAAAAGAACTCTTCAAAATACTCTTTTGCTAATAGCCAGTTTTTTCTGTTAATACAATATTTTACTTTAGGGGCTTCTATTTCTCCTTGAATTAGTCCAGCATTTTTTAATTCTTTTAAATGTTGAGAAACCGTTGCTTTTGCTATAGGTAATTCATCATGAATATTACCAAAATAGCAGTTGTCTCTTTGTGATAAAAACTGCAAAATGGTTAATCTTGTAGGATGCCCCATTGCTTTTGCAAAACCTGCTAATGCTTCTTGATTTTGATGAACTGATGTTTTCTTTTGCATGAATAAATTAATTTGTTGTTTGCAAAATAACGAACAATAATTTGTTCAGCCAAATATTTTTGAAAAATAATAATTGAGATAATAATGTTTCTTATCTTTGCAACTTTAATTTTACAAAACAAAGTTTAGATGTTAGACAAAAATACAATTATTGGATTAGTACTTATTTTTGGAGTATTTATAGGTTATGGAATACTTTCAGCTCCTTCAAAAGAGGAAAAAGCTGCAATGAAAGCAAAACAGGATTCCATTATCAAAGTTCAAGAGAAATTAGCATTACAAGCAAAAACTATTCAAATCCAAGATTCTTTAACTCAACAAACAAAAGATTCATCAGAAACATTAAATCAAGATTCAATTAATCTTTCTGAATTTGGAGCATTTGCACCTTGTTCTCAAGGAACAAACAATACAGTTAAGGTTTCAAATGAATTATTTGAAGTTGATTTTTCAACATTAGGAGCACTTGTAAAACAAGTTACTCTTAAAAACTATACCACCTACGGGAAGAAACCAGTAAAACTATTTGATAAAAATGCTTATGGTTTAAATCTTACAGTAGGTCAGAATATTGTTAGAACTGAAAATCTTTATTTTGAGCCAACAATAGATAATAAACCAATTACTAAACCTATTGAAGTTAAAGGAAATGATTCTGTTGTGATTGTTTTCAAGGCTAAAGTTCAAGCTGATAGCTTAAAAACGTCTTCTTTAGATTTTCGTTATGTTGTTAGAGGTAATGATTATAGAATTGGATACGATATTGTTTTTAATAACTTGAAAGGAATTGTTACCGACCAAGGCTCTGTTGAAATGGGATGGAATTCTGATTTAAGAGTTCAAGAAAAGGATGCTAAGGTTGAGGTTAAGAATTCATCAATTTATTATCTTTTGAAAGATGAGGTAGATTATTTGAAAGAAAATGGAAGCGACGATAAAAAAGAAGAAAATGGAATTCCTATTAAATGGGTTTCATACAAACAACAATTCTTTTCAACTGCTTTAATAACCAATAGTGATTCTTTTGCATCAGCAACAATGCAAACCATAACAGAAAAACGTCCTGCAAAAGATTCAACTTATCTTCGTTCAATGCAATCATTGTTAACATTGCCTTATGATGGAGATGCAGCAAAAAATGAGATTAAAATGGACTTCTTTTTTGGTCCAAATAAATATGGGGTTATAAGTGATTACAATATTGATATGGAAGAAATCATTCCATTAGGATGGGGATTTTTCCTATTGCAATGGGTAAATCGTTTTGTTATTATTCCTGTTTTTGATTTCCTTTCTGGATTTGGATGGAATATGGGTATTGTTATCCTTATTCTTACAATATTAGTTAAAATAGTACTTTTCCCTCTTGCTTATAAATCCTATTCATCTTCTGCAAAAATGAGAGTAATTCAACCTGAAATGCAGAAAATAAATGAAAAATATCCTAAGCAAGAACAAGCAATGGAAAAACAAAAGGCAGTTATGTCTTTATATAAGAAAGCAGGAATTAATCCAATGGCAGGTTGTTTGCCTATGCTTTTGCAGTTCCCAATACTTGTTGCTATGTTCCGTTTCTTCCCAGCATCAATTGAACTTCGTCAACAATCATTCCTTTGGGCAGATGACCTTTCAAGTTATGACTCAATAGTTACACTCCCATTTGACATTCCATTCTATGGTTCAAATGTTTCACTTTTCTGTTTGATGATGACCGTTGCTCAAATTTTCTACACCAGAATGACAATGAAACAACAGCAAGGAACAAATCAAGTTCCAGGTATGAAAGTAATGATGTATATGATGCCAGTTATGATGTTATTTATGCTTAATAAATACTCTGCTGCACTTAACTACTATTATTTCATTTCTCTATGCTTTACTTTCTTGCAAGTTTGGATAATTGGAAGAACAATTAATCAACAAAAGGTTCTTGATACTCTAAAAGCAAACCAAAATAAGCCAATGAAAAAATCAAAATGGCAAACAAAAATGGAAGAATTAGAAAAGAAGAATCGTTCATTGATTGATGAAAGACAAAAACAACAAAACAAAAGAAAACATTAATTAATTACATTATAAATTAACAAAAAAAAAGAATAACAAATGAGTTTCTACTTTATTCTAATGATTGTTATTTTCATTATTGGATATTGCGCCATAGCATTAGAACATCCAATAAAGATTAACAAATCTGCAACTGCTCTTTTGCTTGCAGTTATACTCTGGTCAGTTTATGCTATAATGGGACCAGCTTTTGAACATGAAACAATACTATTACATTTGGGAGATACTGCAGAAATAGTATTTTTCCTTTTGGGAGCAATGACAATAGTTGAAATTGTTGACCGACACGAAGGATTTAGAATTATCACTGATAAAATCCATACAAAAAGTAAAAGAAAATTGCTTTGGATAATTGGTATTCTTACTTTCTTTATGTCAGCAGTTTTAGACAATATGACAACTGCAATTGTTATTTGTGCACTACTTCGTAAACTAATTGCTGACAAACATGACCGTTGGTTCTTCTGCGGAATTGTTATTTTAGCTGCAAATGCAGGTGGAGCATGGAGTCCAATAGGTGATGTAACAACCATTATGCTTTGGATTAAAGGAAATATAACAGCAGTTGGAGTAATAAAAGAAACATTCATCCCATCTTTAGTATCTTTATTAGTTCCTTTAACTGCAGTAACATTTATGTTGAAAGGAAATGTTGAAAGACCTGAAGTAAGAGAAGATAATAAATTAGTAACTATAAGTTCAAAACAAAGTCTTTTAATTCTATGTTTGGGAGTTGGAGCATTGCTTTTTGTTCCAGTATTTAAAACCATAACTCATCTTCCTCCTTATTTAGGAATCTTATTCGGATTAGGAATTCTTTGGGTTGTAACTGAAATTATGCATGTGTCTAACAAAGAAAACTATTCAAGACTTAATGTTTCTGCAATTATTACAAGAGTTGATGTTCCTTCAGTGCTTTTCTTCTTAGGAATATTAATGGCAGTTGCTTGTTTACAAACAGCAGGACACTTAGATTTGCTTGCAAAATCATTAGATAAATTGGGAAATATTTACATTATAGATATAATAATAGGTTTAGTTTCTTCCGTTGTAGATAATGTTCCATTAGTTGCTGCAGCTTTGGGAATGTATCCAGTTGCAGATGCTGCACAACTTGCCGCAAATCCTGAAATGATGCATTTTGCACAAGATGGAGCATTCTGGGAATTCTTAGCATACTGTGCAGGAACAGGTGGAAGCATTCTTATTATTGGTTCTGCAGCAGGAGTTGCAGTTATGGGTATGGAAAAGATTGACTTTATTTGGTATTTGAAAAAAATAACAATTTGGGCACTTTTAGGATACTTTGCAGGAGCAGGTACATTTGTTTTAATAAGTAGATTTATTTTACATACATAGACAAAAATTTATTTTAATTTTTTGAATTGTTCAAAGAAGCCCTACCGTTTGAAGCCTTAGAGTTTCTTTGAACAATTTTTTTTAATATTAAATGCAACTATTAACTAAAACAAAAAAACTATGAGCTATTTTATTTTAATGATTATATTGTTTGTTCTGGGCTATGCTTTCATTGCCTTAGAGCATCCATTAAAAATTAACAAGTCAGCATCTGCTCTCTTATTGGCAGTTGTACTTTGGAGTGTATTTGCACTTTTCGGAGATGGATTTGAACATTCAGAAATTATTTCACATCTTGGTGAAACTGCAGAAATTGTCTTTTTCCTTTTGGGAGCAATGACAATTGTTGAGATAATTGATTCTCATCAAGGATTTAAAATAATCACTGAAAAAATCGACACAACAAACAAAAGAAAACTATTGTGGATAATTAGTATCCTTACTTTCTTCATGTCGGCTGTTTTGGACAATCTAACAACAGCAATTGTTATGTGTGCTTTGCTTAGAAAACTTATTGATGACAAACATGATCGTTGGTTCTTTTGTGGAATGGTTATTCTTGCAGCCAACTCTGGAGGAGCATGGAGCCCAATAGGTGATGTAACAACCATTATGCTTTGGATAAAAGGAAATGTGACAGCAATGAAAATTATTTTAGAAACATTCATTCCTTCTTTAGTTTCAATGTTAGTTCCTTTAACCATAATAACATTTGTTCTTAAAGGAGAAGTAAAAAGACCTGAAGCTATTGCAAAATCAAATCACGATATTCAAATATCAACAAAACAAAGTAATCTAATCTTCTTCTTGGGAGTAGGATCTTTGTTGTTTGTTCCAATTTTTAAAACCATAACTCATCTACCTCCATATTTAGGAATATTTTTAGGATTGGGAGTTTTGTGGGTAGTAACTGAAATAATGCATAAATCTAACTCTAATAATTATTCCAAACTTAATGTTCCAGCAGTTTTATCTAAGATTGATATGTCTTCAATTCTATTTTTTGTTGGGATACTTATGGCAGTTGCTTGTTTGCAAACAGCAGGTCACTTAGATTTGCTTTCAAAATCATTAGACAAGATTGGAAATATATATGTTATAAACATACTTATTGGAATGATTTCTGCAATTGTTGATAATGTCCCTCTTGTTGCCGCAGCAATAGGTATGTATCCAGTTGCGACTCCAGAAATGATTGCACTAAATCCAGAACTTTATCATTTTGCTCAAGATGGAGCTTTTTGGGAATTCTTAGCATATTGTGCAGGAACAGGAGGAAGTCTTTTAATTATCGGTTCAGCAGCAGGAGTTGCAGTAATGGGAATGGAAAAGATAGACTTTATTTGGTATTTAAAGAAGATTTCACTTTGGGCACTGTTAGGCTATCTGGCAGGAGCAGGAGTTTTTGTAATTATAAGCAAGTTTATTCTCCATACATAGAAAATTTATATAGATTAAAAGGAGGGATAGTCCTAAATTTCATTTTTGTTATATAGAATTATCTTCCTTTTAACAATAATTATTTCTATTTATCTGCCTCATAACTGCCATAATTTGATTTATAATGTCGTTTTATTATTTGTTTTTGTTCTAAACATTTTTCACAAAAGAAACAATCAATTTGTATATATTCTATACTATTATCTTTTTTGTTATCGCGTTTAATACTTTCCATGAATATCCATTTGTGTTTACATTTTCCCATTTTATATATGTATTAATGTTGATAAATATAATTATCATTTTAATCCTCTTTTATCTTCTATCCCTCCATAATTTAAAGCAATAGAACGAATTAAATTATATTCTTTTTCTTTTGATTTTTTGGGCTTTGCTCCACTTAAGGCTCTTCTTATTGTTGGACGAGAAGATTTTCTTTCCATATTAATAAGTATTTTCTCAATTAATGTTATTCCACCATAAGGAATTAAAATTTTTGTTCCCATATTTTCTTTATTTTTTTTGGTTTTTGTTTTGAGGCTTTGTACCTTTGTCCAAACTTTCCAATTAGAAAGATACTGCAAAGGTATAGAGAAAATCTCTAACAAAAGTAAAAAATATAGAGAAAAAATCTAAGAAATTATTGATGTGAGTTGTATTTAGTTTATAATGAGTGTAAAAGAAAGAATAAAAATATTTGTCAAATATAAAAATATTAGTATAATAGATTTTGAAAAGTCTATTAATGTAGCAAATGGATATGTCAATAGTATATCCAAAAGTATAGGTATAGACAAAATCAATATAATTTTAGATAAATATCCAAATTTGAATATAGAATGGCTTCTTTCCGGAAGGGGAAATATGCTAAAAATAACGGAAGGAACTAATTTTATTACAGAATCAGAAATAATATATAATAAGAGATGTGGAACCCCTATTTATGATATAGATGCAATTTACGGAAAAGAAATCAAGAACTTTAAAATTGAAGATATAATTGGATATATAGATATACCATCAATTAGCAAAGATTCTAAAATAGTTTTTGTAGTAGGAGATAGCATGTCTCCTAAAATTCTTGATGGAGACAGAATAGTAATTAGAGAAATAGAAAATCTGAACTATTATAATTATGGTCAAATGTATTTAGTTCTAACAGCTGATTATAGGATGCTTAAGTATGTAAGAAAACATCCAACAAATAAAAATTTAATTATACTTCATTCTGAAAATATAAATTATGATGATATTGAACTTCCTAAAAAAGATATAATTAAACTTTTTCTCGTAGAAAATATTCTAACTATTAAGAGCCTTTAATTGTATAAAATAACATAGATTAATGTGAGATAAAAGAATAATAACATCAATAAAAGCTTAATTGTGTTGATTCAATATATTTATATATATAGTTAGGAATTTTTCTAAAACCATTGACAAATAAAGAGATGTTTTGTATATATGAAGATATAGTTATAGCAATTATTATTATATGCAATAGATTATTATAGTAGTATTTACGGAATAGATTTTTGTGTTAATCAAGTTTAATTGACAATTAAAGGCAAAAAAATAAGATATGTGTGTTATTTTAATGCATTATGAATTGTGTGCTGAAAGAAAGAATAGGAATGGAATAAGAAGATCAACCTTATGATTATTGCGATAGAGAAACTTGTTATGCAAGAATATCCATAAAAGTTCTCGCAGAATTAAAAAATCCAGTTGAATATAAGGGAGAAAATACAAATATTATAATTGGCAATATAATAGAAGAAATAACTGTTTTATTATGAAAGAATGGATTTTTGAAAATGTTTTAGCTTTTGTCGTTGCTGTATGTACAGTGAGTTACACAGTAATAAATTGGTTTATGCTTAAAGAAAGTAAGAATGCGAGAAGACAAAAGCAAACCCCATATATTATTTCTTATTTACATCTTTCTGAAGCTGAACCTAAAAGCATATATTTAGTTGTTGAAAACGTTGGAGAAGGATATGCTAAAAATGTTAAGTTTAATGTTATAAAAGATAGTGTTGTTGAGGGAAAAATGAAATTAGTGAATTGTGAAGGAATAAAATATGGAATTTCTTCATTTCCTTCCCATTATAAGTTAGAATATTTGGTTGCTTATAACCTGAAACAAGATGGCTTAGTAGAAGATTATATAGAAATAGAAATAGAATATTGTAATAATAGTAATAAAAGGTATAAAAACAAATACAATTTAATTTATGGTAGTGTCTTTGGACAGGTATATTCATCTCCTCCTGATAATTATCTTGGGCAGGTCGCATATTATTTAAAGGAAATAGATAAGGAATTAAAAAAGAAACACTAATAATTTATATAATAAGGATTAATAGCAAATTATTAGAGAAAATGAGTGAAAAACAATTTATTTCTTTTCGTTTCTTTCTACTTTCCTCTTTATTGCCAAAACATATGTGTTATGTCTTCGAGTTTGTTGTTGTTTATTTTATAGAGTCTTTGGTTTGTTGTTTTGAATTTTAGGCTTCCGTATTTTTCTTTGTATTCTCCAAGTTTAATGTAATGGAAGTTTTCTATGGATATGTCTTTTGGTAGTTTTCCTTTCCCTGAATACCATCCTGTTTTTATATTGAAATTACTTTGTGTTTGTATATAATTTGCAAAGTATTCAATTTCTTTTGGAGATGAATCTCCGCCCATAAAACATATACAGGTTATAGATTCTTCGTATTTAATTAGAAGGTTAAGCAGGAAATCTTTTGTTAATTCTCTTCCTATATCTTCTCTTAGAAAAGGGCTATGACAACCCTTGCATTTGTTTGGACAATTTGAGATGTTTATTGCAAGGGTTGTTTCGTTCGGTATTTCTTGAAATACTATATCGTAGTTAACGTATTTAAGCATGGGAATTAAAGGTTTTGTGGTTTATTATAATATCTTTTTTCTGCTTCTTTTTGTCTTTGGAGTGAGAAATTGCTTATTCTTTTCATATATCCTATAACTCGTGTAAGGTAATCTACGTCTTGGCTTTTACATTTTGGGCATTCTTTTAAATATCTTTTGTCTATATGCCCACAAGTGTTGCAAATGGTGTTTGGTATATTAAAGGTAAAGTAATTGCATCCTTCTTTAGCTGCTATTCGAAGTAATTGGCGGTATTGTATTTGGCTTAGATGTTCTTCCAAATTTAAATGAAGAGCTGAACCTCCTGTTAGGTGTTCTATATATTTCTTTCCATGAATTCGGAATTTGTCTATAATGTTTAATGAATTGTCTTCAACTGCATAGAAATAACTGTTATAACAATCTCTTGGAACAAAATAACCGTCTTCTTTATCCCATTTTGCATGTTTTATTCCTACGTTTTCGGCTGGTATCATTTCGCAGTTGAAAAGTATTTCTTTTGTTCTGTATTTTTTATTATATGTTTCTATCAATCCAAGAACTTCTTGTACGAATTCTACATATTTAGGATTGTCTATTATTTCTATTTTCATAAATTCTGCTGCTTCAACCAATCCATTTACTCCTATTGTTAGATATTGACGACTCATATTTATATAACCAGCATCAAAAAGGGGTAACATTCCTTTGGCTTGAAGAAATTTCAGGTTTTCGTTGTATGACAGTTGAACCTTATGAACCAAATCAACAACTTCTTCTAAAAATGATAAATAAGGGAGTCCTTTTTTTATTGATTCTTGAATGCAACGGTTTAGATTTATTGTTAAAACACTTTTTGAACCTGTGGAAACTCCTCCAGCTCCCAAGGTATAACTAAATCCATTGTCTTGTATCTCATTTCTAAGTCTGCAACAACTGCTTAATGAGTCTGCATTATCGCTCATATAGGTAAAGAAAGAATGCCCTTGGCTATACATTTCTGCTACGAATTCTCCATATTCTTTATCCATAACATCTCCATCTTTTGAGAGTAGAGCCATTGTTTCAACAGGAAAGGTGAGAGGTGTTTTTGTACGTTCTTTATTAAACCACTTCATGAAATGTTTTTGCAACCAACTAAGAGACTCCCAATGTGGCTTGCTTCCATTAGGGAATACAAAGTTTTCAAAAAGGCTTTCAAAATAATATTTATCATAATAAGCAATATTCCAAAACACAGCTTGAAAGTTTCTTGCTCCTGTTGGTTGGTTGATAGAGTAAACTACTTGTTCAAAACAATCAGTTATTATTTTGCTTAGAGTTCGTTTCTTTTTTGATAAATCAACCACTTCGTTTTCTCTTAAATAATAATCTTCTCCATATTCCAATTCAATAAAATAATTCATATACATTAGAAACTCTGGAGTTGCACAAGCACCACTTAACATGCTTGATACCATAAAAACCATATTAACAAAGCCACCACAAAATGATTTTAAATTTGTTGGAGCAACAGAGTTTCCTCCAATAGATGATGTTCCTCCAATTAACCAAGGATACATCGTTATACTTGCACAATAGTTAGCAAGACTTGTTTCGTCATTCTTATATATATAATGGGTATTGAGAAGTCTTATGTATTTATCTGCAAGTTCTTTTCCATAGTTTTCTTTTATTGTGTCGCATAATAGTCTTCTATTGAGACGAATAAAATTAGACTTTGGCAGTTCTCCAATTAGAGTTGCTATATTTTTGTTTTCAACATTGGCATTAGCATCATATTTACTTCCTGAGGCAGGATTTTTAGCATCACAGTAATTTATTAAGAATTTCAACTTGTCTCTAATTTCCCTGTCTTCTCTATGACTTTGCCTGTAAAGCATATAAGATTTTGCAACATTATAATACTTTTCTGACATAAGAGCAATTTCTACTTGGTTTTGAATTTCTTCAACACTTATTCCATTTGTAATATTTAAGCGACTTAAAATATCTGTAATTGTATCTTGCGATGCAAAACTACCAACAGAAAGAAATGCCTTTGATATAGCATTCTTAATTTTTTCAATTGAAAATGGAACTTCCTTTCCATCTCTTTTAATGATAAATAATTCAGACTGACTCATAATAAATTAAAATTTAAGGTAGTCGCTGTAAATGAAAATTTACTTTGAAAATTAAAACAAAGTATTCATTATTTAGCCTTTCTTCCCGAAAGCTACCAATTAATAAATAAACAAAAATGGCAGGTCTTCTGACTTGTTTCTGTTTTAACGCCTTCCCAATCCAAAGAGGGTTAGTGGCAAAGAGTATTAAAACAACATTATCTTTCGATAGAAACTTACAGCAGCGGGAACTGTTGCCGATTTTCACAGCATTCCCTTTTAATTCTGAAACACAAAAAAGCGTTTTTGAAACCATTGTTTCAATGCAAAAATATGAGTTAATAATTCCTCTTGATTTGCAATGTAAAATAAGTTTTCAACACTTTATGTTAATATTCTTGTAATCAATAAAGAAAAAAGATTAATCTTTGCTTTTCCTCCTTGCGAGATATGTTATCTCTCACTATATTACTATAAGCTTAGTAATAAGAAAGACATACGAATAAAATATAATGAGATTATAAAACAGAATAAATTACATTTTTTCAAGAAAAAATACTAATGAAAACTATTTAATTTTTAAATTTGCAAAAAGAATCTAATTTCAAAACAAATTTATTATGATAAGTTTTACAGCAGCTATTATACTCTTAGTTCTTGGGTATATTTTCTATGGAGCCTTTGTAGAAAAAGTTTTTGGAGCAAATAATGAAATTAAAACTCCTGCTATTGCAAATCCTGATGGTGTTGATTATGTTCCAATGTCGTGGTGGAGAATTTTCTTAATTCAGTTTTTGAATATTGCTGGTTTAGGACCAATATTTGGAGCAATTATGGGAATTATGTATGGTCCATCTGCTTTCCTTTGGATTGTTTTTGGCTCAATTTTTGGAGGAGCTGTTCATGACTATATTTCAGGTATGCTTTCAGTTCGTCAAAATGGAGCTTCCCTTCCAGAGATTGTAGGTTCTCAATTAGGTGTTGGAATAAAACAATTTCTTAGAGTGTTTTCTATTCTTTTGCTAATTATAGTAGGTGCTGTATTTGTATCTGGTCCAGCTGGAATTCTTAATAGTATTATGCCAGGAATATCAATTCTTTGGTGGGCAGTAATTGTATTTACATATTATGCTTTAGCAACTCTTTTGCCAATTGATAAATTAATAGGTAGGTTTTATCCTATTTTTGGATTCTGCTTGTTCTTTATGGCTGCAGGTATTTTAATATCTCTTTATACTAATTCAGCTCCTATTCCTGAAATATGGGATGGAATTGCTAATCAGGAACCAAAACATTTGCCAATATTCCCAATGATGTTTATATCTATTGCTTGTGGAGCTATCTCAGGTTTTCATGCAACACAATCTCCTTTAATGGCACGTTGTATTAAAAACGAAAAAACAGGTAGAAGAATATTTTATGGAGCAATGATTGCTGAAGGTATTATTGCTTTAATTTGGGCAGCTGCAGGGAGCAGTTTTTATGGTTCAATTCAAGGACTTCAGGAATATGTTGCAACTCTTCCACCAACTGCAAACAAAGCAGCAATAGTTGTTAAAGCTATTTCTGATAATTGGCTTGGAGTTGTAGGTGGTTTTATTGCAATGCTTGGAGTTGTTGCAGCACCTTTAACCTCAGGTGATACAGCTCTTCGTTCTGCTCGTTTAACCATTGCTGATTTTCTTAAATTTGATCAAAAGCCAATAAAAAATCGTTTAATAATTTCTATACCAATATTTGTTGCAACTTTTATTCTTCTTCAAATAAATTTTGATATTCTTTGGCGCTATTTTGCTTGGGGAAATCAAACCTTGTCAGTATTTACATTATGGGCATGTTCAGTTTATTTAAGAAAAGAAAAGAAAAATTATTTCATTACTCTACTGCCAGCAATGTTTATGACTTGTGTTTGCACAACTTACATTATGTATGCTCCTGAAGGTTTTAGCTTACCTTATTGGGTATCAGTAGCAATTGGTATTACATTAACAATAACCTTTTTATCTGTCTTTGCATTCAAGGAAAAAGCTGAAAGACTTATGGCTGAAAAGATAAGAGTTAGAAGTAAGGAGTAAATAGTGAAAAGTAGGGTATGCATTGTGTGTAAATAATATTACCCCTGACCCCTAAAGGGGAATAGGGAATGCGTCAGCAAAGTCCCCTTTAGGGGATTTAGGGGTAAAAGGTTGATTTGTACCCAAATTTAAAATTTAAAACTTAAAAATTAATTATGAAACGATTATCTTTAACCTTATTATTATTGTTTTTGTGTATTGGCTCTCAAGCACAAAACATTCAAAATTATAAATCTTATATTAAAGAACTCACTTCAAAGAAATATGAAGGAAGAGGATATTATAATGAAGGAGATAAGAAAGCCGCAGCTTACATTTCCAAGCAATATGAAAAAATAGGAGCAAAGCCAATTGGTGATTCTTATTTCCAAGAATTTAGTTTTGATGTAAATGTTTTTCATGGCAATATGAAGCTTTCTGTTGATGGGAGAGAATTAGTTGCTGGGAAAGAATTTGTAATGAGAGAATTTTCTAATGGAGCTAAAGGAGAGTTTAAGCTTTATTATATTGATCAAAACAATTTTAATATTGAAAAGATAATTGAGGATTTCAATAAGACTGAGTTTGAAAATACTTTTATTGTAGTTGACTTTAGTTTTCTTAGAACTCATTCAAAAGAAATAAACCAGCTTTATAAAACAAAGATGAAAGGTATTATTAAGGTTTGGGATACACCTCTGAAATTCTATAAGGCATATAGCTCTAAAGTTATTGACCAAACAATTGTATGGGTAGATAATACTTTCCCAAAGAATGCTAAGACAATAAAGATTGATGTAGACAATGAACTCTTAAAAGACTATAAAAGCTCAAATGTAATTGCTCAAATAAAAGGAAAATCTTCTATCGATTCAACCATAGTATTTGTTGCACATTATGATCATTTGGGACATTTGGGAAAAGATATTTATTACCCAGGAGCAAATGATAATGCATCAGGTACAGCAATGTTATTAAGCTTGGCAGAATATTATTCTAAAAAAGAAAACACTCCAAACTATACAATAGTATTTCTTTCAGTTGCAGGAGAAGAAGTAGGTTTATTAGGTTCAACATATTACACCGAACATCCTCTTTTGCCATTAGATAAGATAAAATATCTAATCAATTTGGATATGATAGCCGATAATTCAAAAGATGTATATGTTGAAATAAGTCCAGAAGGAGAGAAAGGCTTAGAGAAATTTAATTCAATAAATACCAAACTAAATTTATTTACGAAATTAGATAAAGGAGAACTAGCAGGCAATAGCGACCATTTCCCTTTTGCAAACAAGCATGTACCTTCAATATTCTTTATTATGGAAACAGGAGATGCCTTTAAGATTTATCATACATTGCAAGATAATTATGAAAATCTATATCTCGACAATTACAAAAAGATGTTCACCCTACTAACAGAGTTTTTGAAAGAATAATAAACCTATTTGTTTATTTCTTAATTCCATAATCCGCCATTCCGCCAACAAACGCTGAAATCTGCACTTTTGAAATGTCTGTATTTTATCAAACATGTTGCAACAATTGCTTTTTAGTTGCTATATGGAAAAGGTCCTGTCAGAATGGGATTCGCTTCTGTCTTTAGAATTTCAACTTTTTCTTTTTCTATTGAAGGCTAAATTTTTGCGAGCTTTTCTGTCATATCACATTCATCAGCCAGCTTTAGCTATTTTTTAGTGTAGATGATATTGGTTACAAAAAAAATAGCTGTAATAACCGTTGATATGTAAAGTATTGATTTTATAAGTTACTACATCTGTCAAAACATGATCAGTAGAATTTACAGTTTGATTTATTTTATCTGCTCATGCAATAGAGTTTCTCTTTTTCCAACTGCAAGGTTGTGATAATATTGAATCCCTTTTTCATGTATATTTTTACATTATGAGGATTGGCAGTTTCCAGATGCATTGGAATAGATTTCATTTCCATCTCTTCAATCATAGGGTTCATTAATGTGCTGGCCAATCCTTTTCCCTGATATTCGGGTAATACTCCAACCAGGTATAGCTGACAATATTTAGAATTCTTTGGATATTGAGCATATACCAATTTATCGGCTTTAAGGCATCTTTTGGTGGTTTTTAGCCCTGCTCTGAAAAGGAATGATAAGTTCCGAAAAATATATTGAAGCGAAACCTTCTCTTTCTTCTCAGTATTCCACAAGGTAACAGCAGTATTATCGTCATTCAGATAAACTGTTCCCCTTGCTAAAGACTCTTCGAAAACATAGCCCATTATAATTTTCAGCTTGTTCTTATTTTTGCTTTCTTCTAACAACCAATTGATATGTGGGTCATTAATAAATGATTTGGAAAGAATATTGACTACGATACTCTTATCCGCATAACTTGCTTTTTTCATTGTGTATATTTTTTATTAATTGATAATTGTTTTTTTGAAAATTTATTGATAACTATGCCTTTACAATTTCTGTTATTTATAATTGTCTTTTTTAATTTGACGATGCAAAGATTACTCTAAAAAAAAACCGGTACAATTAGAAAATAAGCGAAACGGACAAAAAGAGGGGGGAAACGTACGTTTGCCGAGGTGAAGTTCTTTCGCAAAACGAAAGAATGGCAACGATACAAAATAAAACAAAGAGTGTGGTTGCCAGACTCTTTGTGTTGTTGATTGGGTGATATGTTTAAGCGATGAAGAAATGCCGCCTTAGAGAATCACCACAGGCAACGTGAGGAAAAAGGAAAAGTGGTAGAAGTTATCTCGTTTCGAGCCATGCCAAAAATTGAGGTATTTTCTCCTTGCTAACCAGTATTTTTTCCTTGTTATACGCTACCGATATATTGACAGATAGCTTACGTAAAAAATATCGCGAAGCATCTATCACAGCCTTTCGGTTAACGAGATATTGCCTGTTGACCCTAAAAAAATCATTGCCCGAAAGTTGTTCCAGTTGTTCCATGTTTTTATTTACGCTGTATGTTTTAGCATCAAAAGTAAGCAAGTGAGTTACTTCATCAGCAATGTAAAATAAGGCAATTGTTTCTAGCTTTAGGGGTAAAATTTTGTCTTTTTGATAAACCAAGACGGAAGTCGATTTTGGAGCTTCTCTATTGATTAATGCTTCTATAACTGCTTTGTAATGATCTTTTTCGTCTGAGAAAGTCTGGCGTAAACTGCGATATTTAGTTAGAGCATCAGCAACGGTTTGAGCAGTTGACGGTTTCAGAATATAATCGATGCTATTGGTTTTAAATGCTTTTAAGGCATATTCATCGTATGCTGTGCAAAAAATGACCGGAGCGGAGATTTTACAGGCTTTAAATATCTCGAAACTAAGCCCATCGCCCAGTTGAATATCACTGAATATTAAGTCGGGCATTGCATTGTTTTGGAAATAAGAAACAGCTGTTTTTACCGAACCTAAAATAGCCACAATTTTAGCATCCGACTCCACAGAGGTGATTGTTCCGACTAACTCATCGGCCGTAATCTTTTCATCTTCAATAATTACAATATTCATTTTTTAGTCAGTCAATTAAAGGTCAATGTTATGTTAAACTAGTTTTGTGTGGTAACTTTGTGGTCGAGTACTTTAATACTCACAGAAAAAGTTGTCTCGTTGGTTTTTATTTGCACCTCGTCATTCGATAAAATACGGTATCGCTCCGATAGGTTGGCTAATCCGCTACCGGTAGATGCTTCAGGAATGTTTTTTAGCCTAATACTATTGGAAACTATAATTCTGTCGCCATCTTGTTTAATGTTTATGCTAAGTGGAAACTCTTCGGTAAGTTCGTTGTGCTTTATGGCGTTCTCCAACAATGGTTGAATAGAAAATGACGGGACAAAGCCACTTTCGAGCATAAGCTCTCCAATAGAAACTGTACAAATCAAGGCATTATCAAAACGGATTTTTTGCATACGCAAATAGTCCTGACAAAGTTTTATTTCATCTTTCAGTCTGACTATCTTAATATTATTGTTTGACACAGACGCCCTCAGAAAGTCAGACAAACAAATCAAATACTCCTCGGCAGCATTAGGGTCTATCTTGTATAATGATTTAAGGATATTGAGTGCATTAAATAAAAAATGAGGGTGTATTTGCTGACGGAGCAACTGATTTGAAGCTTCGGCATTTGCCGCTTTGAGCTTTGAATTCTCCATATCAGCATTTATTTTCGCATCCTGCAAAACTATGTAATTGTGAAATATCACGACAAGCGTATTAACAAAAATGCTGATAACAATAAGACTTATAATGTCAATAATATTTGTCGTTTCATGATTCAATTGATTATCGCAAATAACAACTGACACAAATATTAAACAAGTGAAAACATAGGTTAGGGTATAATATATTTTTTTTGAGCCGGGCGACTGGACGGTTAATTGCTTCTTAAATAACGATGACAACATTATATTCCCGAGTCCGGTTAATGCAAGAAGTATTAATGTCAGCAATGATCCACTAATAGCATCATAAAATCCTTTTGTTCCCCACAAAACAATGACGAAGGCAAATATGAATAATGCGCTCGTAAAAGCAAACAAGAGGTTTATTATACTTAGTTTTTTGACTGGGTATTTTGCTGCCATTTCACTGTTTTAAGCTAAAAATATATTCAGTTGGATTATTCCAATTTTACGAATGCAAAGGTAATTAATTTCATGAATTTATTGCTTAGAGAAGAACCTTTTGTGATTTTGTATAATCGTTAGATTTAATTTCTGAGATAGAATAGTCAAAATTAATTTGTTGTTGAGAATGAGGAAATGTTTTAACTTAATTGATAACCCCATGATATTATAAAAATTCAATGTCAAATCAAAATCATATTTTGTATATGATAGCCGATAATTCAAAAGATGTATATGTTGAAATAAGTCCAGAAGGAGAGAAAGGCTTGGAACGATTTAATACAATAAATACCAGACTAAATTTATTTACCAAATTAAATAAGGGAGAACTATCGGGCAATAGTGATCATTACCCTTTTGCAAACAAACATGTACCTTCAATCTTCTTTATTATGGAAACAGGAGATGCCTTTAAGATTTATCATACCCTTCAAGATAATTATGAAAACCTATATCTTGACAATTACCAAAAAATGTTTACTCTCCTAACAGAGTTTGTGAAAGAATAATAACCCATTTTGTTTATTTTTTGGTTCTATTCTTTGCTAAATTTTTTAATGTTTCACATTGCGGATTTAGTTCGTTTTTTGGAAAAATTGTCGGAAACGACCTAGAGATGAAAAAGAAGCCGTGTTTTTGGCAAAAGTAGGCCGTTAAAACACTAAAAGTAGGCCGTCTACAGGGTGCGTAGACGGCCTCCACGTCCCCAGTAGACGGCCTCTACAGAGTTGTGGACGGCCTCTTTTTGCCAATTAGACGGCCTAAAAATGAAGTGCACCCCAAAAGTTAGACAAAAAACTTTTGGGGTTTATTATTTATGTCCAAACACACAATTGAAGAGAAATTGAAAATAATTTCTCTAGT
>JAFNAR010000057.1 GCA_017860255.1 Bacteroidota bacterium | reverse complement strand
ATTTGCTTCTGTGTAAAATGCATAATCTTGTCGTTTTTTATTTCGCAATTACAAAATTACTTTTTTATCGCATTTTACACACTTTTTGGGACAGTATCTAATAATTTTTTATTTGATATAAATGCATCAAAGCCTTATTATAATTGAAAAAGATAAGGATTAAATTTCGTAATATCAATTAAAATTTTTGCAACCTGCCAGGATGCACTATGTATCCTGCCACCTTACATATTGTATCCTGCCACCTTGCAAAATTTATTCTTGATTTAAATAAGTTTATACTTGATAAAAGTAAATTTTTTATTGATGTTGCTAAAAAATAATTTGATTAAAGTATAGAAGGTATCTATTAAAATACTTATGTATATACTTATTTATTTTGTTTTGAATCTATAACCTAAGCTCCATTCTATATAATGTGCAATGCTAAATGCTGTTGCTCTTATGGCAACTGATGCAAAAACATTATCAACTATTCTATACCTCATTCCTACTCTTTGAAAGAAATTTGGTGAGCTTTGAGGATTTGTTTTCCTAATTAAATAGTATCCTAAGTCTGCAAAGGCTGAAAAGCGATTTATTTTATATTCGTAAGATGCAAAGCAATTAAGATTTAGTCTTTTAAGAAAAGGAGTGGTTGTTGAAATAATTTCATCTTTTTGACACATAAAATAATTATCAGCATAATCATCGTAGCCTAAAGTAAAACCAAAACCAAAATTATTCTTAAAACTAAAGTTTTTATATGCTGTAGTAGTTAGGCCAAAAGCATAAAAGTCTCTTTCCACATAACGTCTTGAATCATTAAAAGCATAATTATCCAATTCAACTCTATCATTATAAACGGCACCAAAGAGAGATAATAACAAAACATTACTCTTTTCAAAATCAGGTCTCTCAACATTATATTTTACTTCTTTATCATAAAAATTGTACCTTAAATTAATTTGTGATGATAAAGTATTTATTCCAGTATTTGGTTGTTTGGTTGCTCCATTAGAAATATGTGAAAAATTTAAGCCAAACCCAATCAATACTCTTTCTGAAAGCTTATAATCCAATAGGAAACCTTCTTGTACAAAGCAGTTAAGAGTTGAACCTATTGCCGTATTTTGAAAATTATCTAAAGACCAATGTTTCTGAACAAAAGAAAGCCCAATTACTAAATCGTTTTTTAAAGTAAATCTTCCCAATCTTGCAATTGGAGAATAAATAAAAGAATAGAAAGCAAAGGAATTGCCAAGATGTATTGGTTCGTTGTAGGCAGCAAAATACAAACCAAGTCCATAGTCCATATAATTATACGTCTGATGCCAATCCTTTGAACCATCGGTATGAATTATGTAGCGAGCAGATAAAGATTTTGCTATTTCAACTGGCTTACCAGTTTTAGTGCCATCTAAATATTGATTTATTTGAAACACTTTCCCATATTGAACATTTAGCTCAATAGCTTGACTTGTTTGAGAATAAGATTCATTAATAAATGGCAAGAAAATTAGAAATACAATTAAGTATCTTCTCATATCTTTTTTACATTCTATTTATTTTTCTTACATAGATATTCAAGAATTTGTACTGCATTTGTAGCTGCACCTTTTCTTAAATTGTCAGATACAATCCAAAGGTTTAGAGTTTTTGTTTGTGATAAATCTCTTCTTATTCTTCCAACAAAAACATCATCTTTACCTTCACTCAAAAGTGGAATAGGATAAATATTTTCTTTTGGATTATCCATAACAACAACTCCTTGAGTGTTGCTTAAGATTGAAAAAACATCTTTTATATCAAATTCATTTTCGAATTCAATATTTACACTTTCACTATGTCCTCCAGTAACAGGAACACGAACAACTGTTGCTGTTAATTGAATAGATTTATCTGAGAGAATTTTCCTTGTTTCATCAACCAACTTTTCTTCCTCCGTTGTATAACCATTTTCCAAAAAATCTCCTCCATGAGGGAATAGATTCCTATGAATTGGGTGAGGATAAACTTTTTGACAATCCTTATTATTTTCTTCTGAAATTAGTTGCTCAACAGCCTTAACTCCAGTTCCAGTAACACTTTGATAAGTTGAAACGACCACTCTTTTTATCTTATACTCCTTATTCAAAGGAGCTAAAGCCATAACCAATTGAATGGTAGAACAGTTGGGATTAGCAATAATTCTATCTTCTTTCTTTATTGATTGAGCATTAATTTCTGGGACCACTAAAGGTATATTCTCATACATTCTCCAAAAAGAAGAATTATCTATTACAATTGTATTCTTTTGAGCAAATAAAGGAGCATATTCTTTAGAAGTCTTCCCTCCTGCAGAAAAGATAGCATAATTGCAATTTTGATTTATAGCATCTTCAACACTACAAACTGCAATTTCCCTACCTGCAAACAAAATTTTTCTTCCAACATTCTTGTGAGTAGCAACCAAAACAATATTTTCGTTCGCAAAACCTCTTTCTTGTAAAACTTTTAAAATAACGCTACCAACCAATCCAGTAGCCCCAACAACTGCTATTTTCATTCTAATTATTTTTTTATTCTTCAGAGAAAGCACTAACATACTTTCTATATTCAGCATAAACATTGGCTCTTGACATAAAACCAACGTATTTTCCATTATCAACTACAACCAAAGTAAATCTATCTGATCCCCTAAACTTTGAAACCATTTCTTCTAAAGGATCTGAAATATCTACAATAAAATGTTCAGAGTAACGAATAAAATCTTTAACTCCATAAACATCATAATACTCAGGTTTAAATAAAAGTGGACGGAAATCATCAATAACAACTATTCCTAAAAACTTATTTTCATTATCAACAATAGGGAAGAAGTTTCTGGTACTTTTCTGCACTGCATCCACTATATCTCTCAAATTACTATCATAAAGCAAAGGAATAAAGTTAGTTTCGACTAATTTATATTTATCAATAAACTGAAGTGCACTCTTATCTTTATTATGAGTCATCAAATTTCCTTCCAAAGCCAATTCTTCAGCATAAATAGAGTATTTATTTAGTGGCTTAACAACAATGTAAGATATTGTTGTTGCTATCATTAAAGGAGCAAAAAGGGCATAACCTCCAGTTATTTCAGCAATCAAGAATGTTGCCGTAAGTGGTGAATGCATTACTCCAGACATAACAGCAGCCATTCCAACTAATGCGAAATTACTTTCCTCAACAACCAATAGTCCAGACATATTTATCAATCTTCCAACAAAGAATCCTGTAAATCCTCCAATAAAAAGAGATGGTGCAAATGTACCTCCCACTCCTCCTGCAGATGTTGTAACTGAGGTTGCAATAGATTTTAGCATTATTATTGAAAGTAGTATTAGCAACAACATCCAAGGGTTTTCTCTAAATGGATAGAATAAAGTATTATTGAACAATGTATTTGTATCGGATTTTAACAACACATTTAATGTAGAATAACCTTCTCCAAAAAGAGGTGGGAAAAGAAAAATAAGTACTCCCAATATTAATCCTCCCATAATTAACCTCTTCCATACTTTATATTTTTTAAATCTCTTAGCTGTCCATTTTGTTGATTTAAGAAAATATAGAGAAACAAATGCAGAAACAATGCCTAGAAAAATAAATCCAGGAATTTTAATCAGTTCAAAACTTGAAGTTACATTATAACTAAACTGCACCTCTTTACCCAAGAAGAAATAAGCTATCATTGAAGAAGTTATTGCAGAAATTAAAAGAGGTATTGCCGTTGACATTGTTAAATCAAGCATAAGTATTTCAAAAACGAAAAGAATGCCTGCAATTGGAGCTTTAAAAGCTCCTGCAATTGCTCCCGCAGCTCCACAACCAACAAGAACAAGTGTATTTTTAGTATTTAATCTTCCAATTCTTCCAAGATTAGAACCTAAGGCACTACCCGTTAGAACTATTGGTGCTTCCAAACCAACACTACCTCCAAAAGCTACAGTAATTGAAGAAGTAATTATTGAACTATAGGTGTTATGAGGTTTTATATATCCATTTTTTCTGCTCATTGCATACATAACCTTACTTACTCCATGGCTTAAATCATCTTTAATAAAGTATTTAATAATTAAGACGGTAATTGTTATACCGACCATAGGATAAATAAGGAATAGAAAATTTGAACTATCTACAGAAAACCACTTTGTATCAGTAATAAAAAGGTAAGTAAAATGAACAGTATTTTTAAGAATAACAGCAGCAAGTCCACATGCCAATCCTACCAAAAAGGACATAAAAATCATATATTGGAATTCGGAAACATTCTTTAATCTCCAAACCAAGAAACGCTTATATAAATTGCTTAAATGTATTGACTTTATTACCTTCATTACAATAATTGAACTACAAATATACAATTTTTTGTATTAATCATACAACTAACCTTTATTTTAACAAAGAAAAACTACATTTAAAACCATATTTTATGTTTAAATTCAGCATTCTTTATTTTAAAATTTCATAAAATTTTTCTCTAAAGATAAAAAGAATTACTTTTGCATAAAATAAGATAAGAAAAAAAATAATTTAAAAATGATTAACGCTCTGTTTTCCAGCCTTCCATTATGGGTATGTGTTTTTTGGTTTTTAACTCTATTTTTAAACTTCAACAGTAATACTTTAGCTAAGAAATTCTTAATACTTTTCTTTTTTATTGCAACTATTAACTACTTCACTCATTTTCTTTATTTTAATAATCAATATAACATATATTGTTTCGCTGAAAATATTTGGATATTTACTTCTCTATCTCTATTCCCAATTTATTACTATTACATAAGACTTCTTACTATAGATTCAAAAACATCATTTGCTTTGATATGGTTATTTGTTCCTTCAATTTTATTTTCTTTATTTTCATTTGTTCTATATTTTTTAATGGATAGTTCTGAAAAAAATATATATACTTATAATATACTATATGGTAACAATAGAAACCTTCTAGAATATAATTTTATTTTAAGGTTACAATTAATTAAAATAAACATTTTTAGGATTGTATTAGTTACTCAAGTTTTAATTTTTATTGTCACCGGGATTAAACATATATCTTCTTATCACAATTCTATTAAAGAATTTTATTCTGACACAAAAAACAAAGAATTAAAGTCAATTAAATACTTACTAATTATCCTTATTTTCGCATCAATTATGTCTTCATTATCTGCTATAGTTGGAAAATATATTTTTATTAACAATCAAGTTTTGATTATTTTCCCCTCATTAGTTCATTCTTTATTTCTTTATGGAATAGGTTATATTGGATATAAGCAATATTTTTCAATAACAGAATTTAGAGATGATATTTTAAATGCCGACAAAAACTACTCAAAAGAGCTTACTCAAAAAAACACAAACAACAATAACTTAAAAGAGCAACTTATAATATTATTGGAAGAAAAGGAAATATTTAAAAATCCTGATCTTCGAATATCCGATGTATCTACATTTCTAAACACTAATCGAACCTATATTTCAAATTTAGTAAATGACGAATTTGACCAATCATTTGCAGATTTGATTAACAATCATAGGATTAAATATGCAATAAAGATTCTCGAAGAAAAAAATAATGTAAATTTAAGTATATCAGAAATAGGTCTTATGAGTGGATTTTTAAGTGAAAGTTCATTTTATCGAGTTTTTAAAGATAAAGTTGGAGTTTCACCTGGACGTTATAGAAAAAAAATTTTTGATAAAACAAAAAACAATGATGATTAATGCTAAAATCAAATTATCTTCGAATTAATATTGATATTAAATTTTATTTTAGTTGCACTATCATCAAATAATTTTACTTTCTAATCACTATCTTCTTTATTCCTTTATTAATTCCATCAGTAAGTTCTACAAAATAAATTCCTGAACATAATTTTGAAATATCTATTCTTAAATTTTCTTGATTAAAAGATTGAGATATTAGTCTTTTACCAAAAACGTCATATATATTAATCGATTTAAATTTTTTATTACTCAATATAGAAATATCTAAATAGTCTATTGCAGGATTTGGATAAATCAAACAGTTATCGTTATCTAATCCAATAGGATCAAGTATTGATGCTGATGAAGGAACAAATGCTCCATAAATATCTCCAAATATAAAATTGCTTGGATCTATTCTAAATGTCACTACTAAGAACTTATTATTAGTAAAGAAATTTCCTGCATACATTGGTACATCACCGTTAATTGTTGTGAATATTGTAAATATATTATTATCAAGTGGAGTTCCATTTGGGGTATAATATCTTCCTTTAATTACCGATTGCATTGAAAAAGCACTATCTGCCCATGTTACTAAATAGTTTGTGCCATCGAAAGAAGTATAAGCAAAGCTTGGATTATAGGTTGAATCTCTTAAACAAATTCTATTGTCAACAATTCCAGAAGTCGATACAAAACGTGAAAATAATTCCCATGCACCATTGGTTTCTGACTCTACATGATATGTTACCATATATTTATTACCGTCATAAGCCATAGAAAGAGGATTATCGCTGTTTGTATTATCATCATCAATAACAAAAGTTCCTCCTACAAGACTTCCAGTAGAGCTAATAAACTGGCCATAGATATCTTGTTCATAATCATAACTTCCAACCCCATGTGTCCACCATGCAACCAAGTAATTTGTCCCGTCAAAAGCCATTGCGTTATCACCTGAGGTTATTGAGCTTAATTGAATAGGTGTGGAGATGACTCCTGATGGACTTATGGTAAGGGCATAATTTATATCGTTTTGTTTAAAAACAACCATATATAGACCATTATTATAATCTAAACAACCTCCCTTAGGGCTACTGATTGTAGCATTAATTGCAATAATAAACCTATTTCCTACTAATGCACCACTTGTGTTTAAAAACTGTCCAAATATAGTATCTCCAAAGGCTTTATCTGGATTAAATACTTGTTTTGCTGCACTCCATAATAATAAGTAGTTTGTTCCGTCAAATTCAACAAGTGGAGCTCCACCACTATAACCTAATGATATTTTTTGTCCTACTAATCCTCCGGTACTTGAAATAAATTGAGCTGAAACCATACTATTACTACCCTCAGCAAATCCAAAAAGATAATTTGTACCATCAAAAGCCACTTCTCCTAACATAGAAACATCGGTTGATGAAGTAACTGGAAACTCTTGTGCTTTTATGTTGTTTGGCAATAGAATTGCAAAAAATACAATTAATGGTAAAACAAATAATTTTGTTTTCATAAGATTTGTGTCAGTGATTTAAGTGCTGACTCCGCACTATAAAGATATTTTATATATTGTTATTTATTGATTACAAACTTTTGTTTTACATTATAATTATCAGAACTTAATGACATAAAGTAAATTCCATTAGTTAAATCAGAAACATCAATTTGATTATCTTTTTCAGAAACTCTTAGCGTTTTAACTATGATACCCAAAGAATTATAAATATTCAATGTCAATAATTCATTGTTTGAATTCTTAATCTCCAAATTTACAATCTTAAAAGCTGGATTAGGATAAAGTTTAGTTGAAAGATTATTAATCGGATAATCGTCTAAGCCAACAAAACAATCATAATTAGTAAAATCACACCAATAATCGGCTTCTTGGTATAGTGTTAATGAATTACATGGCACTATAATTGGAATTGTATCTAAAATACCTTCGAAGGTTGAAGATACTATTTGTGGAGGTGTTTCTGGGTTTAGTTTAATCTGTCTAAGCTCATTACAATATGAAAAAGCTTGATCTCCAATACTTGTTACCAAAACTGGTATTTCAATAAAGTTTAATCCTTCACAATTATAAAAAACTCCCATATTAATTTTTGTAATGGAATTAGGAATTTGAATTGTAGTTAAGCCATCACAGTATGCAAAAGCAAAATCGCCAATAGAATTTACAGATGAAGGTATTATTATAGAATTTAATAGATTACATTGAAAAAATGCACTCGAATAGATATTATTAACAGAATTTGGAATATTAACTGATCCAGTTTTTTGAGTGGCGCAAGCAATCAATGTATCCATAACCTTATTATAAAGTATCCCATTTAATGAAGAATATATAGGATTATTTGCATCAACATCTATTTCGCTTAGATTTACATAGCAAAAAGCCAAATCAGAGATATAATTCACATTGCTTGTAATCAAATAATTCCCTTGCTTACCACCAGGACAAGTTATTAAAGTATCGCCCAGTTTATTAAATAAAACACCATTAATTGATGAATAGTTTGGATTATTAGCATCCACATTAATATTTTGCATATAATAACAACCATATAGAGCAGCAAAATCAATTTGAGTTAGAGTGGCTGGAACAAAGAAATCTGTTAATTCAAAACAATATCTAAACGACCATTCTCCAATATAATTCACTGAACTTGGTAATGTAACGAATCTTATACTGCTATTAGAAAATGCACAGCTACCAATTGAGTTTACTGAGCTTGGAATAATAACGCTTTCTAAACTATTACATTCCCTAAAAGCATTTTCTCCTATGGATTTAACATTATAAGTTATAGAATTATGTATAACAGTTGAAGGAATATTAATAGTACTATCATATTCATCAGGAAATTCTTGAGAAGAATTACCTTTGTAAGTAACTTCTACAGAATATGGCAAAACAGAAGATGTTACATTATAATATAGAGTATCTCCATAATTATTCACAGCCCAAAATCTTTGAGCCTCTGCCCTATTACTTATACCAAATAAGAAAAGAACAATAAAAATTAATATAATTTTTTTCATAATATTGATTTTGAAGTTTTCTTATTGCAAGTATTTTATTTTTGAATAATAAGCTTTTGTTTTGTTGTAAAGTCTTTAGATTTTAAAGCTAGCAAATAGATACCATTATTTAAATCTGAAATATTAATTTGATTATTATTAGATATTGTTTCTGTTTTAACTAACACTCCCAAAATGTTATAAATATTCAATTTCAATATTTCTTTGCTTACATCTTTTATTTCTAAATTAACAATATTAGAAGCAGGATTTGGGTAAATAGTAATTAAATTTTCATCTGTAAAACCATTATTTTGTAATCCTACATAACAGTTATATGCAAGAATATTAGTTAATGAGGCAACCCAATTTTGAATTTCTTCACGATGATATAATCTTTCGGTTTTTACCAAACCAACAGAAGGAGCATAATAATATTCGTCAATTACATTAACTGAATCTGTCATTCCAGTTTCTCTAACTACTATGCAATTATTATATGTACCTACAGTTGCAGTAACACTAACAACGGTATCATATATTGTTTCGTCTCCAAAGGTAAAAGTACGACCATAACCTAATGTTAGATATTCGTTTGGAATATATAGATACGGGACTGGAAAAATATAAGCATCTGAAACTAATCCGGTGTTATTCATATTTATTGCTACCATTAAGATATTCCCCGATACATCTTTTCTTAACCAAAACTGTTGAAATATGCTTGTATCATTTGGAGTATAATCTCCAATTTCATAACCCTCTTGAAGATATGCAACCTCTGATGAGATTACATCAGTTTGTTTTATATGATAAACAGTTTTTCTTGCACCATAAGTATTATTCTCAGGTGTATAGAAACTTGTAAAATTTCCAACACAAAGAGGAATATAATAATCAGATCCGGTTTGTGAATAAACACCAATATTCATTGAGAATATTAATGCAACAATAATAATATATTTTTTCATTTTGTTTTTGTCCGAGTTTAAAGTGCTGACACCGCACTTTAATTATATGTTCTAAATAATCTAAACAAAATGTAAGTTTAGTATTTGTAGGGTCTCTTTACTAAATATTGTAAAGGATATGTATGGGAATATTTTGCATATTAATAATACAAATGTACAATATTTTCTACAAAAAAGCAAATAAATCTTTATGTTAACTTTTGAAAATATTATAATTCCGCATTTTAACTCATTTTAATAATTAGAAAAAACATCTTAATTAGCAAATAGATATTCTTATTATTTGAAACATTTTTTCTCTATTTTATGGCAAAATACTATATTTGCAAATAAAATATACTGAATTTATGAAAATCATTTCTTACAATGTTAATGGAATTAGAGCTGCAAGTGCTAAAGGATTTATATCATGGCTTGAAGAAGAAAGACCAGATGTAATTTGCATTCAGGAAACTAAGGCTCAATTAGATCAAATGCCAAATTTTGAATTACATTCTATTGGTTACAACACTTATTATTTCTCTGCTCAAAAGAAAGGATATAGTGGAGTTGCATTATTAACTAAACAAAAGCCCGATAATGTTATTTATGGAATGGGAATTGAAAAATATGATAACGAAGGAAGAATGATAAGAGCTGATTACGGAGACTTGTCTATAATAAGTGTATATCATCCTTCTGGAACAAGTGGAGATGACCGTCAAGCTTTTAAAATGCAATGGCTTACTGATTTTGAAAACTATATTAAAGATTTATCCAAAACAAGAAATAAATTAATAATTTGTGGAGACTATAATATATGTCATAGAGAAATAGATATTCATGATCCTAAAGGAAATGCTAAAAATTCAGGTTTCCTCCCTGAAGAAAGAGAATGGATAGATAAATTTATAAAAAGTGGATATATTGATAGTTTTCGCTATATATACCCTGAATTAAAAGATAAATACTCATGGTGGAGTTATCGTTTCCGTTCAAGAGAAAGAAATAAAGGTTGGAGAATTGATTATTGTATGGTTTCTGATAACATTAAGGATAGAATTGTTGGAGCAGAAATATTAGATAATGCATATCATTCAGATCATTGTCCAATTATGTTATCTATCAAATAAATAAATCTGAAATAAAGATAAACTTTTTAGTTTACACCCTTAAATTTTAAGATATACAATCTTTTTAGTTTCAAAAAACTCTGAAGGGAAATAATTGTAAATATTAAAAATCTTTATCTTAGGCTTCTTTGTCTTTAAATTTAAAAGTGGTTCTAACTCTTCTGTTAAATCTCCTCCTTTTAAATAAAGAATTCCATTATCTAAGCTATGATATTGTATTTTTGAAATCTTATTCCTTACCCAAGAAACAAATTCAGGCATTTGAGTAACAGCACGAGAAACAATAAAATCAAAATATCCATTAACATCTTCTGCCCTAATTTGATATGCATCCACATTTTTCAATCCTAAAGCATCTTTAACTTCATTAACAACCCTAATTTTCTTTCCGATACTATCAACCAAAGTAAAATGAACATTAGGAAACATTATTGCAAGTGGTATTCCTGGAAAACCACCTCCTGTTCCAACATCAAGAATCTCGCTTCCAGGTTTAAAATGACAAATCTTAGCTATTGCTAGGGAATGGAGTATATGTCTTTCAAAAATATTATCAATATCTTTTCTTGAAACAACATTTATTTTTTCATTCCACTCACTATATATAGATGGAAGTCTTTCGAATAATTCAATCTGCGAATCATTAACAAATTTAAAATTCTCCTTTATTACCTTACCAATATCTTGATTTGAATACATAAAAATATATAATAATTGAACTGCAAAAATAACATAAATAATTCAAACTATTTCTTAATATTAAGAACATTGAATAATCTCCCTGTAATATATTTAAGTCAAAAGACTTTTAATAGATAAACATTAAAAAGCTCTAGTCTCTAAACGCAAAAACGCTCAGTAAACTAAATTACTGAGCGTTTTAAAAGTTTCTGGCAGCAACCTACTTTCCCAGACGGGTTAGTCCAGTATCATC
>JAFNAR010000001.1 GCA_017860255.1 Bacteroidota bacterium | reverse complement strand
ACTTTGTAGCGAAATGCATCGGTAATGGGTTCTTTTCTTAAATTTTTGTCCATGTTGATTTGGGTTTTTGTGTCAACTTTTTTCAGGACAAGTCAGTTTCCGTTGTGCGGGATTTATTATAGACTTTGTCGCTTTGCAAAGCAAAGAGATCCCTAACTATGAAGAATTTTCAAACAATTGTATGTAGAAAAAAGCATACAATCATAGTAAATAGCAAAATATAATGAGGATAATTATTTAAGGATAAGTTTTTCTATTCTTTTGCTCTTATCTGTTATTACATTGATGAAATATTCTCCTTTACTATAATTGCTTAAATCAATTTGAGTTTCATACTTATTATTTGCATTTTCTTTAAGTTCTTGCAAAACTCTTCCTCTTACATCAGTTATTCTAATTATTATATTCCCATTTACATTTTCAATTATTAGATTGGAAGTTGAGTTTGTTGGATTAGGATATATAATAATTGATATTTCATCTCTTTCAACTTCAATTAGTCCTAATGTTGTAAATGTTTTGATTAAACCATTTGTTTCTCCTGATTCAGTTGTTGCAAATGCTCTAAATTTATATGATTGATTTGGGATTAAGTTTGTTAGTTCATAAGTAATATCGTCTCCATTCAATATTGCAGATACTTCTTCCCATTGACTTGCATTTGTTTGTTTCCATTTAAATCCCTGAGCCAATATTGTTTCTGTTTCAGCTGTAATAGTTCCACTTAAAGTAGCTGTAGTTCCAGATATTGGAGTTGCTGAATTTGTAATAACAATTGGAGGTGTTATTTCAAGAGTTGTGAAAGATTGAATTTCACCATAAAAAGTTCCTGAAGCTGTTGTTGTAAAAGCTTTAAATTGATAAGTATAATTAGAATATAGTCCAGTTAAATTATGAGTCATTACATTTCCGTTTAATGTTGCTGTTATTGTTGTCCATGTTGAAGCACTTGATAGTTTATATTCGAAACCTTGAGAAATTATTGCTTCACTTCCTGCGGTAATTGTTCCATTTAATGTAACTGTTGTATATGAAATTGATGTTGCTGGAATTGTAATAACTGTTGGATGAACAATTGCAAGGGTTATAAAGTTTTGAGTTGTTCCATAAACTGTTCCTAAGGATGTTGTTGCATATGCTCTATACTGATAAGCTGTGTTAGGTGTTAAGCCTAATAGATTATGAGTAATTGCATTCCCGTTTAATGTTTCTGTTATTGTTGTCCATGTTGAAGCATTTGATAGTTTCCATTGAAAGCCTTGAACAATAACAGTACTACTTCCAATTGTAATTGTACCATTAAGAGTTGCAGTATTTTGTGATATTGCAGTTGCTAGACTTGTAACTACTGTTGGAGGAACAATTGCAAGAGTTGTAAAGCTTTGAGTTGTTCCATAAACTGTTCCTAAGGATGTTGTTGCATATGCTCTATACTGATAAGCTGTATTAGGTGTTAAGCCTAATAGATTATGAGTAATTGCATTTCCATTAATTGTTGTTGTTATTGTTGTCCATGTTGAAGCACTTGAAAGTTTATATTCGAATCCTTGAGAACTTATGACTTCACTCCCTCCGGTAATTGTTCCATTTAATATTACAGAATTTTGAGAAATATTTGTAGCTACATTTGCAGTAACAATTGGAGCATTATTAATGAAAGAAAAAGTGATTACCGAATCAGCTCCATAAGTAATGCTTACTAATGCTTTTCCTGTTAATGTCCCATTTTTTAATGCTGAGTTTGTAAAAGATGTTTGATTAGTTGAACCAGGAAATGTTGTACTTGTAGAGTTAATATTTGTTGAATCTCCTGAAGCAGGAATAATAAAGTATCCTCTATCATAAGGATTAACATTAATATCATTTATTCCTGAAGTTAGCCAAGGATTAATTAAATTATTATCTCCATGAAAAACAAGCATTCCTTTTGCTGGAGTGTAGGCATCCCATTTCTTTTTATTTCTATGTTCAAACATTAAAAATTCGTTTGTACTTAAAACAACCTTATATGCTTTATTGCTATCAGAAATTGCTGGTAGAGTACAATTGGAAGTGTTAGCTGTTAAACTAATAGGAGTTAACCATCCTAAAATTTGTCTTTCCAAAGCAGAAAGATAGGGAGGTGTTCTAGAATTATTATTATAACTACCAATTGCCATTAAATCCCATGTGACTAAATCTATTGCTTGACCTCCTGAGCCTTCATTGTCTGTATCGTAAAAGTCTGGTAAACCCAAAACATGTCCCATCTCATGACAAGTAGTTCCAATTCCATCAATTGAAGTTGTAGTTCTTAGTTCATTTGAGCAAGAATAATCATATGCATAAACACCATCGAAGTTAGTTGGAGTTGGAAGAACCCAACGATGAGCCCAAATTGCATTTGTTCCTCCTCCATTGTGCTGACCTATTCCTGCATAAACAACATGAACCATATCAACATATCCATCATTATCATTATCAAAATTTGCAAAATTAACATATGGATTTGCTAAAGAACAAGCCTCAGCAGCCATTTCTCTAGGTAGAGTATCATGGAAATATTCAGCTTCTGCTCCATAATAAGCTTGGTTATGACTTAAAGTATATGGACCAACTATTGTAAAATTTGCATTTAGAGTTTCCATAGAATTATCAAAAAAATAATCTTTCACACTACCTGTTGCTCCATTAACTGTATAGTTTGCTTGAGAAATTTGGTTTTGCATTGTTGTTACATTTGCTGAGTTAAACGGAATATCTGCAAAGCTAACTAAAATTACTAAAAAGTTAGGTGTTCCTGTAGTTGGAGTGTAATTTCGAGAATTATCTGAATATCTTTGAACTCTGTTTTGTTTACACTGTTCTATTTGTGTTGAATTATAAAATAAACCTTTTTTAATTGTGCTAAGAAATATATTATCTTCAATTGTCCTATATTGATTATCGCATGCCAATACATCTGATTTAATCAATTTTCCTTCTTCATTTACTACCGCATAAACAATATCTCCATTATTTTTTTCTAATAATGTATATCCATCTAATGATGTTGCCCATGATATAAATTCATCACCATTTAAGGTGTATGAGATTATTTTTCCATTAGACTGCTTCTTTGAAAAAATATGAGTGTTATCTGCTGGAATTGCAAAAACTGAATTACATGCAAATGCAATAATAATTATAAGGCTAAATAAATTGTTTATTGTTTTCATCTTAATATTTTTTTAAATGTTATCGCAAAGATAGTGTATTTTGGAAGGAAAACAAAATATTATATATTAATAGTTTAGATGGTTAAGTAAGAAATTAATTATATCCATTTATATAATTAAGGAAAAAGATGAGTTAAGCCAATAAAAAAAGGAGTTGAATAATTTCTACTCCTTTTCCTTATTAGAAAAAATCTAATACAGAAAAATATCTCCTGTCGTGAGGGATTTCTTTACTTTGCAAAGCGAAAAAGCCAATAAGTAATAAAGCACTTATTTTAAGCTATTTTCTATCTTATTTTTCCAACCAAGTTTTGTAGGATGAGATAACCTTTTGAAATATTTCTTCTGGGGTTGAACTGGTAGTGTCTACTACACAATCATAGTTTGATAAGTCTTCAACATCTACCTTGTAAAGTGCTTTATATCTTCTTCTTTCACTTTCTTTTCGTGCCAAAAGTTTTTCAGCTGCATCCTCTATGCTTTTGTATTTTTCATTCTTTCGAATATTGTCTTCATATATTCTTTTTGCAGCAATATTATTATCAACTGTTAGATGAATTTTGAAAGAATGAGGAATGAAAAACCAAGCCAAACGTGAGTCAAGTATTAAACTGCGTTCTTCTTTCCCATAGTTAACAACCATATTGTCGCATTGTTCATCAATTTCAGGGTGAGTTTCCATAAATTTGTTAAACTCCAAAGCGTCCATTCCATATTTCCAAGCCAATTCTCTTTGAATGACTCCAATAGAAATGATTTCAAAACCCAATTCTGAGTTAAGTTTCTTGCTTAAAACACTTTTTCCACTTCCCAAATCACCTGAAATTGCTATCTTAATGTTCTTCATATTAGTTGTTCTTTATTTTGCAAAGGTAAAACTAAAGTTTAAATCGACAAACCTATATTTTTGTTTTCTTATAGAATTGAGATATTAAAATATTGGATGCTTAGTATCCAAGCTATTAAAATAATGAAAGTTATAATATAGTATTGCCATTTTGAAGACTTATGATGTATCAAATACATGGTTACAATAATTCCAAAAACTCCTCCCAAAAGTTCCAGTAGATGAAGTATTTTTTCTGGTATTCTTCGTTTCTGGTTTTTGGCTTGAACTTTGTCAATTGCAAAAACTAATATTGATATAATATTTATAATTAAAAGGTAAAGAAAAAAAGGACTCATAACATTTTATTTAATTAGGTAATCTATCAAACTTAAAATAACAAAGGCAACATTCATTAATCCTGTCTTTATAAGCATTTTATTATACTGCATTCCTTGAGCTTTGAGAAGTTGAATAAAGAGAATTAATCCCACAACAAAGATAAGATTGGAAAAAGAAAGTCCATTTACAATAAATGTAAAGACAAGGGATAGGCAAACAAAGAAAAGGTATTCCAACTCCCCTGCTCTTTTTCCAAATCTTACAACAAAGGTCTTCTTATTTTCAAGTTTATCGTTTTCTCTATCTCTAACATTGTTTACAGTCAAAACACAAGTGGAAATTGCTCCACAAACAAATCCCAAAAACATTGAATCAAAGCTGAAACTATTTGTTTGAAGGAAGGTTGTTCCAAGTGTTGCAACAGGACCAAAGAAAACAAAACAGAAGATATCGGCAATTCCCAAATAACTTAATGATTTGCTGGTTGCAGTGTAAAGCCAGGCAAAAAGAATTGAAAATAAACCAATAAGCAATATAATTATTCCTCCAGCATATATTAAATACAATCCAATAAGAACTGATATAAACAGGTTAATATAAATTCCTCTTTTCATTTGACTTATAGTTACCTCTCCTTCAGCTAATGCTCTTTTAAAGCCTACTCTTCCTTTTTTATCTAATCCTTTTTTGTAGTCATAGAAATCGTTTACCATATTTGATAAAACCTGAATTGAAATTGCTCCCAAAAAGGTTGCAATGGCAACCATCCAATTTAAATCAATGCTTTTAGGAACTGCAATTAGCCCAATTGCCACTGGTGCTATGCTTGCAAAAAGAGTGTGAGGTCTTGTAATCTTTATCCAAATTAAAATCTTATTCATTTGTTTTCCTTTCTTTTTTATTTAAACCAACATAAGTTAGAACAACAATATTCATAATTAAAGCATATAAAACTGCAGGTATTCCAATTTCAGGATTATGTAATATAAATGGACTTGTTGCAATTAAAATGGCTTGAGCTGCATTTTTAATCCCAACACCAATAATAATTGTTTTTCTTTGTGCAATTTTTATTCCCAAAAGGCGAGAAACAAGATAACTGACAAACATTACCAATACCACAAGAAGAAGAACCATAAGTGAAAGTTGAGAAAAATTATCAACAATCACACCTCTGTTTTCAATAAAGAAAACTGTAATCAATAAAAGCAATAGATAAATTGGAAGTTTCTTAGTAAGGAAAGATATTTTCTTTACAAAGTTTTCATTGTAACGGTTTAAAATCATTCCAATAATGATTGGAACTAACAAGAAAACAACATTTTGAATTAGTAGTTTGAAAAAAGGAAGATTGAAATTAACACTATCTCCTATTTCAAAATAAATAAATGCTGAAACAATGATTGGAATTGTAAAAATTGACAAAACACTTGTTAAGGAAGTCAATACAACCGAAAGAGCAACATCTCCTTTAACCAGATAGGAAAATGCATTGGATGAAGCTCCACCAGGACAGGAGGCAATTATAATTATTCCTATCTTAAACTCATTAGGGATATTCACAAAGCTAAGTATTAACCATGCAATTAGTGGATGAATAACAAGTTGAGCTAAAGAGCCAATAATAATTGATAAGGGTTGACGGAGAATAAGTTTAAAGTTGGATAACTTTAACTCCAATCCAATACAAAACATTAAAAATATCAGTACTGGTATAACAATAAAGATTGAGTTCATTTTATTAATGGTTAGTGGTTAATTTGTTTAGAAATCGTATTTGAAAAATACTCCATAATTATTTTTATATATCTTCTTTGGACCATAATAATCAATGTTTGCTGCTCCTCCAAAAGCAATTCTATTAATTTTTAAACCTAAACGGAAATTAGCATAACTTCTGTCGTGAAGATTATCAGTAAGGTTATGATTATATAGACCTTGAAGTCGAGAATAGAGTCTAATTTTATCAGTTAGTTTTGGTTTAAATTCAATAATACCAACAAATTCAATATCTCTTTTAGGCAAGAACTCAAAACAAGGACTTAATATGAAAGACCAAGTTGGATTAAAATGTGTAAAAGACATTGATATATTAGGAATAAATCCTTTTTTATAATGATATCTTAAACCTGCTCCAATATTAATATTTTTATGAAACTGATAATTGATTGTGTTCATCATAATTACTTCATTTTCTGTAAAAGTATTTTTGTAATCAGCAGCAGCAACGGTTAAATTGGCAAAATTAAATTTACCCTTTATGTTTTTATTTAAACTAAGTTGAGCATTTGTTCTATTGTTGCCAAAAAACAATTCGACAGGAGTTGGAGGTGTATTATTTTGGGAATAAAGACTTAATATAATAAAATTAAGTGCTATAAAAATGCAGATTTTTCTTATCATAAAATTCTAATATAAAGATTTCAAAAAAGTTACTAACTATTGAAGAAGGTTATTAATCAACAAAAGAATTATAAATATTACATTAAGCATTGAAGTCAAAACAAGAACAATATTATATTTTTCTCCTTTTGCTCTAATCAGCATAAAGAATAATGCCAAACCAAACAATGTTACAATATTGGTTATTGAACAGCCATAGTAAAGAAAAGAAAATAGGAATGTTGAAAGAATAAATATTAAATATTCAACTTCAGAGGCTCTTTTTCCAAATCTTACAGCAAAACTCTTTCTTTTTGCAAATGCATCAGTTTCTTTATCCCTAATATTATTGACAATTAATACACAGGTTGCAATTGATCCACAAACAAAACCTGCCCACATACTTTCAACATTAAAGTCTCCTGTTTGCAGGTAAGCAGTTCCAATGGTTGCAATTGGTCCAAAAAGGAAGAAGACAAATATATCTCCTAATCCTAAATGGCTAAGAGATTTTTTAGTTGCTGTATAATACCAGGCAGAAAGAAGAGCAAAAATTCCAATTATTATAATAAAATATCCTCCTTTTAAAGAAAGAAACATACCTGAAAGAACTGAAACACACAAAACAATTAATATATATTTCTTTTGCTGCTGAATTGATAAAATACCAGCAACCAAAGGTTTTTCGTATCCATTATATTGAGGAGTATCTATTCCATTTTTGTAATCAAAATAATCGTTAATCATATTAGAAAGAGCCTGCAAAGACATTGCACAAATAATGGTTATAATTCCAACAATCCAATCAATATCAACATATTTTGATGCAACAATAATCCCTACAACAACTGGACAAAATGAAATTATCAATGTTCCAAGACGGATTAATTTCAACCATTTAACTATTTCATTCTTCATTACTTTATAGCTTTATAGATTGTTGCAACTCCAAAAGTTAACTCTTTATATGTAGAGTTTTTAAATCCTGCTTCATCAAGTTTTTCAATAAACTTCTTTCCATAAAAAAATTCATTGATTGTGTTAGGTAAATAAGTGTAGGCATAAATATGTTTGGAAAACAATCTTCCAATTAAAGGAAGTATATTATTGAGATATAGGTTGTAGAAAAAATAAATTATTGAATATTTAGGCTTTGAAAACTCCAAAACAATAAACTCACCATCTGGTTTTAAAACTCTATTTATTTCTTTTAGCCCTTGAAGTAAGTCTCTAAAATTTCTAACTCCAAAAGCAACTACAACAGCATCAAAACTATTATCCTCAAAACTAAGATTATGACAATCTTCCTGCTTAAGAGTTATCTTTTCACTAAGGTTTAACCTGTTAATCTTTTCCTGCCCTTTTTTAAGCATTCCTTTTGAAAGGTCAATACCAATTATATGATTTGCTTTTTGCTGATTAATTATTTCAATTGCCAAATCACATGTTCCTGTTGCAACATCCAAAACTAAATCTTTACCTGAAGATAATTGTTTTATAGTTTTTCTTCTCCATTTTTTATCAATATTAAACGAAAGAAAATGATTTAGGAAGTCGTAGCGCTCTGAAATTGAATCGAACAATTGCCCTACTTGAGTTTTATCTGCTTTTGCCATTTAAACGATTTTATAGATTGGATTTCTTCACTCAAAATTAATTTGCAAATATATAATTAATTTCTATCTTTGCCTATTGCTATATATACAATTAATTTTAAGCCTATGTTAGTAGAGAATATGACCATAAGAGAAATTAGGAAAGAATTGATTGAAGATTTCTTTGAGTCTATTATTTCTAAAAAAATTGGATTAGATAAAAAGTACAAGCATTTAATTGTCAAAAAGAAAGAAAAAAACAAAGAAAAAGAAATAGAAGAAGAAACCATAGCTGGTCTTCATTACTATTTCACAAAAAGAAGAAATACTTGGTTAGTTATTGCTTATCTTCACAAAACATGCTTGACTTATGGTTATATTTGTGTTAGACCAAATTCTTATGGCGAAATATGTTACGTTATCAGTACCAATGAACTACTATTAGAAAAAGATTTTTTACCATCAAATATGGTTATTCATGAATATACTCCTCATTTCTTCGACAGATATAAAGAGAGAATGAATATTGATTTTCAAAGGAAAAGTTATGAGTATTACTTTATGCATAATAACTATGGTGAAATCTATGAAGATGAACAAAAAGGAGGAAACTATTCTTTTGTAAAAACAGCTCATGGCTATTCTTTAGGATATTCATCTCTTAATGAGAAATACTTTAAATATAACACATTTATTACTCCAAACATGTTAGGAAAGAATCAATGTAAAGAGTATACTGATTCAGATATTGAATATGTATTTATTAAGGATTTCATGGAAATACACAATAAGAGAACTTCTTAAATGTTCAATTATCCAATTTATCCTTGATATACTTTCCTGTTTGAGTTGAATTATCTCTTGCCAATTCTTCAGGAGTTCCAGCAAAGGTTATTTCTCCACCATTATTTCCTCCCTCTTTTCCTAATTCAATAACCCAATCTGCAATCTTTATAATATCTGCATGATGTTCAATAACAATTACAGTATGTCCAAAGTTTACCAATTCTTCCAAAGCAATATTTAGTTTGTTTATATCATGGAAATGTAGACCTGTTGAAGGTTCATCAAAAATAAATATTGTTGGTTTATCATTAACTCCTTTGGTTAAATAGTAAGCTAATTTAATTCTTTGAGCCTCACCTCCACTAATTGTTGTGGAGCTTTGTCCCAATTGTAAATAACCTAAACCTACTTTAATTAAAGGTTGTAGTTTTGAAGTTATTTTAGCTGCAAGTAGATTTTCCTTATCTTCAGAAAAGAATTCAACTGCTTGTTCAATTGTTAGAGATAAAATATCGGCAATGCTCTTTCCTCTATAAAGAATCTCCAATGCTTCTTCCTTATATCGAGTTGAATTACAAACATGGCAAGGTAAAAGAACATCGGCCATAAATTGCATAGGAATAGTTATTGTTCCTTCTCCTTTACATTCCTCACATCTTCCTCCTTCAACATTAAAAGAAAAGTATCCTGGCTTGAGTCCCCTCTTTTTTGCTAAAGGTTGAATTGAATATAGATTACGAATTTCATCAAAAGCACCTAAATAAGTTGCAGGATTGGAACGAGAAGAACGTCCAATTGGGTTTTGGTCAATCAATTGAATGGACTTAATTAAAGATAACGAACCTGTTGGCAAAGCTGCCTTTGGTACATTCTCAACAGCTTCTCCCAAATGCATTAATATGGTATTATAGAATATGTTTTTAATTAAAGTTGTTTTTCCTGAACCACTAACACCACAAACAACAGTTAATGCATTTAGTGGCATTTGTAGAGTAATATCTTTTAAATTATTCTCATTGCAATGCTCAATTATTATTGATTCTTTCCATTTTCTCCTTCTTTCAGGCAGAGGAATTGTAAGTTCATTATTAATATATTTTGATGTAAGAGAATTTTCTGCTTTAATCAAGTCTTTATAATCTCCTTCAAAAACAACTTCTCCTCCTTTTACTCCTGCCAAAGGTCCAATATCAATTATATAATCTGCTGCTTTAATAATTTCTTCATCATGTTCAACAACAATAACGCTGTTTCCTGCATCACGAAGTTTTAGAAGAACATTAATTAAATTATTTGTATCTCTTGCATGAAGTCCAATTGATGGTTCATCTAAAATATACATTGACCCAATCAAAGGACTGCCCAATGAGGTTGCAAGTGCTATTCTTTGGCTTTCTCCTCCTGAAAGGGTTGAACTTTGACGGTTTAAAGTTAAATAACCTAATCCAACATCTTGAAGATAACCCAATCTTTGATTGATTTCAGCAATTAATCTTTGGCTAACTTGTTTATCATACTCACTAAGTTGTATATTCTTGAAGAAATCAGCCAAATCATCTACAGGCATAAGTACCAAATCAATAATTGACTTATCATTAATCTTTACATAACCTGCATCTTTTCTAAGTCTTGTTCCTTTACAATCAGGACAGGTTGTTCTACCTCTATAGCGAGAAAGCATAACTCTAAATTGAATTTTATAGCTTTCTTTAACAAGCATTTCAAAGAATTGATTAATACCAACTACGTTTTCATCTCCATTCCATAAGTAGTCTTTATCCTTTTGAGATAGTTTATTATATGGTTTATGTATTGGAAAGCCATTAGCTTTTTCAATAAACTCATCTTTAAACTTCTTCATTATTTCACCCTTCCAACAGTTTACAACTCCTTCATAAACGGAAAGATTGGGTTGAGTGATTACTAAATCTTCTGAAATACCTTCAATTGTTCCAGAACCACTACAATTTGGACAAGCTCCATAAGGATTATTAAAAGCAAAGAAATTCTCCGATGGTTTTGTAAACTCAATTCCATCTTTTTCAAACCTGTTGGAGAAAAACATAGTTTCATTATCTTTAACAACAATACATTCTCCATCTCCTTCATAAAAAGCAGTGTGAACACTATCGGAAAGTCTTAAATAAACATCTTCTGATTCTTTATCAATAGTTATTCTATCAACAAGTATTCTTATTTGAGTTCCCTTTTCTATTTTATCTTCAATAACATCCTCAATTCTCACAATTTTATCTTCAATCATCAATCTAACATAACCCAATTGAAGTAAAAGTTCAAATCGCATCTTAAAGGTTTCTTTCTCTTTAAGTTTTATTGGAGAAAGAATATAAACTACTACTCCCTTTGGCAAAGAAAGAAGTTTATCAACAACATTTGTTACAGAATCACGAGTTACTTCCTCTCCAGAGATTGGAGAATAAGTTCTTCCTATTTTTGCATAAAGAAGTTTAATGTATTCATATATTTCGGTAATTGTTCCAACTGTTGAACGTGGATTTCTGTTGGTTGACTTTTGTTCCAAGGCAATTGCAGGAGATATTCCAGAAATTGAATCTACTTCTGGTTTATTCATTCTTCCCAAGAATTGTCGAGCATAGGATGAAAGACTTTCAACATAGCGTCTTTGACCTTCTGCAAAAAGAGTATCAAATGCAAGTGAAGTTTTTCCTGAACCTGAAAGTCCAGTTATTACTACAAGTTTATTGTGAGGTATAACAACATTTATATTTTTTAAGTTATTTACTCTCGCCCCTTTTATTATTATATTGTTTTCTTTGTTGATTTCTTTGCTATTCACTTATTTTATTATTAAAAAATTAGGGTTTAAGAATTAGATTATTTGTAAACCTTACTCTCACACCCCAAACTTAATGTTAGTTGTTTACTATTTTTTTATAGCTGTATTATCATTTTTAACATTAGCTGGCTTTGATATACTTTCTCTCATATCAGTGTCAGCCATAATGTTCTTCATTTTGTAGTAGTCCATAATTCCAAGGTTTCCATTACGGAATGCTTCTGCCATTGCAAGAGGAACTTCTGCCTCAGCTTCAATTACCTTTGCTCTTGCTTCTTGAGCCTTAGCTTTCATTTCTTGTTCTACTGCAATTGCCATTGCTCTTCTTTCTTCTGCCTTTGCTTGTGCAATATTTTTATCAGCTTCAGCTTGATCCATTTGTAATTGAGCTCCAATATTTTTACCTACATCAATATCTGCTATATCAATAGATAGAATTTCAAAAGCTGTTCCTGTATCCAAACCTTTTGAAAGAACAAGTTTTGATATTGAATCTGGATTTTCCAAAACGAATGCATGAGATGCTGCAGAACCAATTGATGTTACAATTCCTTCTCCAACACGAGCCAAAATTGTTTCTTCTCCAGCTCCTCCAACCAATTGACGAATATTTGCTCTAACAGTTACTCTTGCCTTAACAATTAATTGAATACCATTACTTGCCACTGCTGCTACTAAGGGAGTGTCAACAACTTTTGGATTAACTGACATTTGAACTGCTTCAAAAACATCTCTACCTGCTAAGTCAATTGCTGTTGCAGATTTAAAATCAAGATTTATATTTGCTTTATCAGCAGAAATTAGTGCGTTTACAACTCTTTGAACATGTCCTCCTGCAAGATAGTGAGCTTCCAAAAGGTCGGAGCTTAAATCTAATCCTGCTTTTTTTGAATTAATCATTGCATTAACAATAATTGTTGGCGGAACTTTTCTCCAACGCATAAAAATAAGTTGTATTAATGATATTTTAACACCATTAAGTACGCATTGAAACCACAAATTCAATGGAACTAACCAAAGAAAAACAATAAGTGCTACAATGCACACAACAACAACAAGAATAACTCCTGAAATAGCCATAATATTTTTATTTAATAGTTAATAATTATTTTGCTTTACAAAGGGCAAAGATATAAAGTTTCTCCTTATTTTCAAAAATAAATAAGATTAAAATTGAATAGAAGAATGATTTTGGATAAATAAACTTTTTTTGGTTTAACTTTTTATCTGATTAGATGAATATAACCTGATTTTTTGTAGGTTGTGTCTCCAGAATATTTTGTTTTATAAACTAATTGCCAAACATAAACTCCTTCAGGAACTAAGTTGTTTTGGTATTTACCATCCCATGGAATTGAAGTGGAAGAATATATTCTTTCTCCCCAACGATTATAAATTTCGAACAACTCTATTTTAACCTTATCTGGATTAGAATAAATTGGGAAGAAAGTATTATTTTTATCTAAAGTTGGAGTAAATGAATTTGGCAAGAATAATGGGATTTCAGGAGAAACTACCAAAAGAGAATCATATATTGTTCCACAATCAGTATAAATTGATAAATAATAGCTACCTGGATAAGTAATATGGATTATTGGATTTGTTGAGCCTGTATTCCAAAAATAAGCCAAACACCCTTCGCAAGTAGCATCAATTACTATTGGATATTGCTCTGCTTCAATATACTTATCTTCAATAATTGAAAAATCTTCAAATAGTTGTTTCTCGCTCAAATAAAGTGTTATTATACTATCACAACCACGACTTGATTCTAAATTTTGAGTATAAACATCTGGTTTTGTACAACTAAATCCATATGAAGTATATATTCCTCCTTCACACATTGTGTCATAAATAACTTGATTATATATATCCCAAACCTTTAAGTTAAGAACTACAACACTGTCGCATCCTTCTTCGGTAACTAGGCTATGTGAATAAATTCCTTGCACCGATTCTTCAAATCCATGATTATTATATATTTCACCTGAGCAAATTTGTGCATTAATAGTATCAATATAAAATGGCTCAATAACTATATTCTGAATAATTGTATCGATGCAGGCTCCATCATTCATACTTGCGATAAGTTTAACTGGATAAACTCCAATACTATCATAAGTGAATCTTACTGTATCAAGGGTTGAAATGCTATCATTGTGGAAAATCCATTGAATTGAATCAATATGTTTATATCCATTAGGATATACATCACTATTTGAAATTATGCTTGTATTAATAAATGTAACTTCACGAGTACAATGATTAACAGTGTATGAGAATTGAGCAAAAGGATAATTCCTTTCAGCAATGTATTTCATTATCACATAACAATATTCACTTTCTTTGGAAATACATTTACAATAAAAAACTGTGTTATCGACCAAAACAGTAATTTGTCTTTTGGTTGAAATTATAGTTGATTCATTTCCTTCCTTATACCACTTATAATAAAAACCATTAGGAGCGGTTAGAGTAGTTGAATCAACATTCCCACATGTACTTTGAATATCATCTTTTCTCTCACAATTTAAAGTAAAATAAGCATAACCAAAATGTCCTCCTTCTTCACAATCATAAGTTGTTAGTTTAATTGATATTCTTTGTCCGTGATATTGAGCAAGATCAACTCCCATTGTTGTCCAATCTTTCCAAATAACATTTCCATAAGAAGTTGATGCACTATTCCAACCTAATTCACCACCTGCATAGAAATTTGTGTATCCACATAAGTCATCTAATATTCTTCCATTTTCCCCAAAAATTGAAAGAGTAAAACGTGGTTGATTACTAACAGTATGATTTGGATCTTGAAGGACAATTGCATATTTGAGAATCATCAAGTCAAAATTATTAGTATCAATATTATATTGATATGTTATGCTTTCTGCTTGAGCTCCAACTTCCCAATTGCCCAATCGAACAGATGCAGGTTCACCAGGAGGTATGGTATAAAGCAAACTATCTGTTCTTGGATCTCTCTCTGAAGTATCTTTATGTATTGTATGTCTGCTTTGGATGCTTTCATATCCAAAATCAAGTAAACCTGTTCTTTCGTCTGGATTATAATAGTTACCATAAGTTGTTGTGCAATTAGATCCCCTTAAATCTAAAAAATCAAAACAATTATCTGCATAAGTAAACGCTGAAATAGGTGAATTGCATCGATAATCAAAATTATCGCAATAAGAATGAATATTAAATATGTATAATGTAGCATATTCAAGATTAGTTAGACTAATAGAATTTGTATGAGTAGTATCAATTCTTACATTTTCAGGATGATCCATAGGATAATACTCAACAATCCAACCTGGAGAAGCGAATTGAACCCAAGATATATCTACTGATGAATTTGTGATATTAGTAACGTGAGGACTGATGGCTTTGGGACAATTACATTCAAAAGGAGGTGGAGGTGGACAAGAAACAGTAAAGGAAGTATAATTACATACAATGTTATATCCAGGGCATGTACTTGAAACAGTAATGGTATAACATTTATAATTAGCAGGTAAATTTTGAAAAACATAATATGGATTATTGGTTTCATAAGTAATCGAAGGACCTCCTATAGGAATAAGAGTAACTGTCCAAATTGTATTTGTGTCTGTTTCTGTCCAATCGACTCTTATTGTTAGTGAATCGAGCTTTTCAGCTCTTAGTCCTACAGCTGGTGGACATGGACAAAGAGTTTTAAAACAAAGTATCATATAAGAACAAGCAGTAATGGGTTGGCAATCGGAACGAATTCTAAAACAATAATCTGTAAAAGGAGCCAATCCAGTAAGGTTTAAGGAATTTGAACTGGATGAAAAAGTATTTTGACCATTAGGCATGTTATTAGAAGTGCATTCTATTATCCAATTTGTAGAGGTTGAACTTCCTGTCCAGTTTAATGTAGCTGAAGTTATTGCAATATCTGATGCATAGAAACTTGTTGGTCTTGGACAAGAAACTTCAAGACAATTAATTGAAAAACCAGATAATGGAGTATCAGAATCTGTTTCAAAACGGAAAGTAACTCTTGGACTATTGGAACATATGTTAATTGAACCACTATTACATAATGTAGAACCAAGTTGTATTGTTGACATAGCACCTCCATCAAAAATTGTAAGCTTTGCTTTAGAACAATTCTCCAGAGTATAGGTTCCCGTAATATAGAAATAGTTACTATTATTGTTTGCAATTACTGTAAATGAAGAATTACAGTGACCATTATAATTGCCACTTGCTCCTCCATCATCATAAATTGTACAATTACTTGATGTTTGTTCTTGATGACCAGTAACGGTCATGTTATATGACTGCGCAATAAGTGTTATTGTACTTAAGAAGAAAAACAAAATAATTAATATTATTTTCTTCATCAGTAAGGTTTATATGTTTATTTTTTATATAAAATGCTACTTTCCTATTATAACACCATTTTCCGCTCTTATGTAACCAAAAATCTTAAATATTTTACAATAATAATTCCAACTATCAATATAACAACAAAATAAAATTAAGTTTAATTAAATTAAATTGGACGAACAAATATCTTGCTTCCTTCAATTCTTTCTATTTCAATCTCAGTGTTTGGGTCAAGGAAAGAAGCTGTGGTGAAGGCTTCAAATCTTTGAGAATTAATTTCAACTGTTCCTGCTGAAGCCAATCGAGTTATTGTTTTGCCTTTATCTCCTACCTTAAAATCTTCGTGTTTGATGTCGTTTGCCTTACTGTCAATTGATTTATCTAAAGCAAATCTCTTCCATGTTTTGGCTCTTAGTGAATAAATTAGAAGGATTGCACAAATAATTAATGTAACAAACAAAGAAATTGTTCCCCATGTTGTTCCATATTCCGCATAAACTCTAAAAATCCCATAAACAATCATTGCCAAACCTGAAATTCCTGCAACTGTTGTTCCTGGTATTGCAATAATTTCTAAAATAACTAATACTAATCCTCCAATAAGGAATAACAAAATAAAGAATAAGTCCATAAACAAAATATTTTATCTAATTTCTACTTTTAAATCCTTTTCCACTAAGGCATGATACATAATTAACAGTTCATCATAACTTCCATGCTTAACCGTGCATAAACCTTTTCTATCAACAATGTATGCACAATTGGAAGCTTGTTCGTAACTCAAACCGCAAATTGCAACCAAACAATCAATAACATATTCAAAAGTGTGAATATTATCGTTGAAGAGAATCAATTCATTCCCTTCTTCGCTAAGAGAATCAATACAATTTACTTCTTCAGGATTTGATTCACCATAAATATCTCCCATTGCCTTAATATCTTAATTTAATAAGGCAAAGATATAAAAAGATTCTATATATTTCAATTATTATTTAGAAAAAACTTGATATAAAACTCCTCAAATCTTGTTTTAATCTAACAAAACAAAGGAAAAAACTATTTAAATAAGGAGTTGATCTCCAATTCATGGCATGATTCCATACAATTCATGGCATGAATTCGAGTATTTCATGGCATGAATTCAACATTAAAGTCAAGTTAAAATAGTTCAAAGCCTTATTCTACTACATTAGAATAAGGCTTTGAGAGATTTATATAAAGATTATTTATTTTTATCCTTTGTCTTTGCTTTGAAAACAAAAAGGGAAAAAGAATAGAATTTTAAGAACTGAAAAGTTTACATTCTTTCTGGAACCTTAATTCCTAAAAGCTCCATTGAAGATTTAATTGTATTTCCAACAAAAGCACTAAGAGCAACTCTCATTCTTAAAATATCTTGATTTTCTTCTTTTAAGATTTTAGTGTCTTGATAGAAGGCATTAAAACTCTTTGCCAAATCATAAACATAATTTGCAATAAGTGCAGGAGAAAATGTTTGTGCTGACTGTTCTACAATATTTGGGAAAGAATATAGAATTCTTACAACATCAAGTTCTTTTTGATTCATTTCCAAAGAAGAATCTAATCTAAGGGTATCAAGACTAATGTTTTTTTCTTCTTGAGCCTTTCTTAAAATGGAACGAATACGAGCATGAGTATATTGAATAAATGGTCCTGTGTTTCCATTAAAGTCAATTGAATCCTTAGGATTGAAAGTCATATTCTTTGAAGGGTCAACTTTCAAAATAAAATACTTCAATGCACCCATAGCTAACATATAGTAAAGCTTTTCAGCTTCTTCAGAAGTGAAATTATCTATCTTTCCATGCTCCATTGTTTGCTGTTTTGCAGTATTTATCATCTCATCAATCAAATCATCAGCATCCACAACAGTTCCTTCACGAGACTTCATCTTACCTTCTGGCAATTCTACCATACCATAAGATAAGTGATAAATATTTTCAGCCCATTTATAACCTAATTTTTGAAGAACAAGTTTAAGAACATTAAAATGATAGTTTTGTTCATTACCCACAACATAGAGTAATTTATCAGAATTAAAATCATCGTGTCTTAAAATAGCAGTTCCAAGGTCTTGAGTCATATAAACAGAAGTTCCATCAGCTCTTTGCAAAAGTTTTTCATCCAATCCATCTTTTGTCAAATCACACCAGACAGAACCATCTTCTCTTTTGTAAAGAACATCTTTTTCTAAACCATCCTTTACAATATCCTTTCCTAAAAGGTAAGTGTTGGATTCGTAATAAACTTTATCAAAATCAACACCCATTCTATAATAAGTTTCATCAAATCCCTTATAAACCCAAGCATTCATCTTTTCCCACAAAGCAATAGTGTCTTCATCCTTTGCTTCCCATTGTCTTAACATTTCTTGAGCCTTAAGTAAGATTGGAGCTGTCTTTTCTGCAGTTTCTTTTTCAATTCCCTCAGCAAGCATTTCTTCAATTTCTTTCTTGTATTGCTTATCAAACAAAACATAATACTTACCAACCAAATGATCTCCCTTTAATCCAGAAAGTTCAGGAGTTTCTCCATTGCCAAAGAGTTGCCAAGCAACCATTGATTTGCAAATATGAATCCCCCTATCATTAACCAAATTCACTTTCTTTACTGCAAAACCATTAGCTTTTAATATTTCAGCCACACTCCAACCTAAAAGATTATTTCTAATATGTCCTAAATGTAAAGGCTTATTAGTATTTGGAGAAGAATATTCAACAACAACAGGCTTTTCTTCTCTTATTGATTTATAGCCATAGGTATATTTATTCTTATTTGTATTAACAAAGTTAATCCAGTATTTAAAAGAAACCTCAAAGTTTAAGAAACCCTTAATTACATTGTAACCCTTTAGGACCTTTTCATTATTTCCATCTATGCAATCCTCCAAAACAAACTCTCCCATTTGCTTTGCCAAAATTTCAGGCGATAGTTTTGCTTGCTTAACATAAGGGAAAACAACTAAAGTAAAATCACCAATAAATTCTTTTTTGGTAGGACTAATCAATATATCTTTTTCTTCAATTTCAATAGAATAAAGAGAAGAAAGTGCTTTTTTAACCGAAAGTTTAATCAATAAATCAATCATTATTAAAAGTTTTAATCAAAAATAATTTGCAAAGATAGGGAAAATAAATAATAAAAAAAGTCGCTCCTTAAATAAGGAGCGACTTTCTATCATAAATTGTTAAATTAATTATTCAACAACAATTTTCTTAGTAGCAACGCCAGCATTAGTGTAAACTTTTAAAACATAAGTTCCTGAGATGAAATCATCTACATTAACACTAATAGATTTTGCATTTACGAAATTATCCCAAACCTTAATTCCTATAACATTATAAATTTCTACTTTTTCAATATCATATAAAGATTTAATTATAATATTATCAATTACTGGATTAGGATAAACAGATACATCTTCATTCGAAATTATTTCATTTGTAGAAGATTTAAAAAAATGTGGATCTGGGTCAAATGCATTTTGTAATTCTACCCAAGGTAAACACTCAAAATCAAATGAATAATCATAACTATTAAAATTAACAGAATTACCTAGTAAAATATTATTTTTATTCAATACGAGAGTCATAGGAGTAGCCGTTGAAATAGCATTAAGAGGAGGTAAACTTTCCATTTCACTCCCATAATAATAATCGCAATCAGTACTTAAATAGTCTTCCATATTAGTACTTCCTTTAAAGCAATGTAATTTATTTCCTATGGCAGAAGGAAATACACCTATCCCTACTAAAAAATTTTTATTTAAAATACATATATCATCTATTTCAGGAGAAAAATTAACAACATGACCTGCAAAATTTCTCTCAGGGACAGAACTTAAATTATTTAAATCATCAATTTTTACTTTACTTACAACTTTAACTTGATGATTCTGTGCCTCTCTTAGGACATATAATGAATTGTCAAAACTAGAATATTCAAAATCCAATAAATGACCTAGATAAGAATTTTCAGGTTCATAATGATAACTTTTTATTCCATTATATGTTCCTCCATTTATAAAATATAAACTATTAGCATGATTATTTTGGTCTAAAGCATAATGTCCTCCGACAACAATATTATTTAACCCTACATGTTCAATTTTTTCTGCATATCCCACACCCATACTAAATACATCATATAATGGCGGTCTGTTCATAGTGTTAAACTTATTGTATCTCCTTAATTTAAATTCGTTACTCCCACGTGCAAGAGTAAAAATATAATTATCTGTAATTGTTAAATCTACTAATTCTTCATATTGTGGAGCTCTAAAAATATCTAATTTGTATCTATCTACACTAATAGAATGCCCAAAAATATTCATTGTTTGCATATATGTATGATATTTAAAAAAATAAGAAAAATAATTATTATTCTTTCCTATACCTACAACAACATTGAAATTACATGAATCATATACTTCAATTCTATTAATAAATGTTAATGAATCTAATAAAGTTTCCTTTATATTAATTGATGATAAATTTGTAGCTGAAAATAAAGTATTTATATTGATATGCTTAAGATATGCTTTATTAATAGTAACATCATTATCAGCTATATATAACACATCATTAAAAACTGCAATATCTTCTATTTTATTAAAGTAATTTAAAGTCTCTATTGCTTTTAATACTTCAAACCTTTTATCAATCAAATAAATTGAACATTTATTATTAGTAGGATCTTGGATACAAGAAATAAATGTTGAATCACTTACTCTTTTTACGAATTTTTTATAATCACCATTATAACTAATATTTTCTTGCGAAAAAGCATGCAGAGTACTATCTTTTGTTTGAACATATATAGGATCTCCCGGATTTGGAGGAGGGTCTATATAATTAAACTCATCTTGAGCAATAGCTCCTACAAAAAATCCTAACATAAGGATAAACACAAAAATCTTTTTCATTTACATTAATTTTTTAAATAATAAGTCCTTTTTTTTAAATTCAAACAAAGAGACAGGACTTTTTTAATTCTCTAAGTTTACATAAATATTTCTGCAAATATATATAAAAAAATAATTCCAAACAAACTTATGAATAATTTTTTTAATATTTCTAAGTTTGTTTGGAATTATTTGATTATTTTTATGGCTTATTTTAACTATAATCAACCCTTTACAAAATCACAATAATTTTGCAACAAATAATATTTATACTGGTTAATACTTTTATAGAGATTATATGTATCTTCATTCTCAGTACATACAAAACTAATTAAGATTTATAGGTAGAATGAATATCATAAAGATGATAACATGTATACAAAACAAAAAACAAAAAAAAGTCGCTCCTTATTTAAGAAGCGACTTTATTAAATAAAGTTATTCTAAAACTTATTCAACAACAATTTTCTTAGTTGCTAAACCAGCTTCAGTAAATATCTTAACGATATAAGTTCCATTATTGAAATCAGAAACGTTAACAGTAGTAGCGTTTCCATTTAAAGTATTTTCATATACTTTTTGACCTAACATATTAAAGATTTCTACTTTTTCCATATTGAAAGAAGAAGCTAAAGTAACTTGATCTTTTGCAGGGTTTGGATAAACATAAGATAATGTATTAACATCAACATTATTTAATCCATTAACTGAGCCAGAAACTATAGGAAATATCATAAAGTCACATGGTAATCCATTTTGAAAAATTTCAGAATCTAACTTCCATGCACCTTGGTAATTAATTGATTTTGTAAGATTAGAAGTACAATTTTGTGAAGTTGCTCCAAATAATAAAACTGGGTTTGTTTCTGTCATTAATGGCATTTCCAATGTTACATTAAATGTTGAAGCATTTATTGGTGCTGTGAAATTAAATTGATATAATGCAAAGGAATTTGTATCAATAGAAGAAGAATTGTAGGTTGTAGCTGCTAATTGTTGAGAAAAATCAGCATTATAAAGAGCTACAGTTGAAGAAACGTTTGCTCCATCAGTAGCTTTTATTATTACCGCAGCAACTCCTGTTACCGTTGCAGTTACAGGATATAATTGAGCAAAATTATTAAATAATGGGTTTGAACCTGTTAAAGGCAAATCAATATTTCCTTGTTCTGTTTCATAAGGAAAAGTCCAATAAACTGCACTATCAATAGATGCACATGAAGAAAATGATGATGGATAATAAACTGTATTATCTTTTGTTGAATTTGCATTTGAAGAATACTTAGTGGTAGCTTCTTGTGCAGTGAAACTTTGAGCCATTGCTCCCATTGTTAATCCTAATGAAAGGATAAAAAGTGTAAATTTTTTCATTTTTTCTTTGTTGAATTATTAATATTATAAACTATAATTTTAAGTTGCAAATGTACATTATTTTTTTTATATGAAGATAAAATAAGCAATATTTATGTGATAAAATATAAAATATCTTACTTAAATGGGGAATAATTTTATTATTAATCTTAGCTTTTTGATTATTCAAAATAATTTGAAATTTTTATTTCGAAATTCCTCATTAATAAACAAAAGAAAATATTTAAAGAAGATAATTAAATCGTTTATTCTAACTATGCAAACAAATAATTTCATAAGAAAGCATGCAATTAATAGAAAAAATACTATATTTGCCTCGTGTTTAAGTTTGAAAAAAATTAAAAACAAAATAATTTATTAATCAACATCTATGTTTAACAAGAATATGGATGTATAAAACAAATTAACATCATGAAAAAAACTTTACTTTTTCTTTCATTAATTTTATGCATTGGCGTAGTTAATGCACAAAATGTAAATGTTAGTCAAACGAGAAAAGCTTCTGCTAACTCAGGACTAAAACAAGTGGTTAATCCAAACCACATTCCTACAACTTATAACTCAGTAAACGGAATTAAAACTCCTGTTCCTGCTGGTTATGCAAGAGTTACCCTAACTGCTGGTGATGTTTGGGGAGATGGTTCTGGATATCAAATGCTAATTGACTCTAATGCTACAGCTTATGGAACAACAATTCCTACAACTGGTGGACTTACTTCAGCTGGAGATGCTCCTGCAGCAACTTATGCTGAATTTGAATGGAAAATTCCAACAAATGCAGATGGAGCAATGACTTCAGCAAATATAGTTATCAACAGTACTATAACTATTGATATTCCTGCTGGAACTTATGACTATTGTATTACCAACCCAACTCCTGCAGATAGAATATGGATTGCTGGCGGTGCAAATTCAAGAGCAGACAACTTTACTTTTTTGGATGGAGTAGAATACACATTTACTGTTGCATTGGCTGGTTCTAACGACGCTACAACTATTACAATGGTTGCTCCTAACGATGTTGCTTTAAGTAATCTTGTTGTTCCTGCTCAAGGTATTTTAACAAATGCTGAAACTATTACTGTTACTGTATCTAACCTTGGTACAAATACAGCTGATAATATTCCTTTGTTATGCCTTGTTAATAGCACTTCTTTAAATACAACTATTCCTACTTTAGCTCCTGGTGCAACAACAACAGCAACATTTACAGCTGATATGTCAACTATCGGTGAAAACTATACGGTTATTATTACAAACGATTGGACATTAGACCAAAATAACTTAAACGATTCAGTTGCTGGAAATACATCTTGTATCCCTGCTGCTTCTCTTACTTATGATTTCAACGACGGCGTACTTCCTGCTGATTGGGGTACTTTAAATCTTGATGGAAATACTCCAAATTCAAGTATTGCAAATTTCTTCCCTACTAATGCAGGATGGGAAATAGTTCAAATGTCTGAAGGCGATTATGCTGCAGCAGCTCCATCATGGTTTGCTTCTGCTGGTCAAGCTGACAGATGGTTAATTTCAAGTAGAATTAATCTTCAAGGCACTAACTTCCTACAATTTGATTATGCATCAATTGACTCAGGCTATCCTGAATCAATGGAAATTAAAATATCTAATGGAGGAACTCAACCTACCGATTTTACAACTTTAGAATCTGTTGCTGCTGTTCCTGCTTTAGAAGAAGGTAAAACTATTGATTTATCTACTTACACTGGAACAGTTAGAGTAGCTTTCAGACTTACTTCAAACGACGCTTATATTGGAATGGTTGATAATATAAAAATATTAGGAAATGCTTTATCATTAAATGAAGTTGAAAGCAATGTTACTTTTGGAGTTTATCCAAATCCTGCTAATAATTTCGTAACAATTTCTGATGCTAATGGTGCAGAAGTTAGAATTCTTGATATGTTAGGAAGAACTTTGATTACAAAATCAGTTAAATCTTCTAATGAAACTATTTCAATTGACAACCTAAATAATGGTATGTATATGATTCAAATAGAAAAAGACGGAAAAACTTCTACTCAAAAACTTATTAAAAGATAATTTTTGAATTAGATTTTTTCTAATATGGAAAAGGAGTTGAAGCTATTCAACTCCTTTTTTTATTAGTTTAAATTACACTTCTTATTAATTCTATAATTGAGGTCAATCAACATGTCCCCTAATCATTTAAACTATTAATATATTATTTTGTTTTCTTAAAAAAAACGCTACCTTTGCAATAACATTTAAAAAAACAAGTAAAATGAAAACAGCAAACAATTTTTTTAGCCTTTTAATTATTATTACATTTGTATGTAATTCTCTTTTTGCAATTCCTGCTGATAATACTAAAGTTTTTTCAAAGAAACAGTCTAATGGTAAAATTATTTCATACAGCTTAAATGGTGATGAATTTATCTCTTGGGCAACATCATTAGATGGATATACATTATTAAATAATAACAAAGGAGATTTAGTTTATGCAATAAAAAATAAAGAAGGAGAATTGGTCCCTTCTGATGTTTTAGCAACTAACAATGAAGAAAGAACAATTGAAGACAAAACATTTCTTTCATCAATTGAACGAAGATTGTTTTACAGCGAAAATCAATTAGAAAGAGTAAAACAAAAACGAAATGAAAGAATTAGAAATAAAACAGCTGAAAGAGTTCCAACAACGGGAACTCCTAATTTTCTTGTTATTTTAATTAACTATACAGACATTGCATTTGACACTTCAAATGTAAGTATAATGAAAGATCAAATTAAAGTTTCAAATTATACTGCAAACAATAGAACTGGTAGCGTAAAAGATTATTTCTTTGATAATTCTATGGGTAATTTAAATGCGAATTTCACAGTAGTTGGTCCTTATACTCTACCTCACGATCAAGCTTACTATGGATCTAATGATGCTTATGGAACAGACTTATTGCCTCAAATGATGATTTATGATGCTTGTGTTTTAGCTAATAATGATGTAAATTTTCAAGACTTTGACAACGATTCTGATGGTATTGTTGATATGATTCATGTGATTTACGCAAATCAAGGTGAACATACTGGAGGTGGTGCAAATGCAATTTGGCCTCATAGTTGGGTATTGCCAACTAATACTATTTTAGATAATGTACTATTAAACCGTTATTCATGTTCATCAGAATTATATGATTCGATAAATTGCGATGGGATAGGTTCTATTTGCCATGAGATGGGACACGTTTTAGGATTACCCGATTTTTATGACACTGATTATTCTAATTCTGGAGGCAATTCTATAACATTAAGACATTGGGATTTAATGGCTTCAGGTTCTTACAATAATAATTGCATAACTCCCCCATATCTATCTGCAGTAGAAAGGAATTTATTAGGTTGGATGAATCCAACTCTCATTACTGCTGATACTACAAATTGTGTTTTGCCAGCTATTTCAGATAGTAATATGGCATACAGAATTAATCTTCAAGATAACGAATTTCTTGTATTTGAACATAGAAATAAGAAAAAATGGGATGAGTATGCACATGGAAAAGGAATGCTTGTTTATCATGGAGATCAAATAATAATTAATAATTGGATAAATAGTAGAAGTAATACTATCAATATAAATCCATTTGATAGAGGTTTATTTATAATTTCATCTGCAGGTGATTCTACTGAAATTGATTCCGATTCTACAACTTTCCCTGGAAGTAAAAACATTAACTTTCTATCAAACATCAATCATAAAAATGGTAATCCTACTGGAGTTAGTTTATCAAACATAGGTTATGCACAAGATTCTACAATTACTTTCAACTTAATAAATAACTTTCCACATATTAGCATTCTCTCTCCAACAAATATAACAACTAATTCAGCAACATTAAATGGATCTGCAACTGGAACAGATATTACATCAATGGGATTTGAATATAGAATGGTTGGAGATACTTCTTATACATCTCAAACAATTAGCTCTTCTTCCATGCAACTCAATTTATCCAATTTACTTCCTGGCACATCTTATGAATACAGAGTATTTGGAATAAAAAATTCTATTACATACTACACTTCAATAATAGAATTTAATACTGTTTGTTTAAGCAATTTATCTTTACCTTTTAGCCAAGGATTTGAAGTTGCAACACTACCTTGTTGGCCACAACAATCTTCTAATAACAATTTTATTAGTATCGTAAGTGCTGGAACAATTCCAAATTGTTTACCTCATAGTGGAAATAAAATGATAAAATACGGCTCAGCTTACATTAGTAATGGTCATTGGGCAACAATTTCAACTCCTGAAATTAATATACCACATCAATACCATCAATTTAGTTTTTGGATTTACAGAAACTTCGGTACTTATTCAAGTCCAAATGAAGGAGTTGAAATTTATATCAACTCAAATAATGATTTGAATGGAGCAACACTTTTAGGTTTTATTTCAACTGATAGAACTGCTGTACCTATTGAAGCAACTGATGATTGGTATTATTATTCATTTGATTTACCTGCTGGAACTTATGGAAACAAATATTTTATATTAAAAACAATATCTGAATATGGATATAATATTTTTATTGATGATATATCCATAACTCCTTCTTTAACCCAAATTCCTCCTATGGTATTTATGGATTCTATTTCTATGTCATCTTCAACAACATTTTATGGAACTTATATTAAAGGAACAGATGAAATTCTATCAAAAGGGTTTGAATATAAAACCACCACATCTACAACATGGGATACTATTTTTTCACAAACAAATGACGCTCATTTTTCATCCTCTCTAACAAACCTACTTCAAAACACTCTATATAATGTAAGAGCATTTACCGAAACTCAAACAGAAGGAACAACATATTCTGTAATTGATACATTTTTGAATCAAAACTTAGGAATTAATTCAATAGTAAACAATCCATTAATAATGCAACTCTATCCAAATCCAACTACCAATACAACCAATCTTATTATTGAAGGAATTTCAGATGAAATAAAAATTAATATTTCTGATATACAAGGCAAAGTTATCAACTCATTTGTTGCTAATCCAATTAATTCAAAAATCATCCAACAAATTGATTGTTCAAACCTTTCTAAAGGTGTTTATTTTATCAATATGGCAAACCCTTCTATAAATAAAACTCAAAAACTTATAATAAAATAGATATTTAAAATAAAGGAAGAAAGTATCTTTACCTATATATAATTTAAAAGAATAGAAAATGAAATTAGCAAAAAAATATTTAGGATTTATTCTACTACTAACATCTTTCAATTATATTACAATTGGAGCTCCTGCTGATAACTCTCAAATTTTTTCAAAGAAACAAACCAATGGTAAGATAATTTCATACACCTTAAATGGTGATGAATTTATCTCTTGGGCTACATCGTTAGATGGATATACATTATTAATCAATAATAATGGAGAATTAGTTTATGCAATAAAAAATAAAGAAGGAGAATTAGTACCTTCTAATGTTTTGGCTACAAACTATGAAGAAAGGACAATTGAAGACAATATATTTCTTTCTTCAATTAAACCAGGATTATTTTACAGCAAAACTCAATTAGAGAGAGTAAAACAAAGACGAAATGAAAGAATTAGAAATAAATCAACTGAAAGAATCCCAACAACAGGAACCCCTAATTTTCTTGTTATTTTAGTAAACTTCACTGACATTGCATTTGACACTTCAAATGTAACTATAATGAAAGATCAAATTAACATTTCAAATTATACTACAAACAATAGAACTGGTAGTGTTAAAGATTATTTCTTTGATAATTCAATGGGAAATTTAAATGCAAATTTCACAGTAGTTGGCCCTTATACTCTGCCTCATAATCAAGCTTATTATGGCGCTTCAACAAATACAGAACATGATATTTTGCCACAACAAATGGCTTATGATGCAGCAATTTTAGCTAACAATGATGTTAACTTTGCTCAATACGATAATGATTTTGATAATTATGTTGATATGGTTCACATTGTTTATGCTGGAAGAGGACAACATAATGGAGGAGGAGATAGTGCAATTTGGGCTCATAGTTATATATTTCCTAACAACACTTCTCTTGATGGAGTCAACTTTTGGTCATATTCATGTTCTTCCGAACTACAATACGATTTATCTTGTGATGGAATTGGAGCAATATGCCACGAAATGGGACATGTTTTAGGACTACCTGACTTTTATGACACAGACTATGAAGGTTCAGGAGGAACAGCAATTCATTTAGGAAAATGGGATTTAATGGCTGCAGGTTCTTATAATAATAATTCTAAAACTCCTCCTTATCTTTGTGGATTAGAAAGATATATTTTAGGTTGGATGGGACCAATTATTGATTCTGTTGATAACACTTTTTGCACACTACCTGCAATTTCTGATAGCAATAAAGTTTATGAAATAGATTTAAGTCCCAACGAATTTTATTTTATTGAACACAGAAATCAAAAGAAATGGGATAGCTACATACTGGGAAAAGGTATGTTAATTTTTCATGGAGATTTAAGTGTTTGGAATAATGGTAATGGAATTAATACTAATCCTTACGATAGAGGTTTCTTTATTATTCCAGCCGTTGGAGATTCTTCAAACATAGACTCAACCAACACAACATTTCCAGGAAGCGATAACATTACATCTTTCACAAACTCAATTTTAAAAAATGGAACTCCAACAGGCAATTCATTAATCAATATTTCATACGGAGCTGATTCAATAATAACATTTGTTTATAGAAATTCTCTTCAAATTTTCTCAATATTACCCGTAACAAATATTACTTCTAATTCTGCAACATTGAATGCCATTGTTTCCGATACCAGTTATTATTCAATAGGTTTTGAATATAGAAAAAAAGGGGATACATCTTTTATCTCTCAAAACATATTATCATCTCCAATGCAACTAAACTTATCCAATTTACAAACTGGAACAAAATATGAATTCAGGGTTTATGCAACAAAAAATTATGGAATAGTTTATAGCGACATTTACACCTTTCAAACAAATTGTGGAGTTGCATATCTACCTTTTCAAGAGAGTTTCGAATCTGATTTAATTTGTTGGTTAAGTAATAGTTCAAATAATCAAGACTCATTATCAATTGTTCAGAGAGGGTCACAAATTGATTATAATGTATTTCCTCATAGTGGTGAAAATATGCTTGAGTTTAATTCTTTTTCTATCGATTCAGGAATTTTCGCAACCATAACCTCCCCTGCTATATATTTTCCTCATCCATACTATGAAACAGGCATTTGGATGTATAGACAGAATAATAACTTCTCTAAACCAAATGAAGGAATTGAAATATATATTAACAACACAGAATCAATAGATGGAGCGACATTAATAGGTTATATTCCAAATGACAGACTGATTGCACCTATTGAAAATAGTGATGGTTGGTATAATTATCATTTCAATGTTCCAAGCAATACAATTGGTGAAAATTACATTATTATTAAATCAACATCAGCTTACGGATGTAATATTTATATTGATGATTTTACATTAGATATATCTTCAACTCAACAAGTATCTTCTATGGTATCTATGGATTCTATTTCAACATCAACTTCAACAACATTTTATGGAACTTATATTAAAGGAACAGATGAAATTCTTTCTAAAGGATTTGAATATAAAACCACCACATCTACAACATGGGATACTATATTCTCACAAACAAATGACACTCATTTTTCATCCTCTCTAACAAACCTCCTTCAAAACACTCTATATAATGTAAGAGCATTTACAGTAACTCAAACAGAAGGGACAACCTATTCTTTAGTTGATACATTTTTGAATCAAAACATAAGTATTAGATCAATTGAAAACAATCCAGTAAAGATGCTACTCTATCCTAATCCAACTACCAATATAACAAATCTTATTATTGAAGGAATTTCAGATGAAACAAAAATTATTATTTCTGATATTCAAGGCAGAATTATTAATTCAAATGTTGCTAATCCAATTAATTCAAAAATTATCCAAAAAATTGATTGTTCAAACCTTTCTAAGGGTGTTTATTTTATCAATATTACCAATCATTCAATTAATAAAACGCAAAAACTTATAATCAAATAAAGGGAAATATTATCTTTGCCTATATAATTAATAAAAGACTAAAAAAACAGAAAATGAAATTAGCAAAAAAATTTTTAGGACTTATCCTATTACTAACGTCATTCAGTTACATCACAATTGGAGCTCCTGCTGATAACACTCAAATTTTTTCAAAGAAGCAAACCAATGGAAAAATAATTTCATACACATTAAATGGTGATGAATTTATCTCTTGGGCTACATCCTTAGATGGTTATACCTTATTAGGGAATAGCAATGGAGATATTGTTTATGCTGTTATTAATGAAGAAGGGCAAATGGTTAAATCCAATGTTTTGGCATGTGATTATCAATACAGAACGATTGAAGATAATATTTTTCTCAGCTCAATTAAGAAAGGATTATTTTATAATTCATCACAAATAGAACGTTTTGAGCAAAACAGAGCTCAAAGATATTCAAATAATTCTCGAAATAACACTCCGACTACTGGAACACCTAACTTTTTAGTAATATTAGTTAGCTTTTCTGATATTCCATTTAACTCTGCAAATGTAACAACAATGCAAAATCAAATTTCTCAGACTAACTATACAACTAATGGAGCAACTGGTAGTGTGAAAGATTATTTCTTCGATAACTCTATGGGTATTCTTAATGCAAACTTCACAGTTGTTGGTCCTTACACACTTAGTCAAAATCAAGCTTATTATGGGGCAAATACAGATGACAACGATATTCGTCCAAGAGAAATGGTTGCAGAAGCGTGTTCATTAGCAAATCCAAATGTTAATTTTGCAAATTTTGATAATGATAATGATGGAATAGTTGATATGATTCATGTTATTTATGCAGGAAGAGGAGAACATAATGGAGGAGGAACAGATGCAATTTGGGCTCATAGTTGGGCTCTTTCAACACCAACTAACTTCGATGGTGTTAATGTTTATAATTACTCTTGCTCAAATGAATTAAGAACAACAACTGCAGTTGATGGAATTGGAACAATTTGTCATGAAATGGGACATGTTTTGGGTTTACCAGACTTCTACGATACCGACTATGAAGGCTCAGGAGGTCAATCAATACACTTGAGTAGTTGGGATTTAATGGCAGGTGGCAGTTATAATAATTCTGCTAAAACACCTCCCTATCTTTCTGCTTTGGAAAGACAAATTTTAGGATGGTCGACTCCTATTAGTTTAACTGAAAGTACTTCCAATTGTACTCTACCAGCAATTTCAGATAGCAATAAAGCATATAAGGTTGTTTTGAGTGAAAACGAATTTTTTATGTTTGAACATAGAAATAACAAGAAATGGGATGCCTACATTCCAGCAAAAGGAATGCTTGTATTTCATGGAGACAATAATTTAATTAATCCCTGGCTAACTTCAGGAATAAATGACATTAATGTTGATCCTTATGATAGAGGATATTTTATTGTTCCTGCCGTTGGAGACTCAACAAATATTAACTCAACAAGCACAACCTTTCCTGGCTCAACAAATCAAACAACCTTTATTAACTCAACTTTGAAGAATGGGACTCCTACAGGAAAATCATTAGTAGGAATTGCTTATGGAGCTGATTCTGTAATTACTTTTTCTTATGTTAATAATACCCCAACAATAACTACTTTACCTCCAACAAATATTACCACAACAACAGCAACTCTAAATGGGAACGTTACAGGTTCTGGTATCACGTCAAAAGGATTTGAATACAGAGCATTGGGAACTACAAATTTCACTCAACAAGCCGTTGTTTCCAATCCTCTTCAGCTTACGCTTAATAATTTATCAATCAACACAACCTACGAATATAGAATTTACGTCACTACTTCATTTGGCACAATATATAGTCCAATTGAAACATTCACTACAGATTGTGGATCAATAATAAACCCTCCTTTCACTGAAAGTTTTGACGCTTCATTTACTTGTTGGAATCAAACTTCATCTGACACCAATCATTTTAATGTTGTTACTTCTGGTTCTTCACCAAGCTGCTCTCCTCATAGTGGCGCAAAAATGTTAAAATACAATTCTTATAATATTTATGATAATAATTGGACAGCTCTCTTTACTCCAAAAATTAATTTCAATAGCAACAATTCATATAATGTAAACTTCTGGATTTACAGAACAAACGGTACTTACTCCAATCAACAAGAAGGAATTGAAATTTACCTAAGTTCATCTCAAACTCTTAATTCAGCAAACTTAATTGGATTTATTTCAAATGACAGAACAGCCACTCCTTCAATGAGCAGTGATGGTTGGTATAATTTCTCTTGCAGCCTTCCTTCTTCAACTACAGGTAATAATTACCTAATTTTTAAAGCGATTTCAGGATATGGCTACAATATTTACATTGATGATATTTCTATTACACAAACTGCAATCACTTCCCCTACAATTTCTTATAATTCAACCTCTAATATAACTCATAACTCAGCAACCTTTAACGCTTCTTACACACAAGGAGCTCAAACAATAAGTTCAAAAGGTTTCAAATACAAATCTCAAAATGATGCAAACTGGACTACATTACAAAATTTAAGCACAACATCTCCGTTTAATGCCAACGTTAACAATTTGAATCCAAACACAACCTACCATGTTAAATCTTACATTACCACACAAACTAACACTTATGAATCTGCAATAGATACATTTACAACTCTACCATTAATATTTCCAATTGTTTCAACTGACTCTGCAACACTAAGCAATTCCTCATCAGCAATTCTTTATGGAACATACACTCAAGGAACTTATTCAATACTAACAAGTGGTTTCCAATACAAAAAAAGTAATTCAAGCACTTGGACAACAATATATCAAACAACAAATAACCCTTCATTCTCCAATACAATTAATAATTTAGATCCAAATACAACCTATCAATACAAAGCATTTGTAAGTGATATTACTGCATTATTCTATGGAGAAACAAAATCTTTCACAACACCTATTGTTCCTCCAACAGTAGTTACTAATACTCCAACTACAATTTCATATTCATTCGCTACATTGAATGGTACTATTATAGAAGGAAGTGAAACAATAACTTCTCAAGGTTTTGAATACAAACTTGCAAGTGCTTCAACGTGGACAAGTGTTACTACTCCAATTAATGGAAATGCAATTACTTATATCTTAAACGCAGCAATTTATCTATCAACTTATGAATGTAGAGCTTTTGCAACAACAGCTTCAGCAACTTATTATGGAGAAATTATCCCTTTCACAACACTTGACTTAGTTCCTCCAACAGTTATTACAAATCCAGGAACTCCAACTTCTGGAACTACAGCTACTATAAGTGGAACTATTACAGCTGGCACAGAACCAATTTTAGCTCAAGGATTTGAATGGAAACAAACAAACTCAAGTCAGTGGGAAGAAGTATCTGCAACATTGAATGGAGATGCTATTACTTTCGACCTGACAAACTTAATTCCTGAACAATCTTATCAATTTAAAGCAAGAGCAACAACAGCTTCAGGAGTAACTTATGGCTTAATCGAAACATTTACAACATTAGGACTAATTGAAGTTGAGAGAAAAGAAATATCAATTATTATATATCCTAACCCAACAAACTCTACTTCCAATCTAAAAATTGAAAATGTATATGGTAATATAAAAATTAGAATTACTGATATAAGTGGACGAGTTTTGCAAAAGATTGAAGAAAATGTAAATAATGGATACGAAACTCAAATTGATTTAAGTAATTACAGCAAAGGAGTATATTTCATTAATATAACAACAGATAAGAGTCAAAGAACAGAAAAACTTATCCTTAAATAATTATCCTTAGTTTTTTGAAAATATATCAAGGATAAATAAAAATATAAGCTGACTTTTATAATAAGGATGCCGACTTTTTCAATAAAGTCGGCATCTTTTTTTATTGATACTTTAATCTTGTCTTTCTTTTCAAATATCAATTGACTAAATATAGATAAAAAGTCTTTTTCTTATAAAAATTAAAAGTCATCTTTATCTATCCAAACGATAGATATATCTACAAAATGGAGGATTAGAAATAATTAAATAAGACTTCAATCTGGAATAATGGCATTATATTCTCCATATAATGCCATTAAACCAATCATATAATGCCATTATACTTCCAATATAATGCCATTAAACCAACATTATAATGGCATTATATCAGATTTAAATAAAGTCTAATGAGTTTAAAAGCTTATTTAGTGAGTTTTATAACTTGATAAAATAGCATTTAGAAAGACTTTAGGCGAGATAAAAATTATTATTTCTATCTCCTTACTTTATTTTACTGAAACAGCGTTTTATTTTACTTAAATAAGGTTTTATTTTTTTACTTATGATTAGGTTGAAAATACTTCTACTTTAATTATTCCTTAATAGAAAAAGCTCTTGTTTCTGACCAAGAGTTTGTACTTACTCTTGCCTCATAACTACCTTTGGGAAGAACAGAATAATCATAAACTATTTGAAATCTATCCGCTTTTGGATAAACTATTTTTGAAACTACTTCTTTAGTTTTTCTATTCTTTATTTCCAAAGTCAACTCCTCTTCTATTCCATCTTTCAAAAATACTACAAAGGTATATGTTTTGGCTTTAGTATCTGGTACTTTTATTAGTTTTGATACATATGATTTTAACATATTAGGATGATCATACACATAAAATATACATTCAATCTTGCATCCAAAATCTGGCTCAAAAGCGTTTATTAGTTTTGTTTTATCTTCATTATAAATATAAACATATCCGTTTCCCTGTTCTCTATTTGCCCACCATGATAGTCCATCACAATCAGAATCTGTAAATAATAATTTATATCTTCCTTCTTTAAGTTCTATTTTTTCGTTGTATTCTTTATTATTTTCGAGTTGAGTTCTTTCGTAAATCTTATTATCCCAACTATCTAATATATAAACCTTGTTCCGTGAAGCATCATTATTTGTTTTATAATTAAGTATGAATTTTTTAGGTAAATAATTTGAAGGTGATTGCTCTTCAGGATATATTATAGGTGTTAATTTTTCATTTGAATTAATAAATAAAATATCATGAGAAACGTGATAGCCAGGTTGTTCTATTTGTGTAGTTTTATAATATTCAAAATCTATATCTACTAATGCTTTATTTCCTTTAATATATGGAGTTAGGTCATATATATATTCATTAACCTTTGTCCCTGGACACCAACCTGCACGATTATAAATCCATGTTCCACCTTGGGGTTGAATAGGAGTGAATCCGCAATCATCTTTCCAAATAGCTTGTTTTGCAATTGGTTCTCCATTTACTATATAATAAAAATCCTTTTTCAAAAACTCTGCAGCTGCATTGGTAGAATCTGCTCCATGACCTGAAATCATTACTCTTGCATAAACTTTTTTAGTTCCTTTTGGAAGAGTAATTTCTTTTGGAGTAACGTAATCATCAATTGGTTTTTCAATATTACCATAAGGGAAGTATCCATAGTGAATGTTTTGTATTTTAATTGATTTATTTATAATATTTTTATCCCCATTATATTGAAACTCAAAATCTGTTGTAGCTAAAAAACCATCTTGATAACCTTCATATATCACAACAATATCAACACTGTCTTTCATTAAAGGCAAATAGTTTGTAATATCCCAAGACCATTTTGGATTCCATGTTTTTGCGTTATCTCCTTGATTATATGCCCCACTGTAAGGGGTTATCATTCTTCCCAATTGGTAGTTTATTGTATCTCCATTTTTTGTAGTCCGAAGCAATACACTTATTGAATAATCCCAATCACTGCAACCTCCTTCAGGACAATTAAGATAAAGATGCAAATCAATAAAATTAAAATATTTATCCTTAACTGGAAATAAAACTTTTTGAGAATACTCTCCTTTTGTTTTTAGATGAGTTTTATCGTGAACCTTAACATTAAAACTATTTGATTGTGCAAAAGATGAAAACGATAATAAAAGGAAAAAATAAAGTAAATAATGTTTCATTTTGAATATAATTCTTATTAATAATTGGCAAAGATAATAAGTTTTTATGTAGTTTTGTAATTCAAATACTATAAAACATTATGCAAAAAGAAATCATAGAACAAGCTTGGGAAAACAGAGAATTCTTAAAGGAAAAGGAAACTCAAAATACAATTAGAGAAGTTATTGAAGAATTAGATAAAGGAAGAATTAGAATTGCTGAGCATAAGGGCGAAGATTGGATAGTTAATGACTGGATAAAGAAAGCTGTTATACTTTACTTCCCTATTTGCAATATGGAAACCTTTGAAGTTGGACCAATGGAATTTTATGATAAGATACCTTTAAAGAAAGATTATGCAAAGCTTGGAGTTAGAGTTGTTCCTCATGCAGTTGCCCGTTATGGTTCTTTTTTAGCTTCTAATGTTATTATGATGCCTTCTTATGTAAATATTGGAGCTTATGTTGATGAAGGAACAATGGTTGACACTTGGGCAACTGTTGGTTCTTGTGCTCAAATAGGGAAACATGTTCATTTAAGTGGTGGAGTTGGAATTGGAGGAGTTTTGGAACCAGTTGGAGCAAGTCCAGTTATAATTGAAGATAATTGTTTTATAGGTTCACGTTGTATTGTTGTTGAAGGCGTAAGAGTTTGCAAAGGAGCTGTTTTAGGAGCAAACACAACTTTAACTGCATCTTCAAAAATAATTGATGTAAGTGGTAAAGAGCCTGTTGAATACAAATCCTATATTCCAGAAAACTCTGTTGTAATACCTGGTAGCATAACAAAAGAATTTCCAGCAGGAAAATATAATGTTAACTGTGCATTGATTATAGGAAAAAGAAAAGCATCAACCGATACTAAAACATCTTTAAATGATGCTCTAAGAGAATTTAATGTTGCCATTTAGAATCAACTTCTTTTGATTTCTTTCTAAACCAAGAACAACATTTTTTCTTCTCAACTTTTGCGGGTTGTATTACTTTTTTAGTTTGATTATCAAATTCTTGTTTTTCACGATTCAAGCGAATATCTAATTGCTTTTTGCTAAAAAACAAATTGGGTTTTACATTTTCTAAAAACTCCAATTCATCCTTACTCCTTTCTTCCTTATTGCAAGCTAAAATCTCTGAAGGAACCATATCCCCTTTACTATCCAAAACAGCATAAACCCAATTTCCATTTTTATTAGTTAAAAGAGAATACTCATCAAGAGTAGTTGCCCAATTAATTCTTTCATCCCCCTGAAGAATAAAAGTTAAGGTCTTTCCATTAGGTTGCTTGATAGTAATAGGTTTTTTATCCGCAGGAACAGCAATTGAAATTATTGACGAAAATAAAATTACTGCAAAAATAATTATTGATTTAAGTTTCATAGTTTTAATTTTAATAGACTGCAAAAATAATAAAAACATTTCACAAAAATAAACTATATTTTGATGAATATGAATTTAAGAAAAATGATTTGAAAGTATTTGCAATAAGTTTATTCAATCCTTTTTCTAAAATATTGTGGAAAGAATCCTTTATAAGCTATACCTATAGAACATTCAAAATAATTGTTTGACAAGTTTTCATGCACTTTATTAAATGGAACAATACAATAACCTACATTACCAAATACTGAAATATATTTATACTTTTTGATCTTGAAGTATTTATTAAAAGTTATTCCATTTATAAATCCAACAACATTTGGAATCGAAAAATTTTTATTTAATTCCTCTTCATTAATTACGATAAAACTATTTTTTGAAACTCCTAAATAAGGCTCTATTGATAAAACATCAAAATCAAAGGAATAACCAAAATAAAAATCCATTTTAATAGGATTAAGATTAGCTTCTTTTGTTAATGTTTCTCCTCCAAATTGTAATTCATGTTTAGGATTTACTGTCCATGGCTTAAAGCGAAATCCTAAATTAAATTTATTATATACTATACTAAAACTAACATTTGGGCTAAAATGATTTCCTAACCAATCTTGAGTATTTTTATTATACCAATAATGATAAGCGCCAAGTTCAAATCTATATCCTAGTTTAGATTTTTTTTCGCATATAATTACTCTATATGGGTTTAGAGAATCTATTGTATTTTTTCGAAAAATTACTAAATTTGTATCGATAGTAATTGTATCAGAAGAACAGAGTATATCATTATCAAATTTTTGTCCAAAAGTATTAATACTGATTAATATAAAAATTAGATAATTGATTATTCTTTTCATGTCACGTAATTAACTCGCAATATATAGAAATGAATAATAATCTAAAACTCTTGTTTTTTGAAAAACATTTCCATTGCTTTTCTACTGTCTTTGTCAGTAATAACTTTTAATTGAGTATTTGGATTTAAAAGAATTACATAATCTTCTCCAACCTTATCACCAATACCTTTTAAAGCTTTTAAACTTGAATAGAATTGCATTTTGCCATTTAGTTGTATAAAGTTATCCAATCCCAAAAGGTCAAAAAGCTCATCTACATTATTTATACAAGATATTTCATTAGCATTAAAAAGAACTATCTTTAAACGTTTACCTGTTTGATAGAAATAAGCAATATCTTTTGTTTCTACCATTGTGTCTCCTCTACCAAAATCAAGTCTAACTTTTTCGCTTTTCAAAACATCCTTTTCCCATAGTTGAGTTTTAACATAATTACCTATGCTATCGAAATACTTCCAAGAGCCTTCCATTTTATCATCACGATACAAACCCTTAATCTTTATCTTATTAAAGTAGAAAAAGTCTTCATACACTCCATCACGTTTTCCATCCTTAAAGGTGCAATAAAAATAACCTCTGCTATAAGTATTTTTAAAGAATAAACCATGTTTAATTTCATTCTTATAGTTTACTGTTTCAACTAAAATTTTATCTTTATCCCAATAGTTTGACTCTCCATTTTTAAGTCCTTTTGTATATCTTTCTTCTCCAATCTTATTTCCCTTCGCATCATAAAATATCCAAAGGCTATCTTTTTTCTTATTAGCATAAAAACCTTCAGAAATTAATCCTCCTTCTTTATTGAAAAACTTAACTGTTGCAAAACTTCCTTTATTCTTATATTCTGTTTTCGACTTAATAGTCTTTCCATCTTCAAAGTAGTGAGTAAAGAGTCCATCCTCATAGTCATCTTTAAAATTACCCTCATAAATCTTTTTACCATTCTTATCAGACTTTGACCAATAGCCTTGTTTCTTTCCTTTTTGGTCAATCTTATTTTGAGAATAAACTTCTTGTTGGGCAAAGCCAAAAACCAATAGAACTAATAATAAACTAATTTTTCTTTTCATATTCTAAATGTTTTGCGTAATCAATTAAACTATCAAATCTTTTATTTATCAATCTGCAATTCTTTCTTGTCTTTTCCAATGAGTTGGAAATAAAGACTGTTTGCATTTTCAATTTCTTTCCAAATTGCATATCAGAAATGGAATCTCCAACCATAACGCTTTGTTTAAAGCGAATATTCTTAAAATCTTTTCTTGCTTTTAATCCCATTCCGACACTTGGCTTTCTACAGAAATGTTGTTCTTTTCTTAAAGCAGTACAATAATAAATATTATCTATTCTTCCATTATTCTTTTCAATCTCTTCTTTCATTTTCTTATGAATTGAAAGTAAATCACTCTCACTCATAAGTCCTTTAGAAACTCCTTGTTGATTGGAAACTACTACAATGGTATCAAAATATTTAGTAAATATAGCAATTGCTTCTAAAGCTCCTTCTTCAAATTCAAATTCTTCCCAGTTTTTAACATAATCGTCAATCAAACGAACGTTAATTACTCCATCTCTATCTAAAAACAGGGTTTTATATTCTCTTTTTCTCATTTCTCTTTTTTAATGGCGTTAAGGACCTTAATGTCTTTAAAGTCCTTAAAAAACTTTTCTTTCTATCGAGGGAATATTTCTGCTTCTACTAATTCGCAAAGAATATGTCCAACCATAATATGACATTCCTGTACTCTTGGAGTATCTTTGGAAGGAATATCTAAAATATAATCCGCTTTTTCTTTCATCTTTCCTCCTCCATTCCCAGTGAAGCCAATTGTTATCATTCCATTTTCTTTTGCCTGTTCAAAGGCTAAAACAATATTTTTAGAATTTCCAGAGGTTGAAATACCTACCAAAACATCCCCCTTATCTCCCATTGCTTTAACCATTCTGCTGTAAATTACATCATAAGAATAATCATTTGCAACAGCAGTTAAATAGGAAGTATTTACATGTAAGGCTTCTGATCTTAAAGGAGGACGATCATAATAAAATCTTCCTGAAAACTCAGCAGCCAAATGTTGACTATCTGCAGCAGAACCACCATTACCACACCAAAGAATCTTTTTTCCATCCTTTAATGCCTTAACCATAACATCTTTCACTTTTTCTATTTCCTTTAAAAAGGCTTCATCTTTAAGCAAAAGAGTTTTTAGAGATATAGATTCTTCTATTACTTGCTTTATTCTTGTCATACAATTAATTTATATTTGATTTCTTATGAATTAAATAAGTATTGCGACTTGAAGAGTTTCTTCCAATTAGTTCTCCTAAGAAACCAGTAAGGAAGAACATTGCTCCAAGAATCATAAGAACTAAAGAAAGATGAAAATATGGACTATCTGTTACAAGACGCATTGGTTGTTGATTAATACTTGCGATAATTTTTTGAGTTCCCAATATTCCTGCTGACAAGAAACCTAAAAGAAACATAACTGTTCCCCATAATCCAAAGAAATGCATAGGCTTTTTGGAGAATTTTGAAACAAACATAATGGAAATAAGATCTAAATATCCATTAATAAATCTGCTCATTCCAAACTTACTCTTTCCAAATTCACGTTTTCTATGTTGAACAACCTTTTCTCCAATATTCCTAAAGCCTGACCATTTTGCAATTACAGGAATATAGCGATGCATTTCACCATAAACTTCTATTGATTTTACAACATCTTTCCTATATGCTTTAAGTCCACAATTAAAATCGTGAAGTTTTATACCTGTTATTTGTCGAGTTGTGGCATTGAAGAGTTTAGAAGGAATATTTTTTGCAAGTTTAGAGTCATAACGTTTCTTTTTCCATCCTGAAACCAAATCAAAACCATCTTTCATTATCATTGAATAAAGCTCTGGAATTTCTTCTGGAGAGTCTTGCAGATCAGCATCCATAGTTATTACAACATCTCCTTCACAATGTTCAAATCCAACATTCAATGCTGCACTTTTACCATAGTTTCTACGAAATTTTATTCCCTTAATAGAATTATTCTCTTGGGTTAAAGCTTCAACTACTTTCCAACTTCCATCATTACTTCCATCATCAACTAACAAAACTTCATAAGAAAAGCCTTCCCTATCCATAACCTCTTTTATCCATTTGGTTAAATGAGGTAGAGATTCTTCTTCATTAAATAAAGGTACAATAACTGAAATATCCATATTTATTATTTATTAATCAATGTTTTTATTTTCTTTATCTTCTTTATTCTGCATTTTTCTTTTCTTGTTAATAAACAAAAATGCAATAATAAATCCTGATAATATACTTATTAAAGATACTATTAGTATTGAAGAAGCAGCAATTGAGGAAGGTTTAACCATATATTCAATCTGCTGATTTGTTAAATTAGCATTTGTTGAAACAGCTCTTTGGATTGCAAAACAACGATCTTGGAATGCAGAATCAATATAATTAGCATAAACAAAAACAAACATTCCATAAATAATTGAGCCAATAATTCCAGAACCAAAAGCAACAAAATAACTCTCCTTATATGATATTTTCTTTTCTTTTAATCCTTTTCTATAAAGCCATACTCCAAAATAGATTAAAAACAATAAGCATATAATTTCCAAATAGCTCATTATACTTGATATAGGTTTATTAAAGACAAAACGAATTAAAACAAAAAGGGATAAACCCAAGCCAATCAATAATCCGTATTTAATAATTCCTGAGAAGTAGTTTCCTGAGAATTTTGTTTTAGTTTGCGTTTGTGTGTCCATTATTTTTCTAAACTGTCTTTATTTTCTTGTTTTTCTGATGACTCTTCTTCTTTTTCATCATCTTCTGAAGTATCTTCTTTTACATCCTTATATGGAACATAATCATTATAGTTTTGATTACTTGGAGTTTGATTAGGTGCTCCAAAGGTTGGTCTTGAAAGAAGGAATGAAAGGAGAAGCACATAGAACAAATTACCTATGAAAGTTGAAATATAACTTGAAGGTAAGAATGAAATTTGAAATAATCTTTGAAACTCACTATTATCAAGAACATTAATCTTTAATCCCATTTCATCAAGCATATCTTGATATTGTATTAATAAATTATCATAGAATAATGGGTTAAGTTTTAATGTATAAATGGTCATATACAATGTTACAAACAATGCAATAACCAAACACATTACAGTACCTATTGAAAAATACTTACCAAAAGAAAGGTTTTCTTTTGCAATGTTTTTCTTATAGTTTGCCATTGCCCAAACCAAACCAAACACTATTATAAAAGTGCCAAGTAAGGACCAAAAGATACTACTTTCAATTTTCATTAAAAATCCTAAAAGGTTGTAAAGGAAATAAATTCCCCCAACTATAGAACCCCAATTAAATCCATATTTCCAAATATTCTTGCTTTTCATACGTCTTGTATAATTTTTAATCTGCAAATATAAGATTTTTATAGAGAATACTTGACCAAGATTTGGAAAAAAGAATTTACTCTATGTCTTCTTATACTCTACTCAACTATAATTTCATCCAAGAATACCCAACTTGTTCCTCCTTCTGAAGGATGCCATGAAGGGAGAGTTTTAGTTCCTTTTATCTCAAACTTAACGTATCTGTAATCAATATCTCTTGTAGAAAAGACATACTCCTTAGTTATATCTTCATATTTTTGAATATTCCCAATTTCAACATTTCCAACACTAACATAATCCAATCCATCTTTTGAAACTAAACACTCAACTCTGTTTGGATGTAATATCCAACTCTTTGGAGAATATAAAGAAGAAAGTTTTATTGTTTTGTTACTAACAACTTGCTCCAAATCCAAAACTAAACTAAAATCAACACCATGCCAACCCAACCAATGTATTTTATATTCCGAATCTCCTCTAACCCCATTTGTTATAGTTGACATATTACCTTCACTATATAAAGGGCTTGGATTAGGCAAAGAAATAACTTTCTTTTCAAATGCAATATTGTTTTCTACACTTATTTCAATAAATCGTTTGGTTGATTTATAGTATTCTATTGGTAATAGATTGTTTTCATTTAGGTTTCTTACCTTAGCATTAAAACAAGTGGAATAAAAATCTTCAAGCATTTGACTCATATCCTTTCGCAAAATATATTTCCCTTCAGCATTTTTTGAATACCAACCTCTTTCACCAAACATATCAGCCTTACCAATTTCCATAATTGCATACCAAATTGGCAAACGAGCAGTTCTAACTCTTAAAAGATATACATAATCTGCCTTAACTGCTTCTTCTGCTTTATCAAATATTGAAGAATAAATATCTATCTTATCTTTTGATAGAAATGTTTTTGAATAGTTTGTTGGTGGAGAGTAAATATCTAAGAACACTTTAGAGTTTTGTCCAAAGTATTGAAGTGTATCAATATATTGTCTAATAAAAGTAGAAGCCTTTCCATAATAACCTTGCAAAAACTCATTAATAATTGAATCTTGATCAGCATTAATATCCCAAAGCAGTTTACTTATCAAATAGGTTTTAAGCTCTGCAAACTCATGTCCTTGTTCTGAATTGGCTTGTTGGAAATGTTGAAAAGCATTATTATCCATAAAGAACTTTAGGTTTGGCTTAAAAACATGTAAGTTAGGAAATGGGGAAACAGAATAAGCAAAATCAACATTATAATCCCAAAGGAATATATTCTTAGTTATCTTCCCCCAATCCTGAATATCCTTTGCAAAGGTTTGAGCATTTGGATTCTTTTTCAAAGCATCAATACTTGACTCTTCTATTGTTTTTTTCCTATCCTCTTCAATTGTGCAAAGCATAATTTGAACATTATCTTCTGGTTTAATGTATTTTGGAGCCTTTCGAGAATATTGATAAGCTAAGGTAGAGATTGTCTTATCAGGAAATTCTCTTGCAACCCTGTTTACAAATTCAATTAATGCACCTGAAGGCGACTCTTCTCTTTCATTTTTCTTTTGACATTCTGGACAAGAGCAATAGGAGAAATTATCATTCTGACTGACTGACCAAACCTTCGCATTTGGTTGTTTCTTCATTTCCTCCCTCAACCTTTCAACAACAATCTTAAAAACATCCTCATTGCTTAAACATAACTGGTCATGCATTCTCTTTCCATTAATAAGAGAAAAATATTCAGGATGAGTTTCAAAATACTTAGCCCTTGGCACCAACTTTTCAAAAGTATGGACAAAGAAACCTTCAGCAAACATATCCTCCTGCAAATGTTGCTTTAACCAATAACGAAAATCCTTATTCTCACGAGTAAAAACAGAACGAACTTGACGGAAAGTATTCATTGATCCATATATTGGAGGATAATATTTATCAATTTCAATTGTAAGAGTTTTCTTTTGAGGATATATTTCACAATCAGGAGAAAACTTTCTTATTCCTACTTCCTTCTCTAAGAAATCAACAACAGCATAAATATCAAAATTATCTTCAAAATCATTATTAGTACCACATATTAATAATTTTTCATTTTCAATCCAATATCTATATCTCCCTAATGCATATATAGACCCCGTTTTATCATAATATGATTTATCCCTTCTTGTATATCCAATACGAATTTCTTTCTTTTGTGGTTTTGAATCATCATCAACAATTGGAATCTTACAGCCCGTTACCTTAAAAATATCATTTTGTAAAAGCTCTGCAGCATATTGAACCTTTTCAACATTTGCAGCATACTTATTTCTTTTATACTTAGGAATAACAATAACATAATCACTCTTCCCATCCTTAACTAAAGTTAATTTATCTTTTTGGGCAAAAGAACCTATGCTTATTAACAAGCATAAACAAAGTAGAACTATTTTTTTCATAAACTATTTATTCTTTATACCACAAATCATATTTAAACCATTCAATTTTATCTTTCTTAGCTTTCTTTATTATAGGTTTTTCCATTTTAACCATCTTATCCAACTTTTCATTATATTCAAATTCTTCATTAGAAACTATTATTCCTTTCCTATCACAACAATCTATTATCTTTACTTGCAATAATTTCTCATTTCGATTTATTGACAATACAATTCCTTTTGCTACACAATCTCTATTAAAATATTTTTCCTCTTGTTCATTACTTACATATCCACTATGATATCTATAAGATATTGTATCCCCTATATTAAAATGATTAAACTCTAATTCATTTTGCTGATCAGCAGATTCTTTTTGTTCCCTCCAATAATCTTGATAAAATTTGATTTGTTCTTCAAGTTTAATTTTTTCTCCTTTTAGATTTCTTTGGTATGAAGTTAAAATAATGCTTGACATATCATCAGGTTCAGTAATCCCCATATCATTAAAATAATAAGATAACCTACTTCCTCCCCATAATTGCCAATTATTTCTTAACCACATACCTAATCCAAAATGATAATTTGAAATTAATTCCTCTTCTTTAACTACTTTAATAATATTTTTATCAAAGTCAATAATAAGAACATCAAGTTGTTTAAAGCAATCATCAAGGTCTTTTGGAATATATACTCCACGCAAAGTATCTATTGTCTTTCTATTCTCATCTTCATAAGCATACCTTTTAGATTTTTCAATATAAGGCAACAAAATTTTATCTTCATCTAACTTCCCATTAATTAAATAATATTTAAAAGAAGATAATAATACTTGTTCATGAAAATATTTTAATCCTTTCTTGCTTAAATAATTTTTAAGTTTGGAAGGATTAGTGGTCCATTCAAAAACATATTTATCATCTATTGTTACCTTTGAACTAGGATAAAAAAGATTTTCAAGTAAATTATCGTCTGTTTTAATAACACTATCTTTAAGGGATTGAGAGGAAGCGTTATCTAAAAACTTAACAGCTTGTTTTAGATTTTTAGGCTGATAAATTTCTTGAGAAATACTAACGGAACTAAGTATTAAGTACAAACAAAGTAAAGCTATCTTTTTCATAGTTTTTATTATTGATATAAATTCTTTTTGGAGGTTTGTTTCAATTGTAATTTAGATTATTTATTTACTCCAAATATATTATTTCAACAAATATACAACTTTTTTAAATATTGCAATTAGAAAGACTTATTTTAGATATAAACAAACCATTATTATTTTAAGATGAATATTGACTTTTTTATTGAAAGAGCTTATTCTTATAAAACTTAAACCCATCTTTTTCTATCCAAACGATAAGTATAACTACAAAATCGAAGATTAAAATTAATCAAATAAGACTTTTATCTCAAAACAATGCCATTGTTTACTCAAAACAATGCGGTTGTTTTACTAATACAATGCCATTGTTTGCCAAAAACAATGCGGTTGTTTCTTCAAAACAATGACATTGTTTTGAGTTTTAAAGGAAGTTTAGTGAGACTGAAAGCTTGTCAAACAAGTTTATAATCCTATTTACTGACTCTAAAAGCTTTATTAAATAACATTTACACCTTTCTTTATTCTTTTCCAACAAAATGACAGGATAATATTCTTATTTTAATTTTATAGAACAAAATGATATACAATATTACCTTTTGAGTCAAGTATATAAAGGAATTAAAAATTTATCTATAAATTGGATTTAGGAGTAAAAAGATAAAATGTAAATTAGAATTAGTAATAAACTGAAAGAGTGTAAACATATTTCAGTATAAGTCTCTTATAAATCTATGATTATAAGACTTTAATCTATTCAGATAAGGATACAATCTGATATAATGCCATTAAACCAACATTATAATGGCATTATATCAGATTTAAACAAAGTCTAATGAGATTTAAAGCTTATTTTATTAGTTCTTAAGCTTAAGAAATGGAATGTTTTTAAGATATAAATCAGACAAATAGTTTTTAAATAGAATCCTTTTAACTCTGAAAGTGTTAATAAATAAATTCTATGTCTTTTATATCTAATCGTGAGCCTGGTGCTCCCCAAAACATATCGCCATAAGCACTTGAGGATAAGACAACAATTATATTATCAACATTTGCTGTTGGAGGTGCGTATTCTTCAAGCATTTGAATTTTATCAAAACTTGTTCCATTTTGAACAAAACGATAGAAAACCAACTCTCCTCTTGCTCCTCCAATTTTCATATATGGTTTTTCTGTAAGCATTTGAGCCGATGGCTGACCATAAATAAATGGTAGAGTTATTTCCACAAAGCCTGATTCATTTTCAAAGCTACCTATTGAGTCCCCTGTTCTAAGCCATGCAGTGGCAACTCTATAATATTTGCTATTATCCATATTTCTGTTTTGAAGCATAAAATATATCTCACAAGAATCCTTATAAGGTCTTCCCAAAGGGTCATTTTGCAAAATATCTCTTGCATCTCCATCTTTCATAACCATTCCTGGCTTATATCTAACCTTGAATTTAACTGCCTGAGGTTTATTATAGAAGGCTGTTCCAAAGTTTATAAGTTTTCTTGGATTGGGATCGCTACCGTTTGGCAAATGGGAGTAGTTGAAAAGGAATTTCCCTGTAAATAATGCTCCTGTAACAACTGCGGAATGCATCATTGCTCCAATTGGATAAAGTTTTGTTTCTATGGATGCATAGTCTGCAGAAACCACATCTGACTTTGGATTAACTGAAAAGAAACCTGTTAGGGTGTTTGCTTTAGCTGAGTGTTGCCAAGGTGAGAATATATTTGTCTCTCCTGGGAAATAGGCATAGGTTGAGCCAATTTTAATATCGTTTCCATTTTCATCCTTTGCAATTGTCCATTTTTTCATATCCGAATATGCTAATTGCAATGGAGCATCAGCATATCTTACTCTTACAACCCAAACCTTTGAAACCTCATCATCTTCTGCTGTAAGTTTTAGATATACTTCATTGGTGAAATTTTTGATTTTCAAAGCATCTTTATCTGCTTTTGCAAGACTTGAATACTTTGAAGACAAAACAGTCAAATCATTTAAATTCAAAGTTATCGGAACACTCACCTCAACTATTCCTGTATCAGCATTTCCTCCTTCAATTATTCTATTATTTATCTGTCCCTGAATATCAAAAACCAATATATTGCACTCTTGAGATTCTTTATAATATTTTTCATCAACACATGAAAGAAAGATTGTTGATAATAGGAATAGGGATAATAATATTCTTTTCATATTTTTTTATTTTTCTTTTTGCCCACAGATTTGCACAAATTTATAGGATTATTTCTTTTGTCAGAATCAGAATTTTCAAGATTTAATGATTAATAGGATTTTTATCTATATTATTACAATCTGAGTTAATCTGAGTTAATCTGAGTTAATCTGAGTTAATCTGTGTGAATCTGTGGATAAGACAAAACTATATTCCAAAATAATAAGCAAACCCAAAGTATATCTTTAATAGATTGAATTTAAAATCTATTGCAAAATCGGAGCCTCCTCCATTTTTTATTTCATCTTGCTTAATAAAAGTTCTATTATATGAAATCATCACTGGATTGAAAGCAAATTCAAATGCAAAGCCTTTTTTCAAGAAATACATAACTCCAGGAGAAAGACCAAGACTTAGTTCATGGGTTGTTTTCATTGATTTCTTAATATCCATACCTCCATCATAAACATCTCTTGTTAGAGAAGAAATATAGTTGTAAGAAATATTGGTTTCGTTGAAAACAAAAAAGCGATTCCCTGGTCCAAAAGGCACATAGTTTTTAACTCCTGTTCCTATTTCAAAATTTGTTGTTACAGTATTTGTACTATAAGTTTGGGCTTCAATCAAAAGAGAAAGCAGATTTGATGAAATTGTGTATCTCTGATCACTAAATCCATAATTAACTTTTGCTCCCCAAGCAACATTTTCATCAATAAACCATGAACCTGAAAGAGCAAACTCATAACTAAAATTCTTAACCTCATCCAAATCAACAATAGTTAAGAGTCTGTCATTTTCAATATCTTTCTTTGAAAGCCCAATTCTAAATCCAAAATGTTTAACACCTTTGTTAAGGATTGATTTTGAAGTGTTTAAAAGAGAATCTGATTGAGAAAAAGAATTAACTGAGGAAATAAATAATAGAATAATTAATATATAAAGTCTTCTCATAAAACATTGATTTAGTTTATTAACTTTATTTGTTTAACAATAACCAAAAGAGAAAAGTCTAATTTGGTATGTAGTTAGCAAAAGTACATAATTTATTTCTATATGTATTGCTAAGAAGAAAGAATTATGAAATTCAAAATTCATCAATCCAATTGGGATAAAAAAATAAGGGAGAATGAAATCAATCATCCTCCCTTAAGAAATCAATTTGTTTTAACAAATATCTTATTTTATTTCTACCATTCTCATCATTTCTGGAGCCAATCCTTTTGGATCAACAACTGAAGATTCAACAGAAAGTAAATCTTTATTTACACCATATTTTTCAACCAAAATATTATAAATATTTTGAGCTCTCTTAAGAGCTAACTTTTTATTTACACTCATCTTTCCTGTTGAAGAATCAGCATAACCTGTAATGGTAACTTTTCTTTTAGAATCTTTAATACACTTTGCTACATTTTCAAGGTTAGCAAAGTTTTTATCATCTAAAGTTGTTTTTCCTATTTCGAAGAAAACCTTAATTCCAGTAAAATCTGCTTTTACTTCTTTTGGAGTTGATGCTGGAGTTTGAGTTGGTGTTGAAGTAGTTTGAGGTCTATTTTTTAGTTCTTCAATTTCTTTTTGTAACTTAGCATTCTTTTGTTTTTCTTGTTCTAATGCTTTGCTTAAATCATTAGATTTTCTTTGTAAATCAGTAGCAGAATTCTTTAAAGCATCATTTTGGTTTTGAAGTTCGCTTTCTTTTTGAGCAGATTTCTTTTCAACTTCAGCTATTACATCAGGAGTAATTCCTGCTTTAAATTCTGTTTCTTTTCCAAATTTATAAGTTATACCAGCTGTTAAACCAATTGTTCCTTCTAATACACGACCTCCTACAGTACCATCAAATCTTTGGTTAACAAGCATTCCTTTTAATTCAAGATTGATATCCAATTTGTCATTTACTCTAAATTGATTAATCAAACCAGCACTAAAAGCTAATTCATTTTCAGATATTCCATCTTTTAAAATTCCTGCCCAACCAAATCCAGCAAATGGAATTAATTCATAACATCTATTTTCATTATATCTGAAAAGTTGTGCAGTTAAATTAAATAGGAAATCAGCATGTACATTAAGATAATTAAAATTCATTTCATATGTACCATCATCATTAGGATTGCCAGAAACATAAGGAGATTGAAGAGAATTGTATCCTCTCGCATTAAATCCAGATAATTGTAATCTAGTTCCCATAACAGGAGTAAACCATTTTCCAGCTGCAATATCAAATGCAGGAGAAATATGGCCAAAGAATGAACCAGTACTATAATTTTCACCTAAATAGGTTTGAGCACCAACTCCAAGAGAAAAGAACCAATTGTCCTTTAAAGAACCAACAAGATATGACTCATTTGGCTTTAATTCTTGCTTTTCTGCTTCTTGAGCAAAACTAAATGCTGACACAAGTATAAATAAACTTGTAATGATAATTTTTTTCATCTCTTTCATTTTTAATTTATATTCAATTTTGAAACTTCGTTTTGTTTAATACGAGCAAAAATACAATATGTTTCTTAAAAAACAAGCTTTTCTATGTTTAAAATAATATTTATTTTGAACATTATACGCGTAAGGTCACTAATTACAAGACTTATAAGACGTTTTTCTAACATTGATAGATTTCATCAATTGCATAATCTTTATTAACATTTTTAGATAAAATAAGAAGATTATTCTCAATTTAATTTAATAATTTCAACCTTTTCCCAATCAATTTGCTTATCTGCAGAATCTATATCAATAAAATTATAATCCTTTATTAGCTTTTGAAATTTCGAATTTGAAAATCTCAATCCGTAATAGGAGCGAAATTTCTGACCAAATGACAATTCTTCAATAAATGGTTGCGTTGAATCCAAATCTCTTGGATGTATATAAGCTAAAAAATAATCCAAATCTTTAATCCAAGAATTTAATAATTTATAAGGGAAGAACCTGAAATAACCTCCCCCACTATAAATAATTCCTTTAGATAAAACAGTTTTATAATTAATTGGAAACTCCTTAATCTTAATTCTATTATATTCTATCAAACAAGGAGATGTTTTTGAAACATTAAGTCCAAATTTATAAGGCAAAAAAGAAGAATCAATACTAATCCCCAAATCATTTAAAACCTCAAAAGCCCATAATTCATTCTTTCCAATTGAAAATCCAGGAGCTCGAAAAGCACTAACCTTTTTAGCAGTCAAATCCTCAATAAGAGAAATAGAAGAATTAACCTCATTATAAAACTCATTCCTATTTAAACTACTAATTAATTTATGACTCATCGAATGAGAACCAATCTCATAATCTTTAGAAATTCTTTTAACAATATCAGGATAACGTTTGGCAATCCAACCAACAACAAAGAAAGTAGCCTTAATATCATTCTCCTCCAATAAACCTAAAATCCTATCAACATTCTCATAAATCCTAACCTCATAGTTCTTATACCTCTCCCCATAATCCAAATCCTCAAAAAACTGAAACCACTCCTCAACGTCAATAGTTAGAATTTTCATACTTATTAATGATAAATGATTATTGATAAATGAAGTTCAAATATAACTTTATAACAGAATAGTGACAAAAATATAAATATTTGTCTTGAACCATGATTTAACTGATTTATATGACAGACTATGATTTTTACCCCTACCCCCTAAAGGGGAAGCCAAATAAAACAACTTATCACATAAAAGAGCGACATTTTGAATTTGACGTTAAGAAATTCAATTCAAAATTCATTAAGCAATTTTATTCTGTCTGAGCGAAGCGAGTTTATAAACTTGTAGAAGTTTGAGTTGAATTTTAGGAAAATTCGAACAGTCTTGATTTTTGCTTCGTTTGTATCAAGACACCCGAAGAGCAAAGCTCGAGAGCCACGAAGTGAAATGAAGATCGAAAAAAATCACTTTTCACTCAAAATGTACCATCGGTACATTTTGTCAATTCCTTCTTCAATTTCAATTTTATGATGCCAGCCTAAGGAATGGAGTTTTGAAGGATCGTTTAGTTTTCTCATTGTTCCATCAGGTTTATCTTCATTAAAGCGTATTTCACCTTTAAATCCTATCTTTTGAGCAATTAAATAAGCCAAATCCTTAATTGAAATCTCATTTCCCGTTCCAATATTTATATGGCAATTTCTAATTTCCTTAGTATTTTTTGGTTTAAGGTCTTCATAATTCACATTCTCCATAACAAACACACAAGCATCAGCCATTTCCTCACTCCAAAGAAACTCTCTTAATGGTTTACCTGTTCCCCAAATTTCAATTGAAACACCTTTATCAGAAACTGTAATACCATATTTATTCAATTTCTCTAAAATCTCTTCTTTTTTTGCATTCCCATCTACTCCTTCAATAGGATACCTGTTTAAATCCTTAACTAAACCTTTCCAATCATCATTCATCAAACATTTACCAAGATGAGCCTTTCTAACTAAAGCTGGTAAAACATGACTTCTTTCTAAATTAAAATTATCATTAGGTCCATAAAGATTAGTTGGCATCACTGCAATAAAATTTGTTCCATATTGAATATTGAAACTTTCACACATCTTTAAACCAGCAATCTTAGCAATAGCATAAGGTTCATTAGTATATTCCAAAGGCATGGTTAAAAGTGCATCTTCTTTCATTGGTTGAGGACAAGCAGCAGGATAAATACAGGTTGAACCAAGAAACAATAATTTCTTAACCCCATACTTATAAGCAGAGCCTATTACATTATTTTGAATTTGAAGATTATTAATAATAAAATCAGCTCTATACTTAGAGTTTGCAATAATACCACCAACAAAAGCAGCAGCTAAAAAAACATAATCAGGTCTTTCTTTTGCAAAAAACTCTTCTGTTGATGTTTGACTTCTTAAATCAAGTTCTTTTGATGACCTTAAAACAAAATTTGTATAACCTCTATCTTTTAAATTCTTCAATATAGCAGAACCAACCAAACCATTATGTCCTGCAACAAATATCTTACTATTCTTTTCCATATTCACTTCTTTATTCTTTCTTGTCCACGAATTACACGAATTGATCTAATCTTTTTTATAAACAAATTACTCTAATTATTCTTTTATCTTGTTGTAAACTAATTACACAAATTATTCTAATCTTTTTTTTCTTACCCAATTTATATTCAAAAGTATAAAATTAATTCGTAAAAATTTAAGAAATTCGTGGACTAAAAACTGTAAATCAAAAGATATAATTAAAGCAATATCCTTTTATATTCCAAACTTTCTTTTCCAAAATTTATTAATAAACCTAATTTATATCCAGTAGCCTTTAAATAATTTAGTACTTGCGAGGTATGTTCTGATCGCAAACTATCTAACGCCTTTAATTCAAGTAAGATATTATCATAACAAATAAAATCAGCACGATAATCTTTATCTAGTAATACACCTTTATAATAGATTTTTAATATTTTTTCTCTTTCATAAGGTATCAATTTTACTTTTAACTCAATTTCTAATGCTTCTTGATAAACAGGCTCTAAAAATCCACAACCGAGATTCTTATGAACCTCCATACAAGCTCCAACTATGTTATAGCTCTCTTCTTTATATAATATTTGGTTTAATAAATCAGTCATAACATTATATGTTATCTTTTTTTATCAACTAATTAAATTTCATTTGTTGTCCACTAATTACACTAATTCCTCTAATTCTTTATTGTAAATATTTAATTATCAATTCGTGTAAATTTGAGAAATTCGTGGACAAAAAATCTCTGGCAAAATTTTATTTGTATTTCATTTTTTCATCCAATAATTACACTAATTCCTTCAATTCTTTATTTTAAATATTTAATTATAAATTCGTGAAAATTTGAGAAATTTGTGGGAAAAAAAACTAAACAATCTTAAGATCATGCTGAACCATAATTTTAACCAGTTCTTCAAATGAAGTTTTATTTGGATTCCAGCCTAGAAGGGTTTTTGCTTTTGTTGGGTTTCCTAACAATTGTTCTACCTCTGCTGGACGGAAATATTTTGGATCAACTTCCACTAAAACCTTACCTGTTTTCATATCAATACCTTTTTCATTCACTCCTTCTCCCTCCCATTTAAGTTCAATTCCAGCATATTTGAAAGCTAAAGTACAAAACTCACGAACAGTATGATATTCACCAGTTGCAATAACAAAATCTTCAGGTTTTGAATGTTGCAAAATCAACCACATACATTCAACATAATCCTTAGCATATCCCCAATCCCTTAGAGCAGAAAGATTACCTAAGAACAATTTATCCTGTTTACCCTTAGCAATACGGGCAGCAGCAAGAGTAATCTTACGAGTTACAAAAGTCTCACCCCTGCGTTCACTTTCATGATTAAACAAAATACCATTTACAGCAAACATACCATAACTCTCACGATAGTTCTTTGTAATCCAAAAACCATAAAGCTTAGCCACCCCATAAGGAGAACGAGGATAAAAAGGTGTTGTTTCACATTGAGGAACCTCCTGCACCAAACCAAAAAGCTCAGAAGTAGAAGCCTGGTAAATCTTACACTGCTTTTCCATATTCAAAATCCTAACAGCCTCCAACAAACGCAAAGTTCCAACAGCATCAGTTTCTGCAGTATATTCAGGCACATCAAACGAGACCTTAACATGGCTTTGAGCCGCAAGATTATAAATCTCATCAGGCTTAACAGTCTGGATAATTCTAATCAAAGAAGAAGAATCGGTCATATCCCCATAATGAAGATTAACAGCTCTGTTCTTACTCATATCCTTAATCCATTCCTCAAGATATAGATGTTCAATCCTTCCAGTATTAAAAGAAGAACTCCTCCTCAAAATGCCATGAACCTCATAACCCTTTTCCAAAAGAAACTCAGCCAAGAAACTCCCATCCTGACCAGTAATACCAGTAATTAATGCCTTTTTCATATTATTTTTTTTGTTTTAATTATCACTTTTAACTTTTAGTTTTTCACTTTATTAACCCCTAACCCCTAAAGGGGAATGACTCAAAGCGGCAAATAAATTCGTGCTTATTGGCTTGCCGCTTGCCAAAGCAAGAATCCGTGTAATTCGTGGACAAAAATAATTATACTCTTGTTTTCCAAATTGCCATAGGATGCGACCTAATTCTATCTAATACTATACTATAATTAAAAAGTAATTCAGGTTTATAATGCTTATTATTAAACTCCTCAATATATCTAATCTCTCTATCGTCAAAATTCATAAGCTTAATAAGAAAATCTTTAACATTTGCTTTTGTCCTTTCAAAATCAAAATGCTCTGATTTTCTAAGCATAGGTATAAGATTATCTCTAATTTGTTTATATCCTAAGTTATCAATTGAATTAAAATCATAATGAGTTTTGCATTTATCGCTACCACCTATTGTCAAGTAAAAAATTACAACCTTTCGTAAGGAATCTAAATCATCCTCACAAAAGACATTATTTACAATCATATTATTCACATCATAAAGATCTCGAGGTGCTGTTCTTTCAATCAAAGCCTTAATCTTTCCTCCAAATAATTCTAAAAAAGATAAAGTTTTTACATTAAAAGAAGGAAGAAAACTAATATTAGAGTTTGAAACAACAGGAGGATAAATATGATTCCTCATAGAATAATTAATCTCAATTTTAATATTATCTCTATTACCTACGGAGTTTTGATAATTAAAAACCCATGAGTCTAAAGAGTGTGGATTTTTAGAATTACTATTCAAAACATAGCCCTGCAATCTCATATAACCCTTAATATCATCATTTATTTTTTCTCTATATAAAAGCATTTCCTCTTTTGAAGACTCAATACTAAAATCCAAATCAATATCAACTGATAATCTTGGCATATCAAATACAATCAAATTAATAGCAGTACCACCTTTTAAAACCAAAGCATCAGACAAAAGAGGATTTAAGTTAATATATTCCAGAACCTCAATAAGCCTATATACTTTTTCTAAATTATCTCTAATAAAACCATTGTTTTTAGAAATAACATCTAAATCTTTTTTACTATACAAGCTCATTATTCCCTTGTTCTAAGTAAGATAAAATATTCTTTGGAGCATAGATATTCCAAGAATTATGAAAAAAATTAGATTCATTCTTGTCTGTAAGATAACCAATATGTTTTTTGCCATTCTGTGCACAAAGCTCAATAAATTCATTACTTAATTTCAATTTCTCTTTAAAAGACTCAAGTACAAAACCTACTTTCTTATAAAGAATAGATTTATTATAGGCAGCTAAATACTCAAGCAATTTATTTTCATTAAGATATCCAATCAAACTCAGACAATGAACCAACTCCTCAATACCTCCAGCACGATCAATGCGATCAATACAATCAACAACAGTTCTCTCTAAATTTGTAACCCTTACAAGAGAATCCATGCTCGGAGTTTCTACACCAACATTAATTATAGACTTAGAATAAAGGTATTGAATACTTTCAAAATCAAAATTATTAAACCGAGAACTACTTGAAACATAAATATCATAATATATTTGATGAGCAATACCATAATATTCAAATGAAGAACGATAGGAAATATATGAAGAAGAAGAAATATTACTAGCAATCTCAAACTTATTTGTCACTGTAACTCCAGTAGCCAAATCACAGACACTATATAAATTCCTTCTAATTTGTATAATCAGATTTTGTTTTTTGTAATTTTGAAGCAAATCCTTTGCTGAGTTAACATTATTAGTTAATCCAACAACATCATTTAAAGTAAATATCTTTTTCTGATGAAGTACACCCAAATATTTCTTCATAATATTTTAATTTAGCCGCAAAGATACGGAAAAACACGTAACTTCAAACAAAAAAAACAAAATCAATTTATAAATCTCTATAATACCTAACCACTTATTATTTTCATCTTCTTTTATTGATAAAATTGTTTTACATTCTGAGAGGTAATAATTTTCTACAATCATTGATACTTGGGGACATTTTGTCCCTATGTTAGCAGAAAATTAAAAATCTTTTACAACTTATTTCCAGTATTTACATCAGAATAATACAACTTTTTTCCACTTATGTCAATAGAAATATACAACTTTTTGCACATCACTCCCTACACTCCACTATTATCTTTTCACTTTAATCACCCCTAACCCCTAAAGGGGAAGAATAAAGAATTAACCATTAATCATTCATAATTAACCATTAATACCACCCCTAACTCCTAAAGAGGAATGACGCAAAGCGGCAAAATCCTATAAATCCTCTAATCTTGAATAATCCTGATTCAGACAAACAACAATTTAAAAATAAAACAAGAACAATTTAAAATTCCATCTCTAATATTTTTGGTAAAAAGCCAAATAAATAAAAAGGAATATTCAATAATTTAAACTCTTTTCCACTTATTGTTTTAACCTTATCAACAGAATATGGCTCAGACCAAACACGAACACCCAACTTACAATCTTCACTATTATCAACAAAAGAATGTAATGAACGCAAATGTGAATTATGACCAGTTTTAACTTCAATAGGAATTATATGAGAATCAAAATTAAAAATAAAATCAACCTCTGCACTCGAATTAGCCTTAGCCCTTGTCCAAAAGAATCTTTTATTACTTACCCTATTAGATAAAGTCAATAACTCTTGAGCAATAATATGCTCTCCTAATTTTCCTCTCCAAGCATCTAATATATCTTTTGCTCCAAACACTTCTTTCTGACTATTTGCAGCATAGTTAACCAAACCAGAATCTAACCAAATAAGTTTTGGAGAACGTTTTCTTTCAGGCAAAACAGGCAAACAAGTTTGAGTAATTGGATAAACTAATTCCAAAAGCATAGCCTTCTCTAAAGTACGAAAAGCCTCTCCCATTTCTCTTGATTTATATTCAGAACCAGCAAAACCATTAAATTTAATAGATTGACCAGCCATAGCCCAACCAGAAGTCAAAATATATCTAATAACCTCCATTTGAGTCCTGTTTGAAGCATATTTTTCAACATCATCCTTGTAACCTTGCAATAATGACTCATAAATATCAGCAAGCGAAACAATATCCTGATTAATAAAATAAGATTTTACAATTTCAGGCATCCCACCAATTAAAGCATAGCGATTAAAAGATGAAATCAATTTATCATGAAATACAATTGATGAACTAGGAGAATCAGAAATTCTTTGCCTTAACATTTCATTACCCTCAGCAACCATAAACTCACGAAAAGAGAAAGGATGAATAGCCATATATTCTACCCTACCAACAGGAAAAGAAATATGAATATCAATCAAACTCTCCAACAAAGAACCTGCAGCAATAACAAAAACCTCTGGCATTTCCTCATAAAAATAACGTAAACGAGCTACAGCCTGTGGCGAATTTTGAATTTCATCAATAAATATTAATGTTCGACCATTTTTCCTTTGAATACCCTTAAAAGCAAACAAATCAATAATTAGTTCATTAATAGAATTGGAAGACTCAAAAATGGCAGAAGCTATCCTATCTTCCAAATTAACATTAAGAAAATTATCAAAATCCTTTCCAAAATAATTAACAACAGTAGTTTTACCCACCTGACGAGCACCCCTTAAAACAAGAGGTTTCCTATTAGGTTTAGAAGCCCAAAGTCTTAAGTCATCAAGAATATCTCTCTTAAACATAAATCAATCCATTAAAAATCAAATGCAAATATACACATTTGTAACATAACAAGGGCAACATCACAAGAATTTTGTCCCAATTACAGGGCAAAAAGTAATGATTTTTGTCCCAAATATAGGGATACTTACAAAATTTGATGTTGCTTCACAAAGGATTTATTAATTGGGAAATTGTAATTTTTAATTTTTCACTTTAATTACCCCTAACCCCTAAAGGGGAATGAATAGAGAAGAAAAAATTTACAAATTCAAATTAACTATTCAACTCACCCCACAATCCCCTAAAGTGGAAGAATAAAGAATAAACCATTAACACCACCCCTCAAACCCCTAAAGGGGAAATAAGCAGAAGAAATTTTATCTTTAAAAACCGACCTTTTGAATTTGGTGTTAAATGGAAGAAGTTTTAAAACGTAAAGAAAGTTTATACTGTCTGAGCGAAGTGAGTTTATAAACTTTTAGTTTTAAAATTTATGGAATAACCAAATTCGAACAGTCTTGATCTTTTGTTACTTTTCTATCAAGTGAAAAGTAAGTAGAAAACTATTATCTTCGATGCTCTCGAGCTCTGTTCTACAGGTCACTATTCACTTTTTACTTTTATCTTTTCACTTTAATCACCCCTAACCCCTAAAGGGGAAACAAGCAGAAGAAATTTTTTACTTAAAAAACCGACATTTTGAATTTGGCGTTAAGTGAAAGAAGTTTTAAACGTAAAGAAAGTTTATACTGTCTGAGCGAAGCGAGTTTATAAACTTTTAGTTTTAAAATTTATGGAATAGCCAAATTCGAACAGTCTTGATATTTTGTAACTTTTGCATCAAGGTAAAAGTAAGTAGAAAACTATTATCTTCGATGGTCTCGAACTCAGTTCTTCGGGTCACTTTAATCTTTTCACTTTAATCACCCCTAACTCCTATAAAGGGGAAACAAGCAGAAAAAATTTTATCTTTAAAAACCGACATTTTGAATTTAGTGTTAAATGGAAGAAGTTTTAAAAGGTAAAGAAAGTTTATACTATCTGAGCGAAGCGAGTTTATAAACTTTTAGTTTTAAAATTTATGGAATAGCTAAATTCGAACAGTCTTGATCTTTTGTTACTTTTGCATCAAAGTAAAAGTAAGTAGAAAACTATTAACTTCGATACTCTCGAACTCTGTTCAACAGGTCACTATTCACTATTCACTTTTCTCTATTATCTTTTCACTATAAAGTCTGTGGATTAAAATAGAAATAAGCGTTCCACAAAAGTAAAACGCTTATCAATATTGCAGAATAAATTATAGACTTTTTAGGTTTTTTATTAATATGTGAACAGTCCCAAATTAAAAATTTAAAAATTACAATTTAAAAATCTCTTTGTTCAATCTTGGCAGCGAAGGAAAAACTTTATAAACCAAATCACTCTTAGGAAAAATAATTACCCATACAGTTAAAAAGATAATCATAAAATCAACATACAGGGAGCGATTATTAAAATACCATTACTCGAGCTCGCCTTTATAAGGTTGGATATAATTAATTCTTTGATTGTTTACGAAGTCCTATTACTGCATTTTTAATATCTTGTTCCGAATTTTCATCGCTCCATTTACCCCAAAATTTAATTGTAGCACTATCTGGTTTTATTGATGGCTCAGAAATTAATACTCTTGTTGGTAACAATGAAGCATCTCCTACCACTAAAGCTTCTCCAATATCTAATATTGGAAGAACGTCTGTCAACCCCATAAGGTTATCTGGCAAAAGTCGTTTTATAACAGACTGATCTTCTGCATTTGAAAGTCTTAATGCAATAAAATTATTACATTGACTTAGAACTGTTCTATTTACTTCAGAAGGTCTTTGACTTATTACAGTTAAACTTACTCCATATTTTCTTCCTTCTTTAGCAATTCTTTCAAAATTTTTCAATCCAAGTTCAGATGCACTATCTTGATTTATTCTTTCTGGAATATATAAATGAGCTTCGTCACAAAGTAAACAAATAGGATGTTGTTTAGCTTTTGCAGTCCATTGTTGAACTGTAAAAATTATTCTAGCAACTAAACCTATTACTAAAGGTAAAACATCTGAAGGCACTTCCGAAAAATCTATAACTTTTACTCCTGATTTGTTCACATTCAAATTTGAACCTTGCATTAAAGCACTACAAAAATCATTAAGCCAATCTATTTTCAACTCATCTTCAGAAATTTGAAATAGAAAGCCTAATCTTTTATCCTGACTTTTCGCCTCTAATCTTTGAATAAATCTTGTCAATTTCCCATAAAAAGCACCTTGTTTTTCTGTTCCTTGTCTTGCCCCTGAAACCATTTCTACATCAAGTTGCTCTAATTCTTCAATAACCTTTTCAATTCTATAAGGAATTGGACTATCAATTGTAATACTATCTTTAAATAAAGTATCTTTAATATAATTAAGATATTTTTGCTTTTCTGAATATACTGTTTTTGAAAAAAGCATAGCTTGATTAGGTGCATTGCTATCACTTCGATCTAATAACATTGCTAACATTTCTTCATAAGTTAACATCCAATAAGGCAACATCAAAATACCATTTGCGAGATTTCCTGTTTTTCCTAAATCAGAAGGATTAGCAATTCTAAAATGTTGTATTCCTTTTGCTTTAAAGTTATCTCCACTATATTCTCCGTGTATATCAAATAATATAGAATTTGCCATTGGCAATTTTGCCATTTGTTCAATTATTTTTGCTACGCACCAAGACTTCCCTGAACCAGTACTACCAACAATTACAGCATGTCTTTGAAAAAGTTTATCTCCGTCCAGAAAAGCTTCTGCATTTTCATCTATAGAATACTTCCCAATTGAAAGAGGAATTTCATAATTCTCTTTAGTAGAAATAGTTTGCATAAACTTAGTAATATTCTCACCATCTATTGGAAAACATTTAGCTTCGATTTCTGGAACTGTATCAAGTGTTCTTTTAAAAACATTTTCTTTTGTGCCAAATTTATTCAATAAAGTTCCTATCAAATTTACTTTCAAAATATTTTCAGTAAAAAGGAAATTGCTTAATCCTAAATCGTCACCTATAGGCTGTTCTTCATCAGAAACCTTTCGAGTTATTCTATTGATTATTCCAATTAAATATTGTCCTGCTTTTGAACTTTCAATTGCAACTAAATGATTTACTTGCAATTTTCTTAGCTTTTCAAGTTCTTCAACCTTTATAATTAAAGTTGCTGTATCAACACTAAAAACAGTTCCAATAGACAAATTGTCTTCAAAATTGAATATTGCCATATTATTTTTATTTTATTAGTTCTAAATATTCTACTAAATCCCAATAACTAACTTCTTGATAAATATGTTCACCTTGACTTGAGGAATATATCTTTGTATCCTTATCACTGATTTCTTCCATTAAAATATAATTTTTACAACCGCCTTCAATTATTGCTTCTTTTGTTTTTGGAGTTAATTTTTTTGTTATTACAATTATTGGTTTGGATTTAATTTGCTGAATAAGTTTTGGTTGTACATGATCATCGTTAAAGCCATATCCAATACACAAAAAACCATTTGCATTTTGAATTTCTATATCTGATTGCGCAAATATTGTTCTATATGGTTCGTTATGTGTTTCTGCATATTTACTAAGTCCAGGAGTCACAATCAATGGTTTAAAATCCTTAGGAATATCTTTACGTAAAGATAAATGAACTTTTTCTTTACTTGGAGTTTCAAACCAATCCAAAGAACCATGAACTTTCCAAATATTCACCTGACCGCTATATCCTTTAATGTGATCCAAAGCATTAGTGTGAATTTTCTCTGAGAAATGTCCAATGTAATTTTGGGCAAATCCAGTACAAATAATTGCTTCTGATATGCTTGCACTATATTCAGCTATACGATCATAATTAGTTGTAACTATAGATAGTTTCCTATTGGTTGTTTTAAGCAAATGATTCATTAATTTTACTAATGGGATTACTTTTCCATTCAATACAAACTGTTCGTATGCTTTTAAATCGGCTTCTGTAATCAAGTCCCATGTAGCTTTTATTACAGCTATTAAAACATTATCATTAAGATATATATCCGACATAGCTTTTTCTAAATCATTACTTTTATCAAGATTACTTTTGAATTTTTCAAATTGACTAATATCTTCCTCTTTTTCAAAAGACAAAGTCGTTTTTATATACTCACCAAGCTCCCTCATTGATGGTAAACCAAATGAAACAGAAGCACCACTTCCCAATATGATTAGAGGAACTTTATTTGTCCATTCTTGTATTTGTTTTAATAATCCTTCAAAATCAAACATTTATTATTCAATATTTAATTAATTTCCCTCTCTTACAACTTCCCAATCTTTAAAAGAAATAGAAATTTCAAAAGTGGAATTTGTCTTTTTATTCTTGTTGGTTGTTTAAAAAGCCTATATGCCCATTCAAGATTATTTTTCAACCACCATTCTGGGGCTCTTTCTACCTTGCCGATATAGACATCAAAACTACCCCCTAATCCTTGATAAACTGCCTTATGTTTTTCCAACATTTCTTGCATTAAAAGCTCTTGTTTAGGAGAACCCATAGCAACAAAAACTATATCAGGTTTTTTTAATTCTATATCTTCAATTAGTTTTAATCTTTCTTCTTCAGTTTTTATATATCCGTTTCTATATCCAATAATATTAATTCCTTCAAAATCTTCTAATAATTTTGTCTTAGTATTTTGAATTGTGTCTTCTGTTCCGCCAATCAAATAAAAAGATTTATCCTTATATGAAGACTTAACAATATCTAACCAAAGTTCACAACCAGGAATCTTGGTAGCATGTTTATATCCTTTATGATTTAGAGCCATAACAGCACCAATCCCATCAGGATAAGAAATATTATTATTAATGATTTGACGTGTTTTATCTGTAGCATTGATAATTTTCTCAGCATTAACAGCAACTAAAATACCTTTATTAGCAAATGCAAAATTTATAACATCTTCTTTAGAATTAAAACCATTTACTTTTACTCCATTAATAATTCTTGATTCAAGCATAGCTTATAATATTTCTATCAATTTTTCAATTATCCTATCTGATGTTTTCCCATCCCAAAGTTCTGGAATTCCTCCTTTTTTCCAATTACCAGAAAATAGTTTTTCTAAAGCTGGTTTTATTGCATTTGGATTAGTTCCTATTAGTTCATTTGTCCCAACTGTGCAGGTTTCTGGTCTTTCAGTATTATCTCTTAAAGTTATACATGGGATTCCCATTACAGTTGTTTCTTCAGTTATACCACCAGAATCTGTTATTACAGATTTAGAATGTTTTACCATATAATTAAATTCCAAATATCCCATTGGTTCGACAATATGCAAATTATCAGCTCTAATTCCTAAATCTGTAAATATCTTTGCTGTTCTTGGATGAATTGGAAAAATTATTGGCAAACCTTGAACATTATTTACTATTTCACTCATTAATGCTTTTAATTTTTCTGCCTCATCCACATTTCCAGGTCGATGCATTGTAAGCATTATATATTCCTTTTCTTTTAGGTTTAGCTTATCAAAAACATCAGGTTTACAGAATCTATTAATATTTGCAAGTAAAGTATCTATCATAACATTTCCAACAAAGTAAATTTGTTCTTCCTTTGCTCCAAAATGTCTAAGATTTTCATTTGCAATTTCTGTTGTAGTAAAGAAATAATCAGCCAGAGAATCTGTAACCATACGGTTTATTTCCTCTGGCATAGTTAAATCCCAAGAACGAATTCCAGCTTCGATATGTGCAACTTTAGTATTTAATTTCTTAGCCACAATTGAACAAGCCATTGTTGAAGTGACATCACCCACTACAATAACTAAATCTGTTGGGTTTTGAATAAGTTCCTTTTCAAACTCAATCATTATTCCAGCTGTTTGTTCTGCTTGTGTTCCACCTCCTACTCCCAAATTTGCATTTGGCATTGGAATATTCAATTCTGCAAAAAAAGTATCACTCATATTCTTGTCATAGTGTTGACCTGTATGAATTAAACGATACTCAATTGAATTTTGAATTTTGTTGTATTTTTGAATTGAGTGTATTATTGGAGCAATCTTCATAAAATTTGGTCTTGCCCCTGCTATTATTGTTAGTTTCATATATTAGTAAATTTATTTTTACTTTGTTCTAATAAATAATATGAAAGAGCATTAAACATAAAAGCATTACTCCATCTCATATATGATATTTTAGAACTAATTCCTTTTTAATTTATAGTAGATATACCCCTTTTTATCCTGCATATTTATATAAAAAAATGAGAACTATAGTCTTATGGAAAATACAGAACGTGGTCTTATACAAGTTATTAATTTATTATTACGAATATTACATTTTATTTTTTAGTACATATACACTTAAAGCATAAATAGACCATATTGTATTCCAACGGAAGTAATGAATTTTATTTTTTAGAAAAGGCCATTTATGATAATAGAACTGTTTCATCCTTTTATTATAAAATTCATCAATCAACAGATTAATTAGCTTTCTATTTAAATCAGGCTCAATATTATATTTAGAGAAAAATAATATAGCATGACTAATATTATGTACATCGATAGGATATTTTATAGGATATCTCCAATAAGGTAATCCTCTATCATCAAACATTTTTTTTACATAAAAATCAAGTCCATTATTATAATTATTTATTACCTCTTTGTTTTCAATTTCAAATTCATAATCAATTATTCCAGATAACATATATGTTTGATGAAAATCAATTTGTTTTTTCTCTTTTCCATTATTTAAACTATAATACCATGAACCATCTTTCTTTTGTATTTGTAAAGTATATTCAAGTATTCTAAGAGAAAGTTCTAAATAATCTTCGTTATTTGTGTATTTATATAATCTATTTAGTTGTGAACCTGCAATTATTGAGGCATTATATATTTCAATATTAAGCTTACTTGCATAACTTAAACAATATCCAAATTCTCTTTTTATAATATTAGTTTCTAAACTAAGATGATCTGCTATTTTTATTGAGTAATCTAAATATTTACTATATTTTGTGTATTCATATAAATCAAGAAATAGTTTTAGTGCTTCTGCATTAATAAAAGTAAGACTACTATTATTTTTAAAATCTTGTTTGGAATTAAATTGATAATCAATAATTCTAGCCCACCCTAAAGTATTATTATCTTTTATTGCATTATTCAGCAACCAAGATTCAATAAAATTAATTTTAGTTAAGTAAACTTCATCTTTATATACTTTATATAAATTAAGATAAATATGACCTAAAATAACCATAGCTGTAGTATTTTCAGCAGGTTGTACTTTTAATATTGGTCTAAAATTATAAGGAGAATATATATTAATGAGAGAAATTACTTTTAAAATTCCACCTGGTAATTTTTTTATAAAGTTATACTTTGAATTTAATAAATCAGCAGGATCATATCCTTTATATTGATTTGTTTCTATGGATTCAAGGGATTCCTTTATTATTAATTCAATTTTCTCGATATAGTTCATTGATTTTAATCCTTTAAAATAATTATATTTTCTAATGCTTGTTTTTGAATATTAGCTAAATTCATTTTTATTGTTTCTTTTACATTATCAGTATTATTCATTAATAATTTGAATATATCAAATGCATCATTTGCATTAAAATCCTTTAATGGTATACTATATTGGGAAAGATTAAAATCTTTCATAAAATAAGTAGTTTTCTCATTATAAGCAATTGCTAAAGTAGGTACAGATTTTCTTAAGCCATAGACTACAGAATGTGTTTTAGTTGCAATTAGATAGTTTAATTTCGAAAACGTATTTAAAACTTTTCTTGGATCCATCGATATATAATCAATATAAATATTTTCATTATTTGGAAAATGTTGAATAATTTCCTTTAAAAAAAGATGGTCACCTTTATCATTAACATTTAATTCCATTGAAATTAATTTGATATTAATGTTCCCTAATTCAAGTATTTTTGATAAGAAAGATACCGTTTCATGTAAATATTTTTCTTTTGACATAAAATGTTTATAATAAAGATGATGTATTGTAACTCCAACAGTTATAGAGTCATTTATAACATTATCTTCCTCAAATTTAGATTCATCTGGATATAGAAATACAATTTCATTAGTTTTATGAATCATTGATGTTGGAATTTTTAGTGAAGATAGGTTATTTAGAGAATAATTATCTCTTACAGAAACATATTTTGCATGTTTTACAACATATTTTGTAAGTAAAACTGCAAAAAATCTCCATTTCCCAAAGAAGGGTCCAAGAGTTTGAGCTAAAACATAATAGTCTTTTTTAATAATACTTGATAAAAAAAGAGGATAAAAATGTGCAAAAACTGCACCAAATTGATTAAAATTAGTAAAAAGATGCCCCCCAGGTGAAACTACTTTATCTACAGAAGATAAGATATTTATAAAATAAAATCGACCTTTTAAATTATTTGCTTTTATAACCTTAAAGCGGACTAATATAGCTACAATAATTTGAAGACAAATTATAATTGACTCTTTAAACATATTCCAAATCATAAACATTCCTTTTTTTTCAATTATATTACGTGTAATAAAAGGCCATTCACAGCAATTATAATTAAAAATTTTAGTAGTCTCATTAGGATTATAAGAACTAACAATTATATCCGAATCTGGTATATTTTTTTTTATAGATTCTACTAAACTATAAAGTAGAGAAACATTTCCTTTGTTTCTGCTAAAATGTTGAGTAATTAAAATTTTATTCATAATTTTTCAATTTTTGATTTCATTTAAAAGTGGATAATAAATACAAGTCAGAATATTATCGCCAGGACTTTTTATTAACGAATTTTTATTTATAACATTGAATTTAATAAATTTACATTTACATAATTTGCAATCAACAGTAAGACAAGGATGTGGTATATAAATATCATTATATGTTGCAGCTTGTAAAATTGACTGACCTGCATCAGATTGTAAATCATTGAAAACACTATCAAATTCAAGGATGTCAATTCTAGAATCTATAACCTTATTTATTTTTACAAATTCTTTCACCTCTTTTTATTCCGAACTTAGATAAATGCTTCCTTAAAAATATTATTTGGACTAATATTATTTTTAGAGAATAGATTCAAGACTCTCAATCATTAACAGAGTACCAAAAAAAAATAATATTTTTTTTGTAAATTAAGCTTTTCTTTAGCTTTTGAAATGATTAAATGGTCTATATAACAGTAATAAGTATTATCGTTTTTTTCTCTTGAAATAACATTTATTATATTAAATCTATCTTTATAATGATTTTTCAAAGCGGATAGTTCATTTGACAAGATTATATTTTCATTATTTCTATTTTGGTATACTATTACAATATTTTTCTTTGATTTTAAAAGATAACTTTTTAAAATCAAAATAAAGGCGTTATTCCACTACCTGCAGTTATAAGAACAATATTTTTTATAAGAATCATTATAAAAGAATTCTCCCTGAGGAATAATAATATCAATTATTTCATTTTTATTTTTACATTTAACAAAATATTTGACATTTTACCATTTTCGACTGCTTTAACAACAATATATGGATATTAATCAATTTCTTGCTTAGAAGCTAATAAATAAGCTATAGTAATTTTTGATTGTTAATTTATTATTATTTAATATATATTAACCTTATTTGTATTTTAAATCAGATAAATCAAAAAATATTTTTTTTACAATTATTTGATTCAATTTCAATTTGTGATATTTTATCTTTTATTAGTGTTTGATAACTACTATTATAATAACCTAAATGAATAGATTTCTTTTTCAATAAGTTAATAAACTTAAAATAAAATAGAATTGTATCATTTGCTATTTTACTCAATTTATTTGCTCCAATAAACTGTATTGGAAAAATATTTATACTATAAATATAAAGAAGTATTAATCGCTTTAAACCTACATTTTCTGGAAATATCATTTCTGTATGGTAAGTATTTTTATACGATTTAGTTTTCAGTAATATACTATTTATTTTCCCTTTATAAGCTTTGTTAATAACACCAATATTCGCTTTAATAAAATCAGTTCTGTTTATCTCTTCAGAAGTGAATATTTGATTTAAAATTGCATTTTCCACTATTTCTTTTCCTAAAGAGGTCTTAATCATTACAAAACTTCTACCTATTTTGTCATTTTCAAATTTTGACAACCAAGCATCTGAAGCTGTTAAATCTGCATTATACCCAACAGCATCAACACATTTTTGGCATGCAGTTGGAGTAAATAAAGGGTTCCCTAAAACCATTCCCATAGAATATTTTCCAGGGTAAGGATATTTTATATCTTTATTATTAACACCTATTTGCATAAATCCTGGCCAACCACCACCCCTGTTTTTAAAACTTGTTATGTTACTTTTATCGACTTTAAGTTTTTTAAAACTGTAATCATAAGCAAATATACTAGGTGATTGTCCGCATACAATTCCAATTTTTAGATAAATATTTTTAGTTAATATTTTGTATAATCTTTGAGCTCTTGAAATCCCTTCAATATGACATGGAAGTCCAACCAATACATATTTTTTTGTTGGATCATTAGTACTTAATAAATGCTTTATTATTTCATCAAACTTTACTGGGCCATAAATAGATGTGCTATTTTCAGTAATTTCTTCTACTGTAGTCGCAATAAAGGGAATTCCTATTAATGGATTATCAGGATTTCTTTTTGAAATAATAGCACCATCAATTATTTGATTATTTAATAAATAAACTAATAAACTTGTAATAAAACCTCCTGAAGCAGATTCTTTTCGAATAATCTCATTATTTGAAAAAAGAGCCTTAAATTCAATATAATCTCCTAATCTAATATCTGCATTTGATGTTGTTGGCTTATTTGACCATGTTATAGGAGGACAAGTTTTTATACAGACAGAACAATTTGTACATTTATTTATATCAATTTGTGATTGATATACTCCTTTCTTCTTATCCATAACCATTGATATACAATTTTCAGGACAAATTGAAGCACACAAACCACATCCAGTACAAATATTGCTTTTTGCAACTGAGCTTATATTTTTAATTTTAATTGTTGTTTTAGCTTTCATTATAATTTACAAAGTATTAATCTAAACAAATTTGAATTAATATATGGCAGAAGCAATATATTAATTATTAAGCATATGATACATTTAAATTATTTTAAATATCTTTGAATAATCATTAAACAAAAAAAGAATAGATTTTTAAATAATGCAAAGCTTGAAAAAACTTAGATTTAAGTCCATCATATGGGTCACAACTCCTAAAACCCACTTTTTCGCAATATTTTTTAATTTTTGAATGAAATATTTATTCCCTTTTATTTAAATTTATATTTTAAAACTACTTATAAATTCATCAGTAATTATTGTATTTAAATCAAATTCTCTAACTTTCGATTGACATATTTTTGACATGTTTATTATTTGTTCTGGATTTTGAATTAAATCTACCATCGATTTATATAATATTTCTATTGAATGTGTTGGAATAATTATACCAGTTTCTTTATCTATAATAAATTCTTTATTCAAATTCCAATCTGATGCAATTATTGGTAATCCTGAAATATAAGCACTAATTACAACTCCAGGAAATCCTTCACTTTTTGAATAAGTTGGGAATAACATTATATCATAACTTGCTAATTTATCTATATCTTTATTAATACTCAAATCTAAAGTTCCGGAATAGTTAATATTTGAAATAGAAGATACATTATTTAAGAAATTTTCTTTATAAGAGGGCTCAATTCTTCCGTAAAAATCTACAATAAACTTATTAGAATATCCATCTGCATTTAATATTTTTGTAGCTTCAATTATATAATCTACTCCTTTTACGGGAAGAATACGAGACAAAAATACAAATTTAATAATTTCATTACTACCATATTTCTTTTCTGGAATGTATTCAATCTTTTTAAAATTATGCATTGTAACAACATTTTTTATCCCAATTTCAAATAAAGCATCTTTCATTATATCACCTTCAACAAAAATCGCTTTCAAATAATTAAAATATTTCTTATTAAAGTCCCCATTTTTAATTCTTTCAGCAAAAATACCACCAATACCCCAATAAATTACATTTTTCTTTAATCTGACATAATAAAGAAATTTGATTATATAATAAATATTCCCCAACGAAGATGATAGAATTAATGTAGATTTTGGATAAACCAATAAAACAAAGGGAAGCTTCCATAATTTCCATGGTTTTCTTCTGCTTTGATAAGTATCAACTGATATTACTGTTTTGCCTAATTCTTCAAGTCTTGTAATTATATATTTATTTTTGGTTAATTCTCCACCAAATTCTTTTTTCTTTCCTATTCCTCCTATAAATATTACTTTGTTCGACATATAATTTTTATTCAATTATTATTTATCCTTTTTTCCTTATCCTTCTAAATCCACATCCAAAGAATCAGATTTGGTCATCTTTATTTAGTAAAAACATAATTTATCTCTTTTGATGGTAAATATAGAGTTTTTTTCATTGTTCTTTTCTTTAATTCAATTAGGAGTTTTGAATGTGGAATGTTTAATTAATTCCAAATTGCCTTTAACCTCAAAGAGAAGCCCTTTCCATGAGCTTCTCTTTGCTTTTATTGGTTAACAACACGCCATAAAACCTTCAAAAGAATCATCTCTTTTGTATTTTATGACCTAATTTTGAAAGAATTAAGGAGTAGGTGAAGCCCCCTCTTCTGATTCAACTGTGATGGAAACCTTTTTCATTCGATCTCTAACTTCAACATCTGGAATAAACCCTATGGTAATTCTTTCAATAGTATCAGCAGTTACTTCGTCAGCAGTGTTAACTGCTTTTACCTTAGTCTTAACATAGAAGGTTCCAAATCCTCTAAGTTTAACAGAATGACCAAGTTGTAACACGTAATACATTTGGGTAATGAGTGAATCAATTGAATTCAACATGTCCCCTTTGGTAACAGTGCTGGAAGTTACCATCATTTCAGCTAATTGTTCAGTGTTTACTTTAACACCTCTGTCAAGCTGAGCTACAAACTTATCACCAGGTGATGCGCCTGTAGTGATCTTTCTTTTCTTTTTCTTAAAAAGCATAACTTTTGCATAAAAGAAATTTCTGCCAATATTGACATTGGTAACTGTTATTCCATATTATTATAATTAATTTTTCTTCTTATAATAAGCATTCCTAACAACACTATCCCCAAGCACAAACTCTACATTCTTAAATCTATTCTTTAAATATTTTGATGGTTTAAATATTACTTTAAATCTCTTAATCAACTTACCAGTAACCTCTTCAGGACTATCAACCGATTTTGTTTCAATGGAAGGGTAAAAAGTTCCCAAAATTCCCAACTTAACTGGATGACCATTTTCCAACATATAACAAACAGTTGTTTCCACTTCTGCCAGAACACCCAAAATATCACCCCTACTCATACTACTTTTCTTTTCAATCATTTCCGCCAACTCCTCTAATCCAACTATAGCCTCAACATGATTCTTTGGCATGTACTTATACTCAGGTACTGAATCCTTTGTAATCTTCCTTTTATATTTATAAAACTTAATCGCCATGATTATGAATTTTAAAGCCCTAATTTTAAATTATAACTTAGTCTAAATTTCAAATAACTTAGTCTTTATATTCAATAAGTGGCACTTTTCAACTTAATAAGTGGCACTTTTTGACCTCATAAGTGGCACTTTTTGACCATAAACAAGAAGTTAAAAAGTAAAAAGAGCAAATCTAAAAGTAAAAACAAGAAATCTAAATCAAAAATAACTAAGTCTAAAATATAAAACTCCAAATAATCTTAAACCAAAACTTTTTAATTGAACAAATAACTACAAGTTAAACGATGAGATATTTTATTATATTGTTTAGTTTGATAATTTTTTTTGTGAATTTTGAATTTTGAGTTTATTATTTTAAAGATTTTTTATCGTAACCATAATTCTTCTGATTATTTTTTTACTAAGATTCAAAACCAATTTAAAATTAGAATTTAAAATATCCACACCTTCTAAATTATAATTTATAAAATCAACCAATTTAAAATTTATAAATTTCACTACATCGTAGGTTTTTTGTATAAAAATTAATATTAACTAGTTATGAATTGATACTAATTGAGAATTTATACTATTGTCAACCACAACACTATTTCTTAATTGATCTTTTGAGAAACAATAAATCATTAAAATCAAAAATACTTGATTTGTATTACTAAATATACCTGGGTCAGTAATAGTTGAAATAAGTAAATATAAGTACAAAATTAATCCTTTCTTATTCCTGAGAGAAATATCAAATAGCTTAATAAAAAAAAGCATAATTAGAAAAAATCCAAATATCCCAAACTCAGTTAGATAAAGGACAAAAGTTACATCAGTAGAATTACCAGTATCTGAAGCTATTTTCCCACCATATCCTAAATTTGTAAAATATAATCCAGATCCAAAAAAAGGTTTATTATAAAAATATTCCAATAAATATGTTGATAAATTTAAAGTACTTCCCTCATCATTTCCAGATAAAAAATTAGAAGCTCCATAAATTTGCCTTTCTACTGCATTATCAGCATCTTTAGTTGTATATCCAACAGTATTAACGGAAAAAATATAGGAAAAAATAATTGCAATAATAGGTAGTGATAATGTTACAACAAGTAGCTTATAAGGACTACTCATATAAAATATTAATGGTAGAAAAATAAAATATAATAACAAATAAGTTCTTATTCCAGAAAGCATCACTAATATAAAGATCAATAATGCAAATAATAATTTCAAGCTAATATATTTAATTAGTTTTTTCCCTTTATAAAATAAAGAAAAAAGATACAAAAATAGAATAAATGATATATATATATTATTATTTGTAAATGTTCCTAGAAGTGGCTTTACAGAATATCTATTAAAAGTCTCTACAATACCTATTTCAAATAGATACTGAGTTAGCCCTAAAATTATTTCTAGAACAAAAAACAATAGAAAAAATTTTAAAATATTTATTTTATCTACCTTAAAAATATCAAGAAGAGAAATGAATATTAAAGGAGGTAATAAATTAGATATAATAAAACTTTGATAGTTATATAGATTTAATCCATGATAAATTGATAATATAAGCAAAAGCAGAGAAATAGAAAAAAGAATTATTATTAGTTTTTGATATTTTCTATAATTAATTTTATGAATATTGAATAGGAAAATTGAAATAAGAAAATAGTTAGAAAAACCAGAGTATTGTTTAACAAGATCATCTGGTAAAAAAGGTATAAACAATCTTAAGAGATATGGAAATAATAATTGCCAAATCAGATAATAAAATAGTACATATTTTTTATTGAATATGTAAAAAAGAAAACCAACTAAAAATGTAATTGCAGCAATACTAATCATCTAAAATAAGTTTTAATGCTGAAACAATATTATTGTAAACTCTATCTTTTTGGTAATGACCTATATTATCAATAATCCATTTTTCTGTATTTTCACTATATTCTTCTATTATAATATAAGGGCTTAAAATAAAATCTTTTACCACATCATTGTCAGATGTTACTATTATTTCATTAGTACAAATCCCAACCATATCATAATTATTATACTCTTCATTTGATATATAAATTAAAATTTGATTTTTGTTTCTAATACAAGTTCCTAAAGCATCTAAAGAAAAAGAAATGATTTTTTTATAATGAGAACAATCTTCTTCTAATGATGGAATAATTGAAATAGATTCTATATTAAGATAATCTCTCAGGATCTCATAGTCTTTGTTTTTAGAGGCTGGCCTAAATCTATAAATATAGTTAGCATTTGTTTCATTGAGAAATCGCAATAATGTTATTTGCATCTCAAAATGTCCAGTTGTGCCTATAATAAGTATTTTATCTTTTTTATCTACCATCTTGAGTGATTTATATAATTCAAAAGATTGAAGAGGCACTCCAACAGAGAAAATATTATTTTCTTCAATATTATTTGAATATTTGATTATAGTATTTTTCTCTCTTAAACATGTAGACAAAATATAATTAGCTAAAGATCTAACATAATATAAATTATTCCCAACAAAAGAGCCATGGCATAAAGTCACAGTCTTATTTGTAATTTGCTTAAATAAATACGAATAAGCTGCTTTATCATGATCAAATACTATTATTTTATTTTTAAATATATGTGCACCTATTTTTTCTATACTTTGTTTATACAAAATATATTTGAGAAGAAATGCAATTGCAGCATTTTGCACACGAATATCTAATATATTTGTTTTACTTAAACATATTATTTTTTTATATATTTTCCAGTTATGCAATAGATTCTTTAAATAAAAAAACAATGTAGATAAACTATATGTTATAACATAGATATTATTATTATTTTCCTTATGTTGTCTAAGATTTGATAATAATAATTTATTATAGAATTCAGGCATATATATAATAATAGAATTATGAATATAGGAATTAACCTCTATAAATCTATTAAAATGAGAAGGGCTTGAAATAAATTCAAAATCAGCATTATTTATCTTTGTATTTTTATATTTTAATCTAATATAGAATCCTATAATTATTCCTATAATTATTCCTCCAATACTAAAAAAAATTGAATATGCTGGTTTTCTTTTATATTGAGAAGTCGAGTAATCCATCATTTCTAAATAATCATAGAATGATTCTAAAAACATCGAATCAAATTTTAGAATTTTATTTATTTCTGTTGATTCAACGTATTTTTCATATTTACTTCTCTTTGAATTAGTAATCATTTTTTATATATCAGTAATATTAGGATTTATAATTAATTGTTTAACATCTTGTTTTAATGATATTAGTATCTTGTAATTTAAGATAATAAAAATCATTAAAGGTATTATCATTAATAGTGAATTTAGTTTTATTATTGCAAAAATGGTAGCTAATATAAATGGTAATGCTAGTCTTATTGGAAAAGCGTCTTTCAAACATGAATTTAAACTTGATTCTAATTGAATATACTTTCTTCCTAACTTAGTTAATAAAAACACAAATACAAAATATGAAATCATTGTTCCAAGAATAGCCATTGAAAAATCAACCTTAAGGATATTGGTCAAAATGTAAACCAGAATTATATTTAATAGCAATGATGCAAAAGAAACATAGCCTAATGTCTTTTCTTTTCCTTTTGCAATAAGCAATCCTGAATATCCAAATGAATTTGTATAAAGAACAACTGTTAATGTTATCAATGAAAATGCTTCAAAAGAATCACTGTATTTTGGAATTAGAATTAATAAAATAGGAAAGGTTATTAATGAAATATAAAGTAATAAATGTGAAGTTGTTATATATGTATTTCTCAACCTATTTAGTAATTGATTATTACTTTCAGTATTTTTATTTGAAAATCTATTTAATATTTTTGGAAATATCAAATATGAAAATGACTGTAATAATAATAATATTACATTTGCAAGTGAAAATGCAAATGTAAAATATCCAAATTCATCAACTTTGTAATATGTACTAACAAATGATCTAGTTGAAATCACGATAAGATAAAAAGAAGTATTATAAATGAAAAGATACCAGCCTTTTTTTTGTATTGTTTTTATTAATCGAGGAATAAAAACTGGTTTAAACTTTATAGGAACTCTACATAAATACAATATTAAAGAGAATAAAAAAGAGATAAGATTTGTATAAACTAATGCTAATAATAAATCTTCGCCCCTAAAGAAAATAATTGCTATTAACATCAGTATTGGAAAAGCTGATTGATTAATTGCCATTTCTAAAACTTTTCCATATACTCTAAATATATTACTAAATAATGAATTAAAATATGATAAAATTCCAATGATTGCAACCATAGGAGCATAGGAAGAAAAATTATATTTAGAGCCTATATTTAAATCAAAAAAATCGTTCGTTATAAATAATAAAATTAAAAGAAATGATAAACCCAACAACATAGTAATTGAAGTTCCAATTATTTTTTTAACATACAATTCATTATCTTTATGGATTGCAATTATTGCATTAACAGAATGCGATATACCAAAATTTATTTGATTAATGTAATGTATTACTAAAGAAATAAAACCCCAAATTCCTAAATAATAAGGCCCTAAATATACAGCTATAAAAAGTGAATTAATAAATTGAATTAAATAAGTGGCATATCTGCTAAATATATAATTCAAAACCTTATTTTTTGAAGCTTTCTTAATTAAATCAATATATTTATTCATTTTATTTTAAACGATCTATCTTAAATGAACTTCCTTTTTCCATATCCTCCTTAGCTATTTCCCCGATTATATCTTTCAGATATTTTGGATGAAGTCCGTAACCTGGACGAACGGAACGAATATTTTTTTCAGTAAAGGTTTCTCCTTTTTTAATATCTTCAGCCACATAGAGCGAGCGAGCGAATTGTCTTCCTTTTATTTTATTTATATCAGTTGGATAATCAATTTTTCCCAATGCTTTTTCAACATTTCTTATTGAAGCTACCATTGAAGAAAATTCTTCTTTATTCATTGAAAATTCTGAATCAGGGCCTCCAATACTTCTATCAATTATAAAATGTTTTTCTACAACATTAGCACCCAATGCCACAGCCGCAATTGCAACATCTGCACCCATTGTATGGTCAGATAAACCAACTTTAACTCCAAATCTTTCTTTCATGTCTTGTATGGTAAGTAGATTTGCATTCTCAATTGGTGCAGGATAAGATGAAGTACATTTTAATAACGTTATATCATTATTTCCAGCTTTCCTACAAGTTTCAATAGCTAATTCAATATCTTCAATTGTTGCTATACCTGTGGAAATAATGATCGGTTTCATTGTTTTTGCACAATATTCTATTAAATTAACATCAGTTATTTCAAATGAAGCTATTTTATAGATTGGATTATTTAACGATTCCAATAAATCAACTGCAGTTTTGTCAAAAGGAGTTGAAAAACAAATTAAACCTTCTTCTTTAGCAACCTTAAATATTTCAGCATGCCATTCCCAAGGAGTATATGCTTCTTTATATAAATCATAAAGCTTTCTTCCATTCCAAAGTTCAGTTCCTTCAATCCAAAAATCTTTTTTATCGCAATCTAATGTAATTGTATCAGCAGTATAAGTTTGAATTTTTATTGCATCTACTCCTGTTTTCTTAGCTTCTCTAATGCTTTCTAATGCTACTTCTAAACTACCATTATGATTTGCTGATAGTTCAGCAATAATAAAAACTTTATTATCTTTCATATTTATCTTCTAAAGATTGTGTTATCCACATAAGTGCAAATATTTTTTTTCAAATGAAATAATATTGAATTATTATTATCTAAAATTTCATAATATTAATTCTGATATATCTTACTTTTAAATATATCTTTCAGTAAAATCCAATCTGATTTTAATAATGCCAAACCAACTACATCAATTTTTATATTATTTTTAATGCAATGTTCTCTATAATAAGCTTCTCTTCTAAAACCAAATTTTTCATGCATTTTAATAACATTATCATTAAAAACAAAAACTTCACATCTTAATTTATTTAATTTTAACTCATCAAAAACATAACTAATTACATTATACTCTACTTTACTACCAATACCAGCTCCTCTGCATGAAGTGTCTCCTAAATAAAATGCCCAATAGCAACTTTGTAAGTTATAATTAATATCTGTTACACTCGCTAATCCTAATGGCTTTTGATTATATTCAATTACCCAATAAATTGAATCAATAGAATTAGATATTTTCTCAAACCATTTTATTTGTTGTTCTTTTGTAATTAGATTATTAGTATACATGTATTTTGACACTTCTTCTGAATTTCTCCAATTTCGAATTTGTTCAATATCTTTTTCCGCAACTTTTCTCAATTTAATATCCATAATTATTTAATTTAGTATGTATTATTACATCTTTATATTTTCCATCAAAAAAACAGTGTTCTTTTAATATTGCTTCCTTTTGATAACCTTTTTGCTCAATTGCTTCATATAAATGAGCTCTAAGATCAAAGGCATATGTATAAATTTTATGTAAATTAAGCTCGTTAAAAGCAACTTGTTCTAATAAATCGAGAAAAATGCCCCAATGTTTATGAAATTCTTTCATTTCTAATTCAGTGTTCATTATAAAAGAAATCTCAGCATTATTATCAATCCAATTTATATGAACCAAGCCTCCATAGCCTATACAGATTTCATTTTCTAAAAAAGAAAATAATAATTGTGTAGGTTTTTCTTCTTCAAATAATTTTGAAACAATATTATCAAAATAATAATTTTGTTTTTCAATTGTTAATGGTTCCGATTGTCTCAAATGATAAATTTGTTCATTTCTCCATTTCATAATATCGAAACGATCTTCATATCGAATTGGAACGATAGAATAAGCTCCCTTAGAAAAGACTTGTTTATTTAGTATTTTGTAGCAATTCATATTTTAATTCAGCTAATTTCCAATCAGTTTCTGTGTCAATATCTTGAACTAAGAGCTCATCAATAATAATACCTCCAGTATTTGGAGTGATTAATTTTTTATATTGTAAAAGCTTTTCCGATTTCATCCAATAGAATGTTCCACTATCATGATAAGCAGATTTAAGGTCTTGACTTCTTGAGTTATAATATTCAGGCCAATTCATAGTAATTTTCTTATTTTCATCCAAATTAAGCGAACGAAGAATTGGGTAAGAGAATTGAACTATAGGATAAACAGAATCAAAATTATTTTTAATAAGTAAATCATAGCCTGATTTTAAATCAGTGATTCGAATTAATGGTGAAGTGGATAAAATGCAACAAAAATTATTATAGTCTTCTCCTAATTTTCTATATTCAAATAAAACCTCTTCTATTACTTCTGCTAATCCTGAAAAATCATTTGCATTTTCTTCACTACGCATAAAAGGAACTTTAGCTCCATATTTTACTGCAATTTCTGCAATTTCAGAATCATCTGTAGATACCATTACTTCATCAAAGAGATTAGAATTTAGCGCTAACTCTATTGAATATGCAATTATTGGCTTACCTAAAAAGTCTTTGATATTTTTTCTTGGAATTCTTTTACTGCCTCCTCTTGCAGGAATTATACAAATGTTATTCATTTTTAATTTAAGATATAATCCTTTATTGTTTTGATTACAAATTCTTGTTCTTCATCAGTTAATGTTGGATACATTGGAAGGCTTAAACAATGTTTATAATAATCTTCTGCTATTGGTAAATCTCCTTCTTTCCAACCAAATTGTTTATAGTATGGCATTAAGTGGACTGGGACATAATGAACTTGAGCAAAAATATTTTGAGAACGTAAATAATTATATATACCTAATCTATCTTCGACTTGAATAACATAAAGATGATATGCATGAAATACATTATCTTCAACAAATGGTGTTTTGATTTTATCTATTTTGGAAAATGCATCATTATATTTTTTTGCTATTTCATTTCTTCTAATAATTCCTTCATCTGCTCTAGAAAGCTGAGAAATTCCTAATGCTGCTTGAAAATCTGTTATTCTATAATTAAATCCCAATTCTATCATTTCATAGTACCAAAGTCCATGATTTTCATTTAAAAATTCAGAATCTTTTGTAATTCCATGTGTTCTATACAGCTGAATTTTCTTATGTAATTCAAGATTATTTGTTGTAATTGCTCCTCCTTCACCAGTTGCAATATGCTTAACAGGATGAAAAGAAAAAACAGTTAAATCTGAATACTTCCCATTTCCACATATTTGTTTATCACTATTACTATCAATAAAATATCCACCTGGAGAATGACAAGCATCCTCTACTATCCAAAGCCCAAACTTATCTGCAATTGTTCTTAGCTTTTCCATATTTACGGGATAACCAGCAAAATCAACAACTACTACTCCTTTATAATATCCTTTTGGTTTTTGAGATAATTTTTCTTCTAATTTATCTAAATCTAATATATATGTTTTTTTATCTATATCACAAAAATAAATCTCTGCTCCACAATATTTAAACCCATTAGCACTAGCCACAAAAGTAATTGGAGTTGTTATTATTCTATCTCCTGGTCTTACATCTAATGCTAAAGCACAAAGATGTAATGCAGCGGTTCCATTACTAACTATTGAACAATATTTTGCATTACAATAATTAGAAAATTTTGCTTCAAACTCAGTAATTTTTGGCCCTTGAGTTAAATAATCTGATTTTAATGTTTCTACTACTACTCTTATATCTTCATCAGTAATACATTGATGACCGTAAGGAATTGGTTTCATTCTCAGAAAGGTTTAAAATTAGGATCAACAAATTTTACTATATTTTCTCTCATCGATTCAACAGTTTCCCATTGAGTATTTGTATCGGAACTATAATAAAATTTCTTTGAAACCTTAGTTGCATTATGATGTTTTATATATACTTCTTCTTTGTGTTTTAATGAAACAGATGGTAAAATTGCATAATACTTTCCTAAATCAATTGTATTTAAAGCATCTGTAACAGTTATCATTTCTTCATGTAGTTTTTCTCCTGGGCGAATCCCAACTTCTTTCAATTGAATATTTGGAGCAATTGCTTTAGCAACATCAACAATATTGTATGAAGGAATTTTTGGAATAAATATTTCTCCTCCTAAATGATTATCAATTGCAAACATTACTAATGCAACCCCTTCTTCAAGAGAAATATTAAATCTGGTCATCTGAAAATCAGTAATTGGGAGCTCTTTTGCTCCTTCTCTCGCTTTATTTATAAAGAAAGGAATTACGGAACCTCTTGAGCCCATAACGTTTCCATATCTAACAACTGAAAATTTTATATCTTTTGATCCTGTAATATTATTTGCGGCTACAAACAATTTATCTGAGCAAAGTTTTGTTGCACCATATAAATTTATAGGAGCACATGCTTTATCTGTAGAAAGAGCTACTACATTTTTTACACCACTTTTCAAAGCAGCATTAATAACATTTTGAGCACCATTAACATTTGTTTTTATACACTCATCTGGATTATATTCAGCAGTATCTACTTGTTTAATTGCTGCTGCATGAATAATAACATCTATACCTTCACATGCTCTTATTAATCTTTCACCATCCCTAACATCACCAATAAAAAATCGTAATTGAGGAAATTGTTTTTCAGGGTATTTTTGTTTAAGTTCAAACTGTTTTAATTCATCTCTAGAATAAATTACAATTCTTTTAACATTGGGATAATCTCTTAGAATTGTCTCAATAAACTTCTTACCAAAGGAACCAGTTCCTCCAGTAATTAATACTGATTTTTGGTTTAACATATTTTAATTTCTTTTAAATTTACATAATTAATCTTTCCTATTATTTTTTTCAATTTTGTATCATCAAAAAAAGTAGATCCTGATTCAATAATTAAATCTTGTTTAGGCCAAGGTATATAATTTATTTTGATTTTATCAAAGTGTAACGATACAATCTCTGCTGCTTGTTTTAATGACAATGTAATTCCTCCAATATTATAAATTTCATTTTTTGATTCAGACAGTATACTTGCTTCAACAATTTGAAAAATTAAATCATTAATATAAGTGAATGTTCTTTTTATACTACCATTCCCATACAAGTTAATATTTTTTCCTGATTTAGCTTGTTTAATAAAAAAACCTATGGTACCAAAAGAATAATCATCACTAAAAATATTACCAAAAGGAACGCAAATTCTGAAGATTGTATAATTAATTTTAAAATTCTCCTTATAAATATTTAGATAATGTTCACATGCTAATTTATTAACAGCATAAATGGTTTTTGGATATTTTTCATCTGATTCTTTTAAAGGGTAATCACTTCCTTTATATACTAATCTAGTTGAAGGAAATATAAGTCTTGGTCTAAACTCTGAAATCCTAATTGCATTTAAAACATTTAATAAACCTAATTCATTGATATTAATATAATCCTCATAATTATCAAAACCATCATAAGTTCCAGTTTTTCCAGCTATCAGAAAAACTAAATCAACATTAAAATCAATAGTTTTTACTGAATCATAGTCTAAAATATCAATTTTACTATATTTTTCTTCCAATAAATCAATGTAATCATAACAATACAATTCAAATCCTTTACTTTTAATATAGTATTTTAAATGGCTTCCAATATATCCCTCAGACCCAATTATTAAACATTTCATATTAATTATTATTACTTAAAAATTCATCAATTAAACTTGCTTGCTTAGTGATTGATAAATAATTATCATTTCTTACTATATTATTTATAATTGTTTTCTGAAAATATTGAATTGATTTCATAAAAGCATCATCTGATGTTAAAGAGATTAATTCAATATCATTTCCTATTTTGATTTCTATTTCAGGAATAAATCCCTCAGGCGCTGTTAAAACTCGACCTGAAAATAAACTTCCTTTACTTCCCCAAACCTCCAAATCGCATTTATAACTATTATCCATTCCAAATGAAATTTGTGCTATCGTTCCATTTTCGTTCATAAGTACTGCAGAACCAAAAATATCTACATCAAATTCATCTATATAATTCATTTTAGCTTGAACAATCTTTGATTTTCCCCCTAAAAGCATCGAAGCATATTTAATAGTATATCCTCCAGCATCTAATAATGCTCCTCCTCCTAATTTTTTAATATATCTAAAATCATTTTTCTCTCTTCTTGGGAAGCCAAAGCTTATTCTATATAATCTAACATCTCCAATTTTTCCAGAACTAATAATATTATTTATTTCAGTAATTTGATTATGAAAGATGAACATATAATTTTCATGAACAGCTAAATTATTATTTCTTGCAGTTTCGATTATATCAATAGTATCCTCTATTTTTGTTGTAGCTGGTTTTTCTAGTAATATATGTTTTCCAGATAAAAGAGCCTTTTTACCCCAATAATAATGTAGAGAAGGAGGCAAAGGAAAATAGATAGCATCTACTTCATTTGAATTTATTAAACTTGAATAAGAATTAAATAGTTTTCCTCCATATTGTTCAACAAATAAACTTGCTTTTATTTTTTCATTCTCAATGATTTCATCATTAGCCCCTTCCCATTCTGATTTATCTGCATAAGCTACACCAATAAAATTAAAATCTTTTACCTTAGACAATGCAGGCATAAACCTACGTAAGGCAATTTCAGAAGGACAAATTATACCTATATTTATCATAATAATATATTTTACACAAAAGATATTGCTGCAATTAAACTTCTTGCTTGAATGTTCAAATAATTATTGAATTTAAGGAAAGTAGATAATTGATTTAATGTCATCCATATATAATTATCTGGCAACTCTAAAGGAATATCTTCCTTACCAATTATTATCATATTTCTATTTTGTTCCTTATAGAACCTTCCTCCCTCTTCAGATTGAAGTGTATCAAAGATAATTTGATCTTTATTTGCATTTAAAACATATTCTAAGAAGGGTAAATCCCCTCTTTTTGTGAGTTTATAATTCCCTGTTAAACACTGTACCGTTGGTGCAAATTCAATAATATCATGATTTCCACATTCAAGTTTAGTTTGAACAGCAAAATGTAATATTCCATTAATTTCTTTACAAACAAAAGCACATAAACCTTCTTGTGCAGGTTCAACCATTGGTTGACTCCAATTTACAACTTCTCTATTTCCAATTTCAACATCAACAGCAATAATTTTAAAGAATTTATTATCTACATGTACAATTTCATTTTCTCTAACAATCCAATTCTTAAGTTTATTTATTTGAATTTTATTAACATCTAAATCGTAAATACTTTTTTTTTGAGTAAGAAATGTTATTATATTTTCAATTGAATGAAGACTTCCTTTATTAATTAAAGTTGATTTTAATAACGCTTGACTAATTTCATTTGTATTGTTTTTATAATAAAGATAATTATAAAAATCTATTACCTCAGGTTCAAAACTACCAAAAGGGATACCAGAAATTACAGTTCGAGTATCCATATTCACTAAATTATTATGTAACATTAATTGTTTTAATTGTCCTAATGTTAGCCAAATAAAATTTTTATGAAGTGGTAAATCCTCATCAACCTTTATTATTATATTTCTATTTCTTTTTCTTAAGAATCTTGCTCCTTGTTCAGATTGAAGTTGATCTAATAATATTTGATTAGGTTTTGCATTTTGGAAATATTCTAAATATAGAGGTTTCTTACCATTATGAACCTGAGAATAATTACTCCTTGTTGCTTGCAAAGTAGGAGACAATTGTACATAATTTACATTTCCTGGCTCAATTTTAGCCTGCATAAGAAAATGTAAAACACCATTAAATTCTTTAGAAATAAATCCTAAATATCCAATTTCTGGTTGATTGATTATTGGTTGTTCCCATTCACAAATTGTTCCCCAATTGGTTTTTATATTTATTCCATCAATACTAAAGAACTTTCCTGATTCATGTCTAATATTATTACAATCAATAATCCAATTCGAAAGTTCATCAAAATTTGTCTTTCTTATATTTACATAGACTTCTTCATTTTGTTTTTGAAGCCATTTAATTACATCTTTTGTTGGTAAAAACGAACCTTCGACTGCAAAAGCACTTTTTAGAAAAGAATAAGAATCATGTACTATATCACTCATAATAACTTATTATTTATATAATTTACTAATTAATCTCAACATACATATATTATATTTCATCCATTTGTACATTAGTTTAACATCTTTAAATCATAAAATATTTATTTGTCTATTATCAATAAACTTTATCATAAATTAAATATAAAATTACAATCTACCATCTACTATTTCTTTTGGAAGTATATTTTTCACATCATACAATACTCCATTTTCTTTTCTCAAAGAATTTAGGTCTAGTTCTAAGAACTCATTATGAGCAACTGCAAGTATAATTGTGTCGTATTCTTCTTTTGGTAGTGTGTTAGTTATTTCTACTTTATATTCGTGTTTAACTTCTTTTTGGTTTGCCCATGGGTCGTAGATTGTAATGTTTTTTGTGTATGGTTCAAGGGTATGAACTATATCCACTACTTTTGTGTTGCGTATGTCTGGGCAGTTTTCTTTGAAAGTAATTCCTAAGATAAGGATTTTGGCATCTTTTACCACTACTCCTTTAAGGTTCATTAGCTTTATAACTCTATTGGCTACATATTCACCCATATTGTCGTTTAGTCGTCTTGCGTCTGACATTATTCTTGGCAATACTCCATAAACTTGAGCTTTTTGAATTAGGTAATATGGGTCAACTGAAATGCAATGTCCTCCAACTAAGCCTGGTTTAAGTTTTATAAAATTCCATTTAGAACCTGCTGCTTCAATTGCATCATTTGTGTCTATCCCCATTGCATTAAAGATTTTAGCCAACTCGTTCATAAAGGCAATGTTTACGTCTCTTTGTGAGTTTTCAATTATCTTGGATGCTTCAGCTACTCTTATTGAGCTTGCTTTATGTGTTCCATTTATTAAAACTGAATTATAGGTATCATCAACTATAGTTGCAATCTCAGGTGTTGAACCAGAAGTTACTTTTCTAATCTTTTCTACTGTATGTTCTTTGTCGCCTGGATTTATTCTTTCCGGGCTATAACCTGCGAAAAAGTCTTGATTGAATTTAAGGCCTGATACTCTTTCAACTACTGGTAAACATTCTTCTTCTGTTACTCCTGGATAAACTGTAGATTCATATACAACAATATCTCCCTTGCTTATTACCTTACCTACTGTTTCAGAAGCTTTGTATAGTGGAGTAAGATCTGGATTATTATGTCTATCAACAGGAGTTGGTACTGTAACAACATAGAAATTACACTCGCGTATCTTGTCTAAATCGGTAGTGCAAATAAAATTATGTTTGTCTATTGCGTCTTTCAATAGAGCATCATCAACTTCAAGGGTGTCATCTTTGCCTTGCATAAGGCGGTTTATTCTTTCCTGGTTAATGTCGTATCCAATTGTTGGAAACTTGGTTGAAAACAACCTTGCTAAAGGTAGGCCAACGTAGCCTAAACCAATGACTGCTATTTTTATATCTTTCATATGTTTTTTATTATTTTCTTTTCTACTTATTTTTCTCTTGATTTCTATTTCTCCTCTTGCCTCTTTCTTTTTACCCCTGACCCCTAAAGGGGAAACCGTGTAAAGCTTGTGTGTCGGCAAAAAGTCCCCTTTAGGGGATTTAGGGGTTAACATTCATGGTAAACCATTTAATCTGTTTAATCTTGGTTCAGACAATTACTTTTATCTTCTTTTCAACTTACTTTTACCTTGATGCAAAAGTAACAAAAGATCAAGACTGTTCAAAATCACCTATTCCAGAGTCTGAAAATCTAAAAGTTTATAAACTCGCTTCGCTCAAACAGTATAAACTTTCTTTACAATTTTAAGTCTCTTACACTTTACGGTAATTTTAAAATGTCGATTGGGCGATGCCGTATATCTTTGTGCAATTAGAGTAATTCGTGGACAAATTCAAAATGTCGGTTGGGGCGAAGCAGTTTTTCACTTTATATACCCCTGACCCCTAAAGGGAACAAATATGTATTACCCCTACCCTAAAGGGAGTTATTATTTGTAATGGTTAAGTCCCCTTTAGGGGATTTAGGGGTTAACACTCATACTAATCAGTTAATCTGTTAAATCAGAGTTTAGACCTCATTAAATGGCAAAGCTCCCTCAGTTACATATTTAGGTTTGTTACTGCTGGAGTGTTGTTTTGTTTTTGAAAGAGCAAATATAATACTTATTCTTGTCTTAATTGGTAGTTTTTTATTTAAATTCTTGTATTTGTTTAGTTTTGTTGTATAAATTAGGTAAATAGGTAGTGGTCTTTTGACTCGGTGATGGGAGTTTTATTGCTTTTACTTTCTTATTACCTTCATTTCTCTTCGATGCTCTCGAACTTTGGTCTTCGGGTGTCTTGATACAAACGAAGCAAAAATCAAGACTATACAAAATTACCTATTCCAGAGTCTGAAAACCTAAAAGTTTATAAACTCGTTTCACTCAAACAGAATAAACTTTCTTTACGGTTTTAAGTCTCTTCCACTTTACGATAATTTTAAAATGTCAATCTATTAAAGAGATTTTTCAATTTTAACTTTTAGTTTTTCACTGGAATCTACCTATTTCCGTACATTTCTTTATAGTATTTTTCGTATTCTCCTGAGGTGATGTTATCTACCCAGTCCTGGTTTTCTAAATACCATTTTATTGTTTTTTCTATTCCTTCTTCAAATTGAAGGCTTGGTTCCCAGCCTAATTCTGTTTTTAGTTTTGTGGAGTCTATGGCATAGCGAAGGTCGTGTCCTGCACGGTCTTTAACGTAGGTTATCAGTTTTTCGCTTTCACCTTCTTTTCTTCCTAATATTCGGTCGGCTGTACCTATCATTACTTTAATCAGGTCAATATTTTTCCATTCATTGAAGCCTCCAATATTGTAGGTGTCGCCTATTTTGCATTTATGGAAGATTAAATCTATTGCTCTTGCATGGTCTTCAACAAACAGCCAGTCTCTTACGTTTTCTCCTTTTCCATAAACTGGAAGTGGTTTATTATTTCTTATATTATTGAGGAATAGTGGTATTAGTTTTTCTGGGAATTGGTAAGGTCCATAATTGTTGGAACAGTTGGTTATTACTACTGGTAGTCCATAAGTATCGTGGAAAGCTCTTACAAAATGGTCAGAGGAGGCTTTGGATGCTGAATAAGGTGAATGAGGATCATAGGAAGTGTTTTCAGTAAAGAGTGTATCATTAAACTCTAATGCTCCATAAACTTCATCAGTAGAAATATGATAGAAGAGTTTTCCTTCATAGTTTCCTTCCCAATGGTGTTTGGCAGCTTGCAAAAGACTTAAGGTTCCCATAACATTGGTTTGAGCAAATGTAAAAGGGTCTTTTATACTTCTGTCAACATGGCTTTCAGCTGCAAGGTGAAGAACTCCATCTATTTTTTCATTTGTGAATATTTTCATTATGTTATCAAAATCGCATATATCAGCTTTGATAAATTTATAATTTGGTTTATTCTCAATATCTTTTAAGTTTGCCAAATTACCAGCATAGGTAAGCTTATCAAGATTGACAATATTATATTCAGGATATTTATTTACAAATAGCCTTACTACATGGGAGCCAATAAATCCTGCTCCTCCTGTTATTAATATATTTCTTTTCATTTCTATTTATTTTATTTTTTTATCCCTAACCCCTAAAGGGAGTTATTAGATGTAATGATTAAGCCCCCTTTAGGGGGTTGGGGTAATTTAGTATAAGTTTATTATTAATTATTAATATCTTTATTCTATTTTTACCCCTAACCCCTAAAGGGGAATCGTGCTATTGAACTTTATTCCTAAAAACAAGGGGAATAAATATGTATTACCCCTGCCCTAAAGGGAGATATTCGTTATATTTGTTAAGCCCCCTTTAGGGGGTTGGGGGTAGTTAAAGATGCTTCTTAATCACATCCAATACTTTATCTATATTATTTAATACTTCTTCATTTGTAAATCTAATTACCTTTATTCCAAAATGTTCAAGTTCAGATGTTCTTCCATTATCATATTCTAATTGAGTTTTATGATAACCCCCATCAATTTCAACTACAAGTTTTTTACTATGGCAATAGAAATCAACTATAAATATTGAAATAGGATGTTGGGGTTTAAATCTTTCTCCAATTTGCTTATTTTTCAAACGACTCCATAATATTTTCTCAGCATCAGTCATGTTTTCACGTAACTCTTTTGCTTTTACAAATATTTCTGGATTTGCTCCATAAAACATTGATGGTTTTATAATGATTTGCATGATTTTTTTACCCCTAACCCCTAAAGGGGAATTGTGCTATTGAACTTTTATCATAAAAACAAGGGGAATAAATGTGTATTAACCCTACCCTAAAGGGAGATATTCGTTATATTGGTTAAGCCCACTTTAGGGGGTTGGGGGTGTTACTTTATAAAAAAGCAATTATTGCAATAAATGTTATTATTGTGAATGCTATTCCTGCTTTGTTTAGTTTTGTTATTTTTTCTTTAAAAAAGCTTAGGGCTATTATTATTGAAAACAGGACTACTCCCATATTGTTTAAGGCTATTACTAATGAATTGTTGAATGTTAGGGAGTTTAATGCATTTATAAAAAAGTAGAGGGAGCCAAAATTGCATATTCCTAATATTAGTCCTGTAATTAATACTTTTGATTGAATGATTTCTTTTTTGTCTTTTTGAAACATTATCAGGATTAATCCCCATATTGCAGCAAAGGAGAAAATTAGAAACGAGAAGATTGAGGATTGACTTTCATTTTTCACAAATGAGTTTTGAGCAAACTTCACAAGAGAATCAGCAATTCCCATTAGCACGAAGAGTATAAATGGCAGTAAGATTATAAATAATGAGTCTATTGTTTTTGTTTTCTTTTTATATACTGATAGAAATACTGCAAGTATTGCCATTAGTAATAGTATGAGTTTGGTGTTTGAATAATTATCATTAGCATCAATTAGTATGGAGAAGAACATTGGAAAAACGAAGCTCATCTTGGAAGCTATGGTTGTTAATGCCATTCCTGCTTTTTTGGTTGAATATCCAATAAGAAAGAATGTAAAAACATAGAGACTTCCAATAAAAACTCCTGGCAATATCCAATCTGTTGGAATTTCTATGATTTCTTTAGGGGTTAGTCCTGCAGATAGAAATCCTAATATTGATGCTACAAAATAGTTAATAATTATTGGTTGAATTACCTTAATATTGTATTTCCCAATAACCTTAAAAATAATTAGAATTGCAATACTTGAGAAAATACTTAGGAAGAGGTAGAGCATTGTTGTGGGGGTTTAGTTGTTGAGTTGTTTAGGCGTTTAGGCGTTTAGTTGTAATTATTAATTAATCTTTAATTTTTGCTTCTTACTTACTTTTTTGCTTCGTATTCTTTTATGTTCTTAAAGTAGGTTTTTCTTTCTGGGTGTCTGTGGGGACATCCAGGCCAGCAACAAGGTTGTTTTACTCCTTCTTTTAATTCTTCAATCATTCTTTGAATATGTTTTTTTCTTGTTTCCTGCTTTTTTACAATTGTTGTCCAACATATCCATTCATTTCTTTGAATTGGAGTTAACCCATTCCAAATTTTTAGAATTTCTTCACTATCTTCAAAAACTCTGAGCATATCCTCAGGCACTTCATGAACTACTCCTGAAAGTATTTCCACCTTTTGAACTATTTTTAAATTTAGTTTTCTTTTTTTACCCCTAACCCCTAAAGGGGAACAAGTACTATTAAACTTTATCCTGAAAAAAACTCTTGTCTATATTTTACTTCTGCACTAAAGGGATAAATATATGTTCTGGCTAGCCTCCTTTAGGGGGTTGGGGTAATTAAAATTAGTTTTTCACTAATCCTAAAAGGTATTGTCCGTATTGGTTTTTTATCATTGGTTTTGCTAATTCTTGAAGTTTATCTTTGGCTATCCAGCCTTTTGTATATGCTATTTCTTCAAGACATGCAATTTTTAGTCCTTGGCGTTTTTCTAATACTTCTATAAATGTGGATGCTTCACTAAGAGAATCGTGTGTTCCAGTATCTAACCATGCAAAACCACGTCCTAAGAGTTGTACTTTTAGTTGTTGAGATTTAAGGAATTCTTGGTTTACAGTGGTTATTTCCAATTCTCCCCTTGCTGATGGTTTTATATTTTTTGCAACTTCCACTACCTTGTTTGGATAAAAATACAATCCCACAACTGCATAATTGGATTTTGGTTCTTTTGGTTTTTCTTCAATGGAAAGAACTTTTCCTTCTTGGTCAAACTCTGCAACTCCATATCTTTCTGGATCATTTACATAATATCCAAATACTGTTGCCATATTGTTTTTCTCTGCATCATTTAATGCTGTTTGAAGCATTGATGAAAAGTTTTGGCCATAGAATATATTATCCCCTAATACCAAACATGCAGAATCATTTCCAATAAACTTCTCTCCAATTATAAATGCTTGTGCCAAACCATCTGGAGAAGGTTGTTCTTCATAGGTAAATTCTACTCCATAATCGGAACCATTGCCCAATAGTCTTTTAAATCCTGGCAAATCTTCAGGTGTTGAAATTATAAGTATCTCTCTTATTCCTGCCAACATTAAAACTGATATTGGATAATATACCATTGGTTTATCATATATTGGAAGCATTTGTTTACTAACACCTTTAGTGATTGGGAAAAGTCTTGTTCCCGAACCTCCTGCTAATACTATACCTTTCATGATTTTTTATTGTTGATTTGTTTAGTCGTTTAGTTTTTGAGTTGTTTTTGTCTTTTATATAGATTGTACTGATTTGCTGTTTTTCTTGATATTTCTTTTTCACCCCTGCCCCCTAAAGGGGAACTGGGTATGCGTTATGTGTCATCAAAAGTCCCCTTTAGGGGATTTAGGGGTTAACACTCATAGTTCATCATATAATCAGTTTAATCAAAGTTCAAACATTTATTTTACTGAGTTACTTTCTAAAATAGCAAAGCACCGTCAGTTACATTAGTTTTATTGTCTCTGGCGGTATTTTTGTTTAATTGGCAAATTTAATAATAATTTTCTTATCTTGTATTAATTTTAAAAGAAAAAATTAAAAAAAGATTTAGTTCACTTATTTTATGAATATTAACTCTATATTTTGTTTTATAGGAATAAAGTTTTATTTGTACAATTTTGATTATACAAAGTGTTATGATTGATTGGGAGCAATAGTTTGTATGCTCCTTTTATATTATGAGAGAATAAATACTAAATTAAGAAACGATTAAATTACTTTTAGTTTGGATTAGAAAGTGTTATAAGTATATAATCAACATTATTAAAATTAACAGGTGTCTTTTTTACTCTAACATTGAAAAATTTTGGATCTGTTTTTGGAAGTGGACTTTCGTATAAATCATATTCAGGATCAATTTGAGCTGATTGAATATAATAATCGTTAAGATAATTACTGATTTCAATAGTTTTTTCTGGTAGAAAATACATATTTATGCTTGAAAGTTTGTAATCAGTAAAAAGATAATTAACATATTTTAGACAAACACTATTGTTTTCTTGATATAGTAGTGAAGATGGTTCATCTGTTTTTAGAATTCTTAATTCATAAGATTTAACAATATTTTTTCCTTCTCCCCATGATAGATTTGGATCTCTGAAATATGCATAATATCTATTGATTGTAATATTGCATTTTACATTTTTTAAATCTATAAATGTTTTACCTACTTTTCTTCCAACTATTCTATAATTTAATGAATCTATCTTTTCAATTGAAGCTATATTGGAATTATTTACAAGAACTATAGAATCGTAATTTTTTATTACAACATTGGCTGTTTCTCCAACTTTCAGATTAACATTTGTGTTTGATATGGATGTTTGGTTTGATGAAGGTTTTGTTGTAGTTGTATCATCATCTCCTCCACAGCTATAACTAAAAGCTACAAGAGATAGTAAAATGGAATAAAATGCTAATTTTTTCATAATTAATACTTTTATTTTTGCAAAAATAGAGTTTTTTGAATAACGAACAAATAAATTGTTTGTTTAAAGTTAGATTATTTTGAGCGAGAAGTGCTCATAAAATATTTTACAGGTAGCTTATTTACAAGCTTAACAATTACAAACATTGCAAGGATTGAAACAACAAATCGGAACAAGAATATTCCTGTCCAAGAAGCTCCAAGTCCTATCATAAGAAGAGAGTCTTCAATTATTGAATGAAAAAGGCTTAAGAGTGCCAATGAAAGAAATATATCTTTGGATGAAATATCCTTTTGTTTAGATTCTGTAATAATAAGTCCTCCTCCATAAGCCAATCCTAATGTCATTCCAATTAGGGTGAGTGGGAGAACTTTCTCACTTATTCCTAAAAGTTTAATTATTGGATATAATAACTTATTTATTATGCTAATCACTTTTATTCTTTCTAAAATATCTAAAGTGATTATTAAAGACAATACAATAAGTGCAATTATTATGTATTTTCTAACCTCCAATAAAGCCCAGTTACCTAAAGAAAGATTATCGGGAGTTAGCATAGGAATTGCTATTTGATTTTGAAAGACACCCAATGATGAATATATTAAATTTAAAATTAGAGCAAAAACATATCCTCCTACTACACGAATTAGAAATATTGGTAATATTTTTGTTCCTGCTTTTTTACATATTGGAATTTCTATTAATAGAGTATGTGCAAATAGTATTAATGTTGTTAGAGTTGTCATTTGAGCCATGGTGAGTGGATTATTGGCATAAATACTGCTTAAAGCTAATATGCCTCCATAAATATTGGATAACATTGACGTAACCCAAACCAAACTCATCTCAGAAGGAAGTCCTAAAGGATGCATTAAGGGCTCAAAAATTTGACTGATGAAAGGCATCGCATTGGTTTCCTGCAAGATTTTAATAATAATACTTACTGGTATCATTATCTTGAAGAAAACCAAAGACGTTGCCCACCATTTTTTTAATATGGTTTTAAAATACTGCTTGATAATCTCTATTTTTAAGAAATTGGATAGTAAATATTATCTATTCTGCAAAACGAATGTTAGTCATTGTTTTTTCGCAATAATGACATTGAATTTTTAATGGTTTTTCTTCAATAACATTAAACTTCGTCTCGATTGTTTCCTTATTGGTTATGCAATTTGGATTTATACATTTTAATATCTTTTCTATCTTTTTAGGTATTTCAACAAATTTTTTCTCTACAACTTCATAGTCTCTAATCACAATTAGAGTTGCATTTGGAGCTACAAGAGCTATTTTGTTTATATCTTCTTGTTCAAAAAACTTGTTTCTTGCCTTAATAATTCCTTTCTTGCCATATTTCTTACTATTAAGGTTGTTTCCTATCAATACTTCATCTTCGTATTTATCTAAGCCCAAAATGCTTAATACCATAAGTACTGTATCTACTGGAATATGATCAATTACAGTTCCGTTTTCAATTGCAGATACTACTAATTCTTTCTTATTTTGTTTTGTCATTTTATTTTTATTTTTAAGCTTTTTTAATCCCTTATCTTTAAATTTAAGACACAATGAATTTAATTTTTTACTTAACTCCCAAAATTGCTGCCATTAGTGCTTGACGAACATAAACTCCATTTCTTGCTTGTTGGAAATAGTATGCATAAGGAGTTTTGTCAACGTCTGTTGCAATTTCATTAACTCTTGGAAGTGGATGAAGTATTCTCATAGTTTCTTTACATCCTTTTAGCATTGCTGAATCTAAAATGTAAGAATCTTTTACTTTTTCGTATTCTAATGGATCAGAAAATCTTTCTCTTTGAATACGTGTCATATAAATAATATCTGCAAATGGAATTACATCTTCCAAATTAGTGTATTGTTCATATTTTAGATTTGCATCTTTAATATGCATCTTAACAGAAGAAGGTAATTTCAATTCGTTAGGAGAAACTAAATGGAAAGTTGCATTAAAATTACTCATGGCTTGAACAAGTGAGTGAACTGTTCTTCCATATTTAAGATCTCCTACTAAGGCAATATTTAGGTTTTCTAAAGTACCTTGCGTTTTAAGAATTGAATATAAATCCAACATACATTGAGTTGGGTGTTGATTTGCACCATCTCCTGCATTAATAAAAGGTACACTTGCAACTTCTGCTGCATAGCGTGCTGCTCCTTCAATAGAATGACGCATAACAATAATATCAACATAGGATGACAACATTTTAATTGTGTCGTGAAGTGATTCTCCTTTTGATTGTGATGTTGCTGAAGGGTTAGAAAAGCCAATAACTTTTGCTCCCAACATTGAAGCTGCACTTTCAAAACTTAAACGAGTTCTTGTTGAAGGTTCAAAGAAAATTGAAGCTACAACCTTGTCTCTTAAAATTTCCTGTTTAGGATTTTTTTCAAATTCTGCAGCCAAACGAAGTATATCTAAATATTCTTCCTTTGAGTAATCTGTAATTGAAATTAAATTTTTGCCTTTTAAATTCATTTAATTTGCTTTTTTATATGTTTATTAATTTTATTCCAAAAAAAAAGCGACTAAAAATAAAGTCGCTTAATTGTAAAAACTAAAATTCTTAATATCGTAATAGATACTATTTAATGTGTTATTTATGTTTATTTTTTCAAACATTTTTCCTCTTTAATTGTTCGTGCAAAATTACATCTTTATTTTTTATATGGATATTTTTTTTGATTTTTTTTTATAATAATTCATACTATTTTTTCAGATGTTGTTTTGCTAACTTATGTTCTGGATTTATTTCTAATACTTTTTTAAAGTCCGATTGAGCTTTTGGAATATCTTTCAAATGTTCATATGTTATTCCTCTATTGAAATATGCCTGATAAAAATTAGTATCTGCTTCAATTGCTTTAGAGAATAGAATTAATGCATCTTGATAGGATTTCTTATAAACTAAATTTATGTACCCAACATTATGAAGTGCATCAGCATGTTTTGGATTAATAGTTAAAATCTGTTGATAAGTATCTAATGCCTTTTGCATCATTGAATGTTCTTGATAGAAAAGTCCTAAAGCATACATTGCATTAACGTTTTTAGGATTTATGTTGATTGTAGAAGTTAAATAATCTATTGCCAATCTATCTCCTTTAAGTGCATAAAGTAAACCTAATTCTTCAAATGGTTCTTCATAATCAGGCTTTAATTCTATTGCCTGTTTATAACTTTCAACTGCATGAATTGTATCTCCCTTTTCTTTTAATGTCCATCCTCTCAAATAGTAGGCTTGTGCACTTAATTTATCAATTTTTAATGCTTCATTTACATTAAACATTGTTTTATCATAGTCTTTCAACAATAAAGCAATCTCTGCAGTTTTTAAATATACATCGGAAGATTTTGGATTTATCTTTTGAGCTTCCTGCAATGCAGCAAAAGCTAATGTTGTTTCTCCAGTTTTAAAAAGAATATCAGCTTTTCTAACGTAATATTTAACCTCTTTTTTATTTAAATCAATAGCGGTTTGAATATCCATAAGACTTTCCTTCATATTACCTTTTTCTAACAAAACTTTAGAACGAGCATAATATAAATCAGCATTTTTAGGCTCTTGCCTTATTTTCACATCCAAAAGAGCTAACTCATCTTTAATTTCGTTTTTATTGTCTTTTTTATCCTGTCCACAAGAAATTACTCCAAAAAGAAATATAACAATAAAAATTATTCTAAAACATCTCATACTTTATATTTTTATACATTTTATTCGGGTGCAAAGATAATATTTTTAGAAAAAAAATCAGCACAATACTTGCATTTTAAAAATTTATATTTATCTTTGCACCATAAAATAATTTTAGAAATCAAAAAACAACGATTATCGAATAGGAAAATTACTTTTTTAACAATATAAACTTAAATAATAAAAAAGGAGGTTTCCTATGTTATATGATAAAATGAGCGACAATGAGTTGGTTTCTGCATTCATGCAAGATGATAAGCAAGCTTTTGAAATTCTATTATCTCGTCACCAAAGCAAAATTTACAATTACATTCTTTCTTTAGTTAAAGAAAAAGCTCTTGCAGATGATCTTTTTCAAGATACAAATATAAAAATCATAAACACTCTTAGAGGAGGAAAATATAGAAACGAAGGTAAATATATACAATGGGCAATGAGAATTGCACATAATTTGGTTATAGATTATTTTCGCAAAAATCAACGATTCCCTACAATCAAAACAGATGAAAGCTTTGATATCTTTGATGTGATTGATAGCAGAGAAGAATCAATTGAACACAAAATGATAAAAAATCAAATTCATGATGACGTAAGGAAACTTGTTCGTCAACTTCCTGAAGAGCAAAGAAGAGTTTTGGTTTTACGTCATTATTCAAATTTAAGCTTCAAAGAAATTGCAGACAAAACTGGAGTTAGCATAAACACAGCACTTGGAAGAATGCGTTATGCATTAATAAATATGCGTCGTTTGGCTGAAGAAAACTCAATGGTTTTACATATGTAAAAAATTCTTAAAAGGATAATAGCATATAATAATAAAATTTGTTAGTCGTTTTCCAATAAAAGCAACTAACAAATTTTTTTATGGCAGAAAATTACATATTTGATTTATTAACATCGTGGGAAGAAGATCTTTTTGAAAATGAAAGTTCAAATCAAGAAGAAACTTCATTACTTCCTAGCAATAAAGTTTTCACAACTATTCTTTCTTATGCAAATTGCGAAAGATTTGAAAGTTTAACTTTAAATCATGATTTTGAGTTGTGCTTGAATTAATAGCAGGACCTTGTTCTGCAGAATCAAAAGAACAAATTTTAAGTACAGCTAAAGAAATAAGCACTATTGGTGGCATAAATTGGTTTAGGGCAGGCATTTGGAAACCTCGCACAAGACCAAATCATTTCGAAGGAGTTGGAGTTAAGGGTTTGCGTTGGCTCTCTGAAGTAAAAAAACAAACTCCTTTAAAAGTGATGACTGAAGTTGGAACTCCTTTACATATTGAAAAATGCTTAGAACACTCTATTGATGGGATTTGGATTGGTTCAAGAACAACAACAAATCCTTTTAATGTTCAAGAAATTGCAGAAAGTTTAAAAGGAGTAAATATCCCCATTTTCATCAAAAACCCCCTAAATCCAGATATAAAACTATGGGTTGGAGCAATTGAAAGAATAAAATCTTGCTGCAATGGTAAAATATATGCAATACATAGAGGTTTTTCATTTGCCGATAATGGCATTTATCGTCAAACCCCCTATTGGAAGATACCTATAGAACTAAAAAGAATATTCCCCGATATTCCTATTATTTGTGATCCAAGCCATATTGCTGGTAAAAGTTGTTTGGTTAAGGATATTTCTCAAACAGCTATAAATATTGGTCTAAATGGATTAATGATTGAGGTTCATAATAACCCTGATTTAGCTCTAACAGATAAAAAACAGCAAATAACTCCCTATGAGCTAAAACAATTATTGGAAGAACTTATTATTCCTAATAATAGCATTGAAAAAATTGATTCAATTAAAACATTAAGAGCTGAAATTGATAGCCTTGATTTTGAACTGTTAGATATTTTAAAACAAAGAATGAATTTAGCAATTGAGGTTGCTAAAATTAAAAAAGAAAAGAATATTCCAATCTTGCAAATTAAACGTTTAGACGAAATGATTCAAAAAAGATTGGAAAATGCAAAAGGCAGTAAATTAGACGAAGAATTTATTAAAGATATTTTTGAATCAATTCATCAAGAATCTATTCGTATTCAAAATGAAATATTTAAGGATAATTAATATTGTTTAGTCGTGTATTTGTTTAGTTGTATTATTTCAATGCCTAAACATAACCCCCGACCTTTTACAAATAAGCGTAAAGAAAATTAAAGTCTTGAACGTTAAGAAAGTTATATGTTTGAGCCGCAGGCGAGTTTATAAACTTTTAGTTCAAGGCTTTAATTTTTAGCTTATTTGTGAACAGTCTTGATTTTTTGTTTCTTTTGTATCAAGACAAAAGAATTTAGAAGAAATAAATCTTTATAATTAACCCTCATTCCCCTAAAGGGGAAGATACCAATTACAAAACTAAATCAACCATTAATCACTAACCATTAATCATTGATTTAATATTATTAATCACAATATCAATTCGAATATCAAATGCTTCGCGTGTAGCATATGCAATATGAGGAGTTAGAACACAATTAGGAACATTTATTAGTGGATGATTTTTAGCTAATGGAGGTTCTGTTTCAAAAACATCAATACCTGCTCCTGCCAAAAGACCTTCTCTTAAACTTTCAGCTAATGCTTCCATATCCACAACATTTCCTCTTGCAGTGTTTATTAAAATTGCATCTTTCTTACAAAGAGATAATAAATCCCTGTTAATTAAATGGTGAGTTTCTTTTGTTAAAGGAACGTGAAGTGAAATAATATCAGACTGCTTCATTAAATCTTGAAGTGATACATGTTTAATATTATGTTTTTTAACTTCTTCTTTTTCTGTTCTGCTCCATGCAATAATATTACAACCCATTGCTTTCAACATTATTGCTGTTTCCAATCCAATGGCTCCAGTCCCTACAATTCCAACAGTTTTACCTCTTAATTGACGCCCTAAAAAGTTATTTCTAGTTTTACCATTTCTTGTATCTTGGTTTAATAATGTAATATGACGATAAACGTCAATCATTAATCCAATTGCAAGTTCAGCAACACCAACAGTTGCATATCCTGAAGCATTTACAACTATAATATTATTTTCTTTACAATAATCCAAATCAATATGGTCTAAACCAGTGAATGCAACTGAAAGCATTTTTAAATTAGTGCAAGATTTAAGAACTTCAGTACTTAATTTAATATTAGAGATTATTACAATATCAGCTTCATGCATTCTTTCTTTCAAAGTTTCTTCATCTTCTTTTCTATCCATATAACAATGAAAGTCATGCCCTAAATCTAAAAATTCTTTTCTTATTTGCTCTGCTTTTTCAACACTAATTCCTATTGGTTCAACACTTACTATTTTCATATCCTTTTAAAATTTATGGAGCAAAATTACAATAATTGTTTTTATTACATTAGCAAATAATCTTTTTTGATAATACTATACAACAAAACTCATACAATGTGACAATTGGGAGAAGTATTAAATAATCAAAATTATTTTTGTCAAACATTTTTTTCACATTTAACTTATTGATTCCAAAATTCAAAACAAATAAACATTCAAATCTCTTATTTTTTATTTCTATTAAACTCTTGCTAAATTGAAAATTTGTTGTATTATTGCAATGTCAAATTTATGATTACTAATTTTAAAATTAAAAAAATTATGAAGGTAAAACACTTATTATTAGGTATTGCATTAGTTGCATTAGTTGCAGCTTGTGGAAAGAAAGAAGCACCTGTTGAAACTCCAACAGAAACAGCAATTGAAACTCCAGCTGTAGAAACAGAAACTCCAGTTGAAGAACCAGTAGCTACTCCTGCTCCAGCTCCTGCAAAAGCAACTACAACTGCTAAACCAGCAGCAAAACCAGCAAAAAAAGAACAACCAAAAGTTGATCCTTGCGAAAAATTAGTTGCTGAATACGAAGGATATGCAACAAGACTTCAAAGTGCAAAGAAAGTTAAAGCTAATTCTCCAAAAAATCTTGAAGAATGGTTAACTCTTAAGAAAGAAGTTGCTTCAAGAGATGCTAAAGTAAAAGAATGCGTTTCTAACCCTGCTTACAAATCAAGAGTTCAACAAGCAGCTATTGTTATAGTTTCTGCTTCTAAATAATTTTTTATTGAAAATTTTAAGAGCTGTCAAATTAAGTTTGACAGCTCTTTTTGTTTATATTAATTCCAAATTCACATACAACAATACATCTATTTTCATTATCTTTGCACAATTATAAACATCATCACCAATCAATAAATTAAAATGAAGTACAAATTAATTATTGTTTCTTTCTCTTTAAGTATTTTACTTTTTTCATGTGTTTCTGCAACTGGAAGAAAACCAAGTCCTGCAAAACTTTCTCAACAAGAAGCTTTTGTAAGCAATAAACTTAATTCAATGTCTATTGAGGAAAAGATTGGACAGTTAATTATAATTGGCTCAGATGCAAATACCAAGAATTCAAGCATTAATGATATAACAAAAAGCATAGATAGTTTAAAGATTGGTGGAGTTTGTTTTTTCAAGGGTACTTCAAATGATTTAATTGAATTGAATAAGAAATATAATTCCGTTGCCAAAACTCCTCTTTTAATAAGCATTGATGGAGAATGGGGTTTAGCAATGAGATTAACTGACTCATATTCTTATCCTACTCAAATTACTCTTGGAGCAACAGAAAATGATTCCTTAATTTACGAAATGGGTAAGAATATTGCTCTTCAAGCAAAGTCTTTAGGCATTCATATTAATTTTGCACCTACAATTGATATTAATCTAAATCCAAAAAATCCTGTAATTGGTTTTCGTTCATTTGGTGAAGACAAAGAAAGAGTTGCCAAACTTGGATGGGCTTATATGAAAGGGATGCAAGATAATGGTGTTTTAGGTTCTTTAAAACATTTCCCTGGTCATGGAGACACTGAAACAGATTCTCATTATTCTTTACCAACAATTAGTCATAGCAAGGATTTCATAGATTCTGTTGACTCCTATCCTTTCATTTATGGAATAGAAAGAGGAGCTAAAATGGTTATGGTTGGTCATTTGAATATTCCATCTCTTATACCTAATGAAAAACTCCCTTCTTCTCTAAGCAAAGAAGTTATTACTGATTATTTAAAAAATGAACTTTGTTTTAATGGAATTGTTATTACAGATGCACTAACAATGAAAGGTGTTACTAACGAATACTCTAATGGTGAAGCTGAAGTATTGTCTCTAATGGCTGGAGTAGATATTTTATTAATGCCTAATGATGCATATAAGGCTGTAAGTGCAATTTTACAAGCAATAAAAGATAATAGAATTAGTATTGAAGAAATTGATGAAAAATGCAAGAAAGTTCTTAATTTGAAATATGAATTGGGGTTATTTGATGATGAAATTAAAGTATTATCCGTTCCAAATGATAATTTGATTAAACAAGCTGAAGATATAACAACTCAATTGTCAGAAAGCATAATTACTCTTGTAAAGAATGATTGCAATATGCTTCCTATTTATGACAGACATAATATAAAAATTGCTGTAGTACAGTTGGGAAATGGAGATATTAATCCTTTTACTTCAACAATTAAAGACTATTGTGATGTTGATGTTTTTAAATTAGGAGCTAATGACACATTAAGTAATATTGAAGGAAAACTTATTGATTATGATTATGTTGTTGCTACAATTTGTGGAAATATAAAAAGAGGTATTAAAACTAACTTTGGAATAGATTCCACTTCAATACAGAACTTGAATCAATTGCAGAAAAACGAAAAAACCATTCTTGCTCTTTTTGCGAACCCCTACTCTCTTCAATTAATAGATAGTTTAAAAAATATTAAAGCAATACTTGTAGGTTATGAAAATATACCTGCTTTACAAATTTCTTTGGCTAAAAGTATTTTTGGGAAAATTGATGTTAGAGGTAAACTTCCAGTTACATGCTCAGAAAACTATAAGGTTAATTTAGGATTGCGTTTTGATGACGAAGCTATGAGTTATATTAATTGCAATGATGCTCATATGAACCCTCTTTATTTCAAGAAAATTGACAGCATTGCAAATCAAGGAATAAAAGACAAGGCTTATCCTGGTTGTCAAATTGTGGTTTATAAAGATAATAAACTTGTTTACGAAAAATCTTATGGCTATTTAACTTACGATTCTCTTCAAAAAGTAAATAATAACACTCTTTATGATGTTGCTTCAGTTACTAAGGTTATGAGCACTACAATTTCCATGATGAAACTCTACGACGAATCACAATATAATTTGGATGATAAACTTTCAAAATACCTTCCTATTTTAGAGAACTCAAATAAAGAAAATATCACTTTCAAAGAAGTTCTTTCTCATAATGCTGGTTTAAAGGCATGGGAGGCATTCTATAAAGCTACAATGAATGACGATAATTTAAAAACTTCTATCTACAAATTTCAAAATCCAAACTCAGACAAATATGTTCCAGTATGTGATAACCTTTACATTCTTAAATCATACAAAAAAACAATTTTAGACAGAATAGTTAAGACTGATTTGAATAAAGAGAAAAAATATGTTTACTCCGATTTTGGTTTTATACTTTTAGGTGAAGTTATTGAAAATATTACTAAGACTCCTTTGAATGTTTATGCATATGAAAATTTCTATGACCCAATGGGATTAAAATTTATTGGCTATAAACCTTTGGAAAGATTTTCAAACAAAAATATTGCTCCAACTGAAATGGATAATACTTTTAGGCATAGACAAATTTTAGGTTATGTTCACGACCCAGCTGCTGCAATGTTTGGAGGAGTTGCTGGTCATGCTGGACTTTTTGCCAATGCTATGGATATTGCTCAACTTTGCCAAATGCTACTTAATGGAGGAGTGTATAATAATCATAGATATATAAATGAAAGTACAATAAAGCTTTTCAACACAGCATATTTCAAAAACAGCAGAAGAGTGTTGGGATTTGACAAGCCAGTGCCAAAAGAGCAGGGAAATTCATCTCCATGTTCACAATACGCTTCTAAAGAAAGTTTTGGTCACACTGGATTTACTGGAACTTATTTTTGGGTTGAACCAAAGGAAAACTTAACATTTGTATTCCTTGCAAATAGAGTTTATCCTGATCAAAACAATGGCAAGCTTTCTAAAAAAAATATTAGGACAAATATTCACGACTTGCTTTACGAATCAATAAGAAACTACTAAATATTTTTGTTCCCCTACATGATTTCAAAAGCTAAAGCCACACTTCTAATTGAATATGCCAAGACATATAACACCAAAGACTTTATTGAAACTGATCCTATAAGTTTTCCTCATCAATATTCAAAAAAACAGGATATTGAAATCTCCTCCTTTATTAGCTCCTGGCTGGCTTATGGCAATAGAAAAGCAATTCTTCAAACCCTGAATTTAATTCATCAAGAAATTAACCTCAACTACTCCAACAGCCCATTTGAATATATTAAGCAAAGAGGTTTCGAAAAACACAAAAACAATTATCAATCCCTCTATCGTTTCTACAAACACAACGACTTCTACAACCTTTGCAACACATTACACAAAATCTATATTCAAGAGAACAATAATTCGCTTGAAGAAAAAATAGAAAAAGAGCTGAAACTAAAACAAAAAAACATTGAGCAAGATAAAATTAATTCAAATCCTTGCTTAGAGGTTATTGAAATAATAATTGAAATCTTTAAAGACGTTGAAGGTATTCCAATAAACACAAAATCAGCCTGCAAACGACTTTGTATGTTGCTTCGCTGGTTGGTTAGAAATGATAATATAGTTGATTTAGGCATTTGGACAATTCTAAAACCAGAAGATTTAATAATTCCAGTTGACACACATGTACATCAGCAAGCCCTTTTGCTAAACCTGACTAAGTCAAAACAAGCCAATATGCAAACAGCTCTTGAAATAACTGTCAAACTAAAAGAAGTTTTTCCTGAAGACCCTACCCTTAGCGATTTCTCTCTTTTTGGATATGGAGTCAACAATAAATAATAAGCTTATCTTACTTTATCCTTAGCTTATTCCAAAAAACATCAATCATAATTAAAAATATATCAAATTAAATAGCAATATATTTTTAAATTAACATAATTTTACATTACTTAAAATCAATGCATTGAAAATATTTATCAAAAAACCTGCAAAATTAATTTGCAGGTTTAAAAACTATTTCCTATGTTTGCCGCAAATATTCAAAAAATTAATAATTAACCCTTTTAGTATTATGAAACGAGTATTATTATCATTCGTTTGTGTATTTTTCTTCATGAGTTTAATACCCACACTTTATTCTCAAACCCTTTTCAATCCCTCATTATGGATAAAACCCCAAC